>NZ_JBJQLG010000001.1:0-713125 GCF_046486495.1 Escherichia sp. WS3227_2
CCTCTTTGGTCTTGCGACGTTATGCGGTATTAGCTACCGTTTCCAGTAGTTATCCCCCTCCATCAGGCAGTTTCCCAGACATTACTCACCCGTCCGCCACTCGTCAGCAAAGCAGCAAGCTGCTTCCTGTTACCGTTCGACTTGCATGTGTTAGGCCTGCCGCCAGCGTTCAATCTGAGCCATGATCAAACTCTTCAATTTAAAAGTTTGATGCTCAAAGAATTAAACTTCGTAATGAATTACGTGTTCACTCTTGAGACTTGGTATTCATTTATCGTCTTGCGACGTTAAGAATCCGTATCTTCGAGTGCCCACACAGATTGTCTGATAAATTGTTAAAGAGCAGTGCCGCTTCGCTTTTTCTCAGCGGCGCGGGGTGTGCATAATACGCTTTCCCGCTACAGAGTCAAGCATTTTTTTGCTTTTCTCTGTTGAGATTCTCAGGAGAACCCCGCTGACCCGGCGGCGTGTTTGCCGTTGTTCCGTGTCAGTGGTGGCGCATTATAGGGAGTTATTCCGGCCTGACAAGCGAAAAATATAAAAACTTTATCGTTCGCTCATTTTTCAGGCAAAACATCTTAAATATAGTCTTTTCCGTCTAACTTATAGACAAAAACGAGCCCCGAAGGGCTCGTTTTATCATTTACTGGACGGCGACAATCCGGTCTTCATTAACTTCCAGGCGAATCACTTTACCCGGAACCAATTCACCAGACAGTATTTGCTGTGCCAGCGGGTTTTCAATCTGCTGCTGAATTGCACGTTTCAGAGGACGTGCGCCATAGACCGGATCGTAACCGTTCTCGCTCAGCAGTTTCAGCGCCTCGTCAGAAATGTGGATTTCATAACCACGTTCTTCCAGACGTTTATACAGACGTTTCAACTGAATCTGCGCAATCGACGCAATGTGCTGTTCACCCAGCGGATGGAAGACCACCACTTCATCGATACGGTTAATGAATTCCGGACGGAAGTTATGGCTAACCACACCGAGCACCAGCTCTTTCATGTGCGCATAATCCAGTTCACCGAAGCGTTCCTGAATCAAATCGGAACCGAGGTTAGAGGTCATAATGACAACCGTATTACGGAAGTCGACCGTTCTCCCCTGCCCGTCAGTCAGACGCCCATCATCCAGTACCTGCAACAGAATGTTGAAGACATCCGGATGCGCTTTTTCCACTTCATCCAGCAGAATGACGGAATACGGACGACGACGCACCGCTTCGGTCAGGTAGCCACCTTCTTCATAACCGACATATCCCGGAGGCGCACCAACCAGACGAGACACCGAGTGTTTCTCCATAAACTCGGACATATCGATACGGACCATCGCCTCGTCGCTATCAAACATAAAGTTCGCTAGCGCCTTACAAAGCTCAGTTTTCCCCACACCGGTTGGGCCGAGGAACAGGAATGAACCAATCGGGCGATTTGGATCCGCCAGCCCCGCACGGCTACGACGAATAGCGTTAGATACCGCATCAACCGCTTCGTTCTGACCAATAACGCGATGGTGCAGCTCTTGCTCCATACGCAGCAGTTTTTCGCGCTCGCTTTCCATCATGCGAGAAACCGGAATCCCCGTCCAACGCGCCAGCACTTCAGCAATTTCGGCGTCGGTCACTTTATTACGCAACAGACGCATAGTTTTGCCTTCGAGCTGCGTTGCGGCTTCCAGTTGCTTTTCCAGTTCCGGGATTTTACCGTATTGCAGTTCAGACATCCGCGCCAGGTCACCCACACGGCGAGCCTGTTCAATAGCGATTTTCGCCTGTTCCAGTTCCGCTTTAATGGTCTGCGTACCAGAAAGCGATGCTTTCTCTGCTTTCCACTCTTCTTCTAACTCGGAGTACTGACGTTCTTTGTCGCTCAGTTCTTCGTTGAGCATATCCAGGCGTTTTTTACTGGCTTCATCAGACTCTTTCATTAACGCCTGTTGTTCCAGTTTGAGCTGGATGATACGGCGATCGAGTCGGTCGAGTTCTTCTGGTTTTGAGTCAATCTGCATACGAATGCTGGATGCTGCCTCATCGATCAGGTCGATGGCTTTATCTGGCAGCTGACGGTCAGCAATGTAGCGATGAGACAACGTCGCCGCTGCAACAATTGCCGGGTCAGTAATTTGCACATGGTGGTGCAGCTCGTAACGTTCTTTCAGGCCACGCAGAATCGCAATGGTATCTTCAACAGAAGGCTCGGCAACAAACACTTTCTGGAAACGACGTTCCAGCGCAGCATCTTTTTCGATGTACTGGCGATATTCATCAAGCGTCGTGGCACCTACGCAGTGCAATTCACCACGCGCCAGCGCCGGTTTCAGCATGTTTCCGGCGTCCATTGCGCCATCGGCTTTACCCGCGCCGACCATGGTATGTAATTCGTCGATAAACAGGATGACGTTGCCTTCCTGTTTAGCAAGATCGTTAAGTACGCCTTTTAAACGTTCTTCAAACTCACCGCGATATTTCGCCCCAGCCACCAGCGCGCCCATATCCAGCGCCAGTACGCGGCGGCCTTTCAACCCTTCCGGCACTTCGCCGTTGATGATACGCTGCGCCAGACCTTCAACGATGGCAGTTTTACCGACGCCTGGTTCACCAATCAGTACCGGGTTATTTTTAGTACGACGTTGCAGCACCTGAATGGTACGGCGAATTTCTTCATCACGACCAATCACCGGATCGAGTTTGCCCTGTTCGGCTCGTTCGGTAAGGTCGATGGTATATTTTTTCAAAGCCTGACGTTGGTCTTCAGCACCTTGATCGTTCACGCTTTCACCTCCACGCATTTGTTCAATCGCTTGAGTAATGTTGGCGGTGGTCGCCCCTGCTGCTTTCAGGATGTCGGCCAGCGTGCCGCGAGACTCAAGTGCCGCCAGAACGAACAGTTCTGACGAGATAAAGTTATCACCACGTTTTTGCGCCAGCTTGTCGCAAAGATTAAGAACGCGCACCAGATCCTGTGATGGCTGGACATCACCACCAGTACCTTCAACCTGTGGTAAACGATTTAATGCCTGATTGATATCTGTGCGCAACTGGCCAGCATTAATGCCAGCGGATGTTAATAAAGGACTAACCGACCCCCCTTCCTGATTCAGCAGGGCGCTCATTAAATGAAGTGGTTCGATGAATTGGTTGTCGTGCCCGAGTGCAAGTGATTGGGCATCGGCAAGAGCAAGCTGGAATTTATTAGTAAGACGATCCAGACGCATAACTCCTCCCATAACGGATCAAAGTTGCTACTGGAGATTAAATGAGGTCATCCCTCAATTATTCAAGGTTATTGACCAGATTAATGTGAAAAGAAAATCACGCGTACCGGATCGTCTTGATTCTTTAGGTTATATCAGCCAAATGAAACTTGCCATACGACCGGTGGTCTTGTCGCGACGATAAGAGAAGAAAGTCTCATTTTCCGTATATGTACAACGGTCGCCGCCGAAAATTTGTTCAACACCAACGCTCGCCAGACGCTGCCGGGCAAGCTGATAAATATCCGCCAGATACTTATCACCATGCTGAATGAAAGCTGTACTCGCTTTGGCGTCTACTGCCATAAACGCCTCGCGAACCTCCGCCCCCACTTCAAACGCGCGTGGACCAATTGCCGGCCCTAACCAGGCGAGAATATTTTCCGGATTATCAGCAAAACAGGAAACCGTCTCTTCCAGCACACCTGAGCACAGTCCACGCCAGCCAGCATGAGCGGCGGCGACTTCCGTTCCCGCTCGATTGCAAAACAGCACGGGGAGGCAGTCGGCAGTCATCACTGCGCAAACCGTGCCCGGCGTATTGCTATAAGAGGCATCTGCTCGTTTTGAGACATAAGGTTCGCCAGTAAGCTTAAGCACATCTTTGCCGTGTACCTGCTCAAGCCAGACCGGTTTAGAAGGCAAATTGCCCGCAGCAAAAAGTCGCTTGCGATTCTCCTCAACGTGAACCGGGTTATCGCCACAATGAGCACCGAGGTTGAGCGAGTCATACGGGGGCAAGCTCACGCCGCCGATACGAGTAGAGCTACAAGCCGCAACACCTTTTGGCAGCGGCCACTGCGGGACAATTAGCTTACTCATAACCAGTCCACTTCATCCTTATGCTCTTCGAAATCGGCGCGCATCACATCAATCAGCTCCACCATATCTTGTGGAATAGGCGCATGCCATTCCATTTCGATGCCGGAGATCGGGTGATAAAGACGCAGCATGGTTGCATGAAGCGCCTGGCGGTCAAACTTACGCAGCGTGGAGATAAACGCTTCCGAAGCACCTTTTGGAGGACGCGGACGGCCACCATAAACCGGATCGCCCACCAGCGGATGAGTGATATGGGCCATATGCACGCGGATCTGGTGCGTACGTCCAGTTTCCAGACGCAACCGCAGACGCGTGTGCACACGGAAGTGTTCCATGATGCGATAGTGAGTCACCGCTGGTTTGCCCATCGGATGCACCGCCATGTGAGTACGTTTGGTCGGGTGGCGACTGATTGGCTCATCCACCGTACCGCCAGCGGTCATATGACCAATTGCGACAGCTTCATACTCACGAGTAATTTCACGCCGTTGCAAAGATTCGACTAAACGCGTCTGAGCCGGAACGGTTTTTGCCACAACCATCAGGCCAGTGGTGTCTTTATCCAGACGATGGACGATGCCCGCACGCGGTACATCGGCAATGGGCGGATAGTAATGAAGCAACGCATTCAGTACCGTGCCATCCGGGTTACCCGCGCCAGGATGAACCACCAGGTCGCGCGGTTTATTAATGACGATGATGTCTTCATCTTCATAGACGATATCCAGCGGGATATCCTGCGGTTCAAAACGCGCTTCTTCTTCAATCTCTGCGTTGATGGCAACCTGCTCGCCACCCAATACTTTTTCTTTCGGCTTATCACAAACTTTGCCGTTAACCAGCACGCGCTGGTCGAGGATCCATTCTTTTATTCGCGAACGTGAATAATCCGGGAACATTTCGGCCAAAGCCTGATCTAAGCGTTGACCGAGTTGGTTTTCGGACACCGTTGCAGTGAGCTGTACTCGTTGTGCCATATATACTGCTTCTTCGTTTATCGTTGGGGTTTTACGGCTTTGCCGTTTAATATAGTGTGCTATTGTAGCTGGTCTTAACCGGGAGCAGGAACAGAGAATCTCCCGTATTACATTTTGAGGAAAGTCAAAACGTCATGACGCGCATGAAATATCTGGTGGCAGCCGCCACACTAAGCCTGTTTTTGGCGGGTTGCTCGGGGTCAAAGGAAGAAGTACCTGATAATCCGCCAAATGAAATTTACGCGACTGCACAACAAAAGCTGCAGGACGGTAACTGGAGACAGGCAATAACGCAACTGGAAGCGTTAGATAATCGCTATCCGTTTGGTCCGTATTCGCAGCAGGTGCAGCTGGATCTCATCTACGCCTACTATAAAAACGCCGATTTGCCGTTAGCACAGGCTGCCATCGATCGTTTTATTCGCCTTAACCCGACCCATCCGAATATCGATTATGTCATGTACATGCGTGGCCTGACCAATATGGCGCTGGATGACAGTGCGCTGCAAGGGTTCTTTGGCGTTGACCGTAGCGATCGCGATCCTCAACATGCACGAGCTGCGTTTAGTGACTTTTCCAAACTGGTGCGCGGCTATCCGAACAGTCAGTACACCACCGATGCCACCAAACGTCTGGTATTCCTGAAAGATCGTCTAGCGAAATATGAATACTCCGTTGCCGAGTACTATACAGAACGTGGCGCATGGGTTGCCGTCGTTAACCGCGTAGAAGGCATGTTGCGCGACTACCCGGATACCCAGGCTACGCGTGATGCGCTGCCGCTGATGGAAAATGCATACCGTCAGATGCAGATGAATGCGCAAGCTGAAAAAGTAGCGAAAATCATCGCCGCAAACAGCAGCAATACATAACAGAAACCTGAAACACAAAACGGCAGCCCTTGAGCTGCCGTTTTTTTATTCTGTTAGTTGTGAAACTGAAGCGATTTAGTCACTATCGATCTCATCAAATATGGCTCGCTTTGAGATATTCCTCAAGTAAAAAAACACCTCTTCCTGCGATTTCTCACAAAAAAGATTCGTTGACAAAAAGTGACAAAATTATGAGATTTCCATCACACATTTTGACATCAGGAACGGTATGCTGAATTCACCAAGACGGGAAGACAAGAGGTAAAATTTATGACAATGAACATTACCAGCAAACAAATGGAAATTACTCCGGCCATCCGCCAACATGTCGCAGACCGTCTCGCCAAACTGGAAAAATGGCAAACACATCTGATTAATCCACATATCATTCTGTCCAAAGAGCCACAAGGGTTTGTTGCTGACGCCACAATCAATACACCTAACGGCGTTCTGGTTGCCAGTGGTAAACATGAAGATATGTACACCGCAATTAACGAATTGATCAACAAGCTGGAACGGCAGCTCAATAAACTGCAGCACAAAGGCGAAGCACGTCGTGCCGCAACATCGGTGAAAGACGCCAACTTCGTCGAAGAAGTTGAAGAAGAGTAGTCCTTTATATTGAGTGTATCGCCAACGCGCCTTCGGGCGCGTTTTTTGTTGACAGCGTGAAAACAGTACGGGTACTGTACTGAAGTCACTTAAGGAAACAAACATGAAACACACACCGTTTTTCTTCGCATTCTTTTTTACCTTCCCCTGAATGGGAGGCGTTTCGTCGTGTGAAACAGAATGCGAAGACGAACAATAAGGCCTCCCAAACCGGGGGGCCTTTTTTATTGATAACAAAAAAGGCAACACTATGACATCGGAAAATCCGTTACTGGCGCTGCGCGAGAAAATCAGCGCGCTGGATGAAAAATTATTAGCATTACTGGCAGAGCGGCGCGAACTGGCCGTCGAGGTGGGAAAAGCCAAACTGCTCTCGCATCGCCCGGTACGTGATATTGATCGTGAACGCGATTTGCTGGAAAGATTAATTACGCTCGGTAAAGCGCACCATCTGGACGCCCATTACATTACTCGCCTGTTCCAGCTCATCATTGAAGATTCCGTATTAACTCAGCAGGCACTGCTCCAGCAACATCTCAATAAAATTAATCCACACTCTGCCCGCATTGCTTTTCTCGGCCCCAAAGGTTCTTATTCCCATCTTGCGGCGCGCCAGTATGCTGCCCGTCACTTTGAGCAATTCATTGAAAGTGGCTGCGCCAAATTTGCCGATATTTTTAATCAGGTGGAAACCGGCCAGGCCGACTATGCCGTCGTACCGATTGAAAATACCAGCTCCGGTGCCATAAACGACGTTTACGATCTGCTGCAACATACCAGTTTGTCGATTGTTGGCGAGATGACGTTAACTATCGATCATTGTTTGTTGGTCTCCGGCACTACTGATTTATCCACCATTAATACGGTCTACAGCCATCCGCAGCCATTCCAGCAATGCAGCAAATTCCTTAATCGTTATCCGCACTGGAAAATTGAATATACCGAAAGTACGTCTGCGGCAATGGAAAAGGTTGCACAGGCAAAATCACCGCATATTGCTGCGTTGGGAAGCGAAGCTGGCGGCACTTTGTACGGTTTGCAGGTACTGGAGCGTATTGAAGCGAATCAGCGACAAAACTTCACCCGATTTGTGGTGTTGGCACGTAAAGCCATTAACGTTTCTGACCAGGTTCCGGCGAAAACGACGTTGTTAATGGCGACCGGCCAACAAGCTGGTGCGCTGGTTGAAGCGTTGCTGGTACTGCGCAACCACAATCTGATTATGACCCGTCTGGAATCACGCCCGATTCACGGTAATCCGTGGGAAGAGATGTTTTATCTGGATATTCAGGCCAATCTGGAATCCACAGAAATGCAAAAGGCGTTAAAAGAGTTAGGGGAAATCACCCGTTCGATGAAGGTATTGGGCTGTTACCCAAGCGAGAATGTAGTGCCTGTTGATCCAACCTGAATGAAAAGGTGCCGGATGATGTGAATCACCCGGCACTGGATTATTACTGGCGACTGTCATTCGCCTGACGCAATAACACGCGGCTTTCACTCTGAAAACGCTGTGCGTAATCGCCGAACCAGTGCTCCACCTTGCGGAAACTGTCAATAAACGCCTGCTTATCGCCCTGCTCCAGCAACTCAATCGCCTCACCGAAACGCTTATAGTAACGTTTGATTAACGCCAGATTACGCTCTGACGACATAATAATGTCGGCATACAGTTGCGGATCCTGGGCAAACAGTCGCCCAACCATCGCCAGCTCAAGGCGGTAAATCGGCGAAGAAAGTGCCAGAAGTTGCTCAAGCTGAACATTTTCTTCTGCCAGGTGCAGCCCATAAGCAAAAGTAGCAAAGTGGCGCAGAGCCTGAATAAACGCCATATTCTGATCGTGCTCGACGGCGCTAATACGATGCAGCCGAGCGCCCCAGACCTGAATTTGCTCCAGAAACCATTGGTATGCTTCCGGCTTACGTCCATCACACCAGACCACAACTTGCTTTGCCAGGCTACCGCTGTCCGGGCCGAACATCGGGTGTAACCCCAGCACCGGACCATCATGCGCCGCCAGCATGGCCTGTAATGGTCCATTTTTCACCGATGCCAGATCGACCAGAATACAATCTTTCGGTAAAGGCGGTAATTTGCCAATAACTTGTTCAGTAACGTGGATGGGCACACTAACAATCACCATTCCGGCATCGGCAACAATATCAGCCGCTCGATCCCAGTCATGTTGCTCCAGAATCCGCACCTGATAACCCGAGAGTGTCAGCATCTTCTCGAACAGACGTCCCATCTGACCGCCACCACCGACGATAACCACCGGGCGCAGTGACGGACAAAGCGTTTTAAATCCTTTGTCGTTTTCACTGGAGTAAGATTCACGCATCACCCGACGCAAAACATCCTCAATCAGATCTGGCGGTACACCCAGAGCTTCCGCCTCTGCACGACGCGAGGCCAGCATAGATGCCTCGCGCTCCGGAACATAAATAGGCAGTCCAAAGCGGCTTTTCACCTCGCCCACTTCAGCAACCAGTTCCAGACGCTTCGCTAATAAATTCAGCAGCGCTTTATCGACTTCATCAATTTGATCGCGTAATGCGGTCAATTCAGCAACCATAATAAACCTCTTAAGCCACGCGAGCCGTCAGCTGCCCGTTCAGATCCTGATGAATTTCACGCAGCAAGGCATCGGTCATTTCCCAACTAATGCAGGCATCGGTTACGGATACACCGTATTTCATTTCACTGCGCGGCTGTTCGGAAGACTGATTACCTTCGTGGATATTACTTTCAATCATCAGACCAATAATGGAGCGATTACCATCTTTGATCTGAGCAACCACGGACTCTGCCACCGCAGGCTGACGGCGATAATCTTTATTGGAATTACCGTGGCTGCAATCTACCATCAGAGACGGGCGCAGTCCCGCCTGTTCCATCTCTTTTTCACATTGCGCAACATCCGCAGGGCTATAGTTCGGCGCTTTACCACCGCGCAGGATCACATGCCCGTCCGGATTCCCCTGAGTTTGTAGCAACGCAACCTGCCCTGCCTGGTTAATGCCAACAAAACGGTGCGGCTGGGCGGCGGCACGCATAGCGTTAATTGCCGTTGCAAGGCTGCCGTCGGTGCCGTTTTTAAAACCAACCGGCATGGAAAGCCCGGAGGCCATTTCACGGTGAGTTTGCGATTCCGTTGTACGAGCACCAATTGCTGACCAGCTAAACAGATCGCCCAGGTATTGCGGGCTATTTGGATCTAACGCTTCCGTCGCCAGTGGCAGTCCCATATTCACCAGCTCAAGCAGCAATTTACGCGCGATCTGCAGCCCGGCTTCTACATCAAAAGAGCCATCCATATGGGGATCGTTAATCAACCCTTTCCAACCGACAGTGGTACGGGGTTTTTCAAAATAGACGCGCATTACCAGATAGAGGCTATCGCTGACCTCTGCGGCAAGGGCTTTAAATCGACGAGCATATTCCAGAGCAGTTTCCGGATCATGAATGGAACAAGGACCACATACTACCAGCAGACGAGGATCGCGCCCGGCGATAATATCTGAAATGGTTTTACGCGAGTCAGCAATCTGGGCTTCTTGTTGCAGGCTTAATGGAAAAGCGGCCTTCAGTTGTTCCGGAGTCATTAAAACCTGTTCGTCGGTAATATGTACGTTATTCAGCGCGTCTTTTTGCATGATGGCGATCCTGTTTATGCTCGTTTGCGATAGTTGATCCTCAGCGAGGATGACGTAACGATAACACATAAAGTAAA
Source organism: Escherichia sp. WS3227_2 (assembly GCF_046486495.1). Lineage (NCBI taxonomy): Bacteria > Pseudomonadati > Pseudomonadota > Gammaproteobacteria > Enterobacterales > Enterobacteriaceae > Escherichia > Escherichia sp. WS3227_2. Next base: position 10,274 of record NZ_JBJQLG010000001.1, read on the forward strand.
GTTTTCAATCCATATTTCGTACATTTTTCTTTACAGAAACAATTTACTCGCGCTTTTGATGCTTATTTCGTACAAATAAATTTACACCTCCTTTAAAAACAATCCGCTATGCTTTGAAAAAGGAGAAAGAAATGATGAAAAAGTTTATCGCCCCCTTGTTGGCTTTACTGGTTAGCGGATGTCAGATTGATCCTTATACTCACGCGCCAACCTTGACCAGCACCGACTGGTATGATGTCGGTATGGAAGATGCGATATCGGGCAGCGCCATAAAAGATGACGATGCATTTAGCGATTCACAGGCGGATCGCGGTCTATACCTTAAAGGATATGCCGAAGGACAAAAGAAAACTTGCCAGACCGATTTTACTTATGCCCGAGGACTTTCCGGTAAAAGCTTTCCTGCCAGCTGCAACAATGTTGAAAATGCCAGCCAACTGCATGAAGTATGGCAAAAAGGGGCTGATGAAAATGCCAGCACAATACGATTAAATTAATTAAAACCCCACAAATAAATTAAACATAAGATTTTACTCATTGTGTTTTATTTCTCACATTGATGACGATCGCATGAAAAAATGATATTTTAATGAGCATTCTGAAAAAATATCGATGCATTTCGAGCGAAGATGGTGGGGATCCCTGAATGCGTTTTTCTCACCGACTGTTCTTACTTCTGATTCTCCTGCTGACGGGAGCACCAATACTCGCTCAGGAGCCTTCTGACGTTGCGAAAAACGTGCGTATGATGGTTTCCGGTATTGTCAGTTACACCCGCTGGCCTGCGCTATCAGGGCCACCAAAGTTATGTATCTTTTCATCTTCACGTTTTAGTACCGCCCTACAAGAGAATGCCGCGACATCTTTGCCTTATCTGCCTGTCATCATTCACACTCAACAAGAGGCGATGATTTCAGGCTGCAATGGTTTTTATTTTGGCAACGAGTCACCGACATTCCAGATGGAATTAACCGAACAATATCCGTCAAAGGCGTTATTATTAATTGCCGAACAAAATACCGAGTGCATTATTGGTAGCGCCTTTTGTCTGATCATCCACAATAATGACGTCAGATTTGCCGTAAACCTGGATGCCTTATCGCGTAGCGGTGTAAAGGTCAACCCGGATGTCTTGATGCTCGCACGGAAGAAAAATGATGGATAACGATAATTCTCTTAATAAGCGCCCCACGTTTAAAAGAGCATTACGCAACATCAGTATGACCAGCATATTTATCACTATGATGCTGATCTGGTTGCTGCTTTCCGTGACCTCGGTGCTGACCCTGAAACAGTACGCGCAAAAAAACCTGGCACTGACAGCAGCAACAATGACTTACAGTCTGGAAGCAGCTGTCGTTTTTGCCGATGGCCCTGCAGCAACTGAAACACTGGCAGCGCTGGGCCAGCAAGGGCAATTTTCAACTGCAGAAGTACGTGATAAGCAGCAAAATATTCTGGCATCCTGGCATTACACCCGTAAGGATCCAGGCGATACTTTCAGCAATTTCATAAGCCACTGGCTCTTCCCTGCCCCCATCATTCAGCCGATTCGTCACAATGGCGAAACCATTGGCGAAGTACGCTTAACCGCTCGCGACAGTTCAATCAGCCATTTTATCTGGTTTTCGCTCGCTGTCCTGACCGGTTGTATTCTGCTGGCATCAGGCATCGCAATTACCCTCACCCGCCATTTGCACAATGGCCTGGTGGAAGCATTGAAAAATATCACCGATGTCGTGCATGACGTACGTTCCAACCGCAATTTTTCCCGACGAGTTTCGGAAGAACGCATTGCAGAATTTCACCGCTTCGCACTCGACTTCAACAGTCTGCTGGATGAAATGGAAGAGTGGCAGCTTCGTTTACAGGCCAAAAATGCGCAGCTTCTACGTACCGCGCTACATGACCCATTAACCGGGCTGGCTAACCGCGCAGCGTTTCGTAGCGGCATCAACACGTTGATGAGCAGTTCCGACGCCCGAAAAACGTCGGCGTTACTATTTCTTGATGGCGATAATTTCAAATATATCAATGATACCTGGGGTCATGCGACGGGCGATAGAGTCTTGATTGAAATCGCAAAACGGTTAGCTGAATTTGGCGGGCTGCGACATAAAGCATACCGCCTGGGCGGCGATGAATTCGCGATGGTGCTCTATGATGTACAGTCGGAATCTGAAGTGCAGCAGATATGCTCAGCACTGACACAAATCTTTAATCGCCCGTTTGATCTTCATAATGGCCATCAGACCACAATGACATTAAGCATTGGTTACGCAATGACCATTGCGCACGCTTCTGCGGAAAAATTACAAGAGCTGGCCGATTACAATATGTATCAGGCCAAACACCAGCGTGCCGAAAAGCTGGTGAGATAACAAGGATATATCGATATGATAAAGCACCTGGTAGCACCCCTGATTTTCACCTCACTAATACTGACTGGCTGCCAGTCCCCTCAGGGAAAGTTTACTCCTGAGCAAGTCGCCGCTATGCAATCTTATGGATTTACTGAATCCGCCGGCGACTGGTCGCTGGGCTTATCAGATGCCATTCTGTTCGCAAAAAATGACTACAAATTGCTCCCGGAAAGCCAGCAACAGATCCAAACCATGGCAGCCAAATTGGCCTCGACAGGGCTAACGCATGCCCGTATGGATGGACACACCGACAACTATGGTGAAGACAGTTACAACGAAGCCTTATCATTGAAACGGGCGAATGTTGTGGCCGATGCATGGGCTATAGGTGGACAAATTCCGCGCAGCAATCTCACCACACAGGGTTTAGGAAAAAAATATCCCATAGCCAGTAACAAGACCGCCCAGGGCCGCGCCGAGAACCGCCGCGTCGCAGTGGTGATTACTACCCCTTAAAACACGAGCAAACAGATAAAAAAAGGGCCAGCCAATTGGCCAGCCCTTCTTAACAGGATGTCGCTTAAGCGAAACCTTAGTTAAGACGCTCTTTGATACGAGCAGCCTTACCAGTACGCTCACGCAGGTAGTACAGTTTAGCTTTACGAACAGCACCACGACGTTTGACAGAAATGCTGTCAACTACCGGAGAGTGAGTCTGGAAGACACGCTCAACGCCTTCGCCGTTGGAAATTTTACGAACAGTGAATGCAGAGTGCAGACCGCGGTTACGAATAGCGATAACCACGCCCTCGAATGCCTGCAGACGTTTTTTGGAACCTTCAACAACCCATACTTTCACTTCCACGGTATCACCCGGACGGAAGGAAGGTACGTCCTGCTTCATCTGCTCTTGTTCAAGTTGCTTAATAATGTTGCTCATAATTTAATCTCTTATCCTGGGTAAACTGATATCTCGGGGGCTTACGCCATCCCATCATGTTTATGTTGCTGTTGTGCGTGTTCCGTTTTGAACTCCGCCAGCAACCTTGCTTGCTCTTCAGTCAGAGCCAGGTTTTCCAGAAGTTCAGGTCTTCTAAGCCAGGTACGGCCCAGCGACTGTTTCAAACGCCAGCGACGTATCTCGGCATGGTTGCCCGACAGTAACACTGGCGGAACTTCCATCCCTTCTAACACCTCAGGCCGCGTATAGTGCGGGCAATCCAGCAATCCTTCAGCAAAGGAATCTTCCGTTGCTGAGGCTTCATGTCCCAGTACTCCCGGAATAAACCGGGAAACGGAGTCAATCAGCGTCATTGCTGGTAACTCACCACCACTGAGAACGTAATCGCCGATTGACCATTCTTCGTCAATTTCGGTTTGGATCACGCGCTCATCTATACCTTCGTAGCGACCGCACACCAGAATCAATTTTTGATTCGTTGCCAGTTCGCTGACGCCCGCTTGATCAAGCTTGCGTCCCTGTGGTGACAGATAAATCACCTTTGCGCCTTCACCCGCCGCGGCTTTTGCTGCATGAATGGCGTCCCGCAAGGGTTGCACCATCATTAACATCCCCGGTCCGCCGCCGTAAGGACGATCGTCCACGGTACGGTGCCGGTCATGCGTGAAGTCGCGAGGACTCCAGCTCTGGATGCTCAGCAGGCCATTTTTAACTGCCCGGCCAGTTACCCCGTAATCGGTAATTGCGCGGAACATTTCAGGAAACAGGCTAATTATGCCAATCCACATAGCGCCGTCTTTTACCGTTTATCCGGTGGTTTAAAAACCAGGATCCCAATCTACTTCGATTGAACGAGTAGTGAGATCGACTTTCTTGATAACCTGCCCATCGAGGAACGGTACGAGACGTTCCTTGATACCAAACGCATCTTTCAGGTTTGCCTTAATGACGAGAACATCATTAGATCCGGTTTCCATCATATCGACGACTTTACCGAGATCGTAGCCTTCAGTGGTTACTACCTGGCAGCCCATCAGGTCTTTCCAGTAGTAGTCACCCTCTTCAAGCTGAGGCAGCTGCGATGAATCCACGACAATTTCACAATTCGTCAGCAGGTTCGCCGCATCACGATCGTCAACGCCTTTCAGCTTGATGATCATGTCCTGATTGTGGTGCTTCCAGCTTTCCAGCTGGACTTGCTGCCACTGACCCGCCTTCTGGATAAACCAGGGCTGATAGTCAAAAATGCTTTCGGCGTCTTCGGTGGAAGAAAACACTCTGAGCCACCCACGAATACCGTAAGACGAACCCATTTTTCCCAAAACGATGGGATCAACAGGTGCTTGCGCGGTGAGTTGTTTGCTCATCATGACCACCGTGACAGATTAAGCTGCTTTGTTTACTTCTTTGATCAGCGCAGCAACGCGATCAGAAATAGTTGCGCCCTGGCCAACCCAGTGAGCGATGCGATCCAGATCCAGGCGAGTGCCTTCTTCTTTTTCGCTAGCGATTGGGTTGAAGAAACCAACGCGCTCGATGAAGCGACCGTTGCGTGCATTACGGCTGTCAGCGACAACAACCTGGTAGAACGGACGCTTTTTAGCGCCGTGACGTGCTAAACGAATAGTTACCATAACATCCTCTTGTGTGAATAAAACAACCGGACCCCATCGAGGAACGGAGTCCGGTGTCATATTAAAAGCCCGAAAATTTTACTCATTTTTGCGGAAATTGCAATCAACAGTTGCTAACTCTGCTGTAAAAGGCCGTCGGCGGTGCAGCCAGTTTGGTGCCGGAGTGCGCGCAGTCACCGGAGCGTACACGCAGTACGTGAGGATGACGAGCACACCCCGGTGCCAAAATGGCAAACAAGCCAGGCCGATTAGCGACCAGGAAATCCCGGCGGCATCATACCCTTCATGCTTCTCATCATCTTCGCCATTCCGCCCTTCTTCATTTTCTTCATCATGCGCTGCATGTCGTCGAACTGTTTCAGAAGACGGTTAACGTCCTGTACCTGCATCCCGCAACCGGCGGCGATACGACGCTTACGTGAACCTTTGATGATTTCTGGCTTAGCGCGCTCTTTCATCGTCATTGAGTTGATGATGGCTTCCATACGCACCAGCACTTTATCGTCCATCTGCGACTTGACGTTATCCGGGATCTGCCCCATGCCCGGCAGTTTGCCCATCAAGCTGGCCATGCCGCCCATATTTTTCATCTGGCGCAGTTGCTCAAGGAAGTCGTTGAGATCGAAGCCGTCGCCTTTTTTTAGCTTGCTGGCTAATTTCTCTGCCTGCGCGCGGTCAACTTTGCTTTCGATATCTTCGATCAGCGACAGTACGTCTCCCATGCCGAGAATACGCGACGCGATGCGGTCCGGATGGAACGGCTCCAGCGCCTCAGTTTTCTCGCCAACACCGAGGAACTTGATCGGTTTGCCAGTGATGTGACGAATAGAGAGCGCCGCACCGCCGCGGGCATCGCCGTCCACTTTGGTCAACACTACGCCGGTAAGCGGTAACGCTTCATTGAATGCTTTTGCCGTATTGGCCGCATCCTGACCGGTCATGGCGTCAACCACAAACAGGGTTTCAACCGGGTTAATCGACGCATGGACTTGTTTGATCTCGTCCATCATCGCTTCGTCAACGTGCAGACGACCAGCGGTATCCACCAGCAGCACGTCGTAGAATTTCAGTTTGGCTTCTTTCAGCGCCGCGTTAACAATATCAACCGGCTTCTGACCAACATCAGAAGGGAAGAAATCAACGCCCACCTGCTCTGCCAGCGTCTCAAGCTGTTTGATTGCCGCCGGGCGATAGACGTCAGCAGAAACCACCAGCACTTTCTTCTTGTGCTTCTCGCGCAGGAACTTACCGAGTTTACCAACGCTGGTTGTTTTACCGGCACCTTGCAGGCCCGCCATCAGCACGACCGCAGGCGGTTGCGCAGCCAGGTTCAGGGTCTGGTTCTCTTCGCCCATCGCCGCAACCAGTTCGTTACGGACGATTTTGACGAACTCCTGCCCCGGCGTCAGGCTCTTATTAACTTCATGACCAACCGCTTTCTCTTTTACGCGATTGATAAACTCACGCACTACCGGCAGAGCGACGTCCGCCTCCAGCAGCGCCATGCGCACTTCGCGCAGCGTATCTTTTACGTTGTCTTCAGTGAGGCGTCCACGGCCACTGATATTGCGCAGCGTGCGCGACAAACGATCGGTTAAATTATCAAACATTGTCTCTCGCCTGGGGTGGAAACGGTTGGCCGCAATCGCGACACATCATCAGTATATTGCCGCAGTATAACATGAAGGCGTCTTTGTTGTTATGCAACGGTTGGAGCAGCGTTCACCTGACGCTATACTGCTTCTCTTTCTTATTGCTCAAACTGTCGACATTACTATGCCCGTTTTTGCTCTGCTCGCGCTTGTCGCCTACTCCGTCAGTCTTGCGCTGATTGTTCCCGGTCTGCTGCAAAAAAACGGCGGCTGGCGGCGCATGGCTATTATTTCTGCGGTCATTGCGCTGGTCTGCCACGCAATCGCTCTGGAAGCCCGCATCCTGCCCGACGGTGATAGCGGACAAAACCTCAGCCTGCTGAACGTTGGTTCATTGGTCAGTTTGATGATCTGTACGGTAATGACCATTGTGGCTTCTCGCAATCGTGGCTGGTTGCTGCTACCCATTGTCTATGCCTTTGCGCTTATCAACCTGGCGCTGGCGACCTTCATGCCCAATGAATACATCACCCATCTGGAAGCAACGCCTGGGATGCTGGTGCACATTGGCTTATCGCTCTTTTCCTATGCCACGCTAATTATCGCCGCCCTGTACGCGCTGCAACTGGCGTGGATTGATTACCAACTGAAGAACAAGAAACTGGCGTTTAACCAGGAAATGCCGCCATTGATGAGTATCGAGCGTAAAATGTTCCACATCACGCAGATTGGCGTGGTGCTGCTAACGCTCACGCTTTGCACTGGCCTGTTCTACATGCACAACTTATTTAGCATGGAAAATATCGACAAGGCCGTGCTCTCTATCGTGGCGTGGTTTGTCTATATTGTGCTGCTGTGGGGACATTATCATGAAGGATGGCGTGGACGCCGCGTCGTCTGGTTTAACGTTGCGGGTGCAGTCATCCTGACACTGGCCTACTTCGGCAGCCGAATTGTCCAGCAGTTAATCAGCTAAACCCAGAAAAGGAGTTTCCCCTGGAACACATTTCTACTACTACGTTGATCATTATTCTGATCATCATGGTGGTCATTTCAGCCTATTTTTCCGGGTCCGAAACCGGAATGATGACCCTCAACCGCTATCGTCTGCGACATATGGCGAAACAGGGTAATCGCTCGGCCAAACGCGTCGAAAAATTGCTGCGTAAGCCAGACCGCCTGATAAGCCTGGTGTTAATCGGCAATAACCTGGTCAATATTCTTGCCTCCGCGCTCGGCACTATTGTTGGGATGCGTTTGTACGGCGATGCGGGCGTGGCAATTGCGACTGGTGTGCTGACTTTTGTCGTACTGGTTTTTGCTGAGGTATTGCCGAAAACCATTGCCGCGCTGTACCCGGAAAAAGTCGCTTATCCGAGTAGTTTTCTGCTGGCTCCGCTGCAAATTTTGATGATGCCGCTGGTCTGGTTGCTGAATGCTATCACCCGTATGCTGATGCGCATGATGGGTATCAAAACCGATATCGTGGTTAGCGGCTCTTTGAGCAAAGAAGAGTTGCGCACTATCGTGCACGAATCACGCTCACAAATTTCCCGTCGCAATCAGGATATGCTGCTGTCGGTGCTCGATCTGGAAAAGATGACCGTTGATGACATCATGGTGCCGCGCAGTGAAATTATCGGTATTGATATCAACGATGACTGGAAATCGATTCTGCGCCAACTCTCCCACTCACCTCACGGGCGCATCGTGCTCTACCGTGATTCGCTGGACGACGCCATCAGTATGCTGCGAGTACGTGAAGCCTGGCGGTTGATGTCGGAGAAAAAAGAGTTCACCAAAGAAACCATGCTGCGCGCCGCGGACGAGATCTATTTTGTACCGGAAGGTACGCCGCTCAGCACACAGCTGGTCAAGTTTCAGCGCAACAAAAAGAAAGTCGGCCTGGTCGTCAACGAATATGGAGACATTCAGGGGCTGGTGACGGTTGAAGATATTCTGGAAGAGATTGTCGGCGATTTCACTACCTCGATGTCGCCAACACTTGCCGAAGAGGTCACGCCGCAAAACGACGGTTCGGTGATTATCGATGGCACCGCCAACGTGCGAGAAATCAACAAAGCCTTTAACTGGCATCTACCGGAAGATGATGCCCGCACTGTTAATGGCGTCATTCTTGAGGCACTGGAAGAGATCCCGGTCGCGGGCACCCGTGTACGTATTGGCGAGTACGACATCGACATTCTCGACGTACAGGACAATATGATTAAACAGGTAAAAGTTTTTCCTGTGAAACCGCTGCGCGAGAGTGTGGCGGAGTAACGAAAACGGCCCTGCATTCGCATGCAGGGCCGTGAATTATTACGAAAACAGAAATTACGCTTTTGCTTTCGCTACAGTTACCATCGCCGCACGAATCGTACGACCATTCAGCGTATAACCCTTCTGCATAATGCCCAGTACGTTACCTGGCGCAACGTCATCAGATTCCACCATTGCGATAGCCTGATGCACATTCGGGTCCAGCGGGACGTTAGTTTCGGCGATCACTTCAACGCCAAACTTACGCACAACATCCAGCATCGACTTCAGCGTCAGCTCAATACCTTCAACCATCGCGGACATATCCGGGTTAGCTTTATCAGCCACTTCCAGCGCACGATCCAGGCTATCAATCACCGGCAGCAATTCGTTGATGAATTTCTCCAGCGCGAATTTGTGGGCTTTTTCGATATCCAGTTCAGTACGACGACGCAGGTTTTCCATTTCGGCTTTTACGCGCAAAATGCCGTCACGTTCACGGGTCTGAGCTTCAGCCAGCTGAGCTTCGAGATTCGCAATTTTTTCATCGCGCGGATCCACCTGCTCAGCAGAAGCTTCTGGCTCAACTGCCTCAATCTCTTCGTGCTGATCCATGATAATTTCTTCCGGGGCTTGCCCCTCAGGCGTTTTCTGTTCTTTACTACTCATGAATTTCTCCGCGTTTTTTTCGCATTCATCTCGCTAACTTCGCTTATTATGGGGATCAGTTTCAGGGTTTCAAGGGAAGCACTCACATTGTCATCAATCTTCGCAACAAGGACCTCGGAAAAATGAATAATCATTTCAAGTGTATTGGCATTGTGGGACACCCACGGCACCCCACTGCACTGACAACACATGAAATGCTCTACCGCTGGCTGTGCACAAAAGGTTACGAGGTTATCGTCGAGCAGCAAATCGCTCACGAACTGCAACTGAAGAATGTGAAAACCGGCACACTCGCGGAGATTGGGCAACTGGCTGATCTCGCAGTAGTCGTTGGTGGCGACGGTAATATGTTGGGCGCGGCGCGCACGCTCGCGCGCTACGATATTAAAGTCATCGGCATCAACCGTGGCAACCTAGGTTTCCTGACTGACCTTGACCCCGATAACGCCCAGCAACAATTAGCCGATGTACTGGAAGGCCACTACATCAGTGAAAAACGTTTTTTGCTGGAAGCGCAAGTCTGTCAGCAAGATTGCCAGAAACGCATCAGCACGGCGATTAACGAAGTGGTACTTCACCCTGGCAAAGTGGCGCATATGATTGAGTTCGAAGTGTATATCGACGAGATCTTTGCGTTTTCTCAGCGTTCTGATGGCCTGATTATTTCGACGCCAACTGGCTCCACCGCTTATTCCCTCTCTGCGGGCGGTCCTATTCTGACACCCTCTCTGGATGCGATTACCCTGGTGCCCATGTTCCCGCATACGTTGTCAGCACGACCACTGGTCATAAACAGCAGCAGCACGATCCGTCTGCGTTTTTCGCATCGCCGTAACGACCTGGAAATCAGTTGCGACAGCCAGATAGCACTGCCGATTCAGGAAGGTGAAGATGTCCTGATTCGTCGCTGTGATTACCATCTGAATCTGATTCATCCGAAAGATTACAGTTATTTCAATACATTAAGCACCAAGCTCGGCTGGTCAAAAAAATTATTCTAATTTTACACCAGCCTCTTTACTGTATATAAAACCAGTTTATACTGTACACAATAACAGTAATGGTTTTTCATACAGGAAAACAACTATGTTGGCACAACTGACCATCAGCAACTTTGCTATCGTTCGTGAGCTTGAGATTGATTTTCATAGCGGCATGACCGTAATAACTGGCGAGACCGGCGCGGGTAAATCTATTGCAATAGATGCCCTCGGCCTTTGTCTCGGTGGTCGCGCTGAAGCCGACATGGTGCGTACCGGCGCTGCTCGTGCCGACCTGTGCGCCCGTTTTTCTCTGAAAGATACGCCAGCGGCCCTGCGCTGGCTGGAAGAAAACCAGCTTGAAGACGGGCATGAATGTTTGCTTCGTCGCGTAATCAGCAGCGATGGTCGCTCACGAGGTTTTATCAACGGTACAGCTGTTCCTCTGTCACAACTGCGCGAACTGGGTCAGTTGCTGATTCAGATCCATGGTCAGCATGCTCATCAGTTACTTACCAAACCCGAGCACCAAAAATTCCTGCTTGATGGCTATGCCAATGAAACCTCTCTGCTCCAGGAAATGACCGCACGTTATCAGTTGTGGCATCAAAGCTGCCGTGACCTCGCGCATCATCAACAGTTAAGTCAGGAACGCGCCGCCCGTGCAGAACTGCTGCAATACCAATTAAAAGAACTTAACGAATTTAATCCGCAGCCCGGAGAGTTTGAGCAAATCGACGAAGAGTACAAACGTCTGGCGAACAGCGGTCAATTGCTGACTACCAGCCAGAATGCATTGGCATTAATGGCCGACGGTGAAGACGCAAACCTGCAAAGTCAGCTTTACACGGCTAAACAACTGGTGAGCGAATTGATTGGCATGGACAGCAAACTGTCCGGCGTACTTGATATGCTGGAAGAAGCTACCATCCAGATTGCTGAAGCCAGCGACGAACTGCGCCACTACTGCGATCGTTTGGATCTCGATCCCAACCGGCTGTTTGAACTTGAACAACGCATCTCAAAACAGATTTCGCTGGCACGTAAACATCACGTCAGCCCTGAGGCATTACCACAGTATTACCAGTCGCTACTGGAAGAACAGCAGCAACTGGACGATCAGGCCGACTCACAAGAAACGCTCGCGCTGGCGGTAACGAAACATCATCAGCAGGCACTGGAAACCGCGCACGCATTACACCAGCAACGCCAGCACTATGCGGAAGAACTTGCACAGCTGATCACCGACAGTATGCATGCACTCTCTATGCCGCATGGGCAGTTTACGATTGATGTTAAATTTGACGAGCATCACCTGGGCGCTGACGGCGCTGATCGTATTGAATTTCGGGTAACCACCAACCCAGGTCAGCCAATGCAGCCTATTGCCAAAGTCGCATCCGGTGGTGAATTGTCCCGCATCGCACTGGCAATTCAGGTCATCACGGCGCGTAAAATGGAAACCCCGGCACTGATTTTTGATGAAGTGGATGTAGGGATTAGCGGCCCAACAGCGGCAGTTGTTGGCAAACTGCTGCGTCAACTCGGCGAATCAACTCAGGTGATGTGTGTTACCCACCTGCCACAAGTCGCGGGATGTGGTCATCAACACTATTTTGTCAGCAAAGAAACCGATGGTGCGATGACAGAAACGCATATGCAATCCCTGGATAAAAAAGCGCGGTTACAAGAGCTGGCGCGCCTGCTTGGTGGCAGTGAAGTCACACGTAACACACTGGCGAATGCGAAAGAACTACTTGCGGCGTAAACTTTTTTCCTGCTTCACGGTCAGAGTAAACAGCAAAACGCCGTAAGACCGGAAAGCAAAAGGTTTTAAAGTGATGAAAGGTCTATTATCATCGGCATATTACAGATGAGCCACGTACTGCTCGGGCCCGAAAAGGAATCAAATCACTATGCGCTGTAAAACGCTGACTGCTGCAGCAGCAGTACTATTGATGTTGACCGCAGGCTGTTCCACTCTGGAGCGAGTGGTTTACCGTCCTGATATCAACCAGGGGAATTATCTGACCGCTAACGACGTATCCAAAATACGCGTTGGCATGACGCAACAACAAGTTGCGTACGCATTGGGTACACCGTTGATGTCCGATCCATTTGGTACGAATACCTGGTTCTATGTCTTCCGCCAGCAACCAGGTCATGAAGGTGTAACGCAGCAAACGCTGACGCTGACCTTTAACAGTAGCGGTGTGTTGACCAACATTGATAACAAACCTGCGCTGAGTGGTAACTAATAATAAAGTTGCTCTCAAAGACGTTAAAAAAGGTGCTCAATGAGCACCTTTTTTCTGTCTGTTATTTATTCGCTGATTTTTCTGCTCGTTGCCTGCGCAGCTCTTTCGGATCGGCAATGAGAGGGCGATAAATCTCCACCCGATCGCCATCATGCACACTATCGCTCAGTTTTGCCGGACGGCTATAAATGCCGACTTTGTTTTTAGTTAAATCGATATCGGTACGCAATTCCAGCAAGCCACTGGCGCGAATAGCTTCTTCAACCGTCGCACCCTCCTGCAGCGTCACACGCTGCAGGTACTGCTTCTCAGGTAGCGCATAAGCCACCTCAACGGCAATTTTACCTGGCACTGTAAACCTCTTTCGCACGAACCGTAAAAGCCTGGACCATATTAGCCGCCAGCTCTTTAAACACGCGACCAAAGGCGAGTTCAATCAACTTATTGGTAAACTCAAAGTCGAGATGAAACTCGATACGACACGCCTCCTGGCTCAGCGGCGTAAACTTCCATCCACCGATCAATTTCTTGAACGGCCCATCCACCAGATTCATAAGAATACTTTGGTTACTGGTCAACTGGTTGCGGGTAGTAAACGTTTTGCTGATCCCAGCCTTAGAGACATCTACCGCCGCAGTCATCTGCCCAGGAGTGGACTCCAGAATCCGACTTCCGGTACAACCCGGCAAAAACTGAGGATAAGACTGAACGTCATTCACTAACTGATACATTTGCTCCGCGCTGTAGGGTACCAGTGCGGTCCGGCTAATCTGAGGCATAACAATTTCCATCAACAAAAATCCAACAAATAATATCATTTATCCTGCTGTAAAAAAAACGCTATCCCGGCGCTGGGTAACATCGGGTTCATGCTAAGATAGAGCCTTGTCCCCCGCAGGATTGATATGGGGTGTTTTCGATTTCAGATTACCGATGATTCACGACGCTTATGACGAAGAAAAAAGCACATAAACCTGGTTCAGCGACCATCGCGCTTAACAAGCGCGCCCGTCACGAATACTTTATCGAAGAAGAGTTCGAAGCGGGACTTGCCCTGCAAGGCTGGGAGGTTAAATCCCTGCGCGCAGGAAAAGCCAATATCAGCGACAGCTACGTCCTTCTACGTGATGGAGAAGCATTTCTGTTTGGCGCTAACATCACGCCAATGGCTGTGGCCTCCACGCATGTGGTGTGCGATCCTACCCGTACCCGCAAGTTACTTCTCAACCAGCGCGAACTGGACTCATTGTACGGTCGCGTCAATCGAGAAGGCTATACCGTAGTGGCGCTCTCCCTGTACTGGAAAAATGCCTGGTGCAAAGTGAAAATCGGCGTCGCCAAAGGTAAGAAACAGCACGATAAACGTTCAGATATCAAAGAGCGCGAATGGCAGGTGGATAAAGCGCGTATCATGAAAAACGCCCACCGTTAAACCTGCACTCCAATTATTGACCAGTTCCTCACCGCGCCTCCCTCTCCGGCGGCGCGAATGCACATCTTATTGGCTATCACATCCGACACAAATGTTGCCATCCCATTGCTTAATCGAATAAAAATCAGGCTACATGGGTGCTAAATCTTTAACGATAACGCCATTGAGGCTGGTCATGGCGCTCATAAATCTGGTATACTTGCCGTTACACATTGGGGCTGATTCTGGATTCGACGGGATTTGCGAAACCCAAGGTGCATGCCGAGGGGCGGTTGGCCTCGTAAAAAGCCGCAAAAAATAGTCGCAAACGACGAAAACTACGCTTTAGCAGCTTAATAACCTGCTTAGAGCCCTCTCTCCCTAGCCTCCGCTCTTAGGACGGGGATCAAGAGAGGTCAAACCCAAAAGAGATCGCGTGGAAGCCCTGCCTGGGGTTGAAGCGTTAAAACTTAATCAGGCTAGTTTGTTAGTGGCGTGTCCGTCCGCAGCTGGCAAGCGAATGTAAAGACTGACTAAGCATGTAGTACCGAGGATGTAGGAATTTCGGACGCGGGTTCAACTCCCGCCAGCTCCACCAATCATGATTGGACGGTGCAAGGACAACACCAACAAAAACAGGAAGTTAGAAGTCTCAGCAAGACACCGACCAGACGGTGAGGAGACATAAAAGGATACGCAAAGGAGCCGCGGCTCCTGGTGATATGAAAGCCCACAGATGTGGGCTTTTTCGTTGATGGTCAGAACGACCAGTTCACACCAGCCACCGCGTTCCACGGGGATTCCACACCGGCACCATGGCTATACCCCACCCCGAGATGCCCGCTTAACGAACTGCTGAATGAGGCTTTAATACCTGCCTGGTATATTCCACGTCTGCCCGACAAATCATTGATAAAATTACCGTCATTATTCACTTTCACCCGGTTATCATCGACAAATTCTTTGCGCACAGCCGCCTTCAGCCACGGCTCAACTTCCATGCCGTTCCCCAGACGCATGTTGTAACTCAGCGTTGCGCCCAGTTCACGATATATACTGCGGGTATCGACTGATTTCGATTCCATACCATTGGATAAATGATATTCGGGGTTATCAGCGGTGAACCCCGTTAACGATGCATACGGCGTCAGGTTCCAGTTACCATCGGTAAATCGCATCCCGGTTTCAATGTGACCGCCCAGCCCGTTGCTGCGATAACTGCCGTTGGCGGCTCCACCGCTGCTCATTTTACCGGCTACGTTACTTTCAAAGCGGTTCAGCTTCACGATACCGTCCAGATAGAAACCACTTTCATGTTCCCAGCTGGCATAGCCCCCCAGAGAATAACTGCCCACACTGCCATGCCCTCCACGATCAAAACCGATATGTGAATGGGAATAACCCATAAAAGCGCCCAGCGTCGCAATCCCCTCAGGAATATCATTACGGCTATCGATCCCCACCGTCATTCCGGTCAGCGTCTGCTCAAACCCGGCACCCGCATCGGTGGTGACATTATTACGGGTGTTATACGTCGTCCCCCAGACATTATTGTTGTGTGGACTCGCTTTCATTATGTTCAACCGCTCGCGAATACTGTTTAGCTCAGCATCAAAGACCAACGGTAATGTTGCTGCCATATTGAGTACGGCTGCCGTAGAAGGCGTGATGCGTTTCTCCGGGACGGGTGTCGGTGTTGGATCGGGAGTCGGGTCTGGTTTCGGATCCGGTTTTGGGTCTGGTTTTGGATCCGGCTTCGGATTTGGGTTGGGGTCCGGGTTGGGTTTGACATCATTGGTCAGGTTCCAGTTGCTGTTACCATCGCTTTTCAGGACATACTCATAGGTCCCAAGATCAACGAAACCGCCGGTATTACCCAGCGTAAACGAAGCATCCCCTCCCCCTGTTTTCACCAGCGTCATCGCGTCGTCAGACTGAGGGCTGACGCCGGTATCCTGAACAAAGATTTTAAAATTACCAGTGGCGTTGTTGTTGACGACCAGTTGATCGCCCCGGGAGCCTGCAACGTTGGTATGCAGGTAGAAATTACCGCTGCCGGAAAGTTCACTGGCGGTCAGCGTATTGTAGATACCGTTAGTTGTGGCAGGCGCTGCTGTTTGTGCTGATAAATAAACATCACCGTCGTTGAGGAGCAAACTGTTTACTCTATATTCGCAGTTGCTGGTGCCTGCACAGGAATTATTGCTGTTAAGCCAGACACTGCCCCGGCTGGCAGCCGTCAGGTCGGCAAGCGTCGTATCGACGCCATTTCCGATAGTTAATGTCGCGCTATCGGTAATCCGGACCACCCCTTCAAGTTTAACTGGCGTCACATTATCCCGTGGCGTCATTAACGACAGGCTTCCTGTCGCGCCACTGACCGATGCATCCGCCAGCGTACCTGCGTAGACGATTGCCGTACCGCCAGCGACCTGGAGATCTTCTGCCCGGGCCAGAGCCTGAAACTCATCTTTTGACCGACCAAGGGTATATTGCCCACCGGAATTAACCTTTGTGGCGAAGTCCTGACCCAGGTTTTGCATTGCCCCACCGTTGCCAACCGTGGAGTCGCGAGCTTCGGTACCTGCTAATACCAATAAATTACCACCATTTTCCAGCAGCACATTGGTCGCTAAATTTCCGGCAATGGAAAAGGTGCCGTACTGGTGAGTACCGCTGATTTCAATACCGTTAGCCGTGCTCGTCTGGAGAGCGGCACCGCTGTTCTGGATGATATCTGTCGCTTTGCCATTATCGTTGACTGTCAGCGTACCGCCTTCATTAATCGTTGTTTTTACTGCCTCACCGTTAGCCGAAACTGTTTGTATTCCGCCGTCGTTAATCGTTGTCTCATTCGCCACACCCTCGACGATTTGTTCACCGCCGGTAAGCATCGTGCCAGTCGCAGTGGCTTTTGTTTTGACGATCTCCCGTCCGCCCGTATTGACCTGTGTTTTGGCGGAAGTGGTGTCTGACTCCACGGTTAACACGCCGCCATTTGCCAGCAGGATATTGTTCGCCGCATCCTGCTCGATGCTGAACGCGACGCCATCAGCGCGTGTCCCTGTGACCCGCGTCGCCCTGGTGGTTGCCACCAACGCGCCCTGGCTACTCTGCTGTATCCCCGTAGCGCTGCCTTTCTCCCGCACATCGAGTGTGCCGCCGTCATTAAGTACCGAGTTTTCAGCCAGACCGCCCTCATTAACTACCTGTGAACCGCCATTAATAATGGAACCTTCCGCTGTCCCGTTTGCCATAATTTGTTGTAGGCCAGAGACGATATCGGTATTGATCGCCTTACCATAATTCTGAACGGTTTGCGTGCCGCCTTTGATGTGCGTTTTATCTGTTGACCCACCATCAACAATTTGTTCACCACTTTCGATATTTGCCTCAGTGGCTAAACCATATACCGTTTGCTTGCCACCTTTGATATTTGCTTTATCAGAAGTGGCACTGGCATATATTGTTTGGGTGCCCGCACTATTGAGTACAGTGCCAACATCTTTTCCATAAACATC
The DNA here is from genome assembly GCF_046486495.1 of Escherichia sp. WS3227_2. Classification (NCBI taxonomy): domain Bacteria; kingdom Pseudomonadati; phylum Pseudomonadota; class Gammaproteobacteria; order Enterobacterales; family Enterobacteriaceae; genus Escherichia; species Escherichia sp. WS3227_2. The sequence goes on from NZ_JBJQLG010000001.1 coordinate 27,925, forward strand.
CATTTTGCCGTTGGCATTAATAATCGTATCAACTGCCCGGGAACCAGTGACGACTGTTAATGAGCCAGCGTTTTCCAGCACAACATTTTTAGCTTCTGAATTCCTGATGTAGAAAGCATCACCATAACTGTTGGTTCCTTCGATAAGGGTTCCGGAAGTCGTGGAAGCAATTAATGCGCCGCCGGATTGTTGCTCAACATGCTTAGCCTCACCACCGTCCTGAACCTCCAGAACGCCACCATAATTAAGTCTGGTGGTATCTGTTTTAGCCTCCTTCTGGACAATCAGCTTACCGCCAGCATCAACGGTAGTATTTTTCGCCGTGGTTTTAGCCACTACCGTCAGTTCGCCGGTATTTTCCAGCACAACATAATTAGCCTCCCCTCCGGTAATAGTGAAGTGAGAGAGCTTGTTGTATCCTTCGATATCAGTCCCTGCACCCGTGTTGGCAACTAAAGCACTGCCCGTCTCCTGGTTAACCCCATGTGCAATACCGCCGGTATAGACAATCAGCGAGCCTCCGGCGCTAATATTGCTGCCAATTGCCGTACCATCTTTCTCAACAACCTGCCGGCTCCCGGAGGATATAATTGTTGTGTCAGCTTTCCCGCCGCTTTTGATATTTTGCGTTCCGCTGTTGATATTGGTGCCTGTGGCTATGCCATAATTATTAATATTCTGTGTGCCACCATTAATTATGGTATTTGTCGCGTTTCCGGCAACATCCATAACCCCGCCATTATCTATTCGGGTCGCATCAGCTTTAGCATTGGTTAAAACTGACATTGTTCCTTTATCTTTGATAATCGTCTTGTTTGCAGAATGAGATACTTCTAAATGGCCTCCGTTTTCCAGCAACACATTGTCAGCCACTTTATTGTGGATGGAGAATGCCCCTTCACTATTCGTACCGCTCACCGTCAAATCGTAAGTCGTTACTTTTAAAGCGGCTCCATCGTGCTGAGTAATATTAGTTGCCGTACCACCTCTAACATCAAGCACGCCGCCGGAATAAACTTCAATAACATCCGAGGAGCTCGTGTTATCAACAATTTGCGTACCACCAGAATAGATCTGCGTATTTTTTGCCGTTGACTTACTATTCAGAGACTGAGTTCCGCCTTCAATCGTCGTGTCCAGCGCACGGCTCTCATATACTCTTTGCTCACCGCCATTTTTAATGGTGGTTGTTTCTACTGTGCTCTGTTCAACATACTGTCGACCACCATTTATGGTTGTGTTCGTCGCCAGACTTCCTTGCGTGATGTCCTGATAACCGGACTTATTTATCGTTGTACCATCAACATGCCCCTGAGTTGTTACTCGTTGGCTGCCACCATCAATGATTGTTCCATTCGCAGTCCCCCCCTCTACGAGTGAACTTCCGGCCTTAATCATCGTGCCATTGCTGGTACCGCCTTTATAAACATATTGATTGCCACTTTCGATTATCGTGCCAGTAGAAATTCCTCCGTACTCAATTGACTGTCTGCCTCCATTAATGGTTGTATTATTAGCTTGCCCGTTAATATCGGCATGGATTGATACTAGTTGCTCGCCACCAGTTTCAATAATACTACTATTAGATATCCCACCATGGACCTCCTGCCGGCCATGGTTGATAATATGAGTGTTATTTGTTGTACCTCGTTCATCTACTTTTTGGACACCATCTACAGTCTCATCGTTTACCACACCAATAACATTAGAAGTAAAGGCCGCCATCCCGGGCGGAGCATATATCAAGGCAGATATCAATAAGGAAAGTACTGAGCGGCGACAATAATGGGGACTGGTCCTGTTCATAAATTTCATCCTCTGAAAAGTGAATACTGAGTAGCGTTTAAGCGACCTTAGCTTTGCTGCAACATCAGCCCACAGGCACCAGACCAGGGGATTCATCCTGAAGAGACAGCGCAAGTGTATTGTGTTCACCGCTCATCAAAGACATCATGATGAAATGATGATATTCCGCATAAGAAAGAGGCATTTTTTAAACGCAGTGCGCTGAAGTGTGGTTGGATAAAAAAGTCAATCTATTCAGGAAATACGGGCGTATTCTTTTCTTTCGACATTGAAGCCGTCGGAAAAATAAAATGATTTACATAATCGTTTCTGATGAATATCTTCTGCTCACATAAAAATCACACAATAACATTGAGATCGCAGATTGTTTTACTTTTACAGCTTTCGTCCCCCCATTGTTGGGCAAATATTGGTAGAGTCAGAGCACGAAAGTTAATACCACGTTCTCACAGCTCCTCCAACAGCACGGCAAGATGCCGCATACTGCGCCCCAGTCGGTTCAGTTTCCATACTACCAGTACGTCCCCTACCGATAATGTCCTGAGCCGTTTGTTCTGTCCGGGTCTGCTGCCACGGTTATGCGCTGAAGTGGTAACTCTGAGCACGCAGTTCATCAGTCAGGCATGGTGCACCGTAACGTTGTTGTTGCTGGGTAAGATCAAAAAACTTTCAGGCAGCTAAGGAAAGTTGAATCAGACATTAGATGAAATATTTTAATCAATTACAGCACAAATACGGACACCGCCAGCCAACCAAATAAATCAAGGGGTTACGTGAAAGCGTAGCCCCTTTTTCTTTGGTAGTGGCAGCAAAATGGTTGTAGTGTAAAAAATAATCCCGTTTAATCAATCAATAATACATATTGTTTCAATCTACGTTATTATCTCTTTGTAAAAATTGCCATTTATTTATCATTGAAAACTGCTTTTAGAACTTGATACAAGGGGACTAGTCACAACAGGACTATTCTCAACGGGATCATCCTCAGAAGAACTATCATCAAAGTCATCATCCATAAATAAAATATCATCGAATGGTGCCACGCCCGTGATGAGTTTTATTTTATTATTACGATCAGACAAGACTCCACTTAAACCGTTTTCGCTGACGCGTTCTAATGATTTTTCATTACTCTTGTTGTAAGCAGGCGCATTAAAAATACACGGAGTATCAAGATCAAACAATGACGTTCCCCAGTTCACATATTGAATATCATAGTTACTGAAGTTCTGTCCAGAAAAGAAGCATCCCTTAAAATCCAATCCACGTAAATTATATAAACCACCCTCTTCTTTTTGGAGAGTAATGTTAATTTTGGCTATCTCCCGGACATCATCGCCATTTTTGTATTTGAATACCGTTTCAAGATGTTCTCCAGACAGCTTGACTTCTGGGAATAATTTGAAATTAAACCCTACATCATTATTATTCAAAGTAGATGAACGAAAGATGGAAAAAGCTTGCAGTGCTGAATTATAGCTTTCAATTTTATCTTGAGGCTGCGCTCTTGGTAAAAACTTATAGCAACACTCATAAAAATTAAACAGAAGCTCTGAAGACCTTCCATTTTTATCAAATAATATCCCCTTGAACTTCTTCACAAACGCATCTGTTTTTTCTTGAATATCTATGGTGTGATATTTTGACGCTAAAAAAGCAGAACTCTGCTGAAGCTCATTAATATCAAATTGACTAGCGTTGATAAACTGCGTTTGTTTTAATTTATCTACATCATTACTTTTACCTTGTGCAGGTGGTTCAGATACAGATGTAGTAATGTTTGTTGCTCGTTGGTTGTTGTAAATATTATAGATAGTAGTGTTTTTATTTATATTATCAAGAAGCCTCTTTTCATTTCTTTCAGAACATTCAACTAATTGCTCGACCTCACCTTTATTCGCTGATTTATGAACTTCAGAAACCGCATTTTCTTTGTTCTCCAGCTTTAGTTTAACGAGAAGGTCTTCCCACACCGTTTTTTTTAAAAATACTACGTCAGGCTCACCATCAGCAACTAACTCTTGATTATTATCAAAGTGTACGTTGTATACTTTTAATTTATCTTCATTAACATCATATTTAATACGTTTTAATTGTTCTCCGGCTCCCATAATGACAAAAGCATTGCTTTCATGATATTTACATTCAGACATCATTTTTTGTAAAATTTCAAGAGCACCGTTATACGTCCCTGAGGCAGCTTCCTTACAAATTAATTTTATAATACTATAAGCTAGTAACTCCATGGATTTAGAAGATTTTCTTTCATTACAACTTCCACTATTTATAAATGTGCTAGTGTTAATTTCGTTGCTTTTACTAACTAACATTGTCTATTCCTCAGTTAATGTCTACATGGCTATTTTTAATGTTATTATTGTTTGTCACTATAAAAAATCGCTCATTTGAGACAATTGCTGGCATTAGCAGCTTCATATGCTATACATGGTACTGTTAATTAATTTAGCACAAGAATGTTAAATTTAATAAGCAAAAGGTTATTTCGCTGTATGATAAAAACCACCCGTTATAATTTATTAGTGAAAATCGTTTTTCGAGTGTTAGAAATGTATATCTCAATAGCGTTGGTTAATGAGCAAAGCCAGACTCCTGTATCGCTCACAAGACTCTTCTGCATGCGACGTCAGTTCTAGTCAGTAGTAGATGTTTAAGGCATGGCAGAGACATTTCATCCTTACTCTACGGCATTGGTCCACATACAAATCGTGGTTGTGACACTTCACTTATCATCAGTGAGCGAACAGAGAATAGTTCAGTGATTTGAGTAATTAACCTGATTAAATGAAGGGGTATAATAAATGATAATACTCTGGCTTTATCGTTAATTACTTAATTCCACATGTAAGCAATTTGCCCGCTTGGCATAGCGGGCATTTTTTCCAGGTACTTTTGAATGAGTACTGATGGATAAATACATTGCAGTGGCGTGCCACGTACCAAAACACCAGCCCTCATTCGAAACCACCCACCACACTTCTTCCTTGAAATGGCGTTAGTCGTGAAATATAGACCGCCATCGAGTACCCCTTGTACCCTTAACTCTTCCTGATACGTGAATGATGATTTGGTGGCCCCTGCTGGACTTGAACCAGCGACCAAGCGATTATGAGTCGTCTGCTCTAACCACTGAGCTAAAGGGCCTTGAGTATGCAATAACAATACTTATAAACCACGCAATAAACATGATGATCATATGATGTAAATAAGAGATTTTATGCGTTCTCATTCATCCTGGGTCGTCATTACACGCGACATAAAACCCGACACCGCCTCCATTCGCAAAGTCGATACTCGCAGTCAACAAGCAAATGTTAATAATTAGCACAATCTATAGTTATCATCGATTCAATGATACTTTGTAATGATTTTGTATCTAATAATATAACTTTATTACATTAGCTGAAGAGTTTTCGCATCATTATGATATCTGTTACTTTTCACTCCATAAAAATAAACTTCATATAGCAATATATTCTTTCATAGATCTTATTCTGCTAATCATTAGTTTCGTATGAGCGATTTTTGACAGTTGCCTCTCCAGACCACATCGATAATTAAAAAAACAGATTTAAGCATTATCCTTTTCCATATAAATATTGGATAAAAGTAGGACATCTGTTTGCAATTACTTTCACAACAATTAAACATTTTTATGTTTCCGTATACACCATATTACTCTACCATTAGAGGAACTTTATTATGTTTTCTATAAAACCAGGACCAAGAAATTTACCTATCGGCAACCCCACATTGTTATCATGGAACATTACTGACGGGGATCTAAATTCCAAATTAAATACATTAGAATATCTAAACTGTATAACAAATATTATTAATTCTTGTGGAGTTTATCCTCAGGATTTAAAAGACAGAGAAATTATATCAACTTTTCACGCCGAAACAGTCATTAATGATCTGTTAAAAAACGATTATAAAATTTCCCTTTTTCCAGATACAACTTACCGAGAGTTGAATAAAGCAGCACAGCGTAGCATTACAGCGCCAGACAGGATAGGAGAAGGAAAAACATGGGTTTATCAACGAGATACAATGGTTGAAAGAGGTGATAACAGCGGTGTTCATCAGTATGGTCCAGCTGAACATTTCACTCACATTATATCTGACAAACCGTCCCCAAAAGATAAGTATGTTGCATATGCTATTAACATTCCTGACTATGAACTGGCAGCTGATGTATATAATATTAACGTAACGTCACCTACCGGCCAGCAAGAAACATTTAAAATATTAATCAATCCAGAACATCTACGGCAAACACTTGAGCGTAAATCTCTTACTGCTGTCCAGAAATCACAATGTGAAATCATCACCCCCAAAAAACCTGGCGAAGCGATTCTTCATGCTTTTAATGCCACCTATCAGCAAATCAGGAAAAATATATCTGAGTTTGCACGTTGTCATTATGGGTATATACAAATCCCTCCCGTAACCACTTTCCGCGCCGACGGACCAGAAACTCCCGAAGAAGAAAAAGGTTACTGGTTTCACGCTTATCAACCCGAAGATCTTTGTACTATCCATAATCCAATGGGAGATTTGCAGGATTTTATCGCATTGGTTAAAGATGCCAAAAAATTTGGTATCGATATCATCCCTGATTATACATTTAACTTTATGGGAATCGGGGGTAGTGGTAAAAATGATCTGGATTATCCCTCTGCCGATATACGAGCGAAGATCAGTAAAGATATAGAAAGTGGTATCCCTGGCTATTGGCAAGGTCAGGTCTTGATTCCCTTTATTATAGATCCAGTAACAAAAGAACGTGACCAAATCCATCCAGAAGATATACATCTCACTGCAAAAGACTTCGAAGCAAGTAAAGATAATATTTCTAAGGATGAATGGGAAAACCTCCATGCATTAAAAGAAAAGCGTTTAAATGGAATGCCTAAAACAACACCCAAAAGTGACCAGGTTATTATGTTACAAAATCAATACGTTCGTGAAATGCGAAAATATGGCGTACGAGGTTTACGTTATGATGCAGCAAAACACTCAAAACATGAACAAATAGAGAGGTCGATAACCCCACCGCTTAAAAATTATAATGAGCGGTTGCACAATACAAATTTATTTAATCCAAAATATCAAAAAAAAGCTGTTATGAATTACATGGAATACCTGGTAACTTGTCCGTTAGATGAACAACAAATGTCATCGCTGCTTTATGAAAGAGATGATTTAAGCGCCATTGATTTTTCATTGCTCATGAAGACGATAAAAGCCTTTTCATTTGGTGGCGATCTCCAAACTCTTGCATCAAAACCGGGCTCCACAATCTCAAGCATCCCATCAGAAAGACGGATATTGATTAACATCAACCACGATTTCCCTAACAATGGTAATCTTTTCAATGACTTTTTATTTAACCATCAGCAAGATGAACAATTAGCAATGGCATATATGGCCGCTCTCCCGTTCAGCAGGCCTTTAGTTTACTGGGATGGTCAGGTATTAAAATCAACGACTGAGATTAAAAATGATGATGGGTCCACTCGTGTCGGCGGTGAGGCGTGGCTTAATAAAGGTTGCTCTACCTATCAGCAGCTCTACAATGAATTCCACGCATTATATATAGATAAAGAAGGAATATGGAGCGCATTTGAGGGTGTATTTGCAACTAAAAATGTTCTGGCCTTTAGTCGTGGGGATTCTGTGAACATTAATCACTCTCCTCATGATGGACTAGTTATAATAAATAAAGGAAACGAAGAAGTTGAAGGTACCTGGCCTAACAAATTGCAACCAGGAATATATAAAAACATGGGGAGTAATAGCGTTACCATTATTAATAATAATACACGCAAAAGTATTCCCCCTGGTAAAGTATTTACGCTTAGAGGCGGAGCTCTAAATATCAATATTCCTGGGCGCAGTGCTCTTCTTTTAGGGAAAACAGGAGAACCGCCGAACTATTTCTATTTGTAATTTAATGTTATATCTGCCCCGCTAAAACGGGGCAGATAATATGTTTAGTTTACTAACGGTCATTTTGCATTGAAGCCATTTACCGTTTTTTATCGACCAGATAATCTGTTCTCTGATGGTAACTCCCCCTAACCTGTTGCTTTAGTTATTCATTTCCTGTCTCACTTTGCCTTAATACCCCACATTAAATGTTACCAATTTGTTGCTTTTGATCACAATAAGAAAACAATATGGCGCATTTGTGCGCATTTTTCAGAAATGTAGATATTTTTAGATTATGGCTACGAAATGAGCATCGCCATGTCACCCTACATCTCATAAGAGGATCGCTTCTGATGAATGCACTGACCGCCGTACAAAATAACGCTGTCGATTCAGGCCAGGACTATAGCGGATTCACTCTCATCCCGTCGGCGCAATCCCCGCGTCTGCTGGAACTTACCTTCACCGAACAGACGACCAAACAGTTTCTCGAACAGGTTGCCGAATGGCCCGTACAGGCGCTGGAGTACAAATCGTTTCTGCGTTTTCGGGTAGGCAAAATTCTTGACGATCTGTGTGCGAATCAGCTGCAACCGTTGCTGTTAAAGACGTTGCTAAACCGTGCTGAAGGTGCGCTGTTGATCAATGCGGTGGGTATCGATGATGTGGCGCAGGCAGATGAGATGGTGAAGCTGGCAACGGCGGTAGCGCATCTGATTGGTCGCTCAAATTTCGATGCGATGAGCGGTCAGTATTACGCGCGTTTCGTGGTGAAAAATGTCGATAACTCAGACAGCTATCTACGTCAGCCGCACCGTGTAATGGAGCTGCACAACGACGGCACATATGTCGAAGAGATCACCGACTATGTGCTGATGATGAAAATCGACGAGCAGAACATGCAGGGTGGAAATTCGTTGCTGCTGCATCTCGATGACTGGGAACATCTCGACCACTATTTCCGCCACCCGCTGGCGCGTCGCCCGATGCGCTTTGCCGCGCCTCCGAGCAAAAACGTCAGCAAAGATGTTTTCCATCCAGTGTTCGACGTTGATCAACAGGGCCGCCCGGTGATGCGTTATATCGACCAGTTTGTCCAGCCGAAAGACTTCGAAGAAGGCGTGTGGTTGAGCGAGCTTTCGGACGCCATTGAAACCAGCAAAGGCATTCTTTCTGTGCCCGTTGCCGTTGGCAAATTCCTGTTGATTAACAACCTGTTCTGGCTGCACGGTCGCGACCGCTTTACTCCGCACCCGGATCTGCGCCGTGAACTGATGCGTCAGCGTGGCTATTTCGCTTACGCCTCTAACCACTACCAGACGCATCAGTAAGCGCAAAGGAATTGAGCGGATGTATGATTTCGTGATTATTGGCGGCGGCATCATCGGCATGTCGACCGCCATGCAACTGATTGATCTCTATCCGGATGCCCGCATTGCGTTGCTGGAAAAAGAGTCCGGCCCTGCCTGTCATCAGACGGGCCACAACAGCGGCGTGATCCATGCCGGGGTCTATTACACGCCCGGTAGCCTGAAGGCGCAGTTTTGCCTGGCGGGGAACCGCGCCACTAAAGCCTTTTGCGATCAAAACGGCATTCGCTATGACAACTGCGGCAAGATGCTGGTCGCCACGTCTGAACTCGAAATGGAACGGATGCGCGCCTTATGGGAACGCACGGCGGCGAACGGGATCGAGCGCGAGTGGTTAAACGCTGAGGAGTTGCGCGAGCGCGAACCGAATATCACCGGGCTCGGCGGCATTTTTGTGCCGTCCAGCGGCATTGTCAGCTACCGCGAAGTAACGGCGGCGATGGCAAAAATTTTCCAGGCCAGAGGCGGTGAGATTATCTATAACGCCGAAGTTAGCGCCCTCAGTGAGCATAAAAACGGCGTGGTGATACATACCCGTCAGGGCGGTGAATATGAAGCATCGACGCTGATTAGCTGTTCCGGGCTGATGGCTGACCGGCTGGTGAAAATGCTCGGACTCGAACCGGGCTTTATTATCTGCCCGTTCCGTGGCGAGTATTTCCGCCTCGCGCCAGAACATAACCAGATTGTTAACCATCTGATTTACCCCATTCCCGACCCCGCGATGCCATTTTTGGGCGTGCATCTCACCCGCATGATCGACGGCAGCGTGACCGTCGGGCCAAACGCGGTGCTGGCTTTCAAACGTGAAGGCTATCGCAAGCGCGACTTCTCATTTAGCGACACGCTGGAGATTTTGAGCTCGTCAGGGATTCGCCGGGTACTGCAAAACCATCTACGCTCAGGACTGGGCGAGATGAAAAACTCGCTGTGCAAAAGCGGCTATCTGCGGCTGGTGCAAAAGTATTGTCCCCGGCTTTCGTTAAGCGATCTCCAGCCCTGGCCCGCCGGTGTGCGGGCGCAGGCGGTATCGCCGGACGGCAAGCTGATTGACGATTTTCTGTTTGTCACCACCCCGCGCACGATCCACACCTGCAATGCGCCCTCCCCGGCAGCGACATCAGCAATTCCTATTGGTGCGCATATTGTCAGCAAGGTACAAACGCTGTTGGCAAGCCAGAGTAACCCCGGACGCACGCTGCGAGCGGCACGTAGTGTGGATGCCTTACACGCCGCATTTAATCAATAACCTTTGAAAACAGGACGTAACAATGAAACTTAACGACAGTAACTTATTCCGCCAGCAGGCGTTGATTAACGGGGAATGGCTGGACGCCAACAATGGTGAAGTCATCGACGTCACCAATCCGGCGAACGGCGACAAGCTGGGTAGCGTGCCGAAAATGGGCGCTGATGAAACCCGCGCCGCTATCGACGCCGCCAACCGCGCCCTGCCCGCCTGGCGTGCGCTCACCGCCAAAGAACGCGCCAACATTCTGCGCAACTGGTTCAATTTGATGATGGAGCATCAGGACGATTTAGCGCGCCTGATGACCCTCGAACAGGGCAAACCACTGGCCGAAGCGAAAGGCGAAATCAGCTACGCCGCCTCTTTTATTGAGTGGTTTGCCGAAGAAGGCAAACGCATTTATGGCGACACCATTCCCGGTCATCAGGCCGATAAGCGCCTGATTGTTATCAAGCAGCCGATTGGCGTTACCGCCGCCATCACGCCGTGGAACTTCCCGGCGGCGATGATTACCCGTAAAGCCGGTCCGGCGCTGGCGGCAGGCTGCACCATGGTACTGAAGCCCGCCAGTCAGACGCCGTTCTCTGCGCTGGCGCTGGCGGAGCTGGCGATTCGCGCGGGCATTCCGGCTGGCGTATTTAACGTGGTCACCGGTTCGGCGGGCGCGGTCGGTAACGAACTGACCAGCAACCCGCTGGTACGCAAACTGTCGTTTACCGGCTCGACCGAAATTGGCCGCCAGTTAATGGAACAGTGCGCGAAAGACATCAAAAAAGTGTCGCTGGAGCTGGGCGGCAACGCGCCGTTTATCGTCTTTGACGATGCCGATCTCGATAAAGCCGTGGAAGGCGCGCTGGCCTCGAAATTCCGCAACGCCGGGCAAACCTGCGTCTGCGCCAACCGTTTATACGTGCAGGACGGCGTGTATGACCGCTTTGCCGAAAAATTGCAGCAGGCGGTGAGCAAACTGCACATCGGCGACGGGCTGGATAACGGCGTCACCATCGGGCCGCTGATCGATGAAAAAGCGGTAGCAAAAGTGGAAGAGCATATTGCCGATGCGCTGGAGAAAGGCGCGCGCGTGGTTTGCGGCGGTAAAGCACATGAACGCGGCGGCAACTTCTTCCAGCCGACCATTCTGGTAGACGTTCCGGCCAACGCTAAAGTGTCGAAAGAAGAGACGTTCGGCCCCCTCGCCCCGCTGTTCCGTTTTAAAGATGAAGCCGATGTGATCGCGCAAGCCAATGACACCGAATTTGGCCTTGCCGCCTATTTCTACGCCCGTGATTTAAGCCGCGTCTTCCGCGTGGGCGAAGCGCTGGAGTACGGCATCGTCGGCATCAATACCGGCATTATTTCCAATGAAGTGGCCCCGTTCGGCGGCATTAAAGCCTCGGGTCTTGGTCGTGAAGGTTCGAAGTATGGCATCGAAGATTACTTAGAAATCAAATATATGTGCATCGGTCTTTAACTGGAGAACGCGAATGAGCAGCAATAAAGAGTTAATGCAGCGCCGTAGTCAGGCAGTTCCTCGTGGCGTTGGGCAAATTCACCCGATTTTCGCTGACCGCGCGGAAAACTGCCGGGTGTGGGACGTTGAAGGCCGTGAGTATCTTGATTTCGCGGGCGGGATTGCGGTGCTCAATACCGGGCACCTGCATCCGAAAGTGGTTGCTGCGGTGGAAGCGCAGTTGAAAAAGCTGTCGCACACCTGCTTCCAGGTGCTGGCTTACGAACCGTATCTGGAGCTGTGCGAGATTATGAATCAGAAGGTGCCGGGAGATTTCGCCAAAAAAACGCTGCTGGTAACGACCGGTTCTGAAGCGGTGGAGAACGCGGTGAAAATCGCCCGCGCCGCCACCAAACGCAGCGGGACCATCGCCTTTAGCGGTGCATATCACGGGCGTACGCACTACACGCTGGCGCTGACCGGCAAGGTAAATCCGTACTCTGCGGGTATGGGGCTGATGCCAGGCCATGTTTATCGCGCGCTTTATCCTTGCCCGCTGCACGGCATCAGTGAAGATGACGCTATCGCCAGCATCCACCGGATCTTTAAAAATGACGCCGCGCCGGAAGATATCGCAGCCATCGTGATTGAGCCCGTTCAGGGCGAAGGCGGTTTCTACGCCGCGACGCCAGCCTTTATGCAGCGTTTACGCGCGCTGTGTGATGAGCACGGGATTATGCTGATTGCCGATGAAGTGCAGAGCGGCGCGGGGCGTACCGGCACGCTGTTTGCGATGGAACAAATGGGCGTGGCACCTGATCTCACCACCTTTGCGAAATCGATCGCGGGCGGATTCCCGCTGGCGGGCGTCACCGGGCGCGCGGAAGTGATGGATGCCGTCGCTCCAGGCGGTCTGGGCGGCACCTATGCCGGTAACCCGATTGCCTGCGTGGCAGCGCTGGAAGTGTTGAAAGTGTTTGAGCAGGAAAATCTGCTGCAAAAAGCCAACGATCTGGGGCAGAAACTGAAAGACGGATTGCTGGCGATAGCCGAAAAACATACTGAGATCGGCGACGTACGCGGGCTGGGAGCGATGATTGCCATCGAGCTGTTTGAAGATGGCGATCACAGCAAACCGGACGCCAAACTCACCGCCGAGATCGTGGCGCGTGCCCGCGATAAAGGCCTGATTCTTCTCTCCTGCGGCCCGTATTACAACGTGCTGCGCATCCTTGTACCGCTCACCATTGAAGACGCTCAGATCCGTCAGGGTCTGGAGATCATCAGCCAGTGTTTTGATGAGGCGAAGCAGTAGATCCGTACCCATGCCGGAGGCGACGCTGCGCGTCTTGTCCGGCCTACGCGAATCCAGGTCGGATAAAGCGTTTACGCTGCATCCGACAATCTGTACGTGAACAGGAATAAATCTATGTCGGCCGGGTAAGGCGGAGCCGCTCTCCGGTAAAAAGAACCAATAACAATTACACGCGTGACCCGACGCGGGAAATGTCGGGGCGCTCTCCCAAGTGACACACTTTCGAGAGGATTCAGGATGGGGCAATCATCGCAACCACATGAGTTAGGCGGCGGGCTGAAGTCACGCCACGTCACCATGTTGTCTATTGCCGGTGTTATCGGCGCAAGTCTGTTTGTCGGTTCCAGCGTCGCCATCGCCGAAGCGGGCCCGGCGGTATTACTGGCCTATCTGTTCGCCGGATTACTGGTGGTTATGATTATGCGGATGTTGGCGGAAATGGCAGTTGCCACGCCCGATACCGGTTCGTTTTCCACCTATGCCGATAAAGCCATTGGTCGTTGGGCGGGCTATACCATCGGCTGGTTGTACTGGTGGTTTTGGGTACTGGTTATCCCGTTGGAAGCCAACATCGCCGCCATGATCCTGCACTCGTGGGTTCCAGGCATTCCCATCTGGTTATTTTCCCTCGTCATTACCCTCGCCTTAACTGGCAGTAATTTATTAAGTGTTAAAAACTACGGTGAATTTGAGTTCTGGCTGGCGCTGTGCAAAGTCATCGCTATCCTGGCCTTTATTTTCCTTGGTGCAGTTGCAATTAGCGGTTTTTACCCTTATGCCGAAGTGAGCGGGATCTCAAGATTGTGGGATAGCGGCGGCTTTATGCCCAACGGCTTCGGCGCGGTATTAAGCGCGATGTTGATCACCATGTTCTCGTTTATGGGCGCAGAAATTGTCACCATTGCCGCCGCGGAATCCGACGCGCCGGAAAAACATATTGTCCGCGCCACCAACTCGGTTATCTGGCGTATTTCTATCTTCTATTTATGCTCTATTTTTGTCGTCGTGGCATTAATACCGTGGAATATGCCGGGGCTGAAAGCCGTTGGATCTTATCGCTCGGTACTGGAATTGCTCAATATTCCCCATGCGAAATTAATCATGGACTGCGTGATATTACTTTCCGTAACCAGTTGCCTGAACTCGGCGCTGTATACCGCTTCCAGGATGCTCTACTCCTTAAGCCGTCGCGGTGATGCGCCCGCGGTAATGGGTAAAATAAACCGCAGTAAAACCCCGTACGTGGCGGTGTTACTCTCCACCGGGGCGGCATTTTTAACGGTGGTGGTGAATTATTACGCGCCTGCGAAAGTGTTTAAATTCCTGATCGACAGCTCCGGCGCTATCGCCCTGCTGGTTTATTTAGTCATCGCCGTTTCACAATTGCGGATGCGCAAAATTCTGCGAGCAGAAGGAAGCGAAATTCGCCTGCGGATGTGGCTTTATCCGTGGCTCACCTGGCTGGTAATCGGCTTTATTACCTTTGTGTTGGTAGTGATGCTATTCCGCCCGGCGCAACAGTTAGAAGTGATCTCCACCGGCTTATTAGCGATAGGGATTATCTGTACCGTGCCAATTATGGCTCGCTGGAAAAAGCTGGTATTGTGGCAAAAAACACCCGTTCATAATACGCGCTGATAATGATCAGGAGTCACACCATGACCATTACGTCTCTGGATGGCTATCGCTGGCTGAAGAACGATATTATTCGCGGTAATTTTCAACCGGATGAAAAATTACGGATGAGTTTGCTGACATCGCGTTATGCACTTGGCGTTGGGCCGTTACGGGAAGCTCTTTCGCAACTGGTGGCGGAACGGCTGGTCACGGTGGTGAATCAAAAAGGGTATCGGGTGGCGTCTATGTCAGAGCAGGAGCTGCTCGATATTTTCGACGCCCGCGCCAATATGGAAGCGATGCTGGTCAGTCTGGCGATTGCCCGCGGTGGCGATGAATGGGAGGCAGACGTTCTCGCAAAAGCGCATCTGCTCAGTAAGCTGGAGGCCTGTGACGCCAGTGAGAAAATGCTTGATGAGTGGGATCTGCGTCATCAGGCGTTTCATACTGCAATTGTGGCGGGCTGTGGTTCTCACTATTTGCTGCAAATGCGTGAACGGTTGTTTGATCTGGCGGCGCGCTATCGATTTATCTGGCTGCGGCGAACAGTGCTTTCGGTGGAAATGCTGGAAGATAAACGCGATCAGCACCAGACCCTGACTGCGGCGGTACTGGCGCGAGATACCGCGCGCGCCAGTGAGTTAATGCGCCAGCATTTACTGACGCCAATTCCCATTATCCAGCAGGCAATGACTGGCAATTAACTACTCTTCAGGAATACGCAACACTTGCCCCGGGTAAATTTTATCCGGGCTTTTGAGCATCGGTTTATTCGCTTCGAAGATTTTATTGTACAGATTAGCGTTACCGTAGACCTGTTTGGAAATGGCACTCAGAGTGTCGCCAGACTTAACGGTATAAAACTGGCTGGCAGTGGCTGGTGTCACCGTTTTCACCTGATCATCGACACTGGCAATACCGGAAATATTTCCCACCGCAACAAGGATTTTCTCCTTTGCCTCCTGACTTAAGCCGTCACCAGTGACCGTCGCTTTGCCGTCGGCAATTTGAATGTTCACTTTATCGGCATCAGGTATACCGGTTTTGTTCAGATGCTCCTGCACCTTCTTCGCCTGATCGTCTTTATCGTGCTGACCTGTAACCGCGTCCCAGAGTTTTTCTCCGGCATCTTTCACAAAATTGAACAGACCCATAGCTACCTCATTCGTTAACGGAAACACTCAGAAAGTGTAGCAGAGGAACGCGGCGCGTTAACGCCGCGGGGGTGAACACAGGTTTAATCGCGGGTTTGCACCCAGAACGCGTGAATCAAACCGGGGATATACCCAAGCAGTGTCAGCAGAATATTAATAATGAACGCCCAACCGAACCCTTTACCGAGCAGCACGCCGAGCGGCGGCAGAATGATGGTGATGACGATTCTCCAGAAACCCATATGTACTCCCTATAAGAAAATTACTCATTGTTTAAAAAGAGATTTTATCTCTTAAGCGTAGTAATTTTAGCGGAGCCTGCCAGTTTCAGCTTACGCTTTTACTCTCATTTACGCTGCTGATGCTGGTATATGTTGCATTTTTAGTTTAGAGTTTACTTAATTTAGAAAACACTTAAATAACTATGACTGAACTCGCGCAATTACAGGCCAGTGCCGAACAGGCAGCGGCCTTATTGAAAGCAATGAGCCACCCTAAACGGTTGCTGATTCTGTGCATGCTTAGCGGTTCCCCCGGCACCAGTGCGGGAGAGCTGACGCGCATTACCGGACTAAGTGCCTCTGCAACATCACAGCATCTCGCTCGTATGCGGGACGAAGGGCTTATCGACAGCCAACGGGATGCCCAACGCATTCTATATTCCATTAAAAATGAGGCGGTAAATGCCATTATCGCCACCCTGAAAAATGTCTATTGTCCGTAAGGAGTCACTATGGCTTTGACAACCATTTCGCCGCATGATGCACAAGAATTAATCGCACGCGGCGCAAAGTTAATCGATATTCGTGACGCTGATGAATATCTCCGTGAACATATTCCTGAAGCAGATCTGGCTCCATTATCCGTGCTGGAACAGTCAGGTCTTCCGGCTAAATTACGTCGCGAGCAAATAATATTCCACTGCCAGGCAGGTAAACGCACCAGTAATAACGCCGATAAATTAGCAGCGATTGCCGCCCCCGCAGAAATCTTTTTACTCGAAGATGGGATTGATGGCTGGAAAAAAGCAGGATTACCAGTAGCGGTAAATAAATCTCAACCCTTGCCGTTAATGCGCCAGGTGCAGATCGCTGCGGGTGGTTTAATATTAATCGGCGTTGTACTGGGTTATACCGTAAATAGCGGTTTCTTCTTATTAAGCGGCTTTGTTGGTGCCGGGTTACTGTTTGCAGGAATTAGCGGTTTTTGTGGGATGGCAAGGTTGTTAGATAAGATGCCTTGGAACCAACGAGCTTGAGAAGCGACGCCGGACGCGCCATAGCGGCGGCATCCGGCCTCAGTAATTAGATCAGGAAATCGTCGAGAGATTTACCTTCTGCCAGCGCCTGGGCAATTGGCTTCGGCGTACGACCCTGACCGGTCCAGGTTTTAGTTTCACCGTTAACATCGGTGAATTTATATTTCGCCGGACGCGGCTGGCGTTTTTTACCAGCGCGTGGTGCAGCAGCAGATCTATTACCCAATAACTCTTCCGGGTTAATTCCGTCAGCTTTCATCAGCTCCAGCCAGGTGCTAATTTTTTCCTGGCGCTCTGCCAGTTCACGCTGCTGCTGTTCTTCTTCTTCACGTCTTTCTTTAGTGACAACCCTGAATTTTTCGAGCATTTCTTCAAGAACGTCAATGGAGAATTCGCGAGCCATCGCACGGAGAGTGCGAATGTTATTTAAACTTTGTAACATTACGGACATAATAAAGAAAACCTTTTAACGCCAAAACAAAAAAGTATTTCGTCGCGTAGTGTAAGCGATCACTTATTATATTTCCACAAAATTTAATCTATTTACAGTCCTGCGCGAGATTATTTCAGCTGTTATTTTCTGAAACTCTCAGAATAATTTCAAGATTATATATTAGCCATTTTGATGAGTAATTTAGGTTATTTGTGAGCAGAGCGGCGCTCTCTGCTCGCTAATTCCGCAAGCCTGACAAAACCAAAGTGAATAAAAATGCAGTATATACGAATAAAAATAAACACCCATCACTGGTGTTTTCTGCTGTCAATGTACATTATCTGGCATAAAAAATGCTGAAAATGACCCGATCACTACATACACCGAATTCTCTACGCTTATAGCGTTACCTCCCCCCCAAACCTTCATGAGTGAAAATAAAGGTAAACACATATCCAATTGATTTAATTAAAAATAAATCATATCGGCATGTAAAAATCCACAATGTACAAAAAACGCGCCGTTACGGAATATTTTATCTACAAAAACAGATTAAATAAAAATTTTTCACTAATTGATTAGTCATAGCCAGCGATATACGCTATGCGAAAATGCAGATGGCAATGAGATCCACTGCTTTCATCTCCATTCACATCCCATTACGCTTTTATTAAGGAGCATTAGCATGTTCTCACCGCAGTCACGCTTGCGTCATGCAGTTGCAGATACGTTCGCGATGGTTGTTTACTGTTCTGTCGTGAACATGTGTATTGAAGTTTTCCTCTCCGGAATGAGCTTCGAACAGTCTTTTTATTCCAGATTGGTAGCGATTCCGGTGAACATCTTAATTGCATGGCCATACGGTATGTACCGAGATCTGTTTATGCGCGCAGCACGCAAAGTTAGCCCGTCGGGCTGGATAAAAAATCTGGCGGATATCATGGCTTATGTGACGTTCCAGTCACCGGTGTATGTGGCGATCTTGTTAGTGGTGGGCGCAGACTGGCATCAGATTATGGCGGCGGTCAGTTCAAACATCGTTGTTTCGATGTTGATGGGGGCGGTTTATGGCTACTTCCTCGATTATTGCCGCCGACTGTTTAAAGTCAGCCGTTACCAGCAGGTAAAAGCCTGACCCTTCTTTTCGCGACTGGCATCGCCAGTCGCGTCTTTAACTGGCTTCGCCAAATAAACCATTCAAATAACGTTCAAGCGCAACACGCGAACTAAAGCCATGCGGGATACCGTAATGCTCGTGTCGCTCGCCTGCTAAATAGAGCGGAAATTGTTGATAATGATCGCAAGTTTTAATATCGGAAGCGGGTTCAGCCAGTGTTGAACTACGTTCTTTTAATGTTGGATGAATCACCAGGGCGGTACGTCCCATTCGCGCTTCGCGATTAACATAGACATAATTTTCCCCACGGCGGTAACCATAAGCTTTCTGGGTTACCACATCGACAGTAAAACCGACTTTTTCAAGTACGCGCGCCACCTCGTCTGGTCGTAAATACATATTTGATCCTCGTTATTATCAACCGCGGGCCTACCTTACCTGATTGCGCATTCACAACGCTTTCAGAAAAGTCCATAAAGCCGCGATGAACCTCAGTTAAGAAAATTATGGTCTACACTGAAAATTACATCGAATTCTAATGGGGGATCATATGTTTAACCGACCGAACCGCAACGACGTTGATGATGGCGTGCAGGATATCCAGAATGATGTCAATCAATTAGCTGATAGCCTCGAATCTGTATTGAAGTCCTGGGGCAGCGACGCTAAAGGGGAAGCTGAAGCCGCACGCAGTAAAGCGCAGGCTCTACTGAAAGAAACCAGGGCGCGAATGCATGGTCGTACTCGCGTCCAGCAAGCCGCACGCGATGCCGTTGGCTGCGCGGATTCTTTTGTTCGTGAAAGACCCTGGTGTAGCGTGGGTACAGCAGCTGCGGTAGGTATTTTTATCGGCGCACTGTTAAGCATGCGCAAATCGTAGTGCAAAAATGATAATAAATACGCGTCTTTGACCCCGAAGCCTGGCTTCGGGGTTTCTTTTTGCCTGGTGAATCACAAAAATCCCCCTACCCCGTCACGCTCATACCCAGGGTAATTTCGACCACTATTTGCTATATATTGTATGGTTGAATCTTTTTTCAACTACATCTAGTATCTCTGTATCAACAGAGAGACAACCCGACGCGTATCATCGCGCCGTATCTTCATTTTAAACGGAAATACGAATCATGCGCATTACTATTTACACTCGTAACGATTGCGTTCAGTGCCACGCCACCAAACGGGCGATGGAAAACCGGGGCTTTGATTTTGAAATGATTAATGTCGATCGCGTTCCTGAAGCGGCAGAAGCGCTGCGTGCTCAGGGCTTTCGTCAGTTGCCGGTTGTGATTGCAGGCGATCTTAGCTGGTCTGGTTTCCGCCCGGACATGATCAATCGTCTGCATCCAGCGCCACACGCTGCCAGTGCATGAGCCAGCTCGTCTACTTTTCCAGCAGCTCCGAAAATACGCAGCGTTTTATTGAACGTTTAGGGCTGCCCGCGGTGCGCATCCCGCTCAATGAGCGGGAACGGATTCAGGTAGACGAGCCTTACATCCTGATCGTGCCCTCTTACGGCGGCGGCGGTACGGCTGGCGCGGTGCCACGACAGGTCATTCGCTTTTTAAACGACGAGCATAACCGGGCGTTGCTGCGCGGCGTTATTGCTTCGGGTAATCGCAACTTTGGTGAGGCGTATGGCCGCGCCGGAGATGTGATTGCTCAGAAATGCGGCGTGCCGTGGCTGTACCGTTTTGAACTCATGGGTACGCAAAGCGATATCGAAAACGTTCGTAAAGGAGTAACCGAATTTTGGCAACGACAACCGCAGAACGCCTGACGCAGGAAACGATGGATTACCACGCGCTGAATGCGATGCTTAACCTTTACGATAGCGCAGGTCGCATTCAGTTCGATAAAGATCGCCAGGCAGTAGACGCCTTTATAACGACGCATGTGCGTCCGAACAGTGTGGCCTTCAGTAGCCAGCAGCAGCGCCTGAACTGGCTGGTTAACGAAGGTTACTATGATGAAAGCGTCCTTAATCGCTACTCTCGCGATTTTGTCATTACGCTGTTTGCCCACGCGCACGCCAGCGGTTTTCGTTTCCAGACATTCCTCGGAGCATGGAAGTTTTACACCAGCTATACGTTGAAGACATTCGACGGTAAGCGTTATCTGGAAGATTTTGCCGATCGAGTCACGATGGTGGCGCTGACGCTGGCACAAGGCGATGAAACACTGGCGACGCAACTGACCGATGAGATGCTGTCAGGACGCTTTCAGCCAGCCACGCCAACATTCCTCAACTGCGGTAAGCAGCAGCGCGGCGAACTGGTTTCCTGTTTTTTGCTGCGTATTGAAGACAATATGGAGTCGATTGGTCGGGCGGTAAATTCCGCACTGCAACTGTCGAAACGCGGCGGCGGCGTGGCATTTTTGCTGTCGAATCTGCGGGAAGCGGGCGCGCCAATTAAACGTATTGAAAATCAATCTTCTGGCGTGATTCCGGTGATGAAAATGCTGGAAGACGCATTTTCCTATGCCAACCAGCTCGGCGCGCGTCAGGGGGCAGGTGCAGTCTATTTACATGCTCATCATCCCGATATTCTGCGTTTTCTCGATACAAAACGGGAAAATGCCGACGAAAAAATCCGCATTAAAACACTGTCGCTGGGCGTGGTGATCCCGGATATCACTTTCCATCTGGCAAAAGAGAATGCGCAGATGGCGCTGTTTTCGCCTTATGACGTAGAGCGAGTTTATGGCAAGCCGTTTGCCGATGTCGCCATTAGCGAACACTATGACGAACTGGTTGCCGATGAACGCATTCGCAAAAAATACATCAACGCCCGTGATTTCTTCCAGCGACTGGCAGAAATCCAATTTGAGTCCGGCTATCCCTACATCATGTATGAAGACACGGTTAACCGTGCTAACCCTATCGCCGGGCGCATAAATATGAGCAATCTCTGCTCAGAAATTTTGCAGGTTAACAGCGCCTCAGAGTATGACGAGAATCTCGACTATGCCCGCACAGGCCATGATATTTCCTGCAATTTAGGTTCGTTGAATATTGCCCACACCATGGATTCCCCCGACTTTGCCCGCACGGTAGAGACTGCCGTGCGCGGTTTAACGGCGGTGTCAGATATGAGTCATATCCGCAGCGTGCCGTCCATCGAAGCCGGAAATGCCGCCTCACACGCCATCGGACTGGGGCAGATGAATTTACACGGCTATCTGGCGCGAGAAGGCATCGCTTATGGGTCGCCGGAAGCACTGGATTTCACCAATCTCTATTTCTATACCATCACCTGGCACGCACTGCGTACCTCGATGTTGCTGGCGCGCGAACGCAGTGAAACCTTCGCCGGGTTCAAACAGTCACGCTATGCCAATGGTGAATATTTCAGCCAATATCTGCAAGGGAACTGGCAGCCGAAAACGGCGAAAGTTGGCGAACTGTTTGCCCGCAGCGGTATTACGTTACCTACCCGTGAGATGTGGGCGCAGCTGCGCGACGACGTGATGCGCTATGGCATATACAACCAGAATCTCCAGGCGGTGCCGCCAACCGGTTCCATCTCTTATATCAACCATGCCACGTCGAGTATTCATCCGATTGTGGCGAAAGTAGAGATACGCAAAGAGGGCAAAACAGGACGCGTTTACTACCCTGCCCCGTTTATGACTAACGAAAATCTGGCGCTGTATCAGGACGCTTACGAAATCGGCGCAGAAAAGATCATCGACACCTACGCGGAAGCGACTCGCCATGTCGATCAGGGGCTGTCGCTGACGCTGTTTTTCCCCGATACCGCCACCACTCGCGATATCAACAAAGCGCAGATTTACGCCTGGCGCAAGGGTATCAAAACGCTCTACTACATCCGCCTGCGTCAGATGGCGCTGGAAGGCACTGAAATTGAAGGCTGCGTCTCCTGTGCACTTTAAGGAATATCTATGAAACTCTCACGTATCAGCGCCATCAACTGGAACAAGATATCTGACGATAAAGATCTGGAGGTGTGGAATCGCCTGACCAGCAATTTCTGGCTACCAGAAAAGGTGCCGCTGTCGAACGATATTCCTGCATGGCAGACATTAAGTGTCGTAGAACAACAACTGACGATGCGCGTTTTTACTGGCCTGACGCTGCTCGACACGCTGCAAAATGTTATCGGCGCGCCTTCGCTGATGCCCGATGCGCTCACGCCTCATGAAGAGGCGGTATTATCGAATATCAGCTTTATGGAAGCGGTTCATGCCCGCTCTTACAGTTCGATTTTCTCGACGCTGTGCCAGACCAAAGATGTCGATGCCGCCTACGCCTGGAGTGAAGAAAACGCGCCGTTGCAGCGAAAAGCACAGATTATTCAGCAACATTATCGCGGTGATAATCCGCTGAAAAAGAAAATCGCCAGTGTGTTTCTTGAATCATTTTTGTTCTATTCCGGTTTCTGGCTGCCGATGTATTTTTCCAGCCGCGGAAAGCTGACCAATACCGCAGACCTGATCCGTCTGATTATCCGCGATGAAGCAGTCCACGGTTACTACATAGGCTATAAATATCAGAAAAACATGGAAAAGATATCTCTGGGACAACGTGAAGAGTTGAAGAGTTTCGCCTTCGATTTGTTGCTGGAACTCTACGACAACGAGTTGCAATACACCGATGAGCTGTACGCCGAAACCCCGTGGGCTGACGATGTGAAAGCGTTTCTCTGTTACAACGCCAATAAGGCGTTGATGAATCTGGGCTACGAACCGTTATTTCCCGCAGAAATGGCAGAAGTGAATCCGGCAATCCTCGCCGCGCTTTCGCCGAATGCCGATGAAAATCACGATTTCTTTTCCGGTTCAGGCTCCTCTTATGTGATGGGAAAAGCGGTCGAAACAGAAGATGAAGACTGGAATTTCTGAGGGGGTTATTTTCAAAAATATCACTACCCGCAGCAGGGAAATAATTCCCGCCAAATAGCTTTTTATCACGCAAATATTTTGTGGTGATCTACACTGACACTCTGTTGCATTATTCGCCTGAAACCACAATATTCAGGCGTTTTTTCGCTATCTTTGACAAAAAATATCAACTTTTCTCGATTTGCTCTCAGCCCTTATATCACGGGAAATTCCGGCGATTTGCTCTCATCAATATTCATGCCACATTTGCCGTCAGGGGTTGCCTCAAATTCTCAGTATGTTAGGGTAGAAAAAAGTGACTATTTCCATTGGGTAATGTATCGACATAAACAAATAACAGGAATCTTTCTATTGCATGGCAATTAAATTAGAAATTAAAAATCTTTATAAAATATTTGGTGAGCATCCACAACGAGCTTTCAAATATATCGAACAAGGACTTTCAAAAGAACAAATTCTGGAAAAAACTGGGCTATCGCTTGGCGTAAAAGACGCCAGTCTGGCCATTGAAGAAGGCGAGATATTTGTCATCATGGGATTATCCGGTTCGGGTAAATCCACAATGGTACGCCTTCTCAATCGCCTGATTGAACCCACCCGCGGGCAAGTGCTGATTGATGGTGTGGATATTGCCAAAATATCCGACGCCGAACTCCGTGAGGTGCGCAGAAAAAAGATTGCGATGGTCTTCCAGTCCTTTGCCTTAATGCCGCATATGACCGTGCTGGACAATACTGCGTTCGGTATGGAACTGGCCGGAATTAATGCCGAAGAACGCCGTGAAAAAGCCCTTGATGCACTGCGTCAGGTCGGGCTGGAAAATTATGCCCACAGCTACCCGGATGAACTCTCTGGCGGGATGCGTCAACGTGTGGGATTAGCCCGCGCGTTAGCGATTAATCCGGATATATTATTAATGGACGAAGCCTTCTCGGCACTCGATCCATTAATTCGCACCGAGATGCAGGATGAGCTGGTAAAATTACAGGCGAAACATCAGCGCACCATTGTCTTTATTTCCCACGATCTCGATGAAGCTATGCGTATTGGTGACCGAATTGCCATTATGCAAAATGGTGAAGTGGTGCAGGTTGGTACACCGGATGAAATTCTTAATAATCCGGCGAATGATTATGTCCGTACCTTCTTCCGTGGCGTCGATATTAGCCAGGTGTTCAGTGCGAAAGATATTGCCCGTCGTACACCGAACGGCTTAATTCGTAAAACCCCCGGCTTCGGCCCGCGTTCGGCACTGAAATTATTGCAGGATGAAGATCGCGAATATGGCTACGTCATCGAACGCGGTAATAAGTTTGTCGGCGCTGTGTCTATCGATTCGCTTAAAGCCGCGTTAACGCAGCAGCAAGGTCTTGATGCGGCGCTGATTGATGCGCCGTTAGCGGTCGATGCACAAACGCCTCTTAGCGAGTTGCTCTCTCATGTCGGACAGGCCCCCTGTGCGGTGCCCGTGGTCGACGAGGACCAACAGTATGTCGGCATCATTTCGAAAGGAATGCTGCTGCGCGCTTTAGATCGTGAGGGGGTAAATAATGGCTGATCAAAATAATCCGTGGGATACCACGCCAGCGGCGGACAGTGCCGCACAGTCCGCAGACGCCTGGGGTACACCGGCGACTGCACCGACTGACGGCGGTGGCGCTGACTGGCTGACCAGTACGCCTGCACCAAACGTCGAGCATTTTAATATTCTCGATCCGTTCCATAAAACGCTGATCCCGCTCGACAGTTGGGTCACTGAAGGGATCGACTGGGTCGTTACCCATTTCCGTCCCGTCTTCCAGGGCGTGCGCGTTCCGGTTGATTATATCCTCAACGGTTTCCAGCAATTGCTGCTGGGTATGCCAGCGCCAGTGGCGATTATCGTTTTCGCTCTCATCGCCTGGCAGATTTCCGGGGTCGGAATGGGCGTGGCGACGCTGGTTTCGCTGATTGCCATCGGCGCAATCGGTGCCTGGTCGCAGGCCATGGTTACCCTGGCGCTGGTGTTAACCGCCCTGCTGTTCTGTATCGTCATCGGTTTGCCGTTGGGGATCTGGCTGGCGAGAAGTCCACGAGCGGCGAAAATTATTCGTCCACTGCTTGATGCCATGCAGACCACGCCAGCGTTTGTTTATCTGGTACCAATCGTCATGCTGTTTGGTATCGGTAACGTGCCGGGCGTAGTGGTGACGATCATCTTTGCTCTGCCGCCGATTATCCGTCTGACAATTCTGGGGATTAACCATGTTCCGGCGGATCTGATTGAAGCCTCGCGCTCATTCGGTGCCAGCCCGCGCCAGATGCTGTTCAAAGTTCAGTTACCGCTGGCGATGCCAACCATTATGGCGGGCGTTAACCAGACGCTGATGCTGGCCCTTTCTATGGTGGTCATCGCCTCGATGATTGCCGTCGGCGGGCTGGGTCAGATGGTGCTTCGCGGTATCGGTCGTCTGGATATGGGGCTTGCCACCGTTGGCGGCGTCGGGATTGTGATCCTCGCCATTATCCTCGACCGCCTGACGCAGGCCGTTGGGCGCGACTCACGCAGTCGCGGCAACCGTCGCTGGTACACCACTGGCCCTGTCGGTCTGCTGACCCGCCCATTCATTAAGTAACTCTGCACTTGCCCGGTGACGCCGGGCATTATCACCCTGCCAAAAAAAGGAATAACAATGCGACATAGCGTACTTTTTGCGACAGCGTTTGCCACGCTTATCTCTACACAAACTTTTGCTGCCGACCTGCCGGGCAAAGGCATTACTGTTAATCCGGTTCAGAGCACCATCACCGAAGAAACTTTCCAGACGCTGCTGGTCAGCCGCGCGCTGGAGAAATTAGGTTATACCGTCAATAAACCCAGCGAAGTGGATTACAACGTTGGCTACACCTCGCTTGCTTCCGGCGATGCAACCTTCACCGCAGTGAACTGGACGCCACTGCATGACAACATGTACGAAGCTGCCGGTGGCGATAAGAAATTTTATCGTGAAGGAGTATTTGTTAACGGCGCGGCACAGGGTTACCTGATCGATAAGAAAACTGCCGACCAGTACAAAATCACCAACATCGCGCAACTGAAAGATCCGAAGATCGCCAAACTGTTCGATACCAACGGCGACGGTAAAGCGGATTTGACTGGCTGTAACCCTGGCTGGGGCTGCGAAGGTGCGATCAACCACCAGCTTGCCGCGTATGGACTGACCAATACCGTGACGCATAATCAGGGGAACTACGCAGCGATGATGGCTGACACCATCAGTCGTTACAAAGAGGGTAAGCCGGTGTTTTACTACACCTGGACGCCGTACTGGGTGAGTAACGAACTGAAACCGGGGAAAGATGTGGTCTGGTTGCAGGTGCCGTTCTCCGCACTGCCGGGCGATAAAAATGCCGATACCAAACTGCCGAATGGCGCGAATTACGGCTTCCCGGTCAGTACCATGCATATCGTTGCCAACAAAGCCTGGGCCGAGAAAAACCCGGCAGCAGCGAAACTGTTTGCCATTATGCAGTTACCAGTGGCAGATATTAACGCCCAGAACGCCATTATGCATGACGGCAAAGCCTCAGAAGGCGATATTCAGGGCCACGTTGATGGCTGGATCAAAGCCCACCAGCAGCAGTTCGATGGCTGGGTGAATGAGGCGCTGGCAGCGCAGAAGTAAATATTGATAACCGCGCAGATAATGCTCATGTGAGTAAAACAATTGCAGCGATGGTTTTAATCCGGCTGAAAATCGATGAGACGTTTTCTGAAGGCCGGGGCGACGCGCAGGGATGCGCGGCGAGGGCGCGTCTTACAGGGATGTTACCTCGCGCCCGTACCCGATAGCCGTAAGAAATAAGTCGAATGTACCGCGTAGCGGCGATTTTGTGCCAAAAGCCTGGGTCGCCAGGGTGGTGGCGACTGAGCCACCCTGGCACGTTCACCAGCAAAATAGTGACAAAGTAGCTATAATCTGGAAGTGAACGTAACATTTGCCTTAGTGGCATATTTCACCTTCAAATACCCTCTCCCCATTACCCGCACATTTTAACAATCTATCTTTCGCCCCACATTCATAAACATCCGCTATTATTGATTCCCAGCTTAATCATCACCTGATGAACAAAAATAATGACTAAAACAAACCATGAGCTTAGCCCGGCGCTGATCGTGCTGATGTCTATCGCCACCGGTCTGGCGGTAGCCAGTAACTATTACGCCCAGCCATTACTCGACACCATCGCGCGTAACTTTTCCCTTTCCGCCAGTTCGGCGGGCTTTATTGTTACCGCCGCGCAGTTGGGCTATGCCGCAGGTCTGCTGTTTCTTGTTCCCCTCGGTGATATGTTTGAACGCCGCCGCCTGATTGTCTCGATGACCTTACTGGCAGCGGGCGGTATGTTAATCACTGCCAGCAGTCAGTCACTGGCGATGATGATCCTCGGTACGGCATTGACCGGTTTATTCTCGGTCGTGGCACAAATTCTGGTTCCGCTGGCAGCGACGCTGGCTTCACCAGACAAACGCGGCAAAGTGGTCGGCACCATTATGAGCGGGCTGCTGTTGGGGATCTTGCTGGCACGAACCGTTGCCGGGTTGCTGGCAAACCTCGGCGGCTGGCGCACCGTCTTTTGGGTTGCCTCGGTGTTAATGGCACTGATGGCGCTGGCATTATGGCGTGGTCTGCCACAAATGAAATCAGAAACCCACCTCAACTACCCACAGTTGCTTGGTTCCGTTTTCAGCATGTTTATCAGCGATAAAATTCTGCGCACCCGCGCGTTGCTGGGCTGCCTGACCTTTGCCAACTTCAGCATTCTATGGACCTCAATGGCCTTTTTGCTCGCCGCTCCGCCTTTTAATTACAGCGATGGCGTCATTGGTCTGTTTGGACTTGCGGGAGCAGCCGGAGCGTTGGGCGCTCGTCCGGCGGGCGGTTTTGCCGATAAGGGTAAATCGCACCACACCACAACTTTCGGTCTGCTGCTGCTGTTACTTTCATGGCTGACGATCTGGTTTGGTCACACTTCCGTACTGGCGCTGATTATCGGCATCCTGGTGCTGGATCTCACCGTGCAGGGCGTGCATATCACTAACCAGACAGTAATTTATCGAATACACCCTGATGCGCGTAATCGCCTGACCGCAGGTTACATGACCAGCTACTTTATTGGCGGTGCCGCCGGTTCGCTAATTTCAGCCTCAGCCTGGCAACATGGCGGTTGGGCTGGCGTTTGTCTGGCTGGCGCGACGATTGCCCTGGTTAACTTACTGGTCTGGTGGCGAGGTTTTCATCGTCAGGAAGCCGCAAATTAAGCAATCAGCAACCGTTTTCGTGGCTTTACACTTATAAGGGTGTTAAGAAGCCCATCAGTCTGATAAGGTTAAGATATTCATTCAGTCTATTTATAATATTAACAATCGTTAAGCGTACACTCTATGGAAAGCCCTACTCCACAGCCTGCTCCTGGTTCGGCGACCTTCATGGAAGGATGCAAAGACAGTTTACCGATTGTTATTAGTTATATTCCGGTGGCCTTTGCGTTCGGTCTGAATGCGACCCGTCTGGGATTCTCTCCTCTCGAAAGCGTTTTTTTCTCCTGCATCATTTATGCAGGCGCGAGCCAGTTCGTCATTACCGCGATGCTGGCAGCCGGGAGTAGTTTGTGGGTTGCTGCACTGACCGTCATGGCAATGGATGTTCGCCATGTTTTGTATGGCCCGTCACTGCGTAGCCGTATTATTCAGCGTCTGCAAAAATCGAAAACCGCCCTGTGGGCGTTTGGCCTGACGGATGAGGTTTTTGCCGCCGCAACCGCAAAACTGGTACGCAATAATCGCCGCTGGAGCGAGAACTGGATGATCGGCATTGCCTTCAGTTCATGGTCATCGTGGGTATTTGGTACGGTAATAGGGGCATTCTCCGGCAGCGGTTTGCTGCAAGGTTATCCCGCCGTTGAAGCAGCATTAGGTTTTATGCTTCCGGCACTCTTTATGAGTTTCCTGCTCGCCTCTTTCCAGCGCAAACAATCTCTTTGCGTTACCGCAGCGTTAGTTGGTGCCCTTGCAGGCGTAACGCTATTTTCTATTCCCGTCGCCATTCTGGCAGGCATTGTCTGTGGCTGCCTCACTGCGTTAATCCAGGCATTCTGGCAAGGAGCGCCCGATGAGCTATGAGGTTCTGCTGCTTGGGTTACTGGTTGGCGCGGCGAATTATTGCTTCCGCTATTTGCCGCTGCGCCTGCGTGTGGGTAATGCCCGCCCAACCAAATGTGGCGCGATAGGCATATTGCTCGACACCATTGGCATCGCCTCGATATGCGCTCTGCTGGTTGTCTCTACCGCACCAGAAGTGATGCACGATACACGCCGTTTCGTACCCACGCTGGTCGGCTTCGCGGTACTGGGTGCCAGTTTCTATAAAACACGCAGCATTATCATCCCAACACTGCTTAGTGCGCTGGCCTACGGGCTCGCCTGGAAAGTGATGGCGATTATATAACCCACAAGAATCATTTTTCTAAAACAATACATTTACTTTATTTGTCACTGTCGTTACTATATCGGCTGAAATTAATGAGGTCATACCCAAATGGATAGTTCGTTTACGCCCATTGAACAAATGCTAAAATTTCGCGCCAGCCGCCACGAAGATTTTCCTTATCAGGAGATCCTTCTGACCCGTCTTTGCATGCACATGCAAAGCAAGCTGCTGGAGAACCGCAATAAAATGCTGAAGGCTCAGGGGATTAACGAGACGTTGTTTATGGCGTTGATTACGCTGGAGTCTCAGGAAAACCACAGTATTCAGCCTTCTGAATTGAGTTGTGCTCTTGGATCATCCCGTACCAACGCGACGCGTATTGCCGATGAACTGGAAAAACGCGGTTGGATCGAACGTCGTGAAAGCGATAACGATCGCCGCTGCCTGCATCTGCAATTAACGGAAAAAGGTCACGAGTTTTTGCGCGAGGTTTTACCACCGCAGCATAACTGCCTGCATCAACTCTGGTCCGCGCTCAGCACAACAGAAAAAGATCAGCTCGAGCAAATCACCCGCAAATTGCTCTCCCGTCTCGACCAGATGGAACAAGACGGTGTGGTTCTCGAAGCGATGAGCTAACGCGTCATCTCGCTCAAAAATCCAGATTTATAAAAGAAAAAATGACTGGCCAGCATCGCAACATGCTGGCCTTTTTGGCAAGCAGGTCGGCTCAGCCGATGAGTTAAGAAGATCGTGGAGAACAATATGAGCGCAAATGCGGAGACTCAAACCCCGCAGCAACCGGTAAAGAAGAGCGGCAAACGTAAGCGTCTGCTCCTCCTTCTCACCTTGCTCTTTATAATTATTGCCGTAGCGATAGGGATTTATTGGTTTTTGGTACTGCGTCATTTCGAAGAAACTGATGACGCATACGTGGCAGGGAATCAGATTCAAA
Organism: Escherichia sp. WS3227_2; assembly: GCF_046486495.1. Lineage (NCBI taxonomy): Bacteria > Pseudomonadati > Pseudomonadota > Gammaproteobacteria > Enterobacterales > Enterobacteriaceae > Escherichia > Escherichia sp. WS3227_2. The sequence goes on from NZ_JBJQLG010000001.1 coordinate 58,940, forward strand.
TTATGTCTCAGGTGTCTGGCAGCGTGACGAAAGTCTGGGCCGATAACACCGATTTTGTAAAAGAAGGCGATGTGCTGGTCACTCTCGACCCGACAGATGCTCGCCAGGCGTTTGAAAAAGCCAAAACTGCACTGGCTTCCAGCGTTCGCCAAACCCACCAGCTGATGATTAACAGCAAACAGTTGCAGGCGAATATTGAGGTGCAAAAAATCGCCCTCGCGAAAGCACAAAGCGACTACAACCGCCGTGTGCCGCTGGGCAATGCCAACCTGATTGGTCGCGAAGAGCTGCAACACGCCCGCGACGCCGTCACCAGTGCCCAGGCGCAACTGGACGTCGCTATTCAACAATACAATGCCAATCAGGCGATGATTCTGGGAACTAAACTGGAAGATCAGCCTGCCGTGCAACAGGCTGCCACCGAAGTACGTAACGCCTGGCTGGCACTGGAGCGTACCCGTATTGTCAGCCCGATGACTGGTTATGTCTCCCGCCGAGCAGTACAGCCTGGGGCCCAAATTAGCCCAACGACGCCGCTGATGGCGGTCGTTCCAGCCACCAATATGTGGGTGGATGCCAACTTTAAAGAGACGCAGATTGCCAATATGCGCATCGGTCAGCCGGTCACCATCACCACCGATATTTACGGCGATGATGTGAAATACACCGGTAAAGTGGTTGGTCTGGATATGGGCACAGGTAGCGCGTTCTCGCTGCTTCCGGCGCAAAACGCCACCGGTAACTGGATCAAAGTCGTTCAGCGTCTGCCTGTTCGTATCGAACTGGACCAAAAACAGCTGGAGCAATACCCGCTGCGTATCGGTTTATCCACGCTGGTGAGCGTCAATACCACTAACCGTGACGGTCAGGTACTGGCAAATAAAGTACGTTCCACACCGGTCGCGGTAAGTACCGCGCGTGAAATCAGCCTGGCACCTGTCAATAAACTGATCGACGATATCGTAAAAGCTAACGCTGGCTAATCCAGAGGTGCGTGTTATGCAACAGCAAAAACCGCTGGAAGGCGCGCAACTGGTCATTATGACGATTGCGCTGTCACTGGCGACATTCATGCAGGTGCTGGACTCCACCATTGCTAACGTGGCGATCCCCACTATCGCCGGAAACCTGGGCTCATCGCTCAGCCAGGGAACGTGGGTAATCACTTCCTTCGGGGTAGCGAATGCCATCTCGATCCCGCTTACCGGCTGGCTGGCAAAGCGCGTCGGGGAAGTGAAACTGTTCCTCTGGTCAACCATCGCCTTTGCTATTGCGTCGTGGGCGTGTGGTGTCTCCAGCAGCCTGAATATGCTGATCTTCTTCCGCGTAATTCAGGGGATTGTCGCCGGGCCGCTGATCCCGCTTTCGCAAAGTCTATTGCTGAATAACTACCCGCCAGCCAAACGCTCGATCGCGCTGGCGTTGTGGTCGATGACGGTGATTGTCGCGCCAATTTGCGGCCCGATCCTCGGCGGTTATATCAGCGATAATTACCACTGGGGCTGGATATTCTTCATCAACGTGCCGATTGGCGTGGCGGTGGTGTTGATGACACTGCAAACCCTGCGCGGACGCGAAACCCGCACCGAACGGCGGCGGATTGATGCCGTGGGGCTGGCACTGCTGGTTATTGGTATCGGCAGCCTACAGATTATGCTCGACCGCGGTAAAGAGCTGGACTGGTTTTCATCACAGGAAATTATCATCCTTACCGTGGTGGCGGTGGTGGCTATCTGCTTCCTGATTGTCTGGGAGCTGACCGACGATAACCCGATAGTCGATCTGTCGTTGTTTAAGTCGCGCAACTTCACCATCGGCTGCTTGTGTATCAGCCTCGCGTATATGCTCTACTTCGGCGCGATTGTTCTGCTGCCGCAGTTGTTGCAGGAGGTCTACGGTTACACGGCGACCTGGGCAGGTTTGGCCTCTGCGCCGGTAGGGATTATTCCGGTGATCCTGTCGCCGATTATCGGCCGCTTCGCGCATAAACTGGATATGCGGCGGCTGGTAACCTTCAGCTTTATTATGTATGCCGTCTGCTTCTACTGGCGTGCCTATACCTTTGAACCGGGTATGGATTTTGGTGCGTCGGCCTGGCCGCAGTTTATCCAGGGCTTCGCAGTGGCCTGCTTCTTTATGCCGCTGACCACCATTACGCTGTCTGGTTTGCCACCGGAACGACTGGCGGCGGCATCGAGCCTCTCTAACTTTACGCGAACGCTGGCGGGGTCTATCGGCACATCCATTACCACCACCATGTGGACCAACCGCGAGTCGATGCACCACGCACAGTTAACCGAGTCGGTAAACCCGTTCAACCCGAATGCCCAGGCGATGTACAGTCAACTGGAAGGGCTTGGGATGACGCAACAGCAGGCATCAGGCTGGATTGCCCAGCAGATCACCAATCAGGGGCTGATTATTTCCGCCAATGAGATCTTCTGGATGTCAGCCGGAATATTCCTCGTCCTGCTGGGGCTGGTGTGGTTTGCTAAACCGCCCTTTGGCGCAGGTGGCGGTGGAGGCGGTGCGCACTAAGTACAACTAAGCCAGTTCATTTGAACTGGCTTTTTTCAATTAATTGTGAAGATAGTTTACTGACTAAATGTGCAGTTCCTGCAACTTCTCTTTCGGCAGCGCCAGTTCTTCGTTGCTGTTGATGCGCACGTCACGTTCCAGAATGCTACGCGCAATATCCTGCGCTTCCTGCAACGAGTGCATCTGGTAAGTGCCACACTGGTAGACGTTCAGTTCCGGGATCTGATTCTGATCCTGCACTTTCAGCACGTCTTCCATTGCCGCTTTCCAGGCATCAGCGACACGCTGCTCATCTGGCGTACCAATCAGACTCATATAAAAACCGGTGCGGCAGCCCATTGGCGAGATATCGATAATCTCTACACCATTACCGTTAAGATGGTTACGCATAAAACCAGCAAACAGGTGCTCCAGGGTATGGATCCCTCTTTCTGGCATCACTTCTTTGTTCGGCACACAGAAGCGCAGATCGAACACGGTGATTGCGTCGCCATGCGGGGTGTTCATTGTTTTCGCCACCCGAACTGCAGGCGCTTCCATCCGGGTATGATCGACTGTGAAGCTATCTAACAACGGCATTTAGCCACCTCCGGTAATTTTTTTAAAAATTTTCTGAACTCTTTCTTCCCAGGCGAGTCTGAGTATATGAAAGACGCGCATTTGTTATCATCATCCCTGAATTCAGAGATGAAATTTTGGCCACTCACGAGTGGCCTTTTTCTTTTCTGTCAGGCGTGTTTTTCCAGCCACACCGCAAACGGTTCGGTATCAGCGGCTTCCATTTCCTGCTGACGGCGTTCAGACGCCTCGCGCTCGGCTACAAAATCCTCTTCGCGCAGAATTTCCAACGGCTCTTCACGCAGCAGATTACGGTAGGCTTCTGCAAATGCTTTGCCTGTTCCGCCAATACCAGTATCAATCATAGACCTTAAGATACGGGCAGAGAAAGTCAGATCGGGATTATCGAAGCAGGCGACCAGTTCATCACACACTTTCTGATACGCTTCGCCGCCGTTAATGCTATCCAGCGTTTGCGCGACGCGTTTTAGATCGCGGAACAGATCTTTACCCACCTGCGGTAACGGGAACTGCGCGGTTTCGCAGCCGATACCCAGCGTCAGGCCCGGTTTGCGACCTTCGAGGATCACCCGGTTCCAGTTAACGCGTGTACAGGCAAGTTCGCTACTGCTCATTTCCGGTGCATCAGCCAGCGCACACCAGACCATAAACAAGTCGAGGAATCGCACCTGCTGTTCATCTACGCCAATCGGCGAGAACGGGTTGATGTCCAGCGAACGCACTTCAATATATTCAATGCCGCCACGTAACAGCGCATCAGAAGGCGACTCGCCGCTGCGGGTAACGCGTTTTGGACGAATCGGCGCGTACAGTTCGTTTTCAATCTGCAGCACGTTGCTATTGATTTGCAGTCGCTTACCGTCTTTCTCAATACCAATCTTCGCGTACTCTTCCGATGGCGTTTTGATTGCCTGTTTAAGGCCCGCCACGTACTCGTAAAGATCGTTGAAGGTAATACCAAGATTGCTTTGCGATTTATTGGTATAGCCAAGATCGCTCAAACGAAGAGAGGTCGCATACGGCAGGTAATACATACCGCACTCGGTTTTCTCAAACGGCAGCGACGTTGGTTTTCCTTGCAAGAAAGAAGAACAAATCGCTGGAGACGCACCAAACAGATAAGGAATGACCCAACCGAAGCGATAGTAGTTACGGATAACGCGGAAATAACCCGCAGATATTTTCTCTTTGGCATCAGCGCCCGAGATATCACCGCACTTCGCTTGCCAGAATGCCATTGGCAAAGAGAAATTGTAGTGCACGCCGGAAATGGTTTGCATCAGCGCGCCGTAGCGATTTTTTAGCCCTTCACGGTACAGCGTTTTAAAGCGACCGGTGTTAGAAGTGCCGTACTGTGCCAGTTCGATGTCCTGACCTTCTGCGATGTAGCATGGCATACTTAACGGCCACATCCGCTCATCGCCCATATTGCGCGCCGTATAACGATGCAGATCGCGCATAAAGGTCAGCATATGTTCAATATCACCATCCACTGGTGTAATGAATTCCAGCAATGCTTCCGCAAAATCGGTAGTAATCCATTTGTGCGTCAGTGCGGAACCTAATGCTTCAGGATGACCTGTTGTTGCCAGTGTTCCATCAGCATTAACACGCAAAGTTTCGCGTTCCAGCCCACGCTGTATCCCCTTTAACGCCTGAGGATGTTTTTCCAGCCAGGCCAGCGCCTGTGATACGTCCGGGATCAAATTGACCTCCCGCCTGTCAAAATCGTTTTAATTAGCATAACTGTAATGGTGACCATATGTGCAGGCCTACAATTAGTGCCACCACATCATGCCCTGAACGGTAGCTGCTGCAACTGCAACATAGCGTAACGTTTTACCAAGGCACAAAAAAAAGATTACCGGTCCCCACGAGATGCGCATCCATCCCGCTAACAGACACAGTAAATCGCCAACCACGGGCATCCAGCTTAATAATAGCGTGACTGCACCATAGCGTTTCAGCCAGCCGGTAGCTTTCTCTTGCCAGCGCGATGTTTTACGCAGTGGAAAGAAACGCCCAAGGATAACGTTAGTTAACCCTCCAAGGCTATTACCCATTGTTGCTGTTAAAACTAAAACCCAGGGATGACTGATCCCGGAAAGCAACATTGCCACCAGCACGACTTCGGAGTTGCCGGGTAATAGTGTAGCGCTGAGAAAACTACTGGCAAACAACGAGAAAAGCGATAACGCTTCACTCACAGCAAGCGAACATCCACAGCGTCCATGCCTGCTGCACGGGCCGCCTGAATACCGAAATCGGCATCTTCAAAGACCACACACTGTGTCGGTTGCACGCCCATACGCTGCGCGCACAACAAAAATGTGTCTGGCGCGGGTTTATGGTGTTTGACGTGATCAGCAGCGACGACAGCGTCAAAATAACGGCGTAATCCCAGGTGCGCCAGCAATGCCTCAGCGATGGCGCTTTCACTCCCCGTTCCTACAGCCATTGGGCGACGACCATGCCAACTTTTCACCACTTCAACAAGAGGAAGCGGCTCGACACTATCCAGCAGCATACTTCTTACTGCTTCTGTTTTTTCACGCGCTAACGCATGCGGGTCGAGATCTGCCTGATTCAGCTCAATAATCGCCTGAGCAATACGCCAGGTGGGCGAGCCATTAAGCGCAATCATTGCCTGAACATCGTACTGAAGACCGTAGTGCCCTAATACTTCGCGCCACGCTTTACGGTGCGTAGGCTCCGTATCCAGGATTGTGCCATCCATATCAAAAATTAAACCTGCATAACGCTCGTACATGGTCTTCTCGCAAGTCGAAAAATATGACGCTACTTTAGCGTAATTGCTTGATTTTGTCGCTGATGGCGAAGGAGAAGAAAATTCAGGAAATGGATAAAGTAGTTATTTAGAAATGAGATATTTTTGAAGGAAATTTGTGGGAGAAGATGGTGCCTGCGGTTAGTACCGCTACCTCTTCGATACCTTCATTGCTGAAGATTACGGAGAATATGGTGCATCCGGGAGGATTCGAACCTCCGACCGCTCGGTTCGTAGCCGAGTACTCTATCCAGCTGAGCTACGGATGCATCGGGAAATTTATTTTACTGCTGATATTGATACCGCCACTAAAGCCATATCAAGTAAGAAAATCCATCTTAACCATCATCACTGATGATTACGGAGAATATGGTGCATCCGGGAGGATTCGAACCTCCGACCGCTCGGTTCGTAGCCGAGTACTCTATCCAGCTGAGCTACGGATGCATCGGGAAATTTATTTTACTGCTGATATTGATACCGCTACTAAAGCCATATCAAGTAAGAGATGGTGCATCCGGGAGGATTCGAACCTCCGACCGCTCGGTTCGTAGCCGAGTACTCTATCCAGCTGAGCTACGGATGCATCGGGAAACTTACTTTACTGCAGATTTTTTGATACCGCTACTAAAGCCGTATCAAGTAAGAGATGGTGCATCCGGGAGGATTACTCGCCTTGCGGCTCGCCCTTCGGGCCGTTGCTAAAGCAACGTTATCCTCCCTGGTGCCTGCGGTTATTACCGCCACCTCTTCCATACCTTCATCGCTGAAAGTACGTAGAATATGGTGCATCCGGGAGGATTCGAACCTCCGACCGCTCGGTTCGTAGCCGAGTACTCTATCCAGCTGAGCTACGGATGCAAATGGCGGTGAGGCGGGGATTCGAACCCCGGATGCAGCTTTTGACCGCATACTCCCTTAGCAGGGGAGCGCCTTCAGCCTCTCGGCCACCTCACCACACGCCTCTTACGAGTGCTTCGAAGAACTTGTTTATCGCTCATCGTCGCTGCGTGGCGCACATATTACTTTCTGAGACTTATAAGTCAAACAATTTTTCCCACACTTTTATCGTTTGCACACTTCACGCTCAATTAGTCTGTAAAAACGTCAAAAAGAGTGTTTTATCAACAGAAAAACGGAGGTCTGTCAGATAGCAGTAATGCAAAAAAATGGAGACTTAAGTTGAATGAACGGGAGTAAAGCGAAAAGACAATGGAGTGAAGAAGAAATTTTGAGGGTGCGTCTCACCGATAAAGATGAGACGCGGAAAGATTAGTAACTGGACTGCTGGGATTTTTCAGCCTGGATACGCTGGTAGATCTCTTCACGGTGAACAGAAACTTCCTTCGGGGCATTTACGCCAATACGTACCTGGTTGCCCTTTACCCCTAAAACTGTCACGGTGACCTCATCCCCAATCATGAGGGTCTCACCAACTCGACGAGTCAGAATCAGCATTCTTTGCTCCTTGAAAGATTAAAAGAGTCGGGTCTCTCTGTATCCCGGCATTATCCATCATATAACGCCAAAAAGTAAGCAATGACAAACACATTACATCTAAGCAGTCATGGCATTACATTCTGTTAAACCTAAGTTTAGCCGATATACACAACTTCAACCTGACTTTATCGTTGTCGATAGCGTTAATGCGAATGCCGTGAAGCGAGTCCACGGCATTGCCTGACGCTTATATTATTGCAATTTCGCGCTGACCCAGCCTTTCACACTGGCTAACGCTGCAGGTAAGGCCGCAGCATCCGTACCACCGGCTTGCGCCATGTCAGGACGTCCACCACCCTTGCCGCCCACCTGCTGAGCGACCATACCAATCAGTTCCCCTGCTTTCACACGATCTGTGACGTCCTTAGATACGCCTGCAATCAGAGAAACCTTACCTTCGGCTACCGTTGCCAGCACGATAATTGTCGACCCCAGCTGATTTTTTAAATCGTCAACCATGGTACGCAACATTTTCGGCTCAACACCGCTAAGCTCGCTAACCAACAGCTTAACACCATTAACATCAATTGCCTTACTGGAAAGATTTGCGCTCTCCTGTGCGGCAGCTTGTTCTTTAAGCTGTTGTAACTCTTTTTCCAGCTGACGCGTACGTTCCAGTACTGAGCGCACTTTATCAGCCAGATTATTGCTATCGCCTTTCAGCAGATGCGCGACTTCGTTTAAGCGATCGCTGTCTGCATGAACGGTGGCGATAGCGCCTTCTCCGGTTACCGCTTCGATACGACGAACGCCTGCAGCAGTACCCGATTCAGAGATGATGCGGAACAGACCAATATCACCAGTGCGACTGGCGTGAGTACCGCCACACAGCTCGGTGGAGAAATCGCCCATGCTCAGCACACGTACACGTTCATCATACTTCTCGCCGAACAGCGCCATCGCACCTTTCGCTTTCGCCGCTTCGAGATCCATGATGTTGGTTTCAATCGGCAAGTTACGGCGAATCTGTGCGTTCACCAGGTCTTCGACCGCACGAATCTCTTCTGGTTTCATCGCTTCGTTGTGTGAGAAGTCGAAGCGCAGCACTTTGTCGTTAACCAGTGAACCTTTCTGCGATACATGAGTACCCAGAACCTGGCGCAGCGCAGCGTGCATCAGGTGCGTTGCGGAGTGATTCAGACGAATACGGGCGCGACGAGCTTCATCAACATCAGCCTGCACCGCGTCGCCCACTTTCAGAGAACCCGCAGCAAGTTTACCGATGTGACCAATCGCCTGGCCGTATTTCTGCGTATCTTCCACCGCAAAGGAGAAGTTAGCGCCTTTCAGTTCGCCTTTATCACCAACCTGACCGCCGGATTCCGCATAGAATGGCGTTTGATCCAGCACGACCACAGCTTCCTGGCCTGCATTGATGGCATCAACCGCTTTACCATCAACAAACAGCGCGGTCACTTTGCCGTTCAGTTCCAGATGGTCATAGCCTTTAAATTCAGATGCACTGTTAACACGGATCATTGCGTTGTAATCGGCACCAAAGCCGCTGGCTTCGCGCGCACGACGACGCTGCTCTTCCATTGCTGCTTCAAATCCAGCTTCGTCAACTTTGATGTTGCGCTCACGACAAACATCAGCCGTCAGGTCAACCGGGAAGCCATAGGTGTCGTACAGACGGAAAGCCGTTTCACCATCCAGCGTATCACCAGAAAGTTTTGCCAGCTCTTCGTCCAGCAGCGCCAGACCGCGCTCCAGAGTACGGGCAAACTGCTCTTCTTCAGTCTTCAGCACCTGCTCAACCTGCGCCTGCTGGCGTTTCAGGTCTTCACCCGCAGAGCCCATTACGTCGATCAGCGGACCAACCAGTTTGTAGAAGAAGGTTTCTTTCGCGCCCAGCATATTGCCGTGACGCACTGCGCGACGAATGATACGACGCAGTACATAACCACGGTTTTCGTTGGACGGCATTACGCCATCCGCGATCAGGAACGCACAAGAACGAATGTGGTCAGCGATTACGCGCAGCGATTTGTTGCTCAAATCGGTCGCGCCAGTGACTTTCGCTACCGCCTGGATCAGCGTACGGAACAGGTCGATGTCATAGTTAGAGTTAACGTGTTGCAGCACCGCAGCAATACGCTCCAGACCCATACCGGTATCTACAGACGGCTTCGGCAGCGGTTCCATCGTGCCATCTGCCTGGCGGTTGAACTGCATGAAGACGATGTTCCAGATCTCAATGTAGCGGTCGCCGTCTTCTTCCGGACTTCCCGGAGGGCCACCCCAAATGTGGTCGCCGTGATCGTAGAAGATTTCGGTGCACGGGCCGCACGGACCAGTGTCACCCATCTGCCAGAAGTTGTCAGATGCGTATGGCGCACCTTTGTTATCGCCGATGCGAATAATACGTTCGCGCGGGATCCCGACTTCTTTTTCCCAGATTTCGTAGGCTTCGTCGTCGCTTTCATAGACGGTAACCCACAGACGCTCTTTCGGCAGGGCAAACCATTTTTCGCTGGTCAGCAGTTCCCATGCAAACTGAATGGCATCGTGTTTGAAATAGTCGCCGAAGCTGAAGTTGCCCAGCATTTCGAAGAAGGTATGGTGACGCGCGGTGTAACCGACGTTTTCCAGGTCGTTGTGTTTACCACCCGCACGCACGCAGCGTTGGGAAGTGGTAGCGCGGGAATAATTACGCTTGTCGAGCCCAAGGAACACATCCTTGAACTGGTTCATCCCGGCGTTGGTAAACAACAAAGTTGGGTCGTTATGGGGTACCAGGGAGCTGCTGGCAACTACCTGATGTCCCTTACTATGGAAAAAGTCGAGAAACGCCTGACGGATCTCAGCGGTGCTCTTGCTCATAATTATCCTGAAATCAAGCTAACGAAATATCGCCACCAGCTCCAGCGTGTCTTAACCGCCGGGCTGGTAACTGAAAAGTGGGAATAAGATAAGTTTTCTTGACTGGGAAGTAAAATACCGTATGCGTTCAGTCGGCAAAATTTCGCCAAATATCCTGGATATCTTCCATCAGATAGCCACGATAGAGCAGAAAACGCTGGATCTTAACTTTTTCTGAAAAGACAGTTGGCAAAGGTTCGCCATATTTTCGCGTCGCCTGATCGCGCGCCAGTGCGCACCAGTCGATGTCACATTCACGCATCGCTTTTTCTGTCGCTTCGCGGGAAATACCTTTCTGATTCAGTTCCTGACGAATACGCGCAGGTCCATAACCTTTGCGGCTACGGCTGGCGATAAAGCGCGCAACAAATCGGCTGTCATCGAGATAGCCATGTTCATGGCACCAGGCGATAACGCGCTCGTAATCTTCTGCCGTGGCATCAATCTCTTCCGGGCCATTTTTGCCCATGATCGGTGCCGCGAGTTTACGTCGCAATTCTTGCTCACTGTGATCGCGCACCGCCAGAATGCGTACCGCACGATCCAACAGGCGAGCATATGCCGGGCGACGGGACGTTGATTCTGTCATGGCATATCCTTACAACTTAAAAAAGCAAAAGGGCCGCAGATGCGACCCTTGTGTATCAAACAAGATGATTAAAAATCTTCGTTAGTTTCTGCTACGCCTTCGCTGTCATCTACAGAGAAATCCGGCGTTGAGTTCGGGTTGCTCAGCAGCAACTCACGTACTTTCTTCTCGATCTCTTTCGCGGTCTCCGGGTTATCTTTCAGCCAGGCAGTCGCATTCGCTTTACCCTGACCGATCTTCTCACCTTTGTAGCTGTACCACGCACCTGCTTTCTCGATCAGCTTCTCTTTCACGCCCAGATCAACCAGTTCGCCATAGAAGTTGATACCTTCGCCGTAGAGGATCTGGAATTCAGCCTGTTTAAACGGCGCAGCGATTTTGTTCTTCACCACTTTCACACGGGTTTCGCTACCCACCACGTTTTCGCCCTCTTTCACCGCGCCGATACGACGGATGTCGAGACGAACAGAGGCGTAGAATTTCAGCGCGTTACCACCGGTAGTGGTTTCCGGGTTACCGAACATCACACCAATTTTCATACGGATCTGGTTGATGAAGATCAGCAGCGTGTTGGACTGCTTCAGGTTACCCGCCAGCTTACGCATCGCCTGGCTCATCATACGTGCCGCAAGGCCCATGTGAGAGTCGCCGATTTCGCCTTCGATTTCCGCTTTCGGCGTCAGTGCCGCCACGGAGTCAACGACGATAACGTCTACTGCGCCAGAACGCGCCAGGGCGTCACAGATTTCCAGTGCCTGCTCGCCAGTGTCCGGCTGGGAGCACAGCAGGTTGTCGATATCGACGCCCAGTTTACGTGCATAGATTGGGTCCAGCGCGTGTTCAGCATCGATAAACGCACAAGTTTTACCTTCGCGCTGGGCTGCGGCGATCACCTGCAACGTCAGCGTGGTTTTACCGGAAGATTCCGGTCCGTAGATTTCGACGATACGGCCCATCGGCAGACCACCTGCCCCAAGCGCGATATCCAGTGAAAGCGAACCGGTAGAGATGGTTTCCACATCCATGGAACGGTCTTCACCCAGGCGCATGATGGAGCCTTTACCAAATTGTTTCTCAATCTGGCCCAGTGCTGCCGCCAACGCTTTCTGTTTGTTTTCGTCGATAGCCATTTTTACTCCTGTCATGCCGGGTAATACCGGATAGTCAATATGTTCTGTTGAAACAATTATACTGTATGCTCATACAGTATCAAGTGTTTTGTAGAAATTGTTGCCACAAGGTCTGCAATGCATACGCAGTAGCCTGACGACGCACCGCATCACGGTCACCGCTGAAGCATTCCCGCCGGGTAATGCCTTCACCGCGGGCAGTGGCAAAAGCAAACCAGACGGTGCCGACAGGCTTCTCTTCACTGCCGCCATCCGGCCCGGCGATACCACTAATAGACACAGCATAATCAGCACGAGCCGCTTTCAGTGCGCCTATCGCCATTTCCACCACGACAGGTTCGCTCACCGCGCCATGCTGCGCCAGCGTCTCTTCGCGTACACCGATCATTTGCGCTTTGGCTTCGTTACTGTAGGTGACAAATCCGCGTTCAAACCAGGCGGAGCTACCGGCAATATCGGTAATCACTTTCGCTACCCAACCACCGGTACAAGACTCAGCAGTTGTTACGGTTGCGCCACGGGCTTTCAGCGCCTGCCCAACCTGTTCGCTTAACTGCATCAGTTCACTGTCAGTCATCACAACCTCTGTCAGTCAAAAATTTATGCCGGACAAGATAGCACTTTCGTCAGGAAGATGGTGTTGGCGTTGCAATTTTACGAGGAGGATTCAGAAAAAAGCTGATTAGCCAGAGGGAAGCTCACGCTCCCCTCTTGCAAATAGTTACTGCACGCGCGCCAGCGCCACGGCTTGTCCTAACTGCCAGACCGCCATTGCGTAATGGGTACTGTGGTTGTAACGGGTGATGGTGTAGAAGTTCGGCAGACCGTACCAGTACTGGTAACCGGTACCGACATCCAGACGCAGCAGGCTGGCTTGTTGATGGTTGCCCAGCGGCTGCTGTGGCGTTAAACCTGCCGCGGCAAGCTGCGAAATGCTGTACTTGGTTTTGAAGCCATTTGGCAAGCCTGGAGCCTGACCGTTTGCCATCACCGCAACCTGATCACCTTTCACCCAGCCGTGCGCTTTGAAATAGTTCGCCACACTACCAATGGCATCAACCGGATCCCACAGGTTGATATGCCCGTCGCCGCTGAAATCTACCGCATATTGTTTGTAAGACGACGGCATAAACTGTCCGTAGCCCATCGCCCCGGCAAAGGAACCTTTCAGATTGAGCGGATCGTCCTGCTCGTCGCGCGCCATCAGCAGGAAGGTTTCCAGCTCGCCAGAGAAATACTCCGCGCGGCGTGGGTAGTTAAATGACAGCGTTGCCAGCGCATCGAGGATACGGGTTTTCCCCATCACGCGCCCCCAGCGGGTTTCAACGCCGATAATCCCGACGATAATTTCCGGCGGTACACCATACACCTGCCACGCGCGATTCAACGCATCTTCATACTGATTCCAGAAAACCACACCGTTCTGCACGTTGTCCGGCGTAATAAATTTTTTGCGATAACGCAGCCATGCGCCGTTCGGACCTGATGGCGGTTTCACCGATGTGGTTGGTGCCTGGTTATCCATCAGCCGAAGTACCGAATCCAGACGTTTCGCCTGGGAGAGAATTTCCTGCAACTGCTGACGATCGAAACCGTGTTTGTTCACCATTTTGTCGATGAACTGCTGGGCATTCGGGTTATTAGCGAAATCGCCACCCATCTGCATCACATTGTGCTGCGGCTCAAGCAGGAAGCCGCCAGACGGCGTTCCGGTGGTCGTTTCAGTCTCAGTAGGTTTTGGCTTGCTGCTACAGGCGGCAAGCAACACAAAAAGGGGAAGCAATGTTACATAACGACGCTTGAACATGAGGGGTCCATTTAACAGATTCAACCAGGGGCAAGTATGGTAAAGCATCACGCCCCGCACAAGGAAGCGGTAGTCACTGCCCGATACGGACTTTACATAACTCAACTCATTCTCCTCGCTATCCTTTTATTGAAACTTTCAAGTTAAAATATTTATCTTTCATTTTGCGATCAAAATAACACTTTTAAATCTTTCAATCTGATTAGATTAGGTTGCCGTTTGGTAATAAAACAATAAATCCTGAAGGAGAGAACAATGATAGAAACCATTACTCATGGTGCAGAGTGGTTTATCGGGCTGTTCCAAAAGGGCGGAGAGGTGTTTACCGGGATGGTGACCGGCATTCTTCCGCTGTTGATTAGCCTGCTGGTTATCATGAACGCACTGATTAATTTTATCGGTCAGCATCGTATTGAACGTTTTGCTCAACGTTGCACCGGTAACCCTGTTTCCCGTTACCTGCTGTTACCGTGCATTGGCACGTTTGTCTTTTGCAATCCGATGACCTTAAGCCTGGGTCGCTTTATGCCGGAAAAGTACAAACCCAGCTACTACGCGGCCGCCTCTTATAGCTGCCACTCAATGAATGGCCTCTTCCCCCATATCAACCCAGGCGAACTGTTTGTTTATCTTGGCATTGCCAGCGGTCTGACAACACTGAACCTGCCACTTGGCCCACTGGCGGTGAGTTATCTGCTGGTTGGTCTTGTCACCAACTTCTTCCGCGGCTGGGTGACCGATCTGACCACCGCCATTTTTGAGAAAAAGATGGGTATTCAACTTGAACAAAAAGTTCACCTGGCAGGAGCAACATCATGACGCGTATTCGGATCGAAAAAGGAACGGGTGGCTGGGGCGGCCCGCTTGAGCTGGAAGCCACGCCGGGCAAAAAAATCGTCTATATCACCGCCGGTACCCGGCCTGCGATTGTTGACAAACTGGCACAGCTTACTGGCTGGCAGGCTATTGACGGATTTAAAGAAGGTGAACCCGCGGAGGCGGAAATTGGTGTCGCGGTAATCGACTGTGGCGGCACATTACGCTGCGGCATTTATCCGAAACGGCGTATTCCCACCATTAATATCCACTCGACGGGCAAGTCCGGTCCACTGGCGCAGTACATTGTGGAAGATATTTATGTCTCTGGCGTAAAAGAAGAAAACATCACTGTAGTGGGTGATGCGACACCACAACCCTCTTCCGTGGGCCGTGACTATGACACCAGCAAGAAAATCACCGAACAAAGCGATGGTTTACTGGCGAAGGTGGGAATGGGTATGGGTTCTGCCGTTGCCGTGTTGTTTCAATCTGGTCGTGACACCATCGACACTGTATTAAAAACCATTCTGCCGTTTATGGCGTTCGTCTCGGCGCTTATCGGCATCATTATGGCTTCCGGTCTTGGCGACTGGATTGCCCACGGTCTTGCTCCGCTGGCGAGCCATCCACTGGGTCTGGTCATGCTGGCGCTCATCTGCTCCTTCCCGCTGCTTTCACCTTTCCTCGGCCCAGGCGCAGTTATCGCACAGGTTATCGGCGTATTGATTGGCGTGCAGATTGGCCTCGGCAATATTCCGCCGCATCTGGCTTTACCTGCACTGTTTGCCATCAACGCGCAGGCGGCCTGCGACTTCATCCCGGTCGGTTTGTCGCTGGCGGAAGCCCGTCAGGACACGGTTCGCGTCGGTGTCCCTTCTGTACTGGTGAGCCGCTTTTTAACCGGCGCGCCGACTGTACTGATCGCCTGGTTTGTCTCCGGTTTTATCTATCAATAGAGGCTGAAACATGACCGTTATTTATCAGACCACCATCACCCGTATCGGCGCGAGTGCCACTGACGCCCTCAGCGACCAGATGCTCATCACCTTTCGTGAAGGCGCGCCTGCGGATCTCGAAGAGTATTGCTTCATTCATTGCCACGGCGAGTTGAAAGGTGCACTCCATCCCGGTTTGCAATTTACGCTCGGGCAGCATCGCTATCCGGTGACCGCCGTTGGCAGTGTGGCGGAAGACAACCTTCGCGAACTGGGTCATGTCACCCTGCGCTTCGATGGTTTAAACGAAGCGGAATTTCCGGGCACTGTCCATGTGGCAGGCCCTGTACCCGACGATATCGCGCCGGGATCGGTTTTGATGTTTGAATCTGTTAAGGAGTAAAAAATGAATCAGGTTGCCGTTGTCATCGGTGGTGGGCAAACCTTAGGCGCGTTCCTGTGCCACGGTCTGGCTGCCGAGGGGTATCGCGTCGCGGTTGTCGATATTCAGAGCGACAAAGCCGCAAATGTGGCACAAGAAATTAACGCCGAATATGGTGAAGGAACAGCGTATGGTTTTGGTGCTGACGCCACCAGCGAGCAAAGCGTTCTGGCGCTCTCTCGTGGGGTAGATGAAATCTTTGGTCGCGTGGATTTGCTGGTCTACAGCGCCGGAATTGCAAAAGCAGCCTTTATCAGCGACTTCCAGCTCGGCGATTTTGACCGTTCGCTACAAGTGAATCTGGTGGGTTATTTCCTGTGTGCCCGTGAATTTTCGCGTTTGATGATCCGCGACGGGATTCAGGGGCGCATTATTCAGATCAACTCGAAATCCGGCAAAGTGGGCAGCAAACACAACTCTGGTTATAGCGCCGCGAAATTTGGTGGCGTCGGGCTGACTCAATCACTGGCGCTGGATCTGGCGGAGTACGGCATTACGGTGCATTCACTGATGCTCGGTAATCTGCTGAAATCGCCGATGTTTCAGTCGCTATTGCCACAATATGCGACCAAGCTGGGTATCAAACCGGATCAAGTCGAGCAGTATTACATCGACAAAGTACCGCTCAAACGCGGCTGCGATTATCAGGATGTGCTGAATATGCTGCTGTTCTACGCCAGTCCTAAGGCGTCGTACTGCACTGGTCAGTCGATCAATGTCACCGGCGGTCAGGTGATGTTCTGATTAACAGCGGAGATCCGTTAAGGATCTCCGCGAGACTAATAAAATGCCTGATGCGCTACGCTCATCAGGCATACAGGACTTCCGCCACTACATTAAGGAAAAGTTATGGTATCCGCACTCATCACCGTCGCCGTTATCGCCTGGTGTGCGCAACTGGCCTTAGGCGGTTGGCAAATTTCTCGTTTTAACCGTGCCTTCGACACACTATGCCAGCAAGGGCGGGTTGGCGTGGGCCGTTCCAGCGGGCGCTTTAAACCGCGGGTCGTGGTCGCCATCGCCCTGGACGATCAGCAACGCATCGTCGACACCTTGTTTATGAAAGGACTGACCGTCTTCGCCCGACCACAAAAAATTCCCGCAATTACCGGTATGTATGCGGGTGATTTACAGCCCGATGTGATCTTTCCCCATGATCCACTATCACAGAATGCTCTATCATTGGCGCTTAAACTAAAACGTGGATAATTTCGTTGTGAATGTTACTTGCTTGCGAAGTTATCATTTTGAAACCTAAATCAGGTAATCACGCCCATGAAACCTCGTCAGCGTCAGGCCGCCATTCTGGAGTATCTGCAAAAGCAGGGTAAATGCTCGGTTGAAGAATTGGCGCAATACTTTGACACCACAGGCACAACCATTCGCAAAGATCTGGTCATTCTGGAACATGCCGGAACCGTCATTCGTACTTATGGCGGAGTGGTGTTGAATAAAGAGGAATCCGATCCGCCTATCGATCATAAAACACTCATCAACACCCACAAGAAAGAGCTGATTGCAGAAGCTGCCGTTAGTTTTATCCATGATGGCGATTCGATCATTCTTGATGCTGGCAGTACCGTTTTGCAGATGGTTCCCCTGCTCTCGCGCTTTAATAACATCACAGTGATGACCAACAGCCTGCATATCGTCAATGCGCTATCCGAACTGGATAACGAACAAACTATCCTGATGCCAGGCGGAACATTTCGTAAAAAATCGGCCTCATTTCACGGGCAACTGGCAGAGAATGCCTTCGAGCATTTCACCTTCGATAAATTGTTTATGGGCACCGACGGCATCGATCTCAATGCGGGCGTAACCACGTTCAACGAGGTTTATACCGTCAGTAAGGCAATGTGCAATGCCGCGCGCGAAGTGATTTTGATGGCAGACTCATCAAAGTTTGGCCGTAAAAGCCCCAACGTAGTTTGCAGTCTTGAAAGCGTCGATAAGCTAATTACCGACGCAGGTATCGATCCAGCGTTTCGTCAGGCGCTGGAAAAGAAAGGGATCGATGTGATCATAACCGGAGAGAGCAATGAGTGAAGCACTACTGAACGCGGGACGTCAGACTTTAATGCTGGAGTTGCAGGAAGCAAGCCGTTTACCGGAACGTCTGGGCGATGATTTTGTTCGCGCCGCCAATATCATCCTGCACTGCGAAGGCAAAGTGGTGGTTTCGGGAATTGGCAAATCGGGCCACATTGGTAAGAAAATCGCCGCAACGCTTGCCAGTACCGGCACACCGGCTTTTTTTGTCCATCCGGCAGAGGCACTGCACGGCGATCTGGGGATGATCGAAAGCCGCGATGTGATGCTGTTTATCTCTTACTCCGGTGGCGCGAAGGAACTGGATCTGATTATTCCGCGTCTGGAAGATAAATCTATCGCACTGCTGGCGATGACCGGCAAACCGACGTCACCGCTGGGCCTGGCGGCGAAAGCGGTGCTGGATATCTCCGTAGAACGCGAAGCCTGTCCGATGCACCTTGCGCCGACCTCCAGCACCGTCAATACCCTGATGATGGGTGACGCGCTGGCGATGGCGGTCATGCAGGCGCGCGGATTTAATGAAGAAGATTTTGCCCGCTCCCACCCTGCTGGAGCATTGGGTGCTCGCTTGCTGAATAAAGTGCATCATCTGATGCGCCGTGATGACGCTATCCCGCAGGTAGCGTTAACCGCCAGCGTGATGGATGCGATGCTGGAACTCAGCCGCACTGGTCTGGGGCTGGTGGCGGTATGTGACGCTCAACAACAGGTACAAGGCGTCTTTACCGACGGCGATTTACGTCGCTGGCTGGTTGGCGGCGGCGCACTCACCACGCCAGTTAATGAAGCGATGACGACAGGCGGCACCACATTACAGGCGCAAAGCCGTGCCATCGACGCCAAAGAGATCCTGATGAAGCGCAAAATCACTGCCGCACCGGTGGTGGATGAAAACGGCAAACTCACCGGCGCAATTAACTTGCAGGATTTCTATCAGGCCGGGATTATTTAATCCTTCAATCCCAGACGTTTCGCCAGCCGATGCAGGTTGGCGACGTCGGTTTCCAGCATCCGCGCACAGGCAGCCCAGTTGTGATGATTTTGTGCCAGTGCCTGACGAATAGTTTCACGCTGGAACGCTTCTGTCGCTTCACGCAGGTTTTGCTTAACAACGGGCACCGCCGCCGCTTCTGGCGGCGGCAACGTCACCTCAGGAAAAGCAAAATGTTGCGCCTCAAGAATCACTTCATCGCCGCTGCGAGTGGCTCTCGACAGTACTACCGCCCGATGAATAGCATGTTCCAGTTCGCGCACGTTTCCCGGAAAACTGTAGTGTTGCAGTAAATTTCGCGCCCCGGCACTTAATACCACGCGGGAGAGCCCCAGCCGCAAACGACACTGCTCGCAGAAATACCCCGCCAGCAGAATGACATCATCGCCCCGCTCACGCAGCGGCGGCACCGAAAGTGGAAACACGCTCAGGCGATGAAACAAATCGGCGCGGAATCGCCCTGCCAGTACCTCTTCGCGTAAGTCGCGGTTAGTCGCCGCCAGCACGCGCACATCGACCCGCAAACTGCGGTCATCGCCAACACGCTGAATATCGCCATACTGCAACACTCGCAGCAACTTGGCCTGCAATGCCAACGACAACTCGCCGATCTCATCCAGAAACAGCGTGCCGTTATCCGCCATTTCAAACTTCCCGCTGCGGTTACTCATAGCGCCAGTAAACGCCCCTTTCACATGCCCGAACAGTTCACTTTCCGCCACACTTTCCGGCAGTGCGGCACAGTTGAGATAGACCAGCGGATTCACCGCCCTTGGCGAGGTTTCATGAATCGCTTTCGCCACCAGCTCCTTACCGGTTCCCGTCTCACCGCTGATTAAGACGTTGAGATCGGACGCCGCCACAATCTCAATCTCTTTTTTCAATTGCGTCATGCCAGGGGACAAGCCAATCATCTGCGTCTGTTTCACCGCTTCAAACGGCGTGGCATCGCCTGGCAGCATATTCTGGCTTTCCAGTTGCTCAATCAGCAACGCATTGCTTAACGCTCCCGCCGCCAGTGCGGCAATCAGCCGTAGCTCTTCGTCGCTGAAAACATCGAACTGATCGGGCTGCATCCCGTCGAGCGTCAAGGCACCGATCAGGTTTTGCCCGGCAAACAACGGCAAACCAACGCAGGCGTGAACCTTCAGACTCTCCTGCCCTGGAATCAAACCGTCATAAGGATCGGGCAATTCGCTGTCTGCGGGAAAGCGCACCACATCCCCGGCGCGGGCAATCGCTTCCAGCCGTGGATGACCTTCCAGCGCAAAGCGTCTACCGAGTACATCCTTCGCCAGCCCGTCGATGGCAAGCGGAATAAACTGCCGCGAGTCGTAACGTAGCAACGCAGACGCATCGCACTCCAGCACCTGACGCAACGTGGTGATCAGGCGCTGAAAACGATCCTGATGACCAATCCCACGCTGCAATTCGATGGCGATATTCGCCAGCACATCAACGGAAAAACTCATCTTTGCCTCACTGTCAATTTGACTATAGATATTGTCATATCGACCATTTTATTGATAGTCATTTTGACTACTCATTAATGAGCACAATTTTATTTATAGAGTAAAAACAATCAGATAAAAAACTGGCACGCAATCTGCAGTTAGCAAGACATCTTTTTAGAACACGCTGAATAAATTGAGGTTGCTATGTCTATTGTGGTGAAGAATAACATTCATTGGGTTGGTCAACGTGACTGGGAAGTGCGTGATTTTCACGGTACAGAATATAAAACGCTGCGCGGCAGCAGCTACAACAGCTACCTCATCCGCGAAGAAAAAAACGTGCTGATCGACACCGTCGACCATAAATTCAGCCGTGAATTTGTGCAGAACCTGCGTAATGAAATCGATCTGGCGGATATCGATTACATCGTAATTAACCATGCTGAAGAGGACCACGCCGGGGCGCTGACCGAACTGATGGCACAAATTCCCGATACGCCGATCTACTGTACTGCCAACGCTATCGACTCGATAAATGGTCATCACCATCATCCGGAGTGGAATTTTAATGTGGTGAAAACAGGCGACACGCTGGATATCGGCAACGGCAAACAGCTCATTTTTGTCGAAACGCCAATGCTGCACTGGCCGGACAGCATGATGACTTACCTGACAGGCGACGCGGTGCTGTTCAGTAACGATGCTTTCGGTCAGCACTACTGCGACGAGCATCTGTTCAACGATGAAGTGGATCAGACGGAGCTTTTCGAGCAGTGCCAGCGTTACTACGCCAATATCCTGACGCCGTTCAGCCGCCTGGTAACGCCGAAAATTACCGAGATCCTGGGCTTTAACTTGCCAGTCGATATGATAGCGACCTCTCACGGCGTGGTATGGCGCGATAACCCGACGCAAATTGTCGAGCTGTACCTGAAATGGGCGGCGGATTATCAGGAAGACAGAATCACCATTTTCTACGACACCATGTCGAATAACACCCGCATGATGGCTGACGCTATCGCCCAGGGTATTGCGGAAACCGACCCACGCGTGGCGGTAAAAATTTTCAACGTCGCCCGAAGCGATAAAAACGAAATCCTGACCAATGTCTTCCGCTCAAAAGGCGTGCTGGTCGGCACTTCGACGATGAATAACGTGATGATGCCAAAAATCGCCGGGCTGGTGGAGGAGATGACTGGTTTACGCTTCCGTAACAAACGCGCCAGTGCTTTCGGCTCTCACGGCTGGAGCGGCGGTGCGGTGGATCGTCTTTCCACACGCCTGCAGGATGCAGGTTTCGAAATGTCGCTTAGCCTGAAAGCCAAATGGCGACCGGACCAGGACGCTCTGGAGTTATGCCGTGAACACGGTCGCGAAATCGCCCGTCAGTGGGCGCTCGCGCCGCTGCCGCAGAGCACGGTGAATACGGTAGTTAAAGAAGAAACCTCTGCCACCACGACGGCTGACCTCGGCCCACGGATGCAGTGCAGCGTCTGCCAGTGGATTTACGATCCGGCAAAAGGCGAGCCAATGCAGGACGTTGCGCCAGGAACGCCGTGGAGTGAAGTCCCGGATAACTTCCTGTGCCCGGAATGCTCCCTTGGAAAAGACGTCTTTGACGAACTGGCATCGGAGGCAAAATGAGCAACGGCATTGTGATCATTGGTTCGGGCTTCGCCGCCCGCCAACTGGTGAAAAATATTCGCAAACAGGACGCCAGTATTCCATTAACCCTGATTGCCGCCGACAGCATGGATGAGTACAACAAACCGGATCTCAGCCATGTTATCAGCCAGGGGCAACGTGCCGATGACCTTACCCGCCAGACGGCGGGTGAATTTGCCGAGCAGTTTAATCTGCACCTGTTTCCGCACACCTGGGTGACGGATATCGATGCCGAAGCCCATGTGGTGAAAAGCCAGAATAATCAGTGGCAATACGACAAGCTGGTGCTGGCAACTGGTGCCAGTGCCTTTGTCCCGCCAGTGCCTGGGCGTGAGTTAATGCTGACGTTAAATAGTCAGCAAGAGTATCGCGCCTGTGAAACGCAACTGCGGGATGCCCGACGCGTGTTGATTGTCGGCGGTGGTTTGATTGGTAGCGAACTGGCGATGGATTTTTGTCGTGCAGGCAAAGCGGTCACGCTAATCGACAACGCTGCCAGTATTCTGGCATCGTTAATGCCACCGGAAGTAAGCAGCCGCTTGCAGCATCGGTTGACGGAGATGGATGTTCATCTGCAGTTGAAATCTCAGTTGCAGGGACTAGAAAAAACAGATTCTGGCATTCTGGCAACGCTGGACCGCCAGCGCAGCATCGAAGTGGATGCGGTAATTGCCGCCACCGGGCTGCGCCCGGAAACCGCCCTGGCACGACGCGCAGGGCTGACGATTAATCGCGGCGTTTGCGTCGATAGTTATCTGCAAACCAGTAATGCCGATATTTATGCGCTGGGCGATTGCGCGGAAATTAACGGTCAGGTATTGCCGTTCCTGCAACCGATTCAACTTAGCGCGATGGTGCTGGCAAAAAATCTTCTCGGCAATAACACGCCGCTGAAACTCCCGTCGATGCTGGTGAAAATCAAAACGCCGGAATTACCGCTGCATCTGGCAGGCGAAACCCAGCGTCGGGATTTACGCTGGCAGATAAATACCGAACGCCAGGGAATGGTGGCGCGCGGTGTTGATGATGCCGACCAGCTTCGCGCCTTTGTGGTCAGTGAGGATCGGATGAAAGAGGCGTTTGGATTGTTGAAAACGTTGCCGGTGTAGGCATGGTTTTCTCCCTCGCCCAAAGGGCGAGGGGACTGTCCGCGCTCTATTTACGCTTAGTTACGCCACATCCACCACTATGCAGTATGCAGGATGCGCGCCGCAGCAATAACCCCCTGCCCCAGAGACAAGCCGCCATCACCCGCCGGTAAACTCTGTGGAAAGAGCAATGTGAAATCAGCGAGATAATGCGCCAGACGTGCACGCAGCAATCGGTTATGAATAACCCCACCGCTAAATACCAGCGTAGTGATACCGCGCATCGTGGCCTGCTCACGCATCAACGCGGCAAAACCCTGCGCCAGCGCATCATGAAACGCCCACGCGCGTTGATTAACCGGTGCCTGCCAGTTCAGCCACTGCTGCCAGAAAGTGGCGAGATCCAGTTGATTGTCCACCAGCGGCATCGTCACCGGATGCGTCACTCCGTCACATGAGGCTGCGAGCGCCTCCAGAGCACAAGCCGCTTCACCTTCATAACTTAACGTGGCTGGCGCACAGCCCAGTGCCGCCGCCACAGCATCAAACAAACGCCCACACGACGACGCCAGCGGCGCGTTAATTCCACGCTCAATGGCCCGCGCCAGCACGCTCCAGTTTTGCTGTTGCACACTTGCCGTTTCAGGGTAATTCTGCCACT
Source organism: Escherichia sp. WS3227_2 (assembly GCF_046486495.1). Taxonomy (NCBI): domain Bacteria; kingdom Pseudomonadati; phylum Pseudomonadota; class Gammaproteobacteria; order Enterobacterales; family Enterobacteriaceae; genus Escherichia; species Escherichia sp. WS3227_2. The sequence continues at coordinate 82,843 of NZ_JBJQLG010000001.1, forward strand.
CCGGCACAAAGCGCAGGCACTGCGCCAGCAGGTTACGCCACGGCTGCTTCGCCGCCAAATCGCCCCCAGCAAGCGCCACCGCTGGCAAGCCGCCCAGGTGCTGGCATTCGCGATAGTTCACCCGCAGGCACTCGCCGCCCCATAAAGCGCCGTTCTCCCCCATACCGATACCGTCGAGCGTCAACGCAATGACATCACCGCCATCCAGCGGCCAGTGATGTTCTGCCAGACACGCCGCTGCGTGGGCATGATGATGCAGCACCGTTTGTGTCGGCAGATTCATTTCGCTCGCCCACTGGCTGGAGACATAGCCCGGATGCGCGTCATGCACAACGTATTGCGGGGTGAAATCGTAGATGTTTTGCATCAGGCGTAACGCTTCGCGCCACTGCATCTGGATGCCATCGTCACTTAAATCGCCCAGATGCTGACTCAACACCGCTTGTTCACCGCGCACCAGGCAGAAGGTATTTTTCAGATCCGCGCCGAGACACAGCACAGGCGGAACATTTTTAAAGCCCGGAGGCAAAGACAGCGCGTCCGGTACATACCCTCGCGAACGGCGCAGCATTTCGCCGCTTTCGCGCACCACTGAATCATCCATCCGCTGCACGATGTCGCGGTTATGTAGCAAGAATCCGTCGGCAATGCCCTGCAAATCCGCCAGCGCCTGTTCGTTGCTGATAGCCGGTGGTTTACCGCTCAGGTTGCCGGAGGTCATCACCAGCGGGCATTGCAGTTCCTGTAACAGCAAATGCTGGAGCGGGTTCGCAGGCAACATTACCCCGACTTCGTTAAGGCCAGGGGCGATATCATCACAAAGCTCAGGTACGTATTTTTTATCCACCAGCACAATCGGCGCGGCGGGCGTGGTAAGCAACTGGCGCGCAGCGTCTGGTAAACCTTCTGCCACTGGCAACATGACCGCCAGCGGTTTCGCCGGGCGATGTTTGCGCGCCCGAAGTGTCGCCACCGCGTTACTGTTACGCGCATCGCAGGCGAGATGAAATCCGCCAATCCCTTTGATGGCGACAATGTTGCCCATTTTTAACTGTGCGATAGCCGCCTGTAATGCCGCCTCTTGTTCTGCATGTTCACCATGACTTACCCATTCAAGATGTGGGCCACACTCCGGGCAGGCCACCGGCTGGGCGTGGAAGCGACGATCGAGCGGGTCGCGATATTCTTTGTCACAGGCCGGACACAGCGGAAACGCCGCCATCACGGTAAACGGGCGGTCGTAAGGCATCGCGCGAATAATGGTGAAACGTGGGCCGCAGTGGGTACAGTTGATAAACGGATAACGATAACGCCGCTCGCCCGGGGTATTCATTTCAGCAAGACAGGCAGGACAAGTCGCGGCATCGGGAACAATTTGCGTATTCATGACGCCGCCTGTGCTCTGACGGATAGTGAACTCGGTGGGCAGTTGTGACCAGATAAACGGCTCACGCTCGACGCTATCAATACGCGCCAGCGGCGGGCAGTGCTGATGCAACTGCACAAGAAACGTTTCCGGGTCTTCCAGCAGCCGGACTTCTACGCCATCGCCGTCATTACAGACATCGCCGTGAAGATTTAATTGCTGTGCCAGCTGCCAGACAAACGGACGAAAACCGACGCCCTGCACTTTGCCACGAATACGCAGTTGGACACCGCAAGATGTGTTTTTTGCCATTGAGTTATTCCCGCCATCATGAATTGCGTAACCCGCCCTGCCGGACACGACAGCGTCGTATCCGGCAATCACAGGTCGGCGATACCGCCCGCTCCGTATTCTACGAATATTTCCGGGAATTCCTTTGATGCCAGAACAGTTCAGTAAGATTTTTAGAACATCAGCGCCGTACGGCGACGTTTTTCTGCGCTCAGTTGTTCAAGTTTATTACGATCGACACAAATCAGCGCATGAGTCGGGCAAGCCGCCATACACGCCGGGCCGTCTTCACGATGGTTGCACAGGTCACATTTATTGGCTTCGGCTTTGTCAGCCCGTACATTCAGCCCCGCGCCGCTGTTGCGAATCACCGGACGTACCACCACTTCCATCGCGCCATACGGGCAAGCCACAACGCAGGTTTTGCAACCAATACAACGTTCCTGCATCACATGAACAAACCCTTTATCACGACTGATAGCACCATTCGGGCAGACGTTAGCGCACGGTGCATCTTCACACTGACGGCAAACTGTCGCCGTGGAAATGTTCACACCTTTAATGACATGGATACGCGGTAAAAATGTTTCCGGGGTCAGCGATGCACAGTCCTGATTTTCCTGATGAGAAACCACGCACGCCACTTCACAGGTACGGCAACCAATACATTTACTCGCGTCAGCAATGATGAAACGGTTCATCAAATTCTCCAGCAATGACAGTTAATGCGCCGATACATTCACAAATCATGCCAGTTTTTAATTTACTGTTATTTAAGGAAATTAAATTCTGTAATGCAGGAAAAACGATGTCATCGACACTAGTGACGATGACATGTGATGACAATGTTTATTGCGAAAGGGCAATGAGTGAGTCACGGCGGATCAGTTTTCCGCTGAAGGTTTTCGGCGGTGAGAAATCCCCGCCATCGAGCATAAAAATCAGCCGTCCAATAATTTCCTGAATCATCTCAGTTACCGGAATTTTTACGCTGGAGAGCGCCGGAACGGTGTAGGGGGCAATAGCGATATCATCGAATCCGATAACTGACACCTGCTCTGGCACCGCTACGCCGCGCTCGTGTAACGCTTTCATCGCACCTATCGCCATATCGTCGTTACTGGCAACTAACGCGCTAAATTTAGCCCCACGTTCGAGCAACATTTCTACCCCTTCGGCCCCGCTGGCAGGCGTCCATTTACCGTTAGCGATAAGTTTTTCATTGAGCGCAATACCATGCTGCGCCAGCGCGTCTTTATACCCGGCAAGACGTTCAACGCTGGTGGGGGAATCCATCGAACCGGTAAGGAAAGCAATCTCCTGATGTCCGGCGTTTATCAACTCTGCCACGGCGTTAAAGCTGGTCTGTTTATGATCGCACCAGACGCTATGGCTGCTGTTTTTGCGCAGGCGGCGATTAAGCACCATTATCGGCTGACTGTGTGCGTCAATGATGTCATCAATCTCATCCACGCTTAAAAAACGCGGGTAAATCATAATGGCGTCGCAGCGCAAATCCAGCAGATACTGAATCGCCTGGCGCTCTTCTTCGGCGCTATGTTTACCATCTGCCAATAGCAACTGTCGCCCTTTCTCTTCCGCCATTCGCGCGGCATGAAACAGTAATTCACTAAAATAAATGCCGTGGTAAAGCGTGTTGGTCACGACCAGCCCCAGCGTCTGAGTACTCTTCGCCGACAGATTGCGCGCCAGCAAGTTTGGACGGTAACCGCTCTCTTCTACCGCCTGAAACACGCGATCTTTAGTCTCCTGGCTGACGTAGCCATTACCTGAAAGCACGCGGGAAACGGTCGCTTTTGAAACCCCGGCGCGCTTCGCCACTTCCAGCATCGTCGTCATCATTTTCATCCCTTTACACGCAATCAACGCAGTGTACTGCACCGTTTGCCGATTGTCCTTGCGCAATCGGCGGGAAAAATATTCAGGTGACCGGTTTCACAAATATAAAAAATGAACAATTAACTCTCTTGCTTATTTAGTGACAACTATTCATGATTTTGTGAAACCGGTTTCATAATTCCGTTTCAGCATCGGCATTTTTCCGTCACGTCGACTGATAACAACTACATCTACCCTACTGATAACAGGATAAAATCCGATGGCCAAAAATTATGCGGCGCTGGCACGCTCGGTGATAGCGGCACTGGGCGGCGTTGATAACATCTCGGCAGTCACGCACTGTATGACGCGTTTGCGCTTTGTTATCAAAGATGACCAGCTTATCGACAGTCCGACGTTGAAAACCATCCCCGGCGTGCTCGGCGTGGTACGTAGTGACAACCAGTGTCAGGTGATTATCGGCAATACCGTTTCACAAGCCTTTCAGGAAGTCGTCAGCCTGCTGCCGGGAGATATGCAGCCCGCACAGCCCGTGGGTAAACCCAAACTTACGCTACGTCGCATAGGTGCGGGGATCCTCGATGCGCTGATCGGCACCATGTCACCGCTGATCCCGGCGATTATCGGCGGATCGATGGTCAAACTGCTGGCGATGATCCTCGAGATGAGCGGCGTGCTGACAAAAGGATCGCCGACCTTAACCATTCTGAATGTGATTGGTGACGGTGCTTTCTTCTTCCTGCCGCTAATGGTCGCGGCATCTGCCGCCATCAAATTTAAAACCAATATGTCGCTGGCGATTGCCATCGCGGGTGTGCTGGTACATCCGAGTTTTATTGAATTAATGGCGAAAGCGGCCCAGGGTGAACATGTCGAATTTGCCCTGATCCCGGTCACCGCGGTGAAATACACCTACACGGTGATCCCGGCGCTGGTGATGACCTGGTGCCTGTCATATATCGAACGCTGGGTGGATCGCATTACACCGGCGGTGACTAAAAACTTCCTCAAGCCAATGCTGATTGTGTTGATTGCCGCACCGCTGGCAATCCTGCTGATTGGCCCGATTGGTATCTGGATCGGTAGCGCCATTTCGGCGCTGGTTTACACCATTCATGGTTATCTGGGCTGGCTTTCAGTCGCCATTATGGGCGCGCTGTGGCCTCTGCTGGTAATGACCGGGATGCACCGCGTCTTTACGCCAACCATCATTCAGACCATTGCCGAAACCGGCAAAGAAGGGATGGTCATGCCGTCAGAGATCGGCGCTAACCTGTCGCTGGGCGGTTCATCACTGGCGGTGGCGTGGAAAACGAAAAACCCGGAACTGCGCCAGACGGCGCTCGCAGCGGCGGCATCAGCCATTATGGCGGGGATTTCCGAACCGGCGTTATATGGCGTGGCGATCCGCCTGAAACGTCCGCTTATCGCCAGTCTTATCAGTGGTTTTATTTGCGGCGCGGTTGCCGGTATGGCGGGGCTTGCCAGCCACTCAATGGCAGCGCCGGGGCTATTTACCAGCGTGCAGTTCTTCGATCCGGCGAATCCAATGAGCATCGTCTGGGTGTTCGCGGTCATGGCGCTGGCGGTGGTGCTGTCGTTTATCCTCACACTGTTGCTCGGCTTTGAGGATATTCCTGTTGAGGAAGCGGCTGCCGAGGCGCGAAAGCATCAGAGCGCACAACCGACCGTCGCCAAAGAAGTAAGTCTTAATTGAGGATGAAAATGTCAGTATTTCCAGAAGGTTTTTTATGGGGCGGCGCGCTTGCCGCCAACCAGTCTGAAGGTGCGTTCCGCGAAGGCGGCAAAGGACTGACCACGGTCGATATGATCCCGCACGGCGAGCATCGAATGGCGGTGAAACTGGGGCTGGAAAAACGTTTTCAGTTGCGCGATGACGAGTTTTATCCCAGCCATGAGGCGACGGATTTTTATCATCGTTATAAAGAAGATATCGCCCTGATGGCAGAGATGGGATTCAAAGTGTTCCGTACCTCAATTGCCTGGAGCCGCCTCTTCCCGCAGGGCGATGAACTGACGCCCAACCAGCAGGGCATTGCTTTTTACCGTTCTGTCTTTGAAGAGTGTAAAAAGTACGGTATCGAACCGCTGGTCACGTTGTGCCACTTCGATGTGCCGATGCATCTGGTCACCGAATATGGCTCCTGGCGTAACCGCAAGCTGGTGGAGTTTTTCAGCCGCTACGCCCGGACCTGCTTTGAAGCATTTGATGGCCTGGTGAAATACTGGCTCACCTTCAATGAAATCAACATTATGTTGCATAGCCCGTTCTCCGGCGCGGGTCTGGTGTTTGAAGAAGGCGAAAATCAGGATCAGGTGAAATATCAGGCTGCGCATCACCAGCTGGTTGCCAGTGCGCTAGCCACCAAAATCGCCCATGAGGTTAACCCGCAAAATCAGGTGGGCTGTATGCTGGCGGGCGGCAACTTCTACCCTTATAGCTGCAAGCCGGAAGATGTCTGGGCGGCGCTGGAGAAAGACCGGGAAAACCTGTTTTTTATCGATGTGCAGGCGCGGGGCGCGTATCCGGCTTACTCTGCCCGCGTATTCCGCGAAAAAGGGGTAACCATCAACAAAGCACCGGGCGATGATGAAATCCTGAAAAACACCGTCGATTTTGTCTCCTTCAGCTATTACGCCTCGCGCTGCGCCTCGGCGGAGATGAACGCCAACAACAGCAGTGCGGCGAACGTGGTGAAATCGCTGCGTAACCCGTATCTACAGGTAAGCGACTGGGGCTGGGGTATTGATCCACTCGGTCTGCGTATCACCATGAATATGATGTACGACCGTTATCAGAAGCCGCTGTTTCTGGTGGAAAACGGCCTGGGCGCAAAAGATGAATTTGCTGCCAATGGTGACATTAACGATGACTATCGCATCAGCTATTTACGCGAACATATCCGCGCAATGGGCGAAGCGATTGCAGACGGTATTCCGCTGATGGGCTACACCACCTGGGGCTGTATTGATTTAGTTTCCGCCTCAACGGGTGAAATGAGCAAACGCTACGGTTTTGTCTACGTAGACCGTGACGACGCAGGCAACGGTACGCTGGCGCGCACGCGTAAGAAATCATTCTGGTGGTATAAAAAAGTGATTGCCAGTAACGGTGAAGATTTAGAGTAAGCAACCGTGCCGGATGCGGCGTGAATGCCTTATCCGGCCTACATAGTTCGTGCGACATGTAGGCCCGATAAGCATTGCGCATCGGGCAATCTGGCGTTTGCTATCAGTTCTGATTCCCTCATCAAGAACATCCCTGTCCTGATTCCTTACTGAAAAACTACTCTTCTTCCACCGCTAACTGCGCGAATCCGCCATTCCCTTCCCAGCCTTCCAGTCGTTGATAAACGGTTTCTACCGCATCTTTAATCGGCTGGGTCATCGGGTAGTAAAAGCCGACGATATCCGGCTGGATGCCGAGGAAAATCACTTCGCCAATGTCTTCTTTCAACTGGTCGATAAGGTAGTTCAACGGCATGTTATGGGTAGTCATCATAAACATCTCGGCGATGTCATCCGGGTCGATGATGCGGATCTCGCCGGGGTTTAGCCCCATATCCGTGGCGTCGACAATCAGCAGCCGCGTAGGGCGCAGTTCACGGATGGCGACGATGTCGTTTTCCGGTGCACTACCGCCGTCAATCACCACCCAGTGACCTTTCGGCGCGGCGGCGCACTTTTCCGCCAGTAGCGGGCCTGCGCCATCATCGCCCATCATGCTATTGCCAACACAGAGTAAAACGTCAGTCACGCAATCTCCTCACCATCAAATAGATGGCGTTTTCCTGATGAATATCATGCAACATACTTAACAGCATTGTACTCCATTCTTTCTGCTGCGAAGTTTGCGCTGCCCGGGCTTTATCGAATGCGTTGGCCAACATCGGCACATGGTTAATGTCGATGACAATCTCACCATATTTCGGCACGCCTTCCATTTTGCGGCGGGCTTCGCTGCCCGCCTCCAGAGTGGCAATCCATGCCAGATATTCATCCCACGGACAGGTGAGCGCCGCTTCCAGGCAATCGATAACCCCAAGGTGGTGACCAATCGCCAGGCTGTAATAGACCACCTGCTGCGCCTCGGCGGGCGTGGCATCGTTCTCATCAATAAATTTACGGCTCAGTTGACTGAACACCACCTTTTCACTCATCGGATACGCGCCTCTTCAACAACATGATTCAGATGGCTGACAATCTCGTTCAGACGCGGATCGTTTTCCGCTTCCAGCCAGCGTGCAACCTGCTCTTCGCCCTGCCCTAACTGTGTCAGGAAGTCATCGGCAATCTGGCGACCGTAACGGTAACCCGCCAGGCGGCGTGCTTCGCGATCCACTTTCACGCGCAGCGGCTGCACCATATCGCCATGCAGAATTTCTGCCGGTTGTTCATCCTGCTCACCCGGGCCACGGGCGTGAATTTTCTGCTCCAGCAGGCCGAGCGCCATTGCAAAGCCGTACAGCGTGGCGGCAGGCGTTGGCGGGCAGCCAGGGATGTAGACATCTACCGGGACGATTTTATCCGTACCGCCCCACACGCAGTAGAGATCGTGGAAGATCCCGCCACTGTTACCGCAGGCACCGTAGGAGATACAGATTTTCGGGTCCGGCGCGGACTGCCACGCACGCAGCGCAGGGGATCGCATTGCACGGGTGACCGCGCCGGTAAACAGTAAAATATCCGCATGACGCGGTGAAGGAACGACTTTAATGCCGAAGCGTTCTGCATCAAACAGCGGCGAAAGCGTGGCGAAAATTTCGATTTCGCAGCCGTTGCAGCCGCCGCAGTCCACGCGGTAAACGTAGGCAGAACGTTTGATTTTTTTCAGTAACGACGCCTTCATGCTGGCGATGGATTCATCCACCGTCATCGGGACCGGAATGCCGTTGGCGTCACGGGGGCCTAATAAATTGCTCATCAGATGGCCTCTTTCATATGGCGAGTCAGTTCAATACGGTCGGACGGCACCAGGCATTTCTGGCGCTTACATTCCGGGCAAGTCTCAAAGCTTTCGCGGTGGTTTTCCGCGCGGCTGTCGCCGTTGTGCTTAAGCAGCGCAATGGCGTAGTCGATCTCTTTCTGAACGGCAAAAGGACGATTGCAGACGCGGCAGTTGCACAGCGCGAAGCGGGACTGTTGCAGGAAGTCTTCTTTCTTCCACACCGCCAGTTCGTACTCTTGCGACAGTTTGATCGCCGCCGTCGGGCAAACTTCTTCGCAGCGTCCACAGAAGATGCAGCGCCCGAGATTAAACTCCCAGGCCAGCTCTCCTGTGGCGATGTCAGTTTCAACTGTTAAGGCGTTTGACGGGCAGGCATTGACGCAGGCCGCGCAGCCGATGCACTGCTGCGGGTTCTGCTCTGGCTTACCACGGAAGTTTTTATCAACCGCAATCGGCTCCAGCGGATAAGACGAGGTCGCCGTGCCGGTTTTGATAACTTTTTTGATAAAGGTAAACATGGCGATTCCTTATTTCAGCGGCGAGTTTTTACGCTCAATGCTGTAGCGCTCGAGTTCTTTGTACGGCACCACTTTGCTCTTCTTCTTACGCACATCGACCACCGTCATGCGGTCGGTACAGGAGTAGCAAGGGTCCAGGCTACCGATAATCAGCGGCGCATCGGAAACGGTGTTGCCGCGCAGCATGTAGCGCAGGGTCGGCCAGTTCGCGTAGGTCGCCGCACGGCAGCGCCAGCGGTACAGCTTCTGGTTGTCGCCGGTCATGCTCCAGTGGATATCATCGCCGCGCGGCGCTTCGGCAAAGCCCAGCGCAAAACGGTGCGGAATATAGGTAAAACCTTCTACCATCAACGGACCGCCCGGCAGGTTATCCAGACCGTAGTCGATCATGTTCAGCGCGGTATAAACTTCGTTGATACGCACTTTCAGGCGCGAAATAACGTCGCAGCCCTGCTCGCTGTGGACTTCCATTGGCAGCAGGCCATAACCAACAAACGGGTGATCGGCACGGGTATCGCGAGCGTGTCCGCTGGCGCGGACCATCGGGCCAACGTTACTGAAGTCGCGGGCAATTTCCGGGTCCAGACGACCAATGCCGACGGTGCGCTGTTCCATGTTCGGTGTGCTCAGCAGCACATCCACCAGCTCCTGCACTTCACGACGCATCTGTTGTGCCAGCTGGCGGGTCTGGATCATGTCGTCTTTCAGCAGATCGCGACGAATCCCGCCGATCAGGTTCAGGCCGTAGGTTTTACGTGCACCGGTAAGGATCTCTGCCATTTTCATGGAGGTTTCACGCACGCGGAAGAACTGCATAAAGCCGGAGTCGAAGCCGGTAAAGTGACAGGCGAGGCCGAGGTTGAGCAGATGCGAGTGCAGGCGTTCTACCTCCAGCAGAATGGCGCGGATCATCTGCGCACGTTCTGGCACCTGAATACCCATCGCGTTTTCCACCGACGTGGTGTAGGCGGTGCTGTGAGCAAAGCCGCAGATCCCGCACACACGGTCAGAGAGGAAGGTCACTTCGTTGTAACCCATGCGGGTTTCCGCCAGTTTTTCCATGCCGCGATGGACATAGAACAGGCGGTAGTCGGCGTCGATAATGTTTTCGCCATCGACGAACAGACGGAAGTGACCCGGTTCGTCGGAAGTGACGTGCAGCGGACCAATCGGCACGACGTTGTTTTTCTTGTCGCCCAGTTCGTTGATGAACTCGTAGGTTTCAGCATCGGTAGTCGGTGCCGGACGTTGACGATAATCCATGCTGTCTTTACGCAGCGGATAAAGTTCATCCGGCCAGTCATCCGGCAGCACCAGACGACGTTCATCCGGCAGCCCTACCGGAATCAAACCGTACATATCGCGCACTTCACGCTCGCCCCATACCGCCGCCGGAACGCGCGGCGTTACGGACGGATATTCCGGTTTGTTGGCGTCAACTTCAACGCGCACGGTTATCCAGCATTTGGTGCCCTTCTCCATCGACAGCACGTAATAAACGGCGTAATGACCATTCAGTTTGCGTTCGTCGTTACCAAACAGCACCGACAGCCAGCCACCCTGCTTGTAATAGAGAAACTCCACTACTTCCGGCAGATAGTTCACCTTTACGGTGACAGTCAGCTGATCTTTGGTCTGCCAGGCGTGGTCCAGCACGACGCCCGGAAATGCCTCATTCAGCGCGGCGAGATAATGTTGACCTAATTTTTCTTCAGACATGCTCAAACTCTCTTTAATCACGCCGCCAGCAAGGAGACGAACGCTAAAAATGCAAAGCCAAACCCAGCCCAGGTAATGCGCGGAGTAATATCAAGACGCAGACGGGCCATGCTGTTTTCGAACAGCGCGATAACCAGGACGCCGACCACCAGTTTGACGATGGCAATCACCAGCGCCAGCAGCAGCCCACCGACGGTGAAGGTTTCCATTTGTCCCCACGGAATAAACACCCCGACGAACATCTGCAACACCACCAGCTGTTTCAGGCTGATACCCCATTTCATGACGCCAAAGCCGCTGCCGCTATACTCAGAGAGCGGACCTTCCTGCAACTCCTGCTCGGCTTCCGCCAGGTCGAACGGCAGTTTGCCCATTTCGATAAAGGTGGCGAATGCACAGGCACAAAGCGCCAGCACCAGCGGGATGCTCTGGCTCAGCGGCCAGTGATAAACGGTGTCGGTGATGTTGCTGATGTTGGTGGAACCGGCAACCTGCGCCGCAACCCACAGACCAAGCAGCAGCATCGGTTCGACCAGCACGCCAAGCATCGCTTCACGGCTCGCGCCGATAGCGGTAAACGGGCTACCGGTATCCAGACCAGAAATGGCAAAGAAGAAACGCGCGATGGCAAAGAGATACAGTAAAGTGATCAAATCGCCCAGCTGCGGCAGCGGAGAACCAACGGTCACCACCGGCAGCGCAGTAGCGATAGTCAGCATGACGCCCACCATCACATACGGCGTCAGGCGGAACACCCAGCCGGAGGCATCCGGGCCAACGCTCTGGCGACCCAGCAGTTTGATAATGTCGCGATACTCCTGCAACACGCCCGGCCCGCGACGGTTATGCAAGCGGGCGCGCGCCACGCGGGTTATACCGGAGAGCAGCGGCGCAACGGCAAATAACACCAGCGCCTGAATTAACGGATATAAAACACTCATTCTCAGGCTCCTCGTGAAACAATAATCACCACCAGTACCGCCAGTTCAACCAGCGCCATCCGGCGGAACAGCAACGCACTCCCCTCGCACTGCCAGCCCGGTACCAGCGACACCGGATTCAGCCATTTGCGCAGTTTCAGCACTGGCGCAAACGCCTGTTTCACCGGCATGGCAAAACCGTGAGCAGTAATCACCATTGATTTTTCATGGTCGTAGCCGCACACCCAGGCCGCGCCGCGGGAACGCGACGGCAAACGATCGCCTTTGCAAATCGCCATAATGATGAATGGCAGCAGCGGGCAGGCAATCAGCAGCAACGTGATCATGGGTTGAGAAACGGTGGTGTTAGCAGGCTCCAGCGGCAGAGGTACAGCAGCAGAGAGCATCGGCAGCAGCCACGGCGCAGCAACACCGCCAATTACGCAGCAAATCGCCAGTGCCACCACGCTTACGCTCATCAGGAGCGGCGCACTGGTGGCGTTTTCGGCTTCTTTGGTACGCGGCGCGCCGAGGAACGTGACGCCATAGACTTTCGCCATACACATCACCGCCAGCGCACCGGTAATTGCCAGACCCACAGCGAGCAGCGGCCCCAGCAGACGGGCAACAAACGCGCCACTATTGCTCAGTTTGAAGAAGGATTGATAGATAACCCATTCCCCGGCAAACCCGTTCAGCGGCGGCAGCGCAGCCATTGCCATCAGCCCGACTAACATGGCGATGGAGATAACCGGCATTTTCTTGCCAATACCACCGAGTTTTTCGATATCGCGATGACCGGTACGGAACCAGACACTCCCCGCCCCGAGGAAAAGTACGCTTTTGAACAGGCTATGGTTAAGCAGATGGTACAGACCACCGACCAGGCCAAGAGCAATCAGCGCCGGTTGTTCGAGCGCGATACCCGTTACGCCAGCGCCCAGCCCCAGCAGGATAATGCCGATATTCTCCAGGGTGTGGTAAGCCAGCAAACGTTGGATATTATGTTCCATCAACGCATACAGACCGCCGACAAACGCGGTGATCATACCGAGCACCAGCAGCGCGATCCCCCACCACAGCGGTGCATTACCGCCCAGCAGTGACAGGGTTAAAATGCCCAGCAGGCCAATTTTCATGACTACCGTGGAAAACAACGCGGCAGCTGGCGCAGAGGCGTTAGCATGTGCCTGCGGCACCCAGCCGTGCAGCGGAATAATCCCGGCCAGCAGGCCAAAACCAATCACACCGAGCAGCCAGATATCGGAACCGAGCGGCAGCTGTTGCATACGCATATCCAGCAGGCGCAGATCCAGCGTGCCGTAACGCTGCCACAGCAGCCAACAGGCAATCGCCAGCAGCAGAGTGCCAAGACGCCCCAGCGCAAACCACAGTTTGCCCTCTTTGCTGTTGCTGGTAAGGAACACCGCGCACAGGGCCATGATTTCGGCCATTACCACGAACATGCCGAGGTTGCTGGCAATGACGGCGCAGACGGCGGCAGCCATCAACATATTGATCTGCAAGCCGTTGCACTTCACCTGCGCGTGGCGATGCCAGTCAATGTTATAGAGGCTGACAAACAGACCGCACAGACCGAGCGTAATCAGCCAAATCGCGTTAAGCGGAGAGATTTGCACATCGTAGCTTACCAGCGACAGCGCACCGCTCACGCCAACCGCGCCAGTCAGTACAGTGAAGCCCGCGGCTGCCGTATACAGACTACCCACCGCGCCGCCAATTCCGGCTATCCAGCCGCTTAGCGCCTTTTGAAAAGAAAAGAGAAATGCCAGAACAGCGGCGGCGACAAACCACGCCACGCCGCTATTGATCAGGGAAATTGCGCTCATTTAGCCTCTCCACTTTGAGCCTGCTGAAACAAGGTGAGATCGCCAAAGTCCGTGTTAAAGGTCAGCTCACGCTTACGTTTGCTAACGCGGGCGATATCGGTGTTATCCACCAGATGCAGGGCTTTAGTCGGGCACATCCGCACGCAGGCCGGACCTTGTTCATCAAAACTGCAAAGGTCACATTTGACGGCGATCGCGCGAATACCTGGCACCCAGTCAAGCAATGTGCTGACACGCGCCGGAGCAGGCGGTGCCGGTGGCGCTTTCGGGGTATTGGCGTTTGCCGGAATATCCAGCGGACGGCTGCCGGAAAATTCAATTGCGCCAAACGGGCAGGCGATGCCGCACAGTTTGCAGCTTACGCACAGACTTTCATTCAACTGCACGGCCCCATCAACGCGGGTGATGGCGTTAACCGGGCAAACCACCGCACAGGGCGCATCTTCACAGTGGTGACAGAGCTGCGGCGCAGATTCTTTTTCATTGAGCATCACTCGCAGGCGCGGCATTGATTGCAGGCCGTGCTGGCGATGCGTCTCTGAACAGGCGGCCTCACAGGTGTGGCAGCCGATACAGAGCGTGGAGTCAGCAATTACAAAACGATTCACCAGGCATTCCTCAGGTGATTGTCATTTTTGACGAAAACATGCCGATGAAATGTCATTTTCGACACTCATCGACACGCCCATCCCCAAACAGGCGTAACGCCTGCAAAACGGGCAAAGCCTCAGCTCATGCTGCCGGGCTTTGTCCCTTTACCAGTTGGCTTAAATTCACCGGCACATTGTTTTCAATGGCGGTGTATAAGCTGTCGTAAACGCCAGCGATTTTTTCGAGATAGTGTTCCAGAACCTGTTCGCGATCGCGGATGTTGACCTTGCCATCAATCATGCCGTCAATGCTCAGTTGCGCCTGCGCAATCCGCTGTTTGTCTTCACCATCTTTTGTTTCGACGTAATACTCGATGGTGTGGCTGTTAAAGCCATCCGCCAGGGTGACGTAAATGCGAAAATGTTCAAAAAGGACGAAACAGAGTTCTTTGTCCGGCGCGCAGCTCATGGCGTGATGCAGGCGCGCTTTCGATAACGTGATCCCCTGAACCAGCGAATTGCAGTAGATGTGCCACTGGTCCTGTAGGCGACGATGCCGCTGTGCGATGTAATCGGCTTTCTCGCTTATTTCCCAAATAGTCATTGTCAGGTTACCCGTTTAACAGAGATGCCAGCTTTAAGCATTTTTTGTGCCAACTTTTAATTTATTGTTATTAAAGCGATTTTTAAGCTAAAGATGAATTTCGTCGCCGTGTCGACGTGTCATTTCGACATCATCGACATTATTCACCGCAGGGATAATCAACACTGGCACAATTATTGCTTGTAGCTGGCAATAGTTAATGGGAGGCGATATGCACGAAATAACCCTCTGCCAACGGGCACTGGAATTGATCGAACAGCAGGCCGCAAAACACGGCGCAAAACGCGTAACTGGGGTCTGGCTCAAAATTGGCGCATTTTCTTGTGTCGAAACCAGCTCTCTTGCCTTTTGTTTTGATCTGGTTTGCCGCGGCAGCGTGGCGGAAGGTTGTAAACTGCACCTCGAAGAACAAGAGGCCGAATGCTGGTGTGAAACATGCCAACAGTATGTGACGCTACTGACCCAGCGCGTCCGCCGCTGTCCACAGTGTCATGGTGACATGCTACAGATTGTGGCAGACGACGGTTTACAGATTCGGCGGATAGAAATAGACCAGGAGTGAGCGATGTGTACAACATGCGGTTGCGGTGAAGGCAACCTGTATATCGAGGGTGATGAACATAACCCTCATTCCGCGTTTCGTAGCGCGCCATTTGCCCCGGCGGCACGCCCGAAGATGAAAATCACCGGCATTAAAACGCCTGAATTTACCCCCAGCCAGACTGAAGAAGGCGACCTGCATTACGGTCATGGCGAAGCGGGCACTCACGCGCCGGGCATGAGCCAGCGTCGGATGCTGGAAGTCGAAATTGACGTGCTGGACAAAAATAACCGTCTGGCTGAACGCAACCGCGCGCGCTTTGCTGCCCGCAAGCAACTGGTGCTCAACCTGGTTTCCAGCCCTGGTTCCGGTAAAACCACCCTGCTGACGGAAACCTTAATGCGCCTGAAAGACAGCGTTCCGTGCGCGGTTATTGAAGGCGATCAGCAAACCGTGAACGATGCCGCACGCATTCGCGCTACCGGCACACCAGCGATTCAGGTGAATACCGGTAAAGGCTGCCATCTTGACGCACAGATGATTGCCGACGCCGCACCGCGCCTGCCACTGGACGATAACGGTATTCTGTTTATCGAAAACGTCGGCAACCTCGTGTGCCCGGCGAGCTTCGATCTCGGTGAAAAACACAAAGTGGCGGTGCTTTCCGTTACCGAAGGTGAAGACAAACCGCTGAAATATCCGCATATGTTTGCCGCAGCTTCGCTGATGCTGCTCAACAAAGTTGACTTGCTGCCGTATCTCAACTTTGACGTTGAGAAGTGCATCGCCTGCGCCCGCGAAGTCAATCCAGAAATTGAAATCATCCTTATTTCCGCCACCAGCGGCGAAGGGATGGACCAGTGGCTGAACTGGCTGGAGACACAGCGATGTGCATAGGCGTTCCCGGGCAGATCCGCACCATTGACGGCAACCAGGCGAAAGTCGACGTCTGCGGCATTCAGCGCGACGTCGATTTAACGTTAGTCGGCAGCTGCGATGAAAACGGTCAGCCACGCGTGGGCCAGTGGGTACTGGTTCACGTTGGCTTTGCCATGAGCGTAATTAATGAAGCCGAAGCGCGCGACACTCTCAACGCCTTACAAAACATGTTTGACGTTGAGCCGGATGTCGGTGCGCTGTTGTATGGCGAGGAAAAATAATGCGTTTTGTTGATGAATATCGCGCGCCGGAACAGGTGATGCAGTTAATTGAGCATCTGCGCGAACGTGCTTCACATCTCTCTTACACCGCCGAACGCCCTCTGCGGATTATGGAAGTGTGCGGTGGTCATACCCACGCCATTTTTAAATTCGGCCTCGACCAGTTGCTGCCGGAAAACGTTGAGTTTATCCACGGTCCCGGTTGCCCGGTGTGTGTACTGCCGATGGGTAGAATCGACACCTGCGTGGAGATTGCCAGCCATCCGGAAGTCATCTTCTGTACCTTTGGCGACGCCATGCGCGTGCCGGGGAAACAGGGATCGCTGTTGCAGGCAAAAGCACGCGGTGCCGATGTGCGCATCGTTTACTCGCCGATGGATGCGTTGAAACTGGCGCAGGAGAATCCAACCCGCAAAGTGGTGTTCTTCGGCTTAGGTTTTGAAACCACCATGCCGACGACGGCCATCACTCTGCAACAGGCGAAAGCGCGTGATGTGCAGAATTTTTACTTCTTCTGCCAGCATATTACGCTTATCCCGACGCTGCGCAGTTTGCTGGAAGAGCCGGATAACGGTATCGACGCGTTTCTTGCGCCCGGTCACGTTAGTATGGTTATCGGCACTGATGCCTATAATTTTATCGCCAGCGATTTTCATCGTCCGCTGGTGGTCGCTGGTTTCGAACCCCTTGATCTACTGCAAGGCGTGGTGATGCTGGTGGAGCAGAAAATAGCGGCCCACAGCAAGGTAGAGAATCAGTATCGTCGGGTGGTGCCGGATGCCGGTAACCTGCTGGCGCAACAGGCGATTGCCGATGTGTTCTGTGTCAACGGCGACAGCGAATGGCGCGGCTTAGGCGTGATTGAATCTTCTGGTGTACACCTGACGCCGGATTATCAACGATTCGATGCCGAAGCGCATTTCCGCCCGGCACCGCAGCAGGTCTGCGATGACCCGCGCGCACGTTGTGGCGAAGTATTAACGGGCAAATGTAAGCCGCATCAATGCCCGCTGTTTGGTAACACCTGTAATCCTCAAACCGCGTTTGGTGCGCTGATGGTTTCCTCCGAAGGAGCGTGCGCCGCGTGGTATCAGTATCGTCAGCAGGAGAGTGAAGCGTGAATAATATCCAACTCGCCCACGGTAGCGGCGGCCAGGCGATGCAGCAATTAATCAACAGCCTGTTTATGGAAGCCTTTGCCAACCCGTGGCTGGCAGAGCAGGAAGATCAGGCACGTCTTGATCTGGCGCAGCTGGTAGCGGAAGGCGACCGTCTGGCGTTCTCCACCGACAGTTACGTCATTGACCCGCTGTTCTTTCCTGGCGGTAATATCGGCAAGCTGGCGATTTGCGGCACAGCCAATGACGTTGCGGTCAGTGGCGCTATTCCGCGCTATCTCTCCTGTGGCTTTATCCTCGAAGAAGGATTGCCGATGGAGACACTGAAAGCCGTAGTGACCAGCATGGCAGAAACCGCCCGCGCGGCAGGCATTGCCATCGTCACTGGCGATACTAAAGTGGTGCAGCGCGGCGCGGCAGATAAACTGTTTATCAACACCGCTGGCATGGGCGCAATTCCGGCGAATATTCACTGGGGAGCACAGACGCTAACCGCAGGCGATGTATTGCTGGTTAGCGGTACACTCGGCGACCACGGGGCGACTATCCTTAACCTGCGTGAGCAGCTGGGGCTGGATGGCGAACTGGTCAGCGACTGCGCGGTGCTGACGCCGCTTATTCAGACGCTGCGTGACATTCCCGGCGTGAAAGCGCTGCGTGATGCCACCCGTGGTGGTGTGAACGCGGTAGTTCATGAGTTCGCGGCAGCCTGCGGTTGCGGTATTGAAATTTCAGAAGCGGCACTGCCGGTTAAACCTGCTGTGCGCGGCGTTTGCGAACTGCTGGGACTGGACGCCCTTAACTTTGCCAACGAAGGCAAACTGGTGATCGCCGTTGAACGCAACGCGGCAGAGCAAGTGCTGGCAGCGTTACATTCCCATCCACTGGGAAAAGACGCGGCGCTGATTGGTGAAGTGGTGGAACGTAAAGGTGTTCGTCTTGCCGGTCTGTATGGCGTGAAACGAACCCTCGATCTACCGCACGCCGAACCGCTTCCGCGTATATGCTAATAAAATTCTAAATCTCCTATAGTTAGTCAATGACCTTTTGCACCGCTTTGCGGTGCTTTCCTGGAAGAACAAAATGTCATATACACCGATGAGTGATCTCGGACAACAAGGGTTGTTCGACATCACTCGGACACTATTGCAGCAGCCCGATCTGGCCTCGCTGTGTGAGGCTCTTTCGCAACTGGTAAAGCGTTCTGCGCTCGCCGACAACGCGGCTATTGTGTTGTGGCAAGCGCAGACTCAACGTGCGTCTTATTACGCATCGCGTGAAAAAGACACCCCCATTAAATATGAAGACGAAACTGTTCTGGCACACGGTCCGGTACGCAGCATTTTGTCGCGCCCTGATACGCTGCATTGCAGTTACGAAGAATTTTGTGAAACCTGGCCGCAGCTGGCCGCAGGTGGGCTATACCCAAAATTTGGTCACTATTGCCTGATGCCACTGGCGGCGGAAGGGCATATTTTTGGTGGCTGTGAATTTATTCGTTATGACGATCGCCCCTGGAGCGAAAAAGAGTTCAATCGTCTGCAAACATTTACGCAGATCGTTTCTGTCGTCACCGAACAAATCCAGAGTCGCGTCGTCAATAATGTTGACTATGAGTTGTTATGCCGGGAGCGCGATAACTTCCGCATCCTGGTTGCCATTACCAACGCGGTGCTTTCCCGCCTGGATATGGACGAACTGGTCAGCGAAGTCGCCAAAGAAATCCATTACTACTTCGACATTGACGATATCAGCATCGTCTTACGCAGCCACCGTAAAAACAAACTCAACATCTACTCCACTCACTATCTTGATAAACAACATCCCGCCCACGAACAGAGCGAAGTCGATGAAGCCGGAACCCTCACCGAACGCGTGTTCAAAAGCAAAGAGATGCTGCTGATTAACCTCCACGAGCGGGACGATTTAGCCCCCTATGAACGCATGTTGTTCGACACCTGGGGCAACCAGATTCAAACCTTGTGCCTGTTACCGCTGATGTCTGGCGACACCATGCTGGGCGTGCTGAAACTGGCGCAATGCGAAGAGAAAGTATTTACCACTACCAATCTGAGCTTACTGCGCCAGATTGCCGAACGTGTGGCAATCGCTGTCGATAACGCCCTCGCCTATCAGGAAATTCATCGTCTGAAAGAACGGCTGGTTGATGAAAACCTCGCCCTGACCGAGCAGCTCAACAATGTTGATAGTGAATTTGGCGAGATTATTGGCCGCAGCGAAGCCATGTACAGCGTACTTAAACAAGTTGAAATGGTGGCGCAAAGTGACAGTACCGTGCTGATCCTCGGTGAAACTGGCACGGGTAAAGAGCTGATTGCCCGTGCTATCCATAATCTCAGTGGGCGTAATAATCGCCGCATGGTCAAAATGAACTGCGCGGCAATGCCTGCCGGATTGCTGGAGAGCGATCTGTTTGGTCATGAGCGTGGGGCTTTTACCGGTGCCAGCGCCCAGCGTATCGGTCGTTTTGAACTGGCGGATAAAAGCTCCCTGTTCCTCGACGAAGTGGGCGATATGCCACTGGAGTTACAGCCGAAGTTGCTGCGTGTATTACAGGAACAGGAGTTTGAACGTCTCGGCAGCAACAAAATCATTCAGACGGACGTGCGTCTAATCGCCGCAACTAACCGCGATCTGAAAAAAATGGTCGCCGACCGTGAGTTCCGTAGCGATCTCTATTACCGCCTGAATGTATTCCCGATCCACCTGCCGCCACTACGCGAGCGTCCGGAAGATATTCCGCTGCTGGCGAAAGCCTTTACCTTCAAAATTGCCCGTCGTCTGGGGCGCAATATCGACAGCATTCCTGCCGAGACGCTGCGCACCTTGAGCAACATGGAGTGGCCGGGTAACGTACGCGAACTGGAAAATGTCATTGAGCGCGCGGTATTGCTAACACGCGGCAACGTGCTGCAGCTGTCATTGCCTGATATTGCTTTACCGGAGCCTGAAACGCCGCCTGCCGCAACGGTTGTCGCCCAGGAGGGCGAAGATGAATATCAGTTGATTGTTCGCGTGCTGAAAGAAACCAACGGCGTGGTTGCCGGGCCTAAAGGCGCTGCGCAACGTCTGGGGCTGAAACGCACGACCCTGCTGTCACGGATGAAGCGGCTTGGAATTGATAAATCGGCATTGATTTAACAGATGTGGTTATACTCGATCAACATTCAATGAAAGGAGGCAGTATGGCAGTTTCAGCAAGAAATCAATTAACCGGAACAGTTAGCGCAGTAGCAATGGGCGCTGTGAATGATGAAGTAGAACTGACGCTGGCAGGTGGTGCAAAACTGGTGGCAATTGTGACTCACAGCAGCCAGCAGGCTCTTGGTCTGGCAAAAGGGAAAGAAGCGATTGCCCTGATTAAAGCCCCGTGGGTCACGCTGGCAACGGAAGACTGTGGACTGAAATTCTCTGCTCGCAACCAGTTTGCTGGCAGCGTGTCGACAATCACCGAAGGCGCAGTGAACGCCACTGTCCATATCATAACGGATGCGGGTTTTGAAATTGTGGCAGTGGTAACAAATGAAAGTCAGGATGAAATGAAACTCACCACTGGCTCGCGCGTTATTGCATTGATCAAAGCATCAGCCATCCTGATTGCCACCAAAGCGTAAACGCCTTATTTGCCGGAGAGTATGGCTCTCCGGCAGATTTATTTCTTTGGACGATATTTTTCTGGCAACTCCGGCACCGGACGCTTGTCATCGATGAGATGACGCACGGTTAAGATCGGATGACGCCACAGCATTCTCGGCCCGGCCCAACGCATAATCTGTTTCATCTCTTCACGCTTTGCAGGCTGGTAACAGTGCACCGGACACTGCTTACAGGCTGGTTTCTCTTCGCCGAACACACATTTATCCAGCCGCTTTTGCGCGTAGGCAAACAGCGCGTCGTAATGCTCCGGCTCCGCTGACGCCTGCGGGCATTTCGCTTGATAAAGATCGATCATTTTTTTAATCGTCAGTTTTTCACGAGAGATACGCTTGCCGGACATGCTGCCTCCACCTCATTAAGATGCATTTATATTACAACTTAATCTTAAAGGGCACTATGACTCTAAAGAAGAAGGGTTCGCCAACTGATACAATTTTGCGTACTTGCTTCATAAGCATCACGCAAAAGCTGCAAAACAGCATCTTTCCCGGAATCACCATCAAGAACTCGCCGTTCGCTTCTTCCCCTGAAATGATTAACTCCGGTATCATGTGCGCCTTATGTGATTACAACGAAAATAAAAACCATCACACCTCATTTAATATCAGGGAACCGGACATAACCCCATGAGTGCAATAGAAAATTTCGATGCCCATACGCCCATGATGCAGCAATATCTCAAGCTGAAAGCCCAGCATCCCGAGATCCTGCTGTTTTACCGGATGGGTGATTTTTATGAACTGTTTTATGACGACGCAAAACGCGCGTCGCAACTGCTGGATATTTCACTGACCAAACGCGGTGCTTCGGCGGGAGAGCCGATCCCGATGGCGGGGATCCCCTACCATGCGGTGGAAAACTACCTCGCCAAACTGGTGAATCAGGGCGAGTCCGTTGCCATCTGCGAACAAATTGGCGATCCGGCGACCAGCAAAGGTCCGGTTGAGCGCAAAGTTGTGCGTATCGTTACGCCAGGCACCATCAGCGATGAAGCCCTGTTGCAGGAGCGTCAGGACAACCTGCTGGCGGCTATCTGGCAGGACAGCAAAGGTTTCGGCTACGCGACGCTGGATATCAGTTCCGGGCGTTTTCGCCTGAGCGAACCGGCTGACCGCGAAACGATGGCGGCAGAGCTGCAACGCACTAATCCGGCAGAGCTGTTGTATGCAGAAAATTTCGCCGAGATGTCGCTGATTGAAGGTCGTCGCGGACTGCGCCGTCGCCCGCTATGGGAGTTTGAAATCGACACCGCGCGCCAGCAGTTGAATCTGCAATTTGGCACCCGCGATCTGGTCGGTTTTGGCGTCGAGAACGCGCCGCGCGGACTTTGTGCTGCCGGTTGTCTGTTGCAGTATGCGAAAGATACCCAACGTACGACTCTGCCGCATATTCGTTCCATCACCATGGAACGTGAGCAGGACAGCATCATTATGGATGCCGCGACGCGTCGTAATCTGGAAATCACCCAGAACCTGGCGGGTGGTGCGGAAAATACGCTGGCTTCTGTGCTCGACTGCACCGTCACGCCGATGGGCAGCCGTATGCTGAAACGCTGGCTGCATATGCCAGTGCGCGATACCCGCGTCTTGCTTGAGCGCCAGCAAACTATTGGCGCATTGCAGGATTTCACCGCCGAGCTGCAGCCGGTACTGCGTCAGGTCGGCGACCTGGAACGTATTCTGGCGCGTCTGGCTTTACGAACTGCTCGCCCACGCGATCTGGCCCGTATGCGTCACGCTTTCCAGCAACTGCCGGAGCTGCGTGCGCTATTAGAAAATGTCGATAGCGCTCCGGTACAGGCGCTGCGTGAAAAAATGGGCGAGTTTGCCGAGCTGCGCGATCTGCTGGAGCGAGCAATCATCGACACACCGCCAGTGCTGGTACGCGACGGTGGTGTTATCGCACCGGGCTATAACGAAGAGCTGGATGAGTGGCGCGCGCTGGCTGACGGCGCGACCGATTATCTGGAGCGTCTGGAAGTCCGCGAGCGTGAACGTACTGGCCTGGACACCCTGAAAGTCGGCTTTAACGCGGTTCATGGTTATTACATTCAGATCAGCCGTGGACAAAGCCATCTGGCACCCATCAATTACATGCGTCGCCAGACGCTGAAAAACGCCGAGCGCTACATTATTCCAGAGCTAAAAGAGTACGAAGACAAAGTTCTCACTTCAAAAGGCAAAGCACTGGCACTGGAAAAACAGCTTTATGAAGAGTTGTTCGACCTGCTGTTGCCGCATCTGGAAGCGTTGCAACAGAGCGCGAGCGCGCTGGCGGAACTCGACGTGCTGGTGAACCTGGCAGAACGGGCCTATACGCTGAACTACACCTGCCCGACCTTTATTGATAAACCGGGTATTCGCATCACCGAAGGCCGCCATCCGGTGGTTGAACAGGTGCTGAATGAGCCGTTTATCGCCAACCCGCTGAACCTGTCGCCGCAGCGTCGCATGTTGATCATTACCGGTCCGAATATGGGCGGTAAAAGTACCTATATGCGCCAGACCGCACTGATTGCGCTGATGGCCTACATCGGCAGCTATGTACCGGCACAAAAAGTCGAGATTGGACCTATCGATCGCATCTTTACCCGCGTAGGGGCAGCGGATGATCTGGCATCCGGGCGTTCAACCTTTATGGTGGAAATGACCGAAACCGCCAATATTTTACATAACGCCACCGAGTACAGTCTGGTGCTGATGGATGAGATTGGGCGCGGGACGTCCACTTACGATGGTCTGTCGCTGGCGTGGGCGTGCGCGGAAAATCTGGCGAATAAGATTAAAGCGTTGACACTGTTTGCCACCCACTATTTCGAGCTGACCCAGTTACCGGAGAAAATGGAAGGCGTCGCCAACGTGCATCTCGATGCGCTGGAGCACGGCGACACCATTGCCTTTATGCACAGCGTGCAGGATGGCGCGGCGAGCAAAAGCTACGGCCTGGCGGTTGCAGCTCTGGCAGGCGTGCCAAAAGAGGTTATTAAGCGCGCACGGCAAAAACTGCGTGAGCTGGAAAGCATTTCGCCGAACGCCGCCGCTACGCAAGTGGATGGTACGCAAATGTCTTTGCTGTCAGTGCCAGAAGAAACGTCGCCTGCGGTCAAGGCACTGGAAAACCTCGACCCGGATTCACTGACTCCGCGTCAGGCGCTGGAGTGGATTTATCGCTTGAAGAGTCTGGTGTAATAACAATTCCCGATAGTCTTTTGCTATCGGGAATATTAACGACAACTGACGAATCAAATAAAAACACCCTGTATAATAGGAAATCTTATTTTACAGGGTAAAACCATGCCATCTACACGCTATCAAAAAATTAATGCCCATCACTATCGTTATATATGGGCCGTTGGTGATATTCATGGTGACTATCAATTATTACAATCCCGCTTACATCAACTCTCTTTTTGCCATGAAACCGACTTACTTATTTCTGTCGGCGATAATATTGATCGTGGGCCGGAGAGTCTTAACGTACTACGCCTGTTAAACCAGCCCTGGTTTACATCGGTTAAAGGCAACCATGAAGCGATGGCGCTTGATGCATTCGAAACTGGCGATGGAAATATGTGGCTTGCCAGCGGCGGCGACTGGTTCTTTGAATTAAATGAGACGGAACAACAAGAAGCAATAAATCTGTTGCTGAAATTTCATCGCCTTCCACATATTATTGAAATCACTAACGACATAATAAAATATGTCATCGCACATGCAGATTATCCGGGGAATGAATATCTCTTTGGCAAAGAAATAGCGGAGAGAGAACTACTCTGGCCTGTTGATCGTGTGCAGAAATCGCTTAATGGCGAGTTACAACAAATAAACGGCGCTGATTATTTTATATTTGGACATATGATGTTTGATAACATTCAGACGTTCGCAAACCAGATTTATATTGATACCGGATCGCCGAAAAGCGGGCGGCTGTCATTTTATAAAATAAAGTAGTCTCATGCTTCTTCTGTGAAGCATGAGTAACCCGGTGTTATTGCAGGCCATTATTCATTTTTCGCTACCAGCAAAGAGAGATCCTGCTTCGCCAGCGCGCGACTGGCACTCTCCGGCAAACCGTCGTCTGTAATAATCTGATCAAACTCGCTTAATGGTAACGCCAGCCATGTCGCCACCTGACCATATTTCGTCGCATCACAGACCAAAACTCGCTGGCGGCTGGCACTGGCAATCGCCCGTTTCACCGTGACTTTATCTTCCGCTGGCGTAGAAATCCCCCGCACACTCCATGACGATGCAGAAATAAAAGCCTGATCAATCATCAGGCTGCGCAGCATGGTCGCAGCGGCTTCCCCGACACAGGAACGGTTTTCCCGACACACTGCACCGCCAGTGTGAATAATTGTGCAATTACTGTTGTCGAGCAAGTAGTCCGCAATAACGAAATCGTTTGTGACCACAGTCAGTGACTCCATGTGAATCAGATGCTGTGCTATCGCTAGCGTGGTCGTTCCCGCATCCAGATAGATACAACTTCCCGGCTGAACAAGACTTGCCGCCAGCTTGCCAATAGCCGCTTTTTGCGTCATTGCCAGCGCAGTTTTTACCTGATGAGAAGGTTCATGCGCCACGCGTCCCGGAGACTGGACGCCTCCGGACACCAGCACAACGGCTCCCTGCTGCTCCAGTTTTTGTAAATCCCGACGAATGGTCATATGTGACACATTCATTCTGTCCGTTAGTTCAGCAATACTGACAATGCCTTTTTCAGCTACCATCTCAAGGATGATTTGGCGACGCTCTACGGGTATCAACTTTTGCTCCTTCCTTTGTCCTGCTGACATTCTACGCTATTTGCCTGCGAAACGTGCGCGGCGCAACTAACGCTTAGTTCACATAAAATAACACACAATGTTAATTTTTGTGAATCAGCTCACCATATCGTTATCTTTCAGCGCTTATATTCACAATATCAAACAAAATATCACTTAAATTAACAAGGAGAGCAGATGAAAACGGGATCTGAGTTTCATGTCGGTATCGTTGGCTTAGGGTCAATGGGAATGGGAGCAGCACTGTCATGTGTCCGCGCAGGTCTTTCTACCTGGGGCGCAGACCTGAACAGCAATGCCTGCGCTACGTTGAAAGAGGCAGGTGCTTGCGGGGTTTCTGATAACGCCGCGACGTTTGCCGAAAAACTGGACGCTCTGCTGGTGCTGGTGGTCAATGCGGCCCAGGTTAAACAGGTGCTGTTTGGTGAAACAGGCGTTGCACAACATCTGAAACCCGGTACGGCAGTAATGGTTTCTTCCACTATCGCTAGTGCTGATGCGCAAGAAATTGCTACCGCTCTGGCTGGATTCGATCTGGAAATGCTGGATGCGCCAGTTTCTGGTGGTGCAGTAAAAGCCGCTAACGGTGAAATGACTGTCATGGCCTCCGGTAGCGATATTGCCTTTGAACGACTGGCACCCGTGCTGGAAGCCGTTGCCGGAAAAGTTTATCGCATAGGTGCAGAACCGGGACTAGGTTCGACCGTAAAAATTATTCACCAGTTGTTAGCGGGCGTACATATTGCTGCCGGAGCCGAAGCGATGGCACTTGCAGCCCGTGCGGGGATCCCGCTGGATGTGATGTATGACGTCGTGACCAATGCCGCCGGAAATTCCTGGATGTTCGAAAACCGGATGCGTCATGTGGTGGATGGC
Organism: Escherichia sp. WS3227_2; assembly: GCF_046486495.1. Classification (NCBI taxonomy): domain Bacteria; kingdom Pseudomonadati; phylum Pseudomonadota; class Gammaproteobacteria; order Enterobacterales; family Enterobacteriaceae; genus Escherichia; species Escherichia sp. WS3227_2. The sequence continues at coordinate 109,689 of NZ_JBJQLG010000001.1, forward strand.
GATTACACCCCGCATTCAGCCGTCGATATTTTTGTTAAGGATCTTGGTCTGGTTGCCGATACAGCCAAAGCCCTGCACTTCCCGCTGCCATTGGCCTCAACAGCATTGAATATGTTCACCAGCGCCAGTAACGCGGGTTACGGGAAAGAAGACGATAGCGCAGTTATCAAGATTTTCTCTGGCATCACTCTACCGGGAGCGAAATCATGATCAAGATTGGCGTTATCGCCGATGATTTTACCGGCGCGACGGATATCGCCAGTTTTCTGGTGGAAAACGGTCTACCAACGGTACAAATTAACGGTGTTCCAACAGGTAAAATGCCGGAAGCAATCGACGCACTGGTGATCAGCCTGAAAACGCGTTCCTGTCCGGTGGTTGAAGCCACACAGCAATCGCTGGCGGCTCTGAGCTGGTTGCAACAGCAAGGTTGCAAACAGATCTATTTCAAATACTGCTCTACTTTCGACAGTACGGCGAAAGGTAATATCGGCCCGGTTACCGATGCATTAATGGATGCTCTCGACACGCCGTTTACGGTCTTCTCTCCGGCCCTGCCGGTCAACGGACGTACGGTTTATCAGGGGTATTTGTTCGTAATGAATCAACTGCTGGCCGAATCTGGGATGCGCCATCACCCGGTAAATCCCATGACCGACAGCTATCTTCCCCGTCTGGTTGAAGCGCAATCCACAGGGCGCTGCGGCGTCGTTTCGGCACATGTTTTCGAACAAGGTGTGGATGCCGTTCGTCAAGAGCTGGCTCGCTTACAGCAAGAGGGCTACCGCTACGCGGTGCTTGATGCGCTGACCGAACACCATCTGGAAATTCAGGGAGAAGCCTTGCGCGATGCCCCACTGGTAACGGGCGGTTCTGGTCTGGCGATTGGCCTTGCCCGGCAGTGGGCGCAAGAAAACGGTAACCAGGCTCGCAAAGCAGGGCATCCGCTCGCTGGGCGCGGCGTAGTGCTCTCCGGTTCATGCTCTCAAATGACCAACCGCCAGGTAGCACATTACCGTCAAATTGCACCAGCCCGTGAAGTTGATGTGGCACGCTGCCTCTCAATTGAAACTCTGGCCGCTTATGCACACGAACTGGCAGAGTGGGTTCTGGGCCAGGAAAGTGTACTTGCTCCACTGGTTTTTGCCACCGCCAGCACTGACGCATTGGCAGCAATTCAACAGCAATACGGTGCACAAAAAGCCAGTCAGGCAGTAGAAACACTGTTTTCTCAACTAGCGACGCGGTTAGCCGCGGAAGGCGTGACACGCTTTATTGTCGCAGGCGGTGAGACCTCCGGCGTAGTCACACAGAGCCTGGGAATAAAAGGGTTTCATATTGGCCCAACCATTTCCCCCGGCGTGCCGTGGGTAAACGCACTGGATAAGCCTGTCTCACTCGCCCTTAAATCTGGCAACTTCGGTGATGAAGCCTTTTTTTCACGAGCCCAAAGAGAGTTTTTATCATGAGCGATTTCGCAAAAGTAGAGCAGTCTTTGCGAGAGGAGATGACGCGGATTGCCAGTTCATTCTTTCAGCGCGGCTATGCAACCGGTTCGGCTGGCAATCTGTCGCTGCTTTTACCTGACGGGAATTTACTGGCGACACCGACAGGTTCATGCCTGGGCAATCTCGATCCGCAGCGGCTTTCCAAAGTCGCCGCGGATGGCGAATGGTTAAGTGGTGACAAACCCTCGAAAGAGGTGCTCTTTCATCTGGCGCTGTATCGCAACAATCCGCGCTGTAAAGCGGTGGTGCATTTGCACAGCACATGGTCGACGGCGCTTTCCTGCCTGCAAGGGCTGGACAGCAGCAACGTTATTCGTCCGTTCACACCATACGTGGTGATGCGGATGGGAAATATCCCGCTGGTGCCTTATTACCGACCGGGCGATAAACGCATCGCACAGGATCTGGCGGAACTGGCAGCAGACAATCAGGCTTTTTTACTGGCAAATCATGGCCCAGTGGTTTGCGGTGAAAGCCTGCAAGAAGCCGCCAACAATATGGAAGAGCTGGAGGAAACGGCAAAGCTGATTTTTATTCTCGGTGACCGCCCGATCCGTTATCTGACCGCAGGTGAAATTGCGGAATTAAGGAGTTAATGCAATGCCTCGTTTTGCAGCTAATTTATCCATGATGTTCACCGAAGTGCCTTTTATTGAACGCTTCGCCGCAGCGCGAAAAGCCGGGTTCGATGCTGTGGAATTTCTGTTTCCCTATAACTACTCCACCCTGCAAATCCAAAAGCAACTGGAGCAAAACCATCTGACACTGGCGCTGTTCAATACCGCTCCCGGAGATATTAATGCGGGGGAATGGGGATTATCCGCCCTTCCCGGACGTGAGCACGAAGCACACGCAGACATCGACCTGGCACTGGAATATGCATTGGCGCTCAATTGTGAACAAGTCCATGTGATGGCAGGCGTCGTGCCCGCTGGCGAAGATGCTGAACGGTACAGGGCAGTATTTATCGATAATATCCGCTACGCTGCCGACCGCTTTGCACCACACGGCAAGCGAATATTAGTTGAAGCACTCAGCCCCGGCGTTAAGCCTCATTATCTCTTCTCCAGCCAGTATCAGGCACTGGCTATTGTTGAAGAAGTTGCGCGAGATAACGTGTTTATTCAACTAGATACTTTTCATGCGCAAAAAGTAGATGGCAACCTGACGCATTTAATCCGCGACTACGCCGGGAAATATGCGCACGTACAAATTGCCGGACTACCTGATCGACATGAACCGGACGATGGAGAAATCAACTATCCGTGGCTGTTCCGCCTGTTCGATGAGGTGGGATATCAGGGCTGGATCGGTTGTGAATATAAACCTCGTGGCCTCACCGAAGAAGGGCTTGGCTGGTTTGACGCCTGGCGCTAATTCGTTAAATCCCTAATTACAACGTACCCATACATCCCCCCATCTACGGATGGGGTAGGTTAACTATAACTTTCAGACAGGGTTTCCCATGTCCACAATTACATTGTTATGCATTGCGTTAACTGGCGTAATCATGCTGTTGCTGCTGGTCATCAAGGCAAAGGTACAACCATTCGTTGCTCTGCTCCTCGTCAGCCTGTTAGTCGCACTTGCGGCGGGTATACCAGCGGGCGAAGTGGGTAAAGTGATGATCGCCGGGATGGGCGGTGTGCTTGGTTCCGTCACTATTATTATTGGTCTGGGCGCTATGCTGGGGCGTATGATCGAACACTCTGGTGGTGCAGAGTCACTGGCTAATTATTTCAGTCGCAAGTTAGGTGACAAACGAACTATCGCTGCGCTGACTCTGGCAGCGTTCTTCCTCGGTATTCCCGTCTTCTTTGATGTCGGCTTTATTATTCTTGCGCCAATCATTTACGGTTTTGCCAAGGTTGCCAAAATATCGCCACTCAAATTTGGCCTGCCTGTCGCTGGAATCATGCTAACTGTTCATGTGGCGGTACCGCCGCATCCAGGCCCTGTCGCCGCAGCGGGGTTACTCCACGCAGACATCGGCTGGCTAACCATCATCGGTATTGCGATTTCTATTCCAGCAGGGATTGTTGGCTACTTTGCAGCGAAAATAATCAATAAGCGCCAATATGCGATGTCGGTGGAAGTACTGGAACAGATGCAACTGGCTCCGGCCAGTGAGGAAGGCGCGACAAAATTAAGCGATAAAATAAATCCACCGGGCGTCGCGCTGGTCACCTCGCTAATTGTTATTCCTATCGCGATTATCATGGCGGGTACGGTTTCCGCAACACTGATGCCGCCTTCGCATCCCCTGCTTGGTACGCTACAGCTGATCGGCTCACCAATGGTAGCTCTAATGATTGCGCTGGTGCTGGCATTCTGGTTATTGGCTTTACGTCGCGGCTGGAGCTTACAACACACCAGCGACATTATGGGCTCAGCCCTTCCCACTGCGGCGGTAGTGATTTTGGTTACTGGTGCTGGAGGGGTATTTGGCAAAGTGCTGGTGGAATCGGGCGTCGGCAAAGCCCTTGCCAACATGCTACAAATGATTGACCTGCCTCTGTTACCAGCCGCATTTATTATTTCACTGGCGCTGCGTGCATCGCAGGGGTCAGCAACCGTAGCAATCCTGACAACCGGCGGGTTACTCTCAGAAGCGGTGATGGGATTGAATCCGATTCAGTGCGTATTGGTGACGCTGGCAGCCTGCTTTGGTGGGCTTGGCGCGTCACATATTAATGACTCAGGGTTCTGGATTGTGACCAAATATCTGGGGTTGTCGGTAGCAGACGGTCTGAAAACCTGGACAGTGTTAACGACCATTCTCGGTTTTACCGGATTCTTAATTACCTGGTGCGTATGGGCGGTAATTTGACCTTAATAAAAAGGTCCGATGGGCATCGGACCTTTTATTTAGCGCTTACCTTCCGCCAGCAGCGGCGGGATGCTCGGCACCATCGGCGCGTCATCAATATCTTTCTGCGTCATGCGGAACGCTTCGGGATAATGTTCGCGGCTGGTGCGGCGTAGCGGTTCGGTATCGCGCCAGGTATAGAGGCAATGCTGGCACTGATAGATCGTCCAGACATCTTTTACCGGCGATTTCGCCATCACTTCAATCTGTTCATCAGCACAACGTGGACAAATCATCTTGTTCTCCTTATTTACGTGCGGCCAGCATAGCGGTCAGTTTTTCAGCCCAGGCTTTGGTTTCCGGTAAATCCACCACCGGCTGGCTGTAGTGACCACGGTTGTCCGGGGCGACAGGCGTGGTGGCGTCGATAATCAGCTTGTCGGTGATACCGGCCGGGCTTGAGCCGGGGTCGAGTTCCAGCACGGACATATTCGGCAACTGCACCAAATCCCCTGCCGGGTTCACTTTCGAAGAGAGCGCCCACATCACCTGCGGCAGGTTGAACGGATCAACGTCTTCATCGACCATAATCACCATCTTCACGTAGCCCAGACCGTGTGGCGTGGTCATCGCACGCAGGCCCACCGCGCGGGCAAAGCCACCGTAGCGTTTTTTGGTGGAGATAATCGCCAGCAGGCCGTGGGTGTACATGGCGTTCACCGCCTGCACTTCCGGGAACTCGGCTTTCAGTTGCTGATACAGCGGCACGCAGGTGGCTGGCCCCATCAGGTAGTCGATTTCTGTCCACGGCATGCCGAGGTACAGCGATTCGAAAATCGGCCTGGTGCGGTAAGAGACTTTATCGATACGCACCACGGTCATGTTACGCCCGCCGGAGTAGTGCCCGGTAAACTCACCGAACGGCCCTTCGATTTCGCGTTTACGGCTTTCGATGACCCCTTCGAGGATCACCTCCGAGCCCCACGGCACATCAAAACCGGTCAATGGCGCGGTGGCGATCGGATACGGGCTTTCGCGCAGCGCGCCTGCCATTTCATACTCAGACTGATCGTATTTCAGCGGCGTGGCCCCCATCAGGGTGATGATCGGATCGTTACCGAGCGTGATTGCAATCGGCAGATCTTCACCGCGCTCTTCTGCTTTATGCAGATGCAGGGCGATATCGTGCATCGGCACCGGTTGCAGGCCGAGCTTACGCTTGCCCTTCACTTCCATGCGGTAGATGCCGACGTTCTGCTTGCCGAAGTTATCCGGATCAAGCGGATCGCGGGAAACCACGCACGCTTTGTCGAGATAGAAACCGCCATCGCCATCGTTTAAACGAAACAGCGGCAGGATATCGAACAGGTTGATCTCGTCGCCATCGACGGTGTTCTGCGCCCAGGCTGGATTGGCGCGGCGCTCCGGGGCAATCGGGAAGTTATCCCAGCGGCGGATAAACTCATCAATCTGCTTTTTGACCGGGGTGTTTGGCGGCAGGCCGAGGGAAATCGCGTGGTTCTGCCAGGAACCGATGGTATTCATCGCCACACGGGCATCGGTAAAGCCGCGAATATTATCAAACCACAGCGCGGGCGCGCCGTCGCCGATACGCCCGGTGGCGTTAGCTGCTGCTGCCAGATCCGGTTCCGCGTTCACCTCTTCGCTGATTTTCAGTAACTGTCCGTGGTCATCAAGCGCCTGTAAAAAGCTGCGTAAATCATCAAATGCCATTATTCATTCTCCTGAGAAAAATTCCGGACCTGCGGCAATCCTTGCCAGCGCCTGGCGTGGGGATGTTCGAGGCCAAATTGATCCAGCACGCGGGCTACCACGTGGTGGACAATGTCATCTACCGTTTCGGGATGGTTATAAAAGGCAGGCATCGGCGGCACCATCGCCACGCCCATGCGTGAAAGTGCGAGCATATTTTCGAGATGGATGGTGCTAAGCGGCATTTCACGCGGCACCAGCACTAGTTTGCGGCCTTCTTTGAGCACGACGTCCGCCGCGCGCCCTACCAGGCCATCGGCGTAACCGGCACGGATACCGGCGAGCGTTTTCATACTGCACGGAATAACGATCATGCCGTCGGTACGAAAGGAACCTGAGGAGATGGTCGCCGCCTGATCCGCCGGGTTATGACTGAAGTCTGCGAGGGCAGCAACATCGCGAGCGCTGTAAGGCGTTTCCAGTTCAATGGTGGTTTTCGCCCACTTCGACATCACCAGATGAGTCTCGACATTCGGCATCTCCCGCAGCGCTTGCAGTAATGCCACCCCAAGAGGCGCACCGGTAGCCCCTGTCATCCCGACGATCAGTCTCATTGTTTATTCTCTTAATTGTTCGTATACGAACGTTATTATTAAAATACGCCTCTGTTTTCATCGCGGCAAGCACTGAAAAGTAACAACATCTTCTTCGTCACTGAAAAACCGCTATGATAGCCACAGATAGTTTGCCCGGAGTTTACATGGCGTTACGAAATAAAGCGTTCCATCAGTTACGACAGCTTTTTCAGCAGCACACGGCTCGCTGGCAGCACGAGTTACCTGACCTCACCAAACCACAGTACGCGGTGATGCGCGCCATTGCTGATAAGCCTGGTATCGAACAGGTGGCACTGATGGAAGCAGCAGTCAGCACCAAAGCAACGCTGGCAGAAATGCTGGCAAGAATGGAAAATCGTGGCTTAGTCAGACGAGAACATGACACCGCTGATAAGCGGCGACGCTTTGTCTGGCTGACTGCCGAAGGAGAAAAGGTACTTGCTGCGGCGATACCGATTGGTGACAGCGTGGATGAGGAATTTTTGGGGCGTTTGAGTGCAGAAGAGCAGGAGCTGTTTATGCAGCTGGTGCGCAAGATGATGAACGCATAGGGGGCAAATTTCCGGATGCGACGCTATCGCGTCTTATCCAGACTACAAATACACCGACTCACCAACCGAAAGAAAAAAGGCCAGCCTCGCTTGAGACTGGCCTTTCTGACAGATGCTTACTTACTCGCGGAACAGCGCTTCGATATTCAGCCCCTGCGTTTGCAGGATTTCGCGCAAACGGCGCAGGCCTTCAACCTGAATCTGGCGAACACGTTCACGGGTGAGGCCAATTTCACGACCTACATCTTCCAGTGTTGCCGCTTCGTACCCCAGCAAACCGAATCGACGTGCCAGTACTTCACGCTGTTTGGCGTTCAGCTCGAACAGCCATTTGACGATGCTCTGCTTCATATCGTCATCTTGCGTGGTATCTTCCGGACCGTTCTCTTTTTCATCGGCCAGGATGTCCAGCAACGCTTTTTCGGAATCACCACCTAGCGGGGTGTCTACCGAGGTAATGCGCTCGTTAAGACGAAGCATACGGCTGACGTCATCAACTGGCTTATCCAGTTGCTCTGCGATCTCTTCCGCACTTGGTTCGTGGTCCAGTTTATGGGACAACTCGCGTGCGGTTCGCAGGTAAACGTTCAGCTCCTTTACGATGTGAATCGGCAAACGAATAGTACGGGTTTGGTTCATAATCGCCCGTTCGATCGTCTGGCGAATCCACCAGGTTGCGTATGTTGAGAAGCGGAAACCACGTTCCGGGTCAAACTTCTCTACCGCGCGGATCAGCCCCAGGTTGCCCTCTTCGATCAGGTCCAGCAACGCCAGACCACGATTGCCATAACGGCGGGCAATTTTTACCACCAGACGCAAGTTACTCTCGATCATCCGGCGGCGGGAGGCAACATCTCCACGCAGTGCGCGACGCGCAAAATAAACTTCTTCTTCGGCCGTTAACAGTGGTGAATAACCAATCTCACCAAGGTAAAGCTGAGTCGCGTCCAACACACGCTGTGTGGCTCCCTGCGATAACAGTTCCTCTTCGGCCAAATCGTTATCACTGGGTTCCTCTTCTACTAAGGCCTTTTCGTCAAAAACCTCAACTCCGTTCTCATCAAATTCCGCATCTTCATTTAAATCATGAACTTTCAGCGTATTCTGACTCATAAGGTGGCTCCTACCCGTGATCCCTTGACGGAACATTCAAGCAAAAGCCTGGTTCCGCCGATTTATCGCTGCGGCAAATAACGCAGCGGGTTTACGGATTTCCCCTTGTAACGAATTTCAAAATGCAAGCGTGTTGAACTGGTTCCGGTGCTACCCATGGTTGCTATTTTTTGCCCCGCCTTCACTTCTTGTTGTTCCCGGACCAGCATTGTGTCGTTATGGGCGTAGGCACTCAGGTAATCATCATTATGTTTGATGATAATCAGATTACCGTAGCCGCGCAGCGCGTTACCGGCATAAACAACGCGGCCATCTGCGGTCGCGATAATTGCCTGTCCTTTGCTGCCTGCGATATCAATCCCCTTGTTGCCCCCCTCAGAAGCGCCAAAGGTTTCGATCACTTTGCCCTCAGTCGGCCAGCGCCAGGTGGAGATAGGCGTACTGGTTGATGTACTGCTGACAGTCGGCTCGGTTGTGCTTGCTGTTGGCACCGTTACAGGCGCTGTGACCGTGGTCGCAGTTGGCTTGTTGTTCGGCAACATTTTGTTAGCACTCTGTTCACCCGAAGACTCAGAATACGTAATTGTCGGTTGCGACGCAACAGCAACGGTGGAATTTTGTGCAGGCTTGATCACAACTCCTTGCTCTGCTGCGTCGGCCTGGGTAATGGCATTTCCGCCAGTGATTGGCGTACCGGAAGCATTACCCACCTGCAAGGTCTGACCAACGTTCAGCGCGTATGGTGCCTGAATATTGTTGCGCTGAGCAAGGTCACGGAAATCGTTGCCAGTAATCCAGGCGATATAGAAAAGTGTGTCGCCTTTTTTCACGGTATAGGTACTGCCGCTATAACTGCCTTTCGGAATGTTCCCATACTGACGGTTATAGACGATGCGTCCGTTTTCCATCTGTACCGGCTGCTGAGCTACTGGCTGCACCGGCTGGATTTGCGGTTGTTGAGTGGCCTGAATTTGTGGCTGCTGTACCGGCTGAATTTGCGGTTGCTGAGCTGTAGACGTCGTTCCCATTTTCGGCGGCGGCGTAATCAACATACCAGAATTGGTATTTGCAGGCGCATTGCCATTAACGGAGCTGACCGGTGCCGGTGGATTTGAAGTGTCAGAACAGCCTGCCAGCCATAGCGAAACCAGTGACAAAGCCGCAATGCGGCGAACGGTGAATTTTGGGCTTCCCGCGCTCATTTATCCCCCAGGAAAAATTGGTTAATAACCAGTGACATAATTACCGTGCAAGGCACCATACTGAACACTGGAAAAGATGTTCACGATACGCTGACCTGCGGCAAAATAACCAGGAAAAATCCAGGTATTTCCTCACGTTTTAAGCCAGCTCACCCTTCACTAAAGGGACAAAGCGCACGGCCTCCACGGTATCGATAATAAATTCGCCTCCCCGACGACGCACCCGTTTCAAATACTGGTGCTCCTCCCCTACGGGTAAGACGAGAATCCCGCCTTCGTCCAGCTGCGTCATTAGCGCAGTTGGAATTTCCGGCGGTGCCGCCGTAACAATGATAGCGTCAAACGGCGCACGTGCCTGCCAACCTTGCCATCCATCGCCATGACGGGTTGAAACATTATGTAAATCAAGATTTTTCAGGCGGCGACGCGCCTGCCACTGCAAGCCTTTAATCCGTTCGACCGAGCAAACATGCTGGACAAGATGCGCCAGGATTGCCGTTTGATATCCCGAACCGGTGCCAATTTCCAGCACCCGCGACTGCGGCGTCAGCTCGAGTAATTCGGTCATTCGCGCCACCATATACGGCTGCGAAATTGTCTGCCCCTGACCTATCGGCAAGGCGATATTGTCCCAGGCTTTTTGTTCAAACGCTTCATCAACGAATTTTTCACGCGGCACGGCGGCAAGTGCATTCAGCACCTGCTCATCCTGAATACCTTGCGCACGTAATTGATCCAGAAGTGCTTGTACGCGTCTGCTTACCATTGCGTGCCAACTCCCACGCTGTTTAACCAGTCTGAAACCACATCTTGCGCGCTATGCGCAGTTAAATCCACATGCAGCGGCGTGATGGAGACATAGCCCTCATCTACCGCAGCAAAATCGGTCCCCGGACCGGCATCACATTTACCGCCCGGCGGGCCAATCCAGTACAGCGTATTGCCGCGCGGATCTTGCTGCGGGATCACCTGATCTGCCGGATGTCGTGTACCGCAGCGCGTCACGCGAATACCTTTGATTTGATCCAAGGGTAAATCCGGAACGTTAATATTAAGAATACGTCCGGTGCGCAGCGGCTCTTTACACAGTGCGCGCAAAATTGAACAGGTTACCGCCGCGGCAGTGTCGTAATGTTTATGCCCGTCAAGCGAGACGGCAAGCGCCGGAAAACCTAAATGACGGCCTTCCATCGCGGCGGCTACCGTACCGGAATAAATAACATCATCCCCCAGATTCGGCCCGGCGTTAATTCCGGACACAACAATGTCCGGGCGCGGACGCATCAGAGCATTCACGCCAAGATAGACGCAATCGGTCGGGGTTCCCATTTGCACAGCAATATCACCATTTTCAAAGGTAAACGTGCGCAGGGAGGATTCCAGTGTCAGAGAATTTGAAGCGCCGCTGCGGTTACGATCTGGGGCGACCACCTGAACGTCAGCAAACTCACGCAAGGCTTTCGCCAGCGTTTGTATACCGGGTGCATGTACCCCGTCATCATTACTCAGCAATATGCGCATAATCACCTGTTGTGTTGATAAGTTCCCTGACAACGCTGGTTGCAAAACTACCCGCCGGAAGCCAGAAACGGATTTCTACGGTGACGTCATCCCACCAGTTCCAGCTTAATTGTTGCGGATACAGCAGCATCGCTCTGCGCGCTGCTTCAACTTTTTCGCGCACCAGTAAGGCTTGTAATTCAGTTTCTTCGGCGATAGCTGCTTGTTCGAATGCCAGCGCTTCACGCTGAGTTCCCCATTCACCACTGCCCGGCAATGCGGCGGTTATCATCAGCTCTTTATCGTTGACGCGACGCTGTAATTCCGCCAGTTCTTCGGTGGTTGCAACAAACCAGCTACCACGTCCGGCTAATTGTAGCGCATCGCCGTCAACAACTTGATTAACGTCTGCTTTTTTGAGGCGCTCAGCAACAATCTGATTAAACAACGCACTGCGGGCGGCCGACAACCAAAAACTCCGTTTATTGCGATCGCGCACCGGAGTATTGGTTTGCGCCCAGCGCAGCGCGCCCTGCAAGTTGCTACCGCCAATCCCAAAACGTTGGGCACCAAAATAGTTAGGCACGCCTTTTACGCAAATATCGATCAGACGTTGTTCAACGTCATCGCGATTGCTCACTTCGCGCAGAACCAGGGTAAAGGCGTTACCTTTCAGCGCGCCTAAACGCAGCTTGCGCTTGTGCCGCGCATACTCCAGCACCTGGCAGCCTTCCAGTTGAAAGGCGCTCAGATCGGGCATTTCCTTGCCCGGCACGCGAGCGCATAACCACTGTTCCGTAACAGCATGTTTGTCTTTTTGCCCAGCGAAGCTGACTTCACGGGCATGAATTTTAAGGAATTTTGCCAGTGCATCCGCCACAAAACGGGTATTGCAGCCGTTTTTGAGGATTCTAACCAGAATATGCTCACCTTCACCATCAGGCTCAAAGCCCAAATCTTCCACCACCACAAAGTCTTCCGGATTGGCTTTCAGCAGCCCGGTGCCTTGCGGTTTACCGTGGAGGTAAGTGAGATTATCAAACTCAATCATTTTGTTGCCTTAATGAGTAGCGCCACCGCTTCACAGGCAATCCCTTCCCCACGTCCGGTAAATCCAAGTTTTTCCGTAGTAGTGGCTTTCACGTTAACATCATCCATATGGCAGCCGAGATCTTCGGCAATAAACACGCGCATTTGTGGAATGTGCGGCAACATCTTCGGTGCCTGAGCGATGATAGTGACATCGACGTTGCCAAGGGTATAACCCTTCGCCTGAATACGACGCCAGGCTTCGCGTAGCAGCTCGCGGCTATCGGCACCTTTAAATGCCGGATCGGTATCCGGGAACAGTTTGCCGATATCCCCCAGCGCCGCCGCGCCAAGCAATGCATCGGTCAACGCATGGAGCGCCACGTCGCCATCAGAATGCGCCAGCAATCCTTTTTCGTAAGGAATGCGTACGCCACCAATGATAATTGGGCCTTCACCGCCAAAGGCGTGTACGTCAAAACCGTGTCCAATTCGCATTATGTATTCTCCTGATGGATGGTTCGGGTGAGGTAAAACTCGGCCAGTGCCAAATCTTCCGGTCGCGTGACTTTAATGTTATCCGCGCGGCCTTCGACCAACTGCGGATGGAATCCGCAATATTCCAGCGCCGAGGCTTCGTCGGTAATGGTAGCGCCTTCATTTAGAGCGCGCGTCAGGCAGTCATGTAACAGCTCGCGAGGGAAAAATTGCGGCGTCAGCGCGTGCCATAAGCCGTTGCGATCAACGGTATGAGCAATGGCATTTTTGCCCGGTTCGGCACGTTTCATCGTATCGCGCACTGGTGCGGCGAGGATCCCCCCCGTGCGGCTGGTTTCGCTCAACGCCAACAATCGCGCGAGGTCATCCTGATGCAGACAAGGACGAGCGGCGTCATGCACCAATACCCACTGCGCGTCGCCAGCGGCTTTCAGACCTGCCAGCACCGAATCGGCACGCTCATCACCGCCATCTACAACGGTGATTTGCGGATGATTCGCCAGAGGAAGTTGTGCAAAACGGCTATCGCCAGGACTTATGGCAATGACGACACGTTTCACCCGGGGATGCGCCAGCAGCGCATGCACCGAGTGTTCAAGAATGGTTTGATTACCGATTGAGAGATATTGCTTAGGACATTCCGTTTGCATTCGACGGCCAAATCCGGCCGCCGGAACCACGGCGCAAACATCCAAATGAGTGGTTGCCATGTTAATTCCCGGGCTGATTTATCGATTGTTTTGCCCCGCAGACTGTGCGCGCTTCGACGCGTCAGGCACCAGACGATAAAAAGTTTCGCCCGGCCTGGTCATGCTGAGTTCATTACGCGCACGCTCTTCGAGCGCCTCCTGGCCGCCATTGAGATCGTCAATTTCGGCAAAAAGTTGATCGTTTCGCGCTTTAAGTTTCGCGTTTGTAGCTTGCTGTGCCGCCACATCATCATTGACGCGGGTATAGTCATGTATACCGTTCTTACCGAACCACAGCGAATACTGTAGCCAGACCAGAATAGCCAGCAACAGCAGCGTTAGTTTACCCATCCTGCCCCCTGAAAAACGGCATCATCATCCCATGCATCCGAAGACGACTCTACATCCTCTGTTGGGGATACCGCGACAACGCGGGCAAATGTACCACATTTGTCCATTGTTACGTATACCCAGGGCGTGCAGAACATAATCTCATTATTAGTTACGGTTTGAATTATGAACAGAGGAGACAAGAAAGTACAAATTAGCCCAGTAGCCACATAAACAGTGCGCCAAACATAATGCCTACTGTCATCAGGGTGAAAACAATACTGTAGCGTAGCTTTCCGTCCATCAATGAATGCAGCGCAATCCCCACCACTACCGCGACGGGCATCAGCGCCAGAAAGAAAGGCCAGGTGTAGATAAAGAAGAACAGCGTGTTAGAGCCATAAATCAACATCGGCATCGCCAGCGCAAATAACCAGGAGATAAAACCGACCACGGCACCAGGCAGTGACCATGTGGTTTCTTCATCCTCAGTAAGGCTGTCGTTATTTGTTAGTGTAATGTTATGGCTATTACGCATATTTGATCCTGTTACTTTGACGAACCGGGCATGGAAACCCGGTGGTGTCTCAGGATCTGATAATATCGTTCTGTCTCAACAGATCTAATAATTGCTGTACCAAATTTGTTACTAATTGTTCACCATTGAGATGAATTTCTGCCGATTCAGGCGCTTCGTAAACAGAATCTATTCCCGTAAAGTTACGCAGTTCACCGGCACGCGCTTTCTTATATAAGCCTTTTGGATCGCGGGCTTCGCAAATCGCCAGCGGTGTATCGACAAACACTTCGATAAAGCGCCCTTCTCCTACGCGTTCGCGAACCATCTGGCGTTCGGCGCGGTGTGGCGAGATGAATGCGGTCAGCACCACCAGTCCGGCTTCAACCATCAAATTCGCCACTTCACCGACGCGACGGATATTCTCTTTACGATCGGCATCGCTAAAACCGAGATCGCTGCATAATCCGTGGCGAACATTGTCGCCATCCAGCAGATACGTACTGACGCCGAGTTTATGTAACGCCTCCTCCAGCGCCCCGGCGACCGTTGATTTACCGGACCCGGAGAGGCCGGTAAACCACAGCACTACACCACGATGACCGTGGTGTAGCTCGCGTTGTTGCACAGTGACCGGATGGCTATGCCAGACGACGTTTTCGTCATGCAGCGCCATTATTTATCCCCCAGCAAATCGCGCGCGCCCCAGTGCGGAAAGTGGCGACGAACCAGGGCATTCAATTCCAGTTCGAATGCACTGAATTCAGATGGCGCAGCAGTTGCCTGGCTAACTGGCTCGTGCACCATACCGGCACCCACGGTCACATTGCTCAGGCGATCGATAAAAATCAGCCCACCGGTAACCGGGTTTTGCTGATAACGATCTAACACCAGTGGCTCGTCAAAAGTGAGATCCACCAGGCCGATGCCGTTCAGCGGCAGGTTTTCAACTTCGCGTTGGGTAAGGTTATTAATATCAACCTGATAACGAATGCCATCAACACGAGCACGCGTCTTCTTACCGGCAATTTTGATGTCGTAACTCTGGCCTGGGGAAAGCGGCTGTTCCGCCATCCATACCACATCCACCGACGCGCTCTGCACAGCCGGTAACGCTTCGTCTGCCGCCAGCAGCAGATCGCCACGGCTGATGTCGATCTCATCCGTTAGCACCAGGGTGATCGCTTCTTCGGCAAAGGCTTCTTCGCGATCGCCATCAAAAGTCACGATCCGCGCGACGTTTGATTCCACACCAGAGGGCAGCACTTTGACACGTTGCCCGACTTCCACTCGACCGGATGCCAGCGTTCCGGCGTAGCCACGAAAATCGAGATTCGGGCGATTAACGTACTGCACCGGGAAGCGCATTGGCTGGGCATCCACCACTCGCTGGATCTCCACGGTTTCCAGCACTTCGAGCAGTGTCGGACCGCTGTACCACGGCATACTTTCACTTTGCGAAGCCACGTTGTCGCCTTCCAGTGCAGAGAGCGGCACAAAGCGGATATCCAGATTACCCGGCAGCTGCCCGGCAAACGTCAGATAATCTTCGCGAATACGGGTGAACGTCTCTTCACTGTAACCCACCAGATCCATTTTGTTGATCGCCACGACCAGATGTTTGATCCCCAACAGTGTGGAGATAAAACTGTGACGACGGGTTTGATCGAGCACGCCTTTACGGGCGTCGATCAGTAAGATCGCCAGTTCGCATGTCGATGCGCCGGTCGCCATATTGCGGGTGTACTGCTCGTGCCCAGGGGTGTCGGCGATAATAAATTTGCGCTTCTCGGTAGAGAAATAACGGTAAGCCACGTCAATGGTGATGCCCTGTTCGCGCTCAGCTTGCAGGCCGTCCACCAGCAGTGCCAGATCCAGTTTTTCGCCCTGGGTGCCGTGACGTTTACTGTCGTTATGCAGCGATGAGAGCTGATCTTCGTAGATTTGGCGGGTATCGTGCAGCAGGCGACCAATCAGGGTACTTTTGCCGTCATCGACGCTACCACAGGTCAGAAAACGCAGCAGGCTTTTATGTTGTTGCGCAATCATCCAGGCTTCGACGCCGCCTTCATTGGCGATTTGTTGTGCTAGTGCGGTGTTCATCTTAAAAATACCCCTGACGTTTTTTCAGCTCCATAGACCCCGCCTGGTCGCGGTCAATCACGCGGCCCTGACGTTCACTGGTGGTGGAAACCAGCATCTCTTCGATGATCTCCGGCAGTGTTTGTGCATTTGACTCCACCGCGCCGGTCAGCGGCCAGCAGCCCAGCGTACGGAAACGCACCATCCGTTTTTTAATCACTTCGCCCGGTTGCAGGTCGATACGGTTGTCATCAATCATCATCAACATACCGTCGCGTTCCAGAACCGGACGTTCCGCAGCGAGATACAGCGGCACAATGTCGATATTTTCCAGCCAGATGTATTGCCAGATATCCTGCTCGGTCCAGTTAGAGAGCGGGAAGACGCGGATGCTTTCGCCTTTGTTAATTTGCCCGTTGTAGTTGTGCCACAGCTCCGGGCGCTGATTTTTCGGATCCCAGCGATGGAAGCGGTCACGGAAAGAGTAAATTCGCTCTTTAGCGCGGGATTTCTCTTCGTCACGGCGCGCACCACCGAAGGCGGCATCAAAACCGTATTTGTTCAGCGCCTGTTTCAGGCCTTCAGTTTTCATAATATCGGTATGTTTCGCGCTGCCGTGCACGAATGGATTAATCCCCATCGCCACGCCTTCCGGGTTTTTATGCACCAGCAGCTCGCAGCCGTAGGCTTTCGCCGTACGATCGCGGAACTCATACATCTCGCGGAATTTCCAGCCGGTATCGACATGCAGCAACGGGAAAGGCAGCGTACCTGGATAAAACGCCTTGCGCGCCAGATGCAACATGACGCTGGAATCTTTACCGATAGAGTAGAGCATCACCGGATTTGAGAATTCTGCCGCCACCTCGCGAATAATGTGGATGCTTTCCGCCTCCAGTTGCCGCAGGTGAGTAAGTCGTTTTTGATCCATAACCGTTCCTTTGCAATACCGCTATTTTCTTGCCATCAGATGTTTCGACTATAGGGAGCGTAAGAGAACGAATGAAATTACCAATTAGAATGAGTAGTTCCTTAACGGAATAACGCTTTGGCAAAGCTAATATCAAAAAGTGCTTAAGGCACCGGATTTCGGGCGTTTAGGAAGATTTGAAATTGTTTTAGCGCAGCGGCAGTTTCATACTATGGCGGTAAAAAAATTTGCATGGTATTTAAGGACTCACTATGTTTTCCGCATTGCGCCACCGTACCGCTGCCCTGGCGCTCGGCGTATGCTTTATTCTCCCCGTACACGCCTCGTCACCTAAACCTGGCGATTTTGCTAATACCCAGGCACGACATATTGCTACTTTCTTTCCGGGACGCATGACCGGAACTCCTGCAGAAATGTTATCTGCCGATTATATTCGCCAACAGTTTCAGCAAATGGGTTATCGCAGTGATATTCGGACATTTAATAGTCGGTATATTTATACCGCCCGCGATAATCGCAAGAGCTGGCATAACGTGACGGGAAGTACGGTGATTGCCGCTCATGAAGGCAAAGCGCCGCAGCAGATCATCATTATGGCGCATCTGGATACTTACGCCCCGCTGAGCGATGCTGACGCCGATGCCAATCTCGGCGGGCTGACGTTACAAGGAATGGATGATAATGCCGCAGGTTTAGGTGTCATGCTGGAACTGGCAGAACGCCTGAAAAATACGCCTACCGAGTATGGTATTCGATTTGTGGCGACCAGTGGTGAAGAGGAAGGGAAATTAGGTGCTGAGAATTTACTCAAGCGGATGAGTGACACCGAAAAGAAAAATACGCTGCTGGTGATTAATCTCGATAACTTAATTGTTGGCGATAAATTGTATTTCAACAGTGGTGTAAAAACCCCTGAAGCAGTAAGGAAATTAACGCGCGACAGGGCACTGGCAATTGCGCGTAGTCATGGAATTGCCGCAACGACCAATCCGGGTTTGAATAAAAATTATCCGAAGGGTACTGGCTGTTGTAATGACGCCGAAGTTTTCGACAAAGCCGGTATTGCCGTACTTTCGGTAGAAGCAACAAATTGGAATCTTGGGAATAAGGATGGTTATCAGCAACGCGCAAAAACAGCAGCATTCCCTGCGGGAAATAGCTGGCATGACGTAAGACTGGATAATCAACAACATATTGATAAGGCACTTCCAGGAAGAATAGAACGTCGCTGCCGTGATGTTATGCGGATAATGCTACCGCTGGTGAAGGAGCTGGCGAAGGCGTCTTGATGGGTTTGAAATGATTACTCCCTTGCCTGCAGGAAATCAATGCCACCAGAAACAGAGTATAAAAAAGGGGTGCAGGAGGCCAAACTTTAACAATTCAATACGCGGGGTTTTACCCCCGCGTGGTGGCTACTTCTTCGATTCGTAAGCGAGAACTGCCTTAAACTCCATACCACGTTCTCTGATACTCAACTCACACAACGAGTCGCCTACCATCAGCGTGAATCCCAGTACTGTACAACACAGTACGATGATTGCCACAAGGGCATATTTTGTCAGCATGTCTTGCCTCCCTGCAAAGAAGAGACTAACATTCGAATTGCTTAGGTTCGAACGCTGGCCTCAGGTTGATAGAAATATCGCCTGGGGCTTTTGTCCATCTGGAACCTCGCGAATGCTTAACGCCAGACAGCCTCAAGCACCCAACTCCATTCTATACCTGTTAATTCTCCCTGCGATGTTCACCTTTAAATGCCGGAATGCTGCTCGCAAAATAAAAACGCCCCCATCATTTCTGACAGAGGCGTTTAATTTATCCGGCAATATTTACCCTTCGTGTAACCCACATTCCCTTTTTAAGCCAAAGAAACGCGTTTCTTCTTCCGCCATGCCGGGTTCCCATTTACGGGTTGTATGGGTATCGCCCACCGATAAATATCCTTCGTCCCATAATGGGTGATATTTCAGGCCATGTTTTTGCAGGTACTGATAAATAGTTCGGTTATCCCAGTCGATAATCGGCAGCACTTTAAATACGCCACGCTGAATTGCCAGCACCGGTAAATTGGCGCGGCTGCCGGATTGTTCACGGCGCAGGCCAGCAAACCAGGTTTGCGCGTTAAGTTCTTTCAGCGCCCGGTTCATCGGTTCGACTTTGTTGATGTCATTGTACTTTTCAATGCCTTCAACGCCCTGCTCCCACAGTTTGCCGTAGCGCGCTTCCTGCCAGGCGGCGCTTTCGGTAGCGCGGTACACTTTCAGGTTGAGCTTGAGTTTGTCCGTTAACTCGTCAATAAAGCGGTAGGTTTCCGGGAACAGATAACCCGTATCGGTCAGGATCACCGGGATATCCGGGTGAATCTGATTCACCAGATGCAGGCTCACCGCCGCCTGAATGCCGAAACTGGAAGAAAGTACATATTCACCGGGCAGATTATCCAGCGCCCAGGCAACGCGGCCTTCAGCATCCAGTTTTTCCAGTTCGGCGTTAGTTTCTGCCAGCGCCAGAATGCGATCTACCTTCGGCAGTTCGTTCAGGGCGTTTAGATCGAGTTTGGACATAGATTCCTCACTGTTTGCCTTGCCTGATGCGACGCTCACGCGTCTTATCAGGCCTACAAGACCGGGCTGATGGTTAATCCCACAAATCGCGCGCCGGATCGAGCACCGGGCGAATGATGCCCGCACGCACCGTAAAGTCGCCGAAGCCTTCACCCGCTTCGCGCTCTTTCGCCCAGCGCCCTATCAGTTCATCAAGCGACGCCAGGATTTCCGGCTCGGTGATGTTTTCTTTATACATCCGTGGGATACGTGTCCCAATGCGGTTGCCGCCAAGATGCAGGTTGTAGCGACCCGGCGCTTTCCCCACCAGACCCACTTCCGCCAGCATCGCGCGACCACAACCGTTCGGGCAGCCTGTTACACGCATCACGATATGCTCATCGCTGACACCATGTTTCGCCATTAAATTATCGATGTTGTCGATAAAAGACGGCAGGAAACGCTCCGCTTCCGCCATCGCCAGCGGGCAAGTCGGGAATGACACGCAGGCCATTGAGTTTTCACGTTGCGGCGTGACGGCATTCATTAACCCGCTTTCTTTGGCGATCTTATCGATCTTCGCTTTCTCGCTTTCCGGCACTCCGGCGATGATCAGATTCTGGTTCGCCGTAATGCGGAAATCACCTTTGTGGATCTTCGCGATCTCCAGCAGGCCGGTTTTCAGCGGACGCCCAGGATAATCAAGGATACGACCATTTTCGATAAACAGCGTCAGATGCCAGTTATCATCAATGCCCTTAACCCAGCCAATACGATCGCCGCGTCCGGTGAACTCATACGGGCGGATCGGTTCAAATTTGATCCCCGCGCGACGTTCAACTTCCGCTTTAAACGTCTCAACCCCTACGCGCTCCAGCGTGTATTTGGTTTTGGCATTTTTACGATCGGTTCGGTTACCCCAGTCGCGCTGAGTCGTCACGACGGCTTCTGCCACCGCCAGCGTATGCTCCAGCGGCAGATAACCAAACTCACTCGCCGTGCGGGCATAGGTTTTCTTGTTGCCGTGCTCGATGGAAAGCCCACCGCCCACCAGCAGGTTAAAGCCCACCAGCTTGCCGTTTTCGGCGATCGCCACGAAGTTCATGTCGTTGGCGTGCAGATCGATATCGTTCTGCGGCGGGATCACTACCGTGGTTTTGAACTTACGCGGCAGGTAGGTCTGACCAAGGATCGGCTCTTCATCAGTAGTGGCGACTTTTTCCTGATCGAGCCAGATCTCCGCATACGCGCGGGTACGTGGCAGCAGATGTTCAGAGATTTTCTTCGCCCATTCATATGCTTCCGCGTGCAACTGCGACTCGTAAGGGTTCGAAGTGCACAGCACGTTACGGTTCATATCGTTGGCGGTCGCCAGCGCATCAAGACCGACCGAGTGCAGCATCTGGTGCACCGGTTTGACGTTCTTTTTCAGAATGCCGTGGAACTGGAACGTCTGGCGGTTGGTCAGGCGAATGCTGCCATAGATGGTGTTTTCACCGGCAAATTTATCGATCGCCTGCCACTGTTTGGTGGTAATCACCCCACCCGGCAGACGACAGCGCAACAGCATTGCATGACGTGGCTCCAGCTTCTGTTCAGCACGTTCGGCGCGGATGTCGCGGTCATCCTGCTGATACATGCCGTGGAAGCGGATCAGCAGGAAGTTATCGCCCTTAAAGCCGCCGGTCAGACCGTCGTTTAAATCTTCCGCAATGGTGCCGCGCAGGTAGTTGCTTTCAAGCTTCATGCGCTCGGCGTCTGTCAGTTTTCCTTCGACCACTAAAGGCCCTGGATGTTTTTCGCTCATTAGTAGACATCTCGCTGATAACGGCGCTCTACGCGCAGCTCACTTAAAAATTCATCCGCCGCTTCGGTGTCCATGCCACCAAATTCGGCAATCACTTCCAGAAGTGCCTGCTCAACGTCTTTCGCCATGCGATTAGCGTCGCCGCAGACATAAATGTGGGCACCGTCATTGATCCAGCGCCACAGCTCCGCGCCCTGTTCGCGCAGTTTGTCTTGTACATAAACTTTTTCTTTTTGGTCGCGCGACCAGGCAAGATCGATGCGGCTCAATACGCCTTCTTTCACGTAGCGCTGCCACTCCACCTGGTAGAGGAAATCTTCCGTAAAGTGCGGGTTGCCAAAGAACAGCCAGTTTTTACCTGGCGCTTCGTCAGCGGCGCGTTGCTGCATAAAGGCGCGGAACGGCGCGATGCCGGTGCCTGGGCCAATCATAATCACCGGGGTTTCCGGGTTGGCTGGCAGGCGGAAGTTATCGTTATGTTCGATAAAGACGCGGACTTCGCCCTCTTCTTCCACGCGATCCGCGAGGAAGCTGGAGGCACCACCGGCACGGGCTCGGCCTTCCACGTCGTAACGCACCACACCAACGGTGACATGTACTTCGTTCTCGACTTCCGCCTGCGAGGAGGCGATGGAATACAGGCGCGGGGTCAGCGGGCGCAGCAGGTTAATCAGCGCTTCGGCATCCAGTTGCGCCGGAGAGAAACGCACCATGTCAACAATCGGCGTGGTCGCGGCGTAATGCTGTAACTTCGCTTTATCGCCCACCAGCGGCAGCAGCGTTTCGCTGCGGGTAAGCGTGGCGTAGTTCTCAACAATATTCGCGGTGTTGACGGTGAGTTCAAAGTGCCACTGGAGCGCTTCGCTCAGGGTCAGCGTTTTGCCCTCAACGGTGACAGGTTCATCGCCTTTCAGCCACAGCAGTTCGACAAGTTCTTTCACCAGTGCCGGATCGTTCTGATACCAGATGCCCAGCGCGTCACCCGGCTGATAACGCAGGCCAGAGTCACCTAAGTCAATTTCGATATGGCGAACGTCTTTTTCAGAGTTACGCCCGGTAATTTTCTGGTTAACCGAAAGGCTCGCCACCAGCGGCGCGTCTTTGCTGTACGGGCTGGTGTGGATTTCATTTACCGCGCCAGTAGCGACGGATTGCGAAGGTGCCGCGACAGGCGCACGGGACTTCAGAACATCAACCACGCGGGCGCGCCACTCGCTGGCAGCAGCCTGGTATTCAACGTCGGCATCGACACGGTCGAGCAGGCGTTCACCGCCCAGTTCCGCCAGCTTGCTGTCAAAATCTTTCCCGGACTGGCAGAAAAATTCATAAGAGCTATCGCCGAGGCTAAACACGGCAAATGCAGTGTTTTCCAGCTTTGGCGCTTTTTTGGAGAACAGGAACTTATGCAGCGCGACGGCTTCTTCCGGCGGTTCCCCTTCCCCTTGCGTTGACGTCACCACGATGAGCAGTTTTTCGCTGGCGATTTGTTTGAATTTATAGTCGCCCGCGTTCACCAGCTTAACGTTCAGTTTTGCCGCTAATAAATCATCGCGTAATGCTTCAGCAACCCGGCGCGCATTGCCGGTTTGCGAAGCGGAGATAATAGTTATACCCGGCATTTCTGCGGCGGGCGCAGGCGTCGCTGCAAGCGCTGCAGGCTGCTGGTTGAGTACGCCCCAGAAATAGCCAGAAACCCAGGCAAGCTGGGTGGGAGTTAAATCGGTCGTGGCCGCCTGAAGGCGTGCCAGTTGCTCCGGGTTCAACGGAAGCAACGCGGAAGGTGGGACCTGTGTCGTCATGCGTCGTTATGTTCCAGTAAGCAAAGCTGTTTCTGCGCCCTGTCAGCGCCCATAAAACAGAAGAGAAGGTAAGGTTAACGGGGTGAACGGTGTGGATTAAAGACGGGATAGCGATAACTAATAACCAAATCGACTAACCTGTTTTAGCAATAGTCTTTAACAACAAAACAGATTAACCAACCCAATGAAAAACAAATGAAATTAGCCAATCATTAAGATAAATTAGCGATTTTGCGCAACAAAGTCGTTTTAGATAATGCGAAAAAACAGCCTTTCCGGTACTCTACGGCGGTTTTATCGTCCTGTAGAGAAATTATGATGTCCACCACGTTATTTAAAGATTTCACCTTCGAAGCCGCTCACCGCTTACCACACGTCCCGGAAGGGCATAAATGTGGTCGCCTGCACGGGCATTCCTTTATGGTGCGACTGGAAATTACCGGGGAAGTCGATCCGCATACGGGCTGGATTATCGATTTCGCTGAACTGAAAGCGGCGTTTAAGCCAACTTATGAGCGCCTCGATCACCATTATCTCAATGATATTCCAGGTCTGGAAAACCCAACCAGCGAAGTTTTAGCAAAATGGATTTGGGATCAGGTTAAACCGGTTGTTCCGCTGTTAAGTGCGGTTATGGTGAAAGAAACCTGCACCGCAGGTTGCATCTATCGCGGCGAATGATAAGAGTGTGTCGGCGGTAAATTTCCCTTAAGTAACGCTATGTTAGGGTGTTGCGCTCTGGATATATGGGGCACGACATGGAAGACGACTGCGACATTATTATTATCGGTGCCGGCATTGCGGGCACCGCTTGTGCGTTACGCTGCGCGCGGGCAGGTTTATCCGTTCTGTTACTGGAACGTGCTGAAACCCCTGGCAGCAAAAATCTTTCTGGCGGGCGTTTATACACCCATGCGCTCGCGGAACTCCTCCCGCAATTTCATCTGACCGCGCCTCTTGAACGACGCATCACTCACGAAAGCCTTTCCCTGTTAACGCCGGATGGCGCAACGACGTTTTCCAGCTTACAGCCCGGCGGAGAATCCTGGAGCGTATTACGTGCACGGTTCGATCCGTGGCTGGTTGCCGAAGCCGAAAAAGAAGGTGTCGAATGCATCCCTGGTGCGACGGTGGATGCGCTGTATGAAGAAAACGGCAGGGTGTGTGGTGTCATTTGTGGTGACGATATTCTCCGCGCCCGTTATGTGGTGCTGGCAGAAGGTGCCAACAGCGTCCTGGCTGAGCGTCACGGGTTAGTGACTCGTCCTGCTGGCGAAGCGATGGCGTTGGGGATCAAAGAAGTGCTGGCGCTGGAAACATCCGCTATTGAAGAACGTTTTCATCTGGAGAATAACGAAGGCGCAGCGTTGCTGTTCAGCGGCGGAATCTGTGATGACTTACCCGGCGGCGCATTTCTTTATACTAATCAACAAACGCTCTCGTTAGGGATTGTTTGCCCGCTCTCTTCACTTACGCAAAGTCGTGTTCCAGCAAGCGAGCTGCTGGCTCGCTTTAAAACGCATCCGGCAGTGCACCCGCTTATCAAAAACACGGAATCACTGGAGTATGGTGCGCATCTGGTGCCAGAAGGTGGCTTGCACAGTATGCCAGTGCAATACGCCGGTAACGGCTGGCTGCTGGTGGGCGATGCGTTGCGCAGTTGCGTCAATACCGGAATTTCCGTGCGCGGTATGGATATGGCGCTGGCTGGCGCACAGGCGGCGGCACAAACGCTGATAAGCGCCTGCCTGCACCGCGAGCCGCAAAATCTGTTTCCGCTTTATCATCACAACGTCGAGCGCAGCCTGCTATGGGATGTTCTACAACGTTATCAGCATGTTCCGGCGCTTTTGCAACGACCTGGCTGGTATCGGGCGTGGCCTGCGTTAATGCAGGATATTTCCCGTGATTTATGGGATCAGGGTGATAAACCTGTTCCGCCGCTGCGCCAGTTATTCTGGCGTCATTTACGTCGTCACGGCCTGTGGCATCTGGCGGGCGATGTTATCAGGAGTCTGCGATGTCTGTAGCCCGTAATCTCTGGCGCGTTGCCGATGCGCCGCACATTGTTCCGGCTGACTCCGTTGAGCGCCAGACGGTACAACGGTTGATTAACGCTTGTCCGGCTGGTCTTTTTTCGCTCACACCGGAAGGTGATTTACGCGTTGATTATCGCGGCTGCCTGGAGTGTGGCACCTGCCGTTTGCTGTGCGACGAATCAACACTACAACAGTGGCGCTATCCGCCTTCCGGATTCGGCATCACCTACCGTTTTGGATAAATAATAAGGATAATTTATGCCCCTCTTACACCTGCTCCGCCAGAATCCGGTGATTGCTGCCGTTAAAGATAATGCCAGCCTGCAACTGGCAATCGACTCTGAATGCCAGTTTATTTCCGTGTTGTACGGCAATATCTGCACCATTAGTCAAATCGTTAAAAAGATTAAAAATGCCGGAAAATATGCTTTTATTCATGTTGATTTGCTGGAAGGCGCGTCAAATAAAGAAGTGGTGATTCAGTTTTTGAAACTGGTGACAGAGGCGGACGGAATTATCAGTACCAAAGCCTCAATGCTGAAAGCAGCAAGAGCGGAAGGTTTTTTCTGTATTCATCGCCTGTTTATTGTTGATTCAATTTCGTTTCACAACATTGATAAGCAAGTTGCGCAATCGAATCCGGATTGTATTGAGATCCTGCCAGGCTGTATGCCCAAAGTGCTGGGCTGGGTGACGGAGAAAATCCGCCAACCGCTGATTGCTGGCGGGCTGGTGTGCGATGAAGAAGATGCGCGTAATGCGATTAACGCAGGTGTCGTGGCGCTTTCCACCACGAATACCGGGGTCTGGACGCTAGCGAAAAAATTGCTTTGACGGGATAATCGTAACGAATTGAATTTGTGTGATTTGTAGGCTGCACGCCACATCCGACATTCAGCGCCTGATGCGACGCTTGACGCGTCTTATCAGGCCTACAAGTCCCCAGCCCAGAACCGTAGGCAGGATCATCCGGCAACACGTTATTGGCAATCTGCGTGAATGTTTGTCACCAGTGCCTCCAGCACCACTTTCCAGTCATCAACCACGCCAACATCTGCCTGTGAAAATACCGCTGCGCTGGCGTCATGATTAATCGCCACCACAAACTTGCTATTGCGTACGCCCGCCATTAACGCTGCTGCGCCGGAAGCGCCAACAACAATACACACCTCAGGTGCCAGCAGATGTCCGGAAATACCAATCACTTTTTCAGCATCAACGCCACCGTTCATCACTCGCGCCCGACTGTAGCCCACTTCGGCTCCCAGCTTTTCTGCCAGCATAGCGATTTCCTGGTTATCTGCCTCTCCGCCCTGCCCCACCACCAGCACCCGTCTGGCTTCAGCTAATGGGTCGCGGGTAACATTTTTCAGGTTTTCTATGCTAACCAGCCAGTCGGGAAGCGCACCTGGGACAATGTTCAGTTGCTGCATACCAGAGGGCAACGTGGCGTTTTTATCTGCTCCCGCCTGACGTGCCAGCGAAAGGCATAGCGGGCGTTTTTCTGTTTGCAGCGTCGCCGTTAGCGCATTTCCCCAGTGGGATTTGCGCACGCTTACGGTTGGAATATCTAACGAAGTCACCTGGCAGATGCTTGCACCATGTAAACGCCAGGCCAGCCGGGTCGACAGTTCATCGCCAAACGTTCCCGGCGGAAAGAGAACAACGTCCGCTGGCGTTCGCTGCCACTGTTCCACCAGCGCATCCAGCACCTGTTCCGCCACTACGGGCTGAGGTTCAATATGCCAGTGTGCCAGGGTACAACCGCTGAAATCCTGTTCTGCCAGCCAGCTCGCTATTGCGGCATTCTCCTGATTTATTGTCACAATTGCGATATTCATGGCTGCATCCTTTGGCGTAAATAGTCCTGCCATAGCTTTTGCGCTTTTTCTGCTACCGTTTGCCCATCAATCAGCGTCGCTCCGCGTTGTTGCTCTGCTCTTGCCAGTTGCAGACACTGCATCGCTGGCGATTCGGCAGCAACAGTTTTACGGATAATTTCTGCTTTCCCCGCCGCCATACGCTGGCGCATTCCCGGTACTGGCAAGGCCACTTCACCGCACTGACGCACGGCAATCACCGCAGGCAAGCGAACCCGGCAACAGCGCAGCCCGTTTTCAGTACGCTGTTCGAGGGTGATAAACGGCGCGTCGAGAGTAAAACGCTCCACCTGGGTGAAGCAGGGCCAGCCCAGCATTTCCGCCAGCAAAAATGGCGTTTGCCCATTCTGCCCTTCGCTGCTTTGGCAGCCGGTAATTATCAGATCCAGCGGATTCTGACGCTGCCATTCGGCAATATGGCGAGCGACAAATTCCGGCGCAAAGCGCAGATCTGCCGCCGTCTCCAGCAATACAGCTTCCTCAAACCCAAGCGCCATGAGATAGCGCAGCCAGTGCAACGCCCGTTCATCCCCCATGCTCAACGCGGTTAAGGACATCGACGTACCGTTTTTTCTCTGCGCCAACAGCAGCGCGGCGGCAGCCTGTTCATCAGCACCGAGTAAACTTCGCAGAAGCGAAACATCCGGTCCGCTATTACCCTGAGCCGCCGCCTGCCACTCTTTTTCCGCCAGCATTCCGGCATCCGGTTCGGCTTTAAACGCTAACAGAATGTTCATTCGCACCTCCTACATTTCCCGCCGCCACCAGCGGGAGTGCTTTGGTTTCTGGTGCCCATAGCCAGGTCACAACAAAACCAACCAACAACACTGCCGCCAGGAGCATTAAGGTGACTTGCATTCCCCACTGCGCCAGCACCCACGGCAGCAGGCCAGTACTTACCGCCGCCCCCAACCGACTCATGGCGGTGGCAAAACCGACGCCCAGCGAGCGAATGTCAGTAGGAAAACTTTCCGCAGGCAAAATGCCCACCAGATTACTGACTGCCGAAATGGTGGTGCTGAAGAGAACAAAAAGCAGCAGCGTTAATGAACTGCCGGAAGGCAAACAAGCCATCACTACCAGCGTTGCCGCCAGCAGCAAAAAACTTCCCAGCAAAAATTTGCGATGTGCCAGCAGGTGCGTCAGAACTAATCCCAGCAGCGCACCCACAATTAACAACGCATTAAGCATCAGGCTAGCGGTCAACGCATCTTCCAGACCAATAGTCTGGGCGATAGTTGGCAGCCAGGTATAAATCACAAACCATGGGATTACGAGGCAGACAAAGAAGACGCTGTTAAACGCCGTGCGCCGCCAGTAGCGCGAAGAGAACAAGGTTTTGATGTGTTTATGGGTCGCCGTTGCCACTTCATCGCCCAGTAAAACATGGGGACCAAAATAGCGATGCACGATAGCGTGAGCTTCTGCAAAACGCCCCTGCCGCAGTAGCCAGCGTGGCGATTCTGGCGTTCCCCAGCGTAATAACGTAATCAACAATGCGGGCAGAGCTGCCGATGCCAGCAGCCAGCGCCAGGCCTCCGGGCTTTCGCTAATAAAGTGATGTCCGGCAATACTTGCCAGCACATAGCCTACGGTCCACACCACGCTGAATGCGCCCAGCAAAATACCGCGATGGCGGCGCGGAGAAAATTCAGCCAGCAAGGTGTGGCCTACTGAGTAATCGCCTCCCAGACCAATGCCGATCAAAATGCGCAGTCCAATAAGATGCTCTGGCGTGGTGGCAAAAAATTGTAAGAACGAAGCGAGCGTAATCAGCAAAAAGCTGAAGGTGAAGATTTTTTGCCGACCAATATGGTCGGAGATCCACCCCAAAACCAGGCTACCGATAAACAGGCCAAGTAGCGCCGAGCCGCCAATCATTCCCGCCATAAACGGCGTCAGTTGCATGGCGGGTGTAAGCTGAATAATGGCGTAACCAATGACGCCGAGAACATAACCGTCGGTCAGGTGCGCGCCGAAAGTGAGCGCAGCAATTCGACAGTGAAAACGGTTAAGCGGTAAATCATCCATTCGCACCGGTGAAGTGTTCATCTTTACCCCTTCATTGTCCGGTAATAAGAACGGCTTCTCGCCTGAGAAGCCGAAAAGGCAACGCCCCTCATAGCGGAACGCTGCCTCACACATTATTTTTCAATCGGATAGATAGTACCCGTATTCATAATGCCGTTAGGATCGAACTGTTTTTTCAGACCTTCCAGCAACGTCCACGCGCTGCCGTGTTCCAGTTTGCTCCAGTGAACGCGATGTTTACCAATACCGTGGTGGTGCACCATCGAACCGCCGAGGCGAATGGTTTCTTCGCAGATGATTTTGTTGAGCGGATTGTGGTACTTGTCGATTTCCTCTTCCGGCTTACAGTCGACAACGTTGTAGTCGTAAACGAAGTACATGTTGGTGCCGTTCTGGTAGCTGTGAGAGGAGTGACCGCCCAGCATGGTGATGTCGTCGGCGTGCGGGAACTCGGTACGAATACGGTTAATAACGCTTTCGTAGATTTCGTGGATGCAGCTCCAGCAGCCGGACACTTCGGTGGTAAAGCCCATGTTGCCGGTTTTGAGGATCTGCACACGTTCAGCGGCCACTTTATCCGGCCCCCAGTTCAGGTGATTAAACCAGGTTTCGATCAGCTTGCTGTCCACTCGCTGGCATTGCGGGTAACGTGCCACGATTTCCGCAATCCCTTCGCCTGTCGCCTTCGCAATGCGAGGGTTACCTTCAGCCATAAAGATCAGCACACATTTACCATCGGCAAAATGGGTGAAGTGTTGGGTGCCATCTTCAGCGTCATACAAACGAGCGATCGACGGACGATACCCTTCCACCATGATTTCACGCAGGATGTTGAAGCCGGTTTTCATGTCTTCCAGGATATAGCCGTAGAAGAGGTTGTTTTCCGGGGTGAACTTAAAGATTTTCACAGTTACTTCAGTGATATAGCACAATGCACCTTCGTTGCCGATGATGATGTGACGAATGTCCGGGCCTGCCGCGCGGCGTGGTACGTTTTTAATGCGTGTTACGGTGCCATCAGCCAATACTGCTTCCAGACCAACGACCATATCTTCGATTGCGCCGTAGAGTGTGGAGAACTGCCCGATACTGCGGGTTGCTACCAGGCCGCCCATCTGCGCCAGCGGCTTTGACTGCGGAGAATGCCCCGTGGTGTAACCTTTTTCACGCAACGCGTTTTCCAGCACCTCCAGCGGAACGCCACATTGCGCCGTCGCCTGCATATTCTCAATATCAATATTAATGATTTGATTCATGGCGGAGCCGTCGAGCACCACCGAGTTTTCCACAACGGTTTCCAGCCCACCTTCAGTGGCGGAAGCGCCGGTACGCGGCACACCGTTAATTTTGTGCGCATTCATAAAATTCAGCACACGGGAGACTTGTTCTGTGGAACCGAGTTTTACGACCGCTGCCGGAATCGGCAAAGTATAAATACCATGAATATCCGGAAATTTACGAAAACGGTCAATACTGTTTTTCTTTAATACTGTTTCATCGGTAATTACGCGATCTGCACCAACAATTTCCTTTAGCTGGTCGACAATCGCTGCGCGAGATAAAGACATAGTAATTCCTTCCTGATAATAAAAATGGAATAATCATTAATAAGAGAAAACAGAAACCACCGTTATGGATTAGCGCACTAAATAACCGCCATCGACCACTAATAAATGCCCGTTAACATAATTTGAAGCCGGACTTGCGAGGAATACGGCTGCGCCCATTAAATCCTGAGTATCGCCCCAACGGTTTGCCGGAATATGATCAAGAACGCGCTGGTTAGTTTCTGGATTACTACGGGTCGCCAGAGTGATATCGGTAGCGTAATATCCCGGGGCAATACCATTCACCTGAATATTATATTGACCTAATTCATCGCAATAGGCTTTGGTGAATCCGGCAAGAGCATGTTTAGTGGCAGAATAAGCAGGTGACCATTGTCCACCTAAGTAAGAGAACAATGAACAGATATTAATGATTTTACCGCTTTTCTGCGGGATCATAATTTTTGCAGCTTCATAGCTTAACTCGAATGCGGCGGTCAGGTTCACATCAATCATTGGATCCCAGTCGGCACGACCGAAGTCCAGCACCTTATTCAGCTTACAAATACCGGCATTGTTAACCAGAATATCGACGGTACCGAAACGTTCGCAACAGGCGGCGATTATCTTCTGCGGCGCGCCTTTTGCGGTGATATCCACCTGCATGAAGTCTACTTCAACACCCTGTTTTTCAATCATTTCCTTTGTTTCGCCGTTATCTTTGACGAAGCTTGGAATAAAGATATTTGCGCCTGCTTTGGCCAGCGCCATGGCAAATGCCTGGCCTAAACCGCTATTCCCGCCGGTAACAATTGCGGTTTTACCTTTCAGGGAGAAAAAATCCATTGAGAACGCATTGAGAGATTCGATTGACATAGTTAGCTCCAATTTCCGTAAGGCAAAAAAAAAGAAAGGTAACTTCCCCCGCGAGAGGGAAGTTACCTTTCTCATTATCTCTGGTAACTGGAGATAATTTTTATCATAAGGGCATAATCGCTAATGTGATCGTAATCACAGTGTGATATTCGAATTGTCAAATAATTTTAAAAAGCAGAAGCGTGATTACTCTCACACAACACCACTGCTTTCCATGTTATTTCTTATTGCAATTACTAGAGACCTGAGAAAAGTAATCCACCTGAAAGGGCGGCTTACTTTTCTCTTTTTTTTGTCTATTACAAATGGGAATACGATATGCAACACAACTCATGTCGCCGTTGGATAACCCTCGCGATAATTAGTTTTAGCGGCGGCGTTAGTTTCGACCTGGCTTATTTACGTTATATTTATCAAATTCCCATGGCGAAATTTATGGGATTCAGCAATACCGAGATAGGTTTAATAATGAGTACCTTTGGTATTGCGGCTATTATTCTTTATGCCCCCAGCGGCGTTATTGCCGATAAATTTTCACACCGCAAAATGATTACTTCCGCGATGATCATTACCGGATTACTGGGTCTGTTAATGGCAACATATCCACCGCTGTGGGTAATGCTCTGTATTCAGGTCGCCTTTGCGATAACGACGATTTTAATGCTGTGGTCGGTGTCGATTAAAGCCGCCTCGTTGCTGGGCGATCATAGCGAGCAAGGGAAAATTATGGGCTGGATGGAAGGGCTGCGCGGCGTCGGTGTAATGTCGCTGGCGGTGTTTACCATGTGGGTCTTTTCTCGCTTTGCACCGGATGACAGCGCCAGCCTGAAAACGGTCATTATTATCTATAGTGTGGTTTACATTCTGCTGGGCATTTTGTGTTGGTTTTTTGTTAGCGATAACAACAACCTGCGCAATACCAATAACGAAGAAAAACATTCATTCCAGCTTAGCGACATCCTGGCCGTTTTGCGCATCAGAACCACCTGGTATTGCAGCATGGTGATTTTTGGTGTCTTCACCATCTACGCCATTCTGAGTTACTCCACCAACTATCTGACCGAAATGTACGGCATGTCGCTGGTGGCGGCGAGCTACATGGGGATTGTGATCAACAAAATCTTCCGCGCGCTGTGCGGCCCACTTGGTGGCATTATCACCACCTACAGCAAAGTGAAATCCCCTACCCGCGTGATCCAAATCCTTTCCGTACTCGGCTTGCTGGCGTTAACTGCCCTGCTCGTCACGAACTCTAACCCGCAATCGGTCGCGATGGGGATTGGCCTGATTTTACTGCTGGGATTCACCTGTTACGCCTCACGCGGGCTGTACTGGGCCTGCCCTGGCGAAGCGAGAACACCGTCTTACATTATGGGCACCACGGTAGGTATTTGTTCGGTGATTGGATTCCTGCCGGATGTCTTCGTTTACCCGATTATCGGCTACTGGCAAGACACCCTGCCCGCTGCAGAAGCCTACCGCAATATGTGGCTGATGGGCATGGCGGCGCTTGCCATGGTGATCGTCTTTACCTTTTTGCTGTTCCAAAAAATTCGTACTGCTGATAGCGCCCCTGCTATGGCTAGCAGCAAGTAAGTCCAGAAAATTACAGGAGAAAAATCATGTCGAAAAAATACATCATAGGGATTGATGGCGGAAGTCAGAGCACAAAAGTGGTGATGTACGATCTGGAAGGTAACGTGGTTTGCGAAGGCAAAGGCTTATTACAGCCGATGCACACGCCAGATGCCGATACTGCAGAACATCCTGACGACGATTTATGGGCATCATTATGTTTTGCCGGTCACGATTTGATGAGTCAGTTTGCCGGAAATAAAGAAGATATTGTCGGTATTGGTCTGGGATCCATCCGTTGCTGCCGTGCGTTATTGAAAGCCGATGGCACGCCAGCTGCGCCGTTGATTAGCTGGCAGGATGCTCGCGTTACACGCCCTTACGAACATACGAATCCTGACGTGGCATATGTCACCTCTTTTTCGGGTTATCTGACGCATCGCTTAACCGGCGAGTTTAAAGATAATATCGCCAACTATTTTGGTCAGTGGCCGGTGGATTATAAGAGCTGGGCATGGAGCGAAGAGGCTGCGGTAATGGATAAGTTTAATATCCCCCGTCATATGCTGTTTGATGTGCAAATGCCTGGCACCGTCCTCGGACATATCACACCACAAGCCGCGCTGGCGACACATTTCCCGGCTGGGCTGCCGGTTGTTTGTACCACCAGTGATAAACCGGTAGAAGCACTGGGAGCCGGGTTACTGGATGATGAAACTACGGTAATTTCTCTTGGCACTTACATCGCGTTGATGATGAACGGCAAAGCACTGCCGAAAGATCCGGTAGCGTACTGGCCGATTATGTCTTCTATTCCGCAAACATTGCTGTATGAAGGTTACGGTATCCGCAAAGGCATGTGGACAGTGAGCTGGCTGCGCGACATGTTAGGCGAGTCGTTAATTCAGGATGCCAAAGCACAGGATCTTTCACCGGAAGATTTGCTCAACAAAAAAGCGTCTTGTGTGCCGCCTGGCTGTAATGGTCTGATGACGGTGCTGGACTGGCTGACCAATCCGTGGGAACCGTACAAACGCGGGATTATGATCGGCTTTGATTCCAGCATGGATTACGCATGGATATATCGTTCGATACTGGAAAGCGTGGCGCTGACGCTGAAGAACAATTACGACAATATGTGTAATGAAATGAATCACTTTGCAAAGCATGTGATCATTACTGGCGGCGGTTCGAACAGCGATCTGTTTATGCAGATTTTTGCCGACGTGTTCAACCTTCCGGCACGCCGTAACGCCATTAATGGTTGTGCAAGTCTGGGGGCAGCGATTAATACGGCGGTAGGTCTGGGGCTATACCCGGATTACGCAACGGCTGTCGACAAAATGGTTCGCGTGAAAGATATCTTTATGCCTGTTGAGAGCAACGCCAAACGCTACGACGCGATGAATAAAGGCATTTTCAAAGACCTAACCAAGCACACTGATGTGATCCTGAAAAAATCGTATGAAGTGATGCATGGTGAGCTGGGGAATGAAGATTCGATCCAGAGCTGGTCGAATGCGTAAGTGAGGAAGGCCGGGCGGGAAACTGCCCGGCCTGAACATACCTGAATGGTTATCCCCGCTGACGCGGGGAACTCGCCAGTGCCTGGTCATATGTGTAACACCTATCCGGTTTATCCCCGCTCGCGCGGGGAACTCTTGCTGTATAGAGATTATCGGCGTGGGATTGTCGGTTTATCCCCGCTCGCGCGGGGAACTCGTTTGCGGCTTGCAAACATTTTAATGCGTATTCGGTTTATCCCCGCTCGCGCGGGGAACTCCCAGCCCGACACAAATAATGCAGCATTGCGCGCGGTTTATCCCCGCTCGCGCGGGGAACTCTCTAAACATAACCTATTATTAATTAATGATTTTTTAAGCCAGTCACAATCTACCAACTTTACAGTATCACACAAACAACACATCTATTATGTTAAAGAGCACTTAATCCATTGATTGAAAAGGTAAATATTTAAAATAACTCTATACAAACTAAAATCTACCAAACTCCGACGTAATAATTTTCACCTCAGAGAAAAATTAACGCCACAGAATTTGTAGAGAATGACAATGATTAGTCCGGAATGGGCAAAATGGATGAGTTTTCAGAGGCGACAAAAAATATAAATGAGTGGAAGTCTTTACAGGTTCCACCCATTTATAACGCATATAAATGTGTAATCAGGCAATATTTAAATATTTATGTGTTTGCATCGACAAACGCCAGTTACGCGCAATGCAAGTTTCAATGCACAAACGTGTGGCATCATCCTTTTGGCTAATCGGCTGCAGTGCAATGACTCGCGGTTTATCATCGGTCAGCGTCGCAAGCAATTCATCCAGTGCTTCGATATCACGTACGCGTCCAACTGGGTGTTTGATTTCGTTAGCTCGCTCCAGGGCTTGCGACAATACTTCATAACCACCACGCATATTTAGCTTTGGCGACACGGTGACCCAGGTATTCGACGTACAACGCACTTCATGAGTACCGCTGGTTTCTATCTGGCAACTGAAACCGTTCTTTTCGAGCAGATCAGTTAGTGGCATCAAGTCATGAATACAAGGTTCACCACCCGTAATCACCACGTGACGCGCGGTGTATCCCTGACGACCGATGACTGCGAGTAAGTCTTCACTGCTTGCTGCTCCCCACTTATCACTCTCTTTCGTTTTACCCAGAATGCTGAAAAGGGAAACTTCCCGATCCTCAAGCTTTTCCCATGTGTGTTTGGTGTCGCACCAGGCACAGCCGACCGGGCATCCCTGTAAACGAATAAAAATGGCGGGAACGCCGGTAAAGTAACCCTCACCTTGCAGGGTCTGGAACATCTCGTTAATCGGGTACTGCATAGCATTCTCTGTGAAGTGGATAATTGTTAATTATTGCAGATCCTGCCACAACAATCATGTCTTATTAACATTCTGTTACAGGCAGGTTTAAAGAAAAATGAGAAACAGATCGTTAATAATAAAAGGGAGTAACGTATTATGTCAGAAATAAATAAAGTAAAGGGATTTAATCATGTCAAAAACATTCACCAAAATTATACTTATTTTTTCTGTGTTCGTTTTTAATTATAACGAATCTCAAATTACCGATGCCGCCGTCAATTTATTTATCCAGCTTTAATGGGACATTTATAATGCGCTATTTCATACCAATATTCACATTCGTGTGTTCCTTTGTTGCAGCCCAACCAACTATTGTCCCATCATTACAGCAACAAGTTACGGATCTTACGAGTAGCTTAAACTCACAAGAAAAGAAAGAACTGACGTACAAGTTAGAATCTATTTTCAATAATACCCAAGTGCAAATTGCTGTATTAATTGTTCCCACAACCAAAGACGAGACAATTGAAAAATATGCTACACGGGTTTTTGACAATTGGCGTTTAGGAGATGCCAAACGTAATGATGGGATACTGATCATTGTTGCCTGGTCGGATCGTACTGTCCGCATCCAGGTAGGTTATGGGCTGGAAGAAAAGGTAACCGATGCTCTGGCTGGAGATATCATCCGTAGCAACATGATACCCGCATTTAAACAACAAAAATTAGCTCAGGGATTAGAGCTAGCTATAAACGCTTTGAATAACCAACTCACTTCACAACACCAATATCCGGCTAATCCTTCAGAAATTGAATCAGCGTCTTCCAGTGATCATTATTACTTTGCTATTTTTTGGGTATTTGCAGTGATGTTCTTCCCTTTCTGGTTTTTTCATCAAGGCAGTAATTTTTGTCGCGCATGTAAAAGCAGTGTCTGTATTTCAGCAATCTATCTTTTAGATTTATTCCTGTTCTCCGATAAAACTTTTTCCATTGCTGTATTTTTCTTCTTTTTTACTTTCACCACCATTATGGTCTTTACCTGTTTATGTGTACTTCAGAAAAAAGCATCTGGTAGAAGTTATCATTCAGACAACAGCGGTTCCGGTGGCGGCTCAAGTGGCGGCGGATTTAGCGGCGGGGGCGGTTCTTCTGGCGGTGGCGGCGCGTCCGGTCGCTGGTAACTCAACCATAAAAAATGCCAGCCCGAAGGCTGGCATTTTTAAATCAGATAAAGTCAGACTTATGCCTGGCCTTTGATCTCTTTACGACCGTTGTACGGTGCTTTTTCGCCCAGAGCTTCTTCGATACGAATCAGCTGGTTGTATTTAGCAACACGGTCAGAACGGCTCATAGAACCAGTTTTGATCTGGCCTGCAGCAGTACCAACAGCCAGGTCAGCGATGGTAGCATCTTCAGTTTCGCCAGAACGGTGAGAGATTACTGCAGTGTAGCCAGCGTCTTTCGCCATCTTGATTGCAGCCAGAGTTTCGGTCAGAGAACCGATCTGGTTGAATTTGATCAGGATGGAGTTAGCGATACCTTTTTCGATACCTTCTTTCAGGATCTTGGTGTTGGTTACGAACAGGTCGTCACCAACCAGCTGGATTTTGTCGCCCAGAACTTTGGTCTGGTATGCGAAACCGTCCCAGTCAGATTCGTCCAGACCGTCTTCGATAGAAACGATCGGGTACTGTTTGGTCAGTTCTTCCAGGAAGTGAGTGAATTCTTCAGAGGTGAACGCTTTGTTGCCTTCGCCAGCCAGAACGTATTTACCATCTTTGTAGAATTCAGAAGCTGCGCAGTCCATCGCCAGAGTGATGTCTTTGCCCAGTTCATAACCAGCAGCTTTAACAGCTTCAGCGATAACAGCCAGAGCTTCAGCGTTGGAACCCAGGTTCGGCGCATAGCCACCTTCGTCACCAACAGCAGTGTTCATGCCTTTCGCTTTCAGAACTTTTGCCAGGTGATGGAAAACTTCAGAACCCATGCGGATGGCTTCTTTCACAGTTTTCGCGCCAACCGGCTGAATCATGAATTCCTGGATATCAACGTTGTTGTCAGCGTGCTCACCACCGTTGATGATGTTCATCATCGGAACCGGCATGGAGTATTTGCCCGGAGTGCCGTTCAGTTCAGCGATGTGCTCGTACAGCGGCATGCCTTTAGCGGCAGCAGCAGCTTTGGCGTTAGCCAGAGATACAGCCAGGATTGCGTTCGCGCCGAATTTGGATTTGTTTTCGGTGCCGTCCAGGTCGATCATGATCTTGTCAATGCCAGCCTGATCTTTGGCATCTTTGCCAATCAGTGCCTGAGCGATCGGGCCGTTTACCGCAGCAACAGCTTTGGTTACGCCTTTACCCAGGAAACGGGATTTGTCGCCATCGCGCAGTTCCAGAGCTTCACGGGAACCAGTAGAAGCACCTGACGGAGCAGCTGCCATACCGACGAAACCACCCTCCAGATGTACTTCGGCTTCAACAGTCGGGTTACCACGGGAGTCGATGATTTCACGACCGATGATTTTTACGATTTTGGACATTAGGTTTTCCTCAAGTCACTAGTTAAACTGAAACTCCAGACAAACAACGCGTACCCAGGGTACGCGTTGCCGTTCTAACTTTTTTACTTACTTCGCCTGACGTTTCTGGAACTCGCTGGCGGCTTTCACAAAGCCTGCAAACAGCGGGTGACCATCACGTGGAGTAGAAGTAAACTCCGGATGGAACTGGCAAGCCACGAACCACGGGTGATTCGGAACTTCGATGATCTCGACCAACTGATCATCCCCGGAACGGCCCGCAACGCGCAGACCTGCATCTTCAATCTGTTTCAACAGCATGTTGTTGACTTCGTAACGGTGACGATGACGCTCAACAATTGTCGGCGCATTGTACAGCTGGCGAACCAAGCTATCGTCAACCAACTGGCACTGCTGTGCGCCGAGACGCATGGTACCGCCGAGATCGCTCTTCTCGCTACGAACTTCAACGTTGCCGTTTTCATCGCGCCACTCGGTAATCAGCGCCACAACCGGGTACTTACAGTCTGGCACAAATTCCGTAGAGTTGGCGTTCTCCATGTTGGCAACATGGCGAGCGTAATCAATTAACGCCACCTGCATACCCAGGCAAATGCCCAGATAAGGAATATTATTCTCACGCGCAAAACGCGCGGTCGTAATCATGCCTTCTACGCCACGATAGCCGAAACCGCCAGGTACGAGGATTGCGTCCAGACCTTTAAGGATTTCAACGCCGCGCGTTTCAACATCTTGTGAATCGATCAGTTTGATGTTGACGCTGACACGATTCTTCAGCCCACCGTGTTTCAGTGCTTCGATCACGGATTTGTAAGCGTCCGGCAGTTCAATGTACTTGCCGACCATACCAATGGTGACTTCACTTACCGGATTCGCTTCTTCGAAGATAACCTGTTCCCATTCGGACAGATTCGCTTCCGGGCAGTTTAAGCTGAATCGTTTACAAATATAATCGTCCAGCCCCTGCGATTTCAACAGGCCCGGAATTTTATAGATGGAATCGACGTCTTTCAGAGAAATAACCGCTTTTTCCGGAACATTACAGAACAATGCAATCTTCGCACGTTCGTTCGCCGGAACGGCGCGATCTGAACGACAAATCAGGATGTCAGGCTGGATACCGATGGAGAGCAGCTCTTTTACAGAGTGCTGAGTCGGTTTGGTTTTGACTTCACCAGACGCTGCCATGTACGGCACCAGCGTCAGGTGCATAAACAGGGTGTGCTCACGGCCAATTTCAACAGCCATCTGGCGAATCGCTTCGAGGAACGGCAGGGATTCGATATCACCTACTGTACCGCCGATTTCGACCAGTACCACGTCATGACCTTCGCCGCC
This sequence comes from Escherichia sp. WS3227_2, assembly GCF_046486495.1. NCBI lineage: Bacteria > Pseudomonadati > Pseudomonadota > Gammaproteobacteria > Enterobacterales > Enterobacteriaceae > Escherichia > Escherichia sp. WS3227_2. Next base: position 149,595 of record NZ_JBJQLG010000001.1, read on the forward strand.
TTCCAGCACGCGCTCTTTGATAGCGTTAGTGATGTGCGGAATAACCTGTACGGTTGCGCCGAGGTAGTCACCGCGGCGTTCTTTACGCAGAACGTCAGAGTAGATACGACCCGTGGTGAAGTTGTTGCGGCGGCTCATTTTGGTACGAATGAAACGCTCGTAGTGCCCCAGGTCCAGGTCGGTTTCAGCGCCGTCTTCAGTAACGAACACTTCCCCGTGTTGGATTGGGCTCATAGTACCTGGATCGACGTTGATGTACGGATCCAGTTTCATGATGGTCACATTGAGGCCACGGGCTTCAAGAATGGCTGCGAGGGAGGCTGCGGCAATGCCTTTACCCAGAGAGGATACGACCCCGCCGGTCACAAAAATATAGTTCGTTGTCATGCTGAACCTGAGAAGTTAGGTTGAAAAGACGATGGAATAACCAGGACGGGAAAGCAGTATACCCGAACATGACCTGTGCCACAAACTTTCATTATCCCTCCTCTTCGCCAGCGCACTATTGAAATCAGGAGTGAGAAAATAGCCCCTTTGGGGTAAATGTTTTTGACGCAAATCAAGCGCTTGTCATTTAAAAAATGACACAAATGGCGCTTGACCGCGTAATTCCCTTAGAGATCAATTTCCTGCCGTTTTACCTGTTGCCAGACTTCTTCCATTGTTTCGAGGTCAACACCTGTCATTTCCAGTCCACGCGCGGCAACAATACGCTCCACTTCGCGAAAACGACGCTCGAATTTTTCGTTCGCTTTTTGCAATGCGATTTCCGCTTTTGTCCCTAAATGACGAGCCAGATTGACTGTGGCAAACAGCAGGTCACCCATTTCCTCCTCCAGTTTAGCCTGGTCGACAACAGCCTGCCGCGCTTCGTACATCACCTCATCGATCTCTTCGTAGACTTTATCGACTACCGGGCCAAGCGTCGTCCAGTCGAAGCCAACGTTGGCGCAACGTTTCTGGATTTTTTGTGCGCGCATTAAGGCGGGTAAACTACGAGGAATATCGTCCAGCGCCGAATGCTGCGCTTTTTGCGCGCGCTCTTCGGTTTTGATCTCCTCCCAACGGGCGAGAACTTCGCGGCTGTTTCCGGCAGAACTGTCAGCAAAAACATGCGGATGGCGACGTTCTAATTTATCGCTGATCGCGGCGCAAATATCATTAAAGTCAAAGCGCCCTTCTTCCTGGGCCATTTGTGCGTAAAACACCACCTGGAACAGCAGATCGCCGAGTTCACCGCGCAGATCGTCAAAATCTTCACGGGCAATGGCGTCCAGCACTTCGTAGGTTTCTTCAAGGGTGTAAGGCGCAATGGTGGCAAATGTCTGCTCTTTATCCCACGGGCAGCCGTTTTCCGGGTCGCGCAGGCGCTGCATAATAGTGAGCAAACGGTCGATTTGATTCATTGAATTGTCCTGAAAATTGCGGGTCTGTCAGGTGGAAACCTGTGACCAGAATAGAAGTGAGTAAGTAACACTACCCAATCAGCACGTTAATTTTGGCTTTAATGAGCTGTAATTCCTCTGGGGCAACCTTTCCTTTCTTCGTTGCTCCTCTTGCCCGCCAGGCGATACTTTTTACCTGATCAGCTAACGCTACGCCATCACGTTCCTGACCGGATAGAACAACTTCGAACGGATATCCTTTTGATTGCGTTGTACAAGGAACACACAGACACATACCTGTTTTGTTGTTGTACATGAACGGACTCAGGACAACAGCCGGACGATGTCCGGCTTGCTCGCTACCTTTTGTCGGGTCAAAATCAACCCAAATCAGATCGCCCATATCGGGTACGTATCGGCTTACCATTACCAGACTTCCTTATCTTTCGGCTCTCCCCAGTCGATATTCTCGTGGAGGTTTTCCGGCGTGATGTCGTTGACCAGTTCAGCAAGCGTAAATACGGGCTCTTTACGCACTGGCTCAATAATTAATTTGCCATCCACCAGGTCAATCTTCACTTCATCATCAATATTCAGATTGAGCGCCTGCATTAACGTAGCCGGGATCCGCACCGCTGGTGAATTTCCCCAACGCTTTACGCTACTGTGGATCATAACCCTTTCCTCAAACCGCTATCATATGTAGATACAGTATATATCAATCTACATTGTAGATACGAGCTAATTTCGGCCTAACTCCCGTGCAACCGACGCGCGTCGATAACGTCTGGCACCTGATTGAGTTTACCCAGCACGCGGCCCAGCACTTGCAGATTGTAAATCTCAATGGTCATGTCGATGGTCGCCAGTTGCTGTTTGGTGTCGCTACGGCTGGCAACGCCAAGTACGTTCACCTTCTCGTTGGCGAGAATGGTCGTGATATCACGTAACAACCCACTACGATCATTAGCCACCACGCGGACCACCAGCGAATATCCGGCGGAGTAGCTCTCGCCCCATACCGCGTCAACAATGCGTTCTGGCGCATGGGAGCGCAGTTCCGCCAGTTGCTCACAGTCTGCACGATGCACTGAAATACCGCGTCCCTGAGTAATGAAACCAACAATTTCATCACCAGGAATCGGCTGACAGCAGCGCGCGATGTGGTGCATCAGGTTACCGACCCCTTCAACCACCACACGACCGTTATCTTTACTGCGGTTTTGCGGCGTATAGCTTTTTTGCTGAAGTTGCTTCAGCGCGGCGGCATCCTGCTCTTCGGCACTCGGCTTATTAAATTGCGATTGCAGGAAGTTCACCATCTGATTGAGACGGATATCCCCGCCACCAATTGCCGCCAGCAACTCGTCGACATCATTGAAGTTGTAACGCGGCAGCAGATGTTTTTCTGCTTCTTTCAGGCTGATCCCCAGATGTTCCAGCTCGTCGTCAAGGATTTGCCGCCCAGCCAGAATGTTTTTGTCACGGTCCTGTTTACGGAACCAGGCGTGAATTTTCGAACGCCCACGGCTGGTTGTGACGTAACCGAGGTTTGGGTTTAACCAGTCACGGCTGGGGTTCGGCTGTTTCTGGGTAATAATTTCAATCTGGTCTCCCATCTGCAGCTGGTAGGTGAACGGCACAATGCGCCCGCCTATTTTTGCCCCGATGCAGCGGTGCCCGACATCACTGTGGATGTGGTAAGCGAAGTCCAGCGGCGTTGATCCCGCAGGCAAATCAACGACGTCACCTTTCGGCGTAAAGACGTACACCCGGTCGTCAAAGACCTGGCTGCGTACTTCGTCGAGCATTTCGCCGGAATCAGCCATCTCTTCCTGCCACGCAATCAGTTTACGCAGCCAGGCAATTCGGTCTTCATGTCCCGAACGTGCGCCGCCAGCTGCCGCGCCCTCTTTATATTTCCAGTGCGCAGCAACACCCAACTCTGCATCTTCATGCATCTGTTTGGTGCGGATTTGGATCTCTACGGTTTTGCCACCTGGTCCCAGAACCACGGTATGAATAGACTGATAACCGTTTGGTTTCGGGTTAGCGACGTAATCGTCAAACTCATCCGGCAGGTGGCGATAGTGAGTGTGCACTATCCCCAGTGCGGCATAACAATCCTGTAAACGCTCGGCGACAATACGTACCGCACGCACATCAAACAGCTCATCGAAGGCGAGGTTCTTTTTCTGCATTTTGCGCCAGATGCTGTAGATGTGTTTCGGACGACCATACACTTCAGCTTTAACGCCTTCAGCTTTCATCTCAGCGCGCAGATGGCCGACAAACTCTTCGATATAGTGTTCGCGGTCGAGACGGCGTTCATGCAGCAGTTTTGCGATGCGTTTGTATTCGGTCGGGTGGAGATAACGGAAGCAGTAATCTTCCAGCTCCCATTTCAGTTGTCCAATCCCAAGACGGTTCGCCAACGGCGCGTAGATATTGGTGCACTCTTTTGCCGCCAGTACGCGTTCATCTTCCGGCGCGTCTTTTACTTCGCGCAGATGAGCAATACGCTCTGCCAGTTTGATGACCACGCAGCGAAAATCATCGACCATCGCCAATAACATCCGGCGAACGTTATCGACCTGTTCGGAGGAAACAGAATCGGTATGCGTCGCTTTCAGCTGGCGGATCGCCGCCATATCACGCACGCCGTGAATAAGGTTAACGACCGACTTACCGACGCACTCACGCAGCACATCTTCGCTGACTACGTTGGCATCCGCCAGAGGGAACAGCAGCGCCGCCCGCAGCGTGTCAATGTCCATACTTAATGTCGAGAGGATCTCCACCATCTCAACACCACGCCACAATAACAGACTGGCATCCGGATGCCCCTGCGTCTGTTGCAGACAATACGCCCAGGTTTCGGCTAAGCACTCACACGACTTCTGGCTGGTAATACCCAGACTTGCGATCCATTTTTCCGGATCAAATTCACCAGCCTTATTGATATGTGCACTTCTTACCGCAACCATCGTCCTCTCCTTTAGGGACCAGACCTGCCGAAATCGGCAAATCGCAACTATTTAACGCGCGAGAAAAGTACCATCGATTCCAGATGTCCCGTGTGTGGGAACATATCCAGCATCGCCAGTCGCGCAATGGTATATCCTGCTTTTAATAACGCTTCGCTATCCCGAGCCAGCGTTGCAGGGTTACAGGATACATAAACTATACGAATAGGTTCCAGTTTTATAATTTGCTGCATAACACCTGCGGCACCTGCTCGCGCCGGGTCCAGCAACACTTTATCGAAGCCGTTTTTCGCCCACGGCTGCTTTGTGACATCTTCTTCAAGATTTTCGTGATAAAACGTCACATTGTGTAAGCCATTAAGACGCGCATTCTGCTGGCCTTTTTCCACCAGCGCCGGAACACCTTCTACACCCACCACACTGGCAGCTTGTGTCGCTAATGGCAGTGTAAAGTTGCCCATACCGCAGAACAAATCCAGTACGCGATCTTCAGGTTGCACATCCAGCCATTCCAACGCACGCGCTACCATTTTTTGGTTCACACCCGCATTGACCTGAATAAAATCGCGCGGGCTAAAAGTTAAGCGCAACCCGTTTGAGTCATACCAGGGCATCTCACCAGCGACGGTTTCGAGTATCTCACTATCGGGGGCGAGATACAGATCCAGGCCTTCAGAATGCGAAAAGCGTTCCAGTTTTTCGCGATCAGCCGAACTTAGCGGTGCGGTATGGCGCAAAATCATCAGCGTGCCGCTGGTTGCCTGTACCAGTTCAACATGACCAAGATGGCGCATAGCTTGTAAGCTGTCCAGGCATGCCCTGACTTTGGGCAGCAATGCTTCAAGTTGGGGCACTAAAATGGGGCATTGTTTAACGTCGACAATGTCACTGGAGCCCGCTTTGCGAAACCCCATCTGAAGTTGCTGTGTTTTCGGTAAGTAGTTCAGACTTAAACGCGCGCGACGGCGATAGCCCCAGGGAACATCGGCGATCACTTCAGAGACTTCGTGTTTCATTAATCGGGCGAGTGCCGCACTTTTGCTTCGCTGCTGTAAATCCACGCTGGCGTGTTGTTGCTGACAGCCGCCGCATACGCCAAAATGAGGGCAGCGTGGCGTTTCGCGTTCCGGGCTATCGCTTAACCGGCGCACGACTTTAGCGCGGGCGTATTGTTTTTTATCTTCAGTAACAGTAACTTCCGCGTTTTCCTGTGGCAATAATCCAGGAATAAATAACGCTTTGCCGTTATGTCGTGCCACGCCCTGACCAAAAGAGTCGAGGTCGTTGACTGAAACAGTTATGATCTGACGCGTCGTCGTGCGTCGTTTTGCAGAGTAGAATTGCGCCATTGGCGAGACTTTCTCAATTTAACAGTGTGACCTTAATTGTCCCATAACGGAACTCCATGACCAACTACAGCCTGCGCGCACGCATGATGATTCTGATCCTGGCACCGACCGTCCTTATTGGTTTATTGCTGAGTATCTTTTTCGTTGTGCATCGCTATAACGACTTGCAGCGTCAACTGGAAGATGCCGGAGCCAGCATTATTGAGCCGCTTGCAGTTTCTACTGAATATGGCATGAGCCTGCAAAATCGCGAATCTATCGGTCAGTTAATAAGCGTACTGCATCGTCGCCATTCCGATATTGTTCGCGCGATTTCGGTTTATGATGAAAATAATCGACTCTTTGTCACCTCCAATTTTCATCTTGATCCCTCATCAATGCAGCTCGGCAGCAACGTGCCGTTTCCTCGCCAGCTCACTGTCACCCGTGACGGCGATATTATGATCCTCCGCACGCCGATTATTTCTGAGAGTTACTCCCCCGACGAATCGCCCAGTAGCGATGCCAAAAATAGTCAAAATATGCTGGGATATATTGCGCTGGAGCTGGATCTTAAATCGGTTCGCTTGCAGCAATATAAAGAGATCTTTATTTCCAGCGTGATGATGCTGTTTTGTATCGGTATTGCGCTTATTTTTGGCTGGCGCTTAATGCGCGATGTAACCGGTCCGATTCGCAATATGGTGAATACCGTCGACCGCATCCGTCGCGGGCAACTCGACAGCCGGGTGGAAGGATTTATGCTCGGCGAGCTGGATATGCTGAAAAACGGTATCAACTCGATGGCAATGTCGCTGGCTGCTTATCACGAAGAGATGCAGCACAATATCGACCAGGCGACGTCCGATCTGCGTGAAACGCTGGAGCAGATGGAAATTCAGAACGTTGAGTTGGATCTGGCGAAAAAGCGCGCCCAGGAAGCGGCGCGTATTAAATCCGAGTTTCTTGCAAATATGTCACACGAGCTGCGTACACCACTGAATGGTGTTATTGGCTTTACCCGCCTGACGCTGAAAACAGAATTAACACCAACACAGCGCGATCACCTGAATACGATTGAACGTTCGGCAAATAATTTGCTGGCAATTATTAATGATGTTCTCGACTTCTCGAAACTGGAAGCAGGTAAGCTGATTCTGGAAAGTATTCCATTCCCACTACGCAGCACGCTGGATGAAGTCGTTACCCTGCTGGCACATTCTTCTCACGATAAAGGGTTGGAACTGACGCTCAATATTAAGAGCGACGTGCCCGATAACGTGATCGGCGACCCACTGCGATTACAGCAAATCATCACTAACCTGGTGGGGAATGCAATTAAATTCACCGAGAATGGCAACATTGATATTCTGGTAGAAAAACGTGCGCTGAGTAATACTAAAGTGCAGATTCGGGATACCGGCATTGGTATTCCTGAACGCGATCAATCGCGCTTATTCCAGGCCTTCCGACAGGCTGATGCCAGTATTTCCCGCCGTCATGGTGGCACCGGGCTGGGGCTGGTGATTACACAAAAACTGGTTAATGAAATGGGCGGCGATATTTCGTTCCATAGCCAGCCGAATCGCGGTTCAACTTTCTGGTTCCACATTAATCTCGATCTGAACCCGAACATTATTATCGAAGGGCCATCCACCCAGTGCCTAGCCGGCAAGCGCCTGGCCTATGTCGAACCAAACTCCGCAGCAGCGCAATGCACGCTGGATATTTTAAGTGAAACGCCGCTGGAAGTGGTTTATAGCCCAACGTTCTCCGCGCTGCCTCCCGCGCATTACGACATGATGTTGTTAGGCATCGCGGTGACCTTCCGCGAGCCGTTAACAATGCAACATGAGCGATTAGCGAAAGCGGTATCGATGACCGATTTCCTGATGCTGGCACTTCCTTGCCATGCACAAGTCAATGCTGAAAAACTTAAGCAAGATGGTATCGGCGCGTGTCTGCTGAAACCATTAACACCTACGCGCCTGTTACCTGCCCTGACGGAATTTTGTCATCACAAACAAAACACGCTTTTGCCTGTAACCGATGAAAGTAAGCTGGCAATGACAGTCATGGCGGTTGATGACAACCCCGCTAACCTGAAACTTATCGGCGCATTGCTGGAAGATATGGTGCAACATGTGGAACTTTGCGATAGCGGGCATCAGGCGGTTGAACGGGCGAAACAGATGCCGTTCGATTTGATCTTAATGGATATTCAAATGCCGGACATGGACGGCATTCGGGCCTGCGAACTCATCCACCAGCTCCCCCATCAGCAACAAACGCCAGTTATCGCGGTAACGGCGCATGCAATGGCCGGGCAAAAAGAGAAGCTGCTTGGCGCAGGGATGAGCGATTATCTGGCGAAACCGATTGAAGAAGAGCGATTGCATAATTTGTTGTTGCGCTACAAGCCTGGCAGCGGTATTTCCTCTCGCGTCGTGACGCCCGAAGTCAACGAAATTGTGGTGAACCCGAATGCGACCCTCGACTGGCAACTGGCACTACGCCAGGCAGCAGGAAAAACCGATTTAGCGCGCGATATGCTGCAAATGTTACTCGATTTCCTGCCTGAAGTTCGCAACAAAGTTGAGGAACAGCTGGTTGGAGAAAACCCGGAAGGCCTGGTTGATTTGATTCATAAACTGCATGGCAGTTGCGGCTATAGCGGTGTGCCGCGTATGAAGAATCTCTGCCAACTGATCGAACAACAGCTACGTAGCGGTACTAAAGAAGAAGATTTGGAGCCGGAGCTGCTGGAACTGTTGGACGAGATGGATAATGTAGCGCGCGAAGCCAGCAAAATTCTCGGGTAACGGACGTCTTGTCGAGTAGCAATCGGCTTTTTATGACGCTGGTTTCAGATTGGTGACAAAGTGCCTGTGTTTATTCCGGATGCGGCGTTAACGCCTTATCCGGCCTACAAAACCAATTAAATTCAATGAATTAAAAAGTATGTTGGCCTGATACGTAGCGCAACAGGCAATTTTGCGTTTGGCATCAGTCTCAAACCGGCTCCTGACAGAGCCGGTTTTGGTTTTCTGTCTTAACGCACCATGCACGGACGCTTGTTATCGAACGTCCAGCCAGGAATCAGATACTGCATTCCCATTGCATCGTCACGCGCGCCAAGCCCGTGTTTCTGATACAGCTCGTGGGCTTTCATCACCTGATCCATATCGATTTCTACGCCCAATCCTGGTTTTTGCGGCACCTGTACCAGCCCGCCTTTGATCTCAAACGGTTCTTTGGTCAGACGCTGATTGCCTTCCTGCCAGATCCAGTGCGTATCAATAGCAGTAATTTTACCCGGTGCAGCAGCGGCTACATGGGTAAACATCGCCAGGGAAATATCGAAGTGGTTGTTAGAGTGTGAACCCCAGGTCAGGCCAAATTCATGGCACATTTGCGCCACACGTACCGAACCTTGCATCGTCCAGAAATGCGGATCCGCCAGCGGGATATCAACGGATTGTAACGAGAGCGTATGGCCCATCTGCCGCCAGTCGGTGGCGATCATATTGGTTGCAGTCGGCAGACCTGTCGCGCGGCGGAACTCTGCCATCACTTCACGCCCGGAAAAACCTTGCTCCGCACCACACGGATCTTCTGCATAAGCCAGCGAACCTTTCAGGTATTTACCGATTTTAATCGCTTCGTTCAGCGACCAGGCACCGTTAGGATCGAGGGTAATACGCGCCTGCGGGAAGCGTTGCGCCAGTGCCACAATAGATTCTGCTTCTTCTTCCCCGGCCAGTACACCGCCCTTCAGTTTGAAATCGTTGAAGCCATATTTTTCATATGCCGCTTCCGCCAGGCGCACCACCGCATCCGGCGTCATCGCTTCTTCGTGACGCAGGCGATACCAGTCACATGAGTCATCCGGCTGGCTTTGATACGGCAGCGGTGTGGCTTTGCGATTACCGACGAAGAACAGATAACCGAGCATTTCGACTTCGCTACGCTGTTGACCATCGCCCAGCAGCGATGCCACGTTAACCCCCAGATGCTGCCCCAGCAGATCCAGCATTGCCGCTTCTATCCCGGTAACCACATGAATAGTGGTCCGCAGGTCAAATGTCTGCAAACCGCGCCCGCCGGCATCACGATCGGCAAATGTATTACGCACCAGCGTCAGAACGTTTTTGTATTCACCCAGCGTTTTACCCACCACTAGCGGAATCGCATCTTCCAGCGTTTTACGGATTTTCTCGCCGCCGGGAATTTCCCCTACGCCGGTGTGACCAGAATTATCTTTGATAATCACAATATTACGCGTGAAGAACGGTGCGTGTGCACCACTCAGATTCATCAGCATACTGTCATGGCCCGCCACCGGGATGACCTGCATTTCAGTAACAACAGGCGTCGTAAATTGAGAACTCATATTTATGTCCTTTTTCAAAATCAATGACGGCCGAAAACGGGACGTTTACGGTCAAAGGTCCAGCCGGGGATCAGGTACTGCATCGGGCCCGCGTCGTTACGCGCACCGCCAGGCAGACGTTTATAGGCCTCATGCGCCTTTTGTACCTGCTCCCAGTCCAGTTCCACGCCCAGACCGGGCGCATCAGGAACTGCAATTTTTCCGTTTTTAATCTCCAGCGGATTTTGGGTCAGGCGACAATCTCCCTCCTGCCAAATCCAGTGGGTATCGATAGCGGTAGGATTACCCGGTGCCGCCGCACCCACATGGGTAAACATCGCCAGAGAGATATCAAAGTGGTTGTTGGAATGACAGCCCCAGGTCAGCCCCCAGTCGTCGCAAAGCTGCGCCACGCGGACTGCACCGGAAAGCGTCCAGAAGTGCGGATCGGCAAGTGGAATATCTACTGCATTGAGCATTACCGCATGACCCATTTCACGCCAGTTGGTGGCGATCATGTTAGTCGCGACGGGCAAGCCGGTCGCCCGCCGAAACTCCGCCATCACTTCACGACCGGAGAAACCCTGTTCTGCGCCGCATGGATCTTCGGCATAGGTAAGAACATCATTCAGCCCTTTGCACAAAGAAATGGCTTCATCAAGCAGCCATGCACCGTTGGGATCAACGGTAATCCGCGCATCCGGGAAGCGTTTCTTCAATGCACGAACAGTGTCGATTTCTTGCTCGCCAGGTAACACTCCGCCCTTAAGTTTGAAATCTTTAAAGCCATAACGATCCTGTGAAGCTTCCGCCAGACGCACAACGGCTTCGCTGTTCATCGCTTTCTGATGGCGCAACTGATACCACTCATGGTTGCCCGGCGTATTTTCCAGATAAGGAAGATCGGTTTTGGTCCGATCACCGATATAAAACAGATAACCGAGGACGGTAATAGCCTCGCGTTGCTTGCCTGGCCCCAACAGTTCGCAGACCGGAACATTCAGCGCCTTACCTAGCAGGTCAAGCAAGGCGGCTTCCAGCGCCGCCACGGCATTAACGCGCAATTCAAAAGTCCAGGCACCTTTGCCGAAGGTATCAAAATCGGCTGCCTGATTACCTTTATGCACCTGCTGAACCACTTTATTCAGGCGCGCAACTTCCTGGCCCAACACCATCGGAATAGCATCGACAAGCGTCTGATAAATCACCTCTCCGCCTGGCGCTTCACCAATGCCGGTATGCCCGGCGTTATCGGTGAGTACCACAATATTGCGAGTGAAATATGCGTTATGCGCCCCACCAATATTAAGCAACATGCTATCGTGCCCGGCGACCGGAATGACTTTCATATCAGTAATAACAGGACTGGATTGTGTCGTCATCTTATTGCCCCGCGACAGGTTTCAGCTCGATACGCTTGATATCGCCCACCAGCACCAGGTAGCTCAGTACCGCGATTAAGGCATGAACACCAACATAAATCAGCGCCCCATTAAACGAGCCAGTCGTGCCAACGATATAACCAATTGCGATTGGCGTGACGATGCCAGAAATGTTACCGAACATGTTGAACAGGCCACCGGAAAGACCGCTGATCTCTTTTGGCGCGGTATCTGCCATTACTGCCCAACCCAGCGCCCCGATGCCCTTACCGAAGAAGGCCAGCGCCATAAAGCCGATGATCATCCACTCAACGTTGACGTAGTTGCAGAACACCATCACCATCGACAGCAACATGCCCATTACGATCGGTGTTTTACGCGCAATGTTCAGCGATCCCGTGCGGCGCATCAGCCAGTCGGAAATAATCCCACCCAGCACACCGCCGATAAAACCGCAAACCGCCGGAACGGAAGCCACAAAGCCCGCTTTCAGAATCGACATCCCGCGTGCCTGCACCAGATAAACCGGGAACCAGGTAATAAAGAAGTAAGTCAGGGCGTTGATACAGTACTGACCGATATAAACGCCGATCATCATCCGTGACCCTAGCAGCTGTTTGATCTGCCCCCACTTCACGCTGAACGGTACTTTAACTTTGGTGTTTTGCTGATCCATATTGATCAGCGCGCCACCCGCGGCGATGTACTCCAGCTCTTTCTGATTTACACCCGGATGTTGATTTGGCTCGTGGATGACTTTCAGCCAGAAAAAGCTGATGACAATGCCCAGACCGCCCATAAAGAAGAAGACGTGTGACCAGCCCACTTCATGAGTCAGCCAGCCCATAATCGGCGCGAAGATCACCGTTGCGAAGTATTGAGCGGAGTTAAAAATAGACACCGCCGTTCCCCTTTCCTGCGCCGGAAACCAGGCCGCAACAATGCGACTGTTGCCGGGGAAAGATGGCGCTTCAGCAAGCCCGACCAGGAAGCGCAGAGTAAACAGGGCAACGATAATGCCGAATCCACTAAAAATATCGACGAAGCCTTGCAGCAAGGTAAACATCGACCAGATAAAGATCGACCAGAAGTAGACGCGTTTTGAACCAAAACGATCCAGCAACCAACCACCAGGGATCTGTCCGATAACATAAGCCCATGAGAAAGCAGAGAACACATAGCCCATTCCCACGGGATCAAGGCCGATATCTTTGGCCATTTCCGAACCGGCAATAGAAAGCGTAGCGCGGTCGCCGTAGTTGAAGGATGTGACGATAAACAACATCACCACTATCCAGTAACGAGCATTTGTGCGTTTTTCCACACTGCTCGCAGCCTGACTTAAAGAACTCATTGTTGCACTCCTGAAAATTCGCGTTAGCCACGCTCACTCTGGACTGCGACATCGCCAGGAAATCAGAGGTGACGTAGGGTGTTTTTTGCCGTTTTTATAGGTCGTTCGCCGAATACGGCGCGTGTTTATATCTGGCAATAGCAGTATAAAAAGCGCGCCATAGCGGCTCACCGTGCAACAACACAACATTAATGCGTTCAATGAGGCCCGATTTTGGCATTAGCCCTGGACGGTGGAATCCACTTCACGGAAATGAAAACAAGAACAAGAAAGGAAGGGTTAAAACGAAGAAATAAAGAAGAGTATGAAATGGATCGCTTGACTCCAGGCAAACGCCAGTAAAAATCCGCGCTATGAAGCAGTTTTTACTGGCATTTGCCTGAAAAGATTCGATTCAGCACCGCTAAAACGGCATTTACCGCTCGCTGAACGTATCAGGACAACAGCGTGCCCCAATGTTCGACCCACGGATTTGATTCCGTTTCCGGTTCCGGGTTCTCACTGGCGTCAATCAACAGCATTTCTCCCACCCGCTGAGCGCTCTGTTCCTGCAACAAGGCATCGAACTGTTTGCCGCCATTGCAGAAATTCACATAACTACTGTCGCCGAGCGCAATCACGCCATAACGCAGATTCGGCTGGAAGCCCAGGGTATCTTTAATTCCCTGAAAGAGCGGCACAATGCTATCAGGAAGGTCGCCCTGCCCGGTCGTGGACGTAACCACCAGAACATACTTATTCTGATAGGGCAGCCAGTCGCTTAATTCAGGATCTTCAAATACCGTTGCTTTGTGGCCCTGCGCGGTCAGAATTGCTTCCGCTTCTTCCGCCACTAACAGCGAATTTCCGTACATAGTGCCCACAAAAATACCAATTTCCGCCATACCGTTTTCTCCCTGGATTAGGAACTTATCTCTCCATCCTGACCCGATGGCGCACTGAACTCAACCCTTTCATTTTCAGGAAGCAGACCCCGCCAGCCAAATTGTGATAACGCCTGCATCCAGGTGCCGTCCAGGCCCGCGTGAATAGTCAACGGCTCGCCAGTAAAAGGATGCGTCAATGACAACTGACTGGCATGCAGCATTAACCGCTGAAGGCCAAAATGTTCAGCACCGCTGCGATTCTGGCGTAAATCACCATGTTTGCTGTCGCCAATAATCGGATGGCGCAAATGGGCAAGATGGCGACGGAGCTGGTGCTTGCGTCCGGTTTTCGGCTCCAGTTCCACCAGGCCGTAGCGCGTGGTCGGGTAACGTCCGGTCGCTACCGGCATTTCTACGGTCGCCAGACCGCGATAATGCGTCACTGCTGGCTGTGGGCCTTTATCTTCGCGAGCAAATTTATCAGCGATTTTGTCCAGTTCTTCCACCAGTGGATAATCCAGAACTGCTTCTTCCATCAACCAGCCGCGCACAATCGCATGGTAACGTTTCTGGATTTGGTGCTGTTCAAACTGTTGTGCCAGCAGCCGTCCGGCCTCGCTGGATAATCCCATCAACAACACACCAGAAGTTGGTCGGTCCAGACGATGAGCAGTAAACACATGCTGGCCTATCTGGTCACGCACGGTTTGCATGACCACTACTTTCTCGTCGCGATCCAGCCAGCTGCGGTGAACCAGCCAGCCGGAGGGTTTATTTACCGCAACCAGCCATTCATCCTGATAGAGTATTTCCAGCATTAGCTCGCATCATCCGCAAAAAGAGCATCCAGTTTTTCCAGCTCAGCCAGAATAAGCGCGCGTTGCGGGTGGTCCGTCGCCAGCGCCATTTCATAATAGGGAGCAACGGCAAAAGCACCCGGTAACGGCTGGTTGTTTTCTAACAAATCGTGCATTCGCGGGATCAGCACCCACTGCAACCACTCCAGTGGTTCCATGGTGTCCATAAAGAACGGTTGGGTACTATTAAATTGATGCGGCTGGGGTTCATCGTTTCGCCAGTGCTGATGTTCACGCAGTAACGCTTCAAGCGCCTGCAACTGGAAACGAACGCGGTCATGAGTGGTCATAAAGCAACCTCAATAAGAAAAACTGCCGCGAAGGATAGCAGGAATAAAAAAAGGGAGCACTGTATTCACAGTGCTCCCGGTTCGTTTCGCAGCATTCCAGCTACTTTTGTTGCTCCCTGCTCATCCTTGACAACTTTTCCTCTGGCCTTGCGGCCAATCGTTCATCCTGAACTATTGCTTCCTGCTCACACCACCCCGATGTGATACTTCATCCTGAAGTGTCCCTGGCCTTCCTGACCCACCGAATCATCCTGACCGGTTCTCATTCTCCATCCTGGAGGTGTCCTTTAACGCGTCCTGCGTCATCCTCTTCGCTTCATCCAGAAGCCTTTCCCTGAAACACCATCCTGGTGTGTCCTTCAGAAGTGTCATCATCCTGATGTTCACTTCGTTGTCTGACTCCCTGTCGACGAAGATAGAATCGTCTTTTTCGCGAAGTCTTACAAGGCGCTTACAGACAATGCCTTAAGGAAAATTTCATATGAAAGTTAAGAATTGACAAGCAATATATTGATTTTAAATGAAAATAACGATTCTTATCTTTTTAAGTATTCGCTTATTTCCTGGCGATCTCCTACAGAGTCTGTAAGAGATCTCTCACAACCAGATGGGGTATTTGGATTACAGAAGAGGCTTAAGTTGATTAAGGAATTCCGCAAGATTTGAGGCTAAATGCGTCCGTTTACGTGTTCCCAGCGTCTCTTTGCACACTTCACCGGAGAGATTACACACCGAGATCACCTCTAACTCTTCTTCCAGCGTCGCGATAAATAGCGTGGGCGGCAATTTTAGCCTTTTCTGAGTCACCAGATGACCAATCAGATTTTCCTGCACCCGACGGAAGTCGTCTTCACTCCAGGTTTGCAGCAATGTCAGTTTGATATCGCCAAACTGCGCGTGCATATCCCCGGCAAACTGAGTCGTATAAAAGGTATGAATTGTGGGTTGTATCACAAGATCAAAAGCGCGTTCAACCGCGTTTACATTTTGTTCCCCGGTAAACGGCTGGGGTTGCCAGTATACGGCATCTTCGGTGGTTGAAATAATGCACGGTGAAGGAACGCCGTACAGTTCCTCACTCAACGGCCAGCTTTTATGCTCTTCATGCCACGCATCGCAGTAGCGTGCAGTAAAATCTTTCAGGGCTTGTGCGGTCAAATCGTCCACTAATTTCTCTCTTCACCTAAACCAGATACACTTGTCGTTTAGTTTATCTGGTTTATGACGGTGAAACATGTCTTCTTATGCAAACCATCAGGCACTTGCGGGCCTGACTCTTGGAAAATCAACCGATTACCGGGATACCTATGACGCCAGCCTACTGCAAGGCGTTCCGCGTAGTCTGAATCGCGATCCGCTGGGTCTGAAAGCGGATAACCTGCCTTTTCACGGTACGGATATCTGGACGCTGTATGAACTTTCCTGGCTGAATGCGAAAGGTTTGCCGCAGGTCGCCGTCGGTCATGTTGAACTTGATTACACCAGCGCAAATCTGATTGAGTCGAAGAGTTTTAAGCTCTATCTCAACAGTTTTAACCAGACGCGTTTTAATAACTGGGATGAGGTGCGCCAGACGCTGGAGCGCGACTTAAGCACTTGCGCCCAGGGTAAGGTTAGCGTGGCGTTATATCGTCTTGATGAACTGGAAGGCCAACCGATAGGTCATTTCAATGGCACTTGCATTGATGACCAGGATATCACTATCGATAACTATGAATTCACTACTGACTATCTGGAGAATGCCACCAGTGGCGAAAAAGTAGTAGAAGAGACGCTCGTCAGCCACCTGCTGAAATCAAACTGCCTGATCACCCATCAACCAGATTGGGGATCGATCCAAATTCAGTATCGTGGACGCCAAATTGACAGAGAAAAACTGCTGCGTTACCTGGTTTCTTTCCGTCATCACAACGAGTTCCACGAACAGTGCGTGGAACGCATCTTTAATGACCTGTTACGCTTCTGCCAGCCAGAGAAATTGAGCGTTTACGCACGTTATACCCGTCGTGGCGGTCTGGACATTAACCCGTGGCGCAGTAATAGCGATTTTGTCCCATCGACCACAAGACTGGTTCGGCAATAAATTTTTTCTCAATTTTGCGTGCTGGATTCACGCAGAAGGTTGTGAAAGGTCATCAGGCAGGGCTATTGTAATCAAAGGGAATGACGATATTCGTCCCATAAGGAGTTTTTCTTGATTACACATATTAGCCCGCTTGGCTCCATGGATATGTTGTCGCAGCTGGAAGTGGATATGCTTAAACGCACCGCCAGCAGCGACCTCTATCAACTGTTTCGCAACTGTTCACTTGCCGTACTGAACTCCGGTAGTTTGACCGATAACAGCAAAGAATTGCTGTCTCGTTTTGAAAATTTCGATATTAACGTCCTGCGCCGTGAACGCGGCGTAAAGCTGGAACTGATTAATCCCCCGGAAGAGGCTTTTGTCGATGGGCGAATTATTCGCGCTTTGCAGGCCAACTTGTTCGCGGTTCTGCGTGACATTCTCTTCGTTTACGGGCAAATCCATAACACCGTTCGTTTTCCCAACCTGAATCTCGACAACTCCGTCCACATCACTAACCTGGTCTTTTCCATCTTGCGTAACGCTCGCGCACTGCATGTCGGTGAAGCGCCAAATATGGTGGTCTGCTGGGGCGGGCACTCAATTAACGAAAACGAGTATTTGTATGCCCGTCGCGTCGGGAATCAGCTGGGCCTGCGTGAGCTGAATATCTGCACCGGCTGTGGTCCGGGAGCGATGGAAGCGCCGATGAAAGGCGCTGCGGTCGGACACGCACAGCAGCGTTACAAAGACAGTCGTTTTATTGGTATGACAGAGCCGTCGATTATCGCCGCTGAACCGCCTAACCCGCTGGTCAACGAATTGATCATCATGCCGGATATCGAAAAACGTCTGGAAGCGTTTGTCCGTATCGCTCACGGTATCATTATCTTCCCTGGCGGTGTGGGTACGGCAGAAGAGTTGCTGTATTTGCTGGGAATTTTAATGAACCCGGCCAACAAAGATCAGGTTTTACCATTGATCCTCACCGGCCCGAAAGAGAGCGCCGACTACTTCCGCGTACTGGACGAGTTTGTCGTGCATACGTTGGGTGAAAACGCGCGCCGCCATTACCGCATCATCATTGATGACGCCGCTGAAGTCGCTCGTCAGATGAAAAAATCGATGCCGCTGGTGAAAGAAAATCGCCGCGACACAGGCGATGCTTACAGCTTTAACTGGTCAATGCGCATTGCGCCAGATTTGCAAATGCCGTTTGAGCCGTCTCACGAGAACATGGCTAATCTGAAGCTTTACCCGGATCAACCTGTTGAAGTGCTGGCTGCCGACCTGCGCCGTGCGTTCTCCGGTATTGTGGCGGGTAACGTAAAAGAAGTCGGTATTCGCGCCATTGAAGAGTTTGGTCCTTACAAAATCAACGGCGATAAAGAGATTATGCGTCGTATGGACGACCTGCTACAGGGTTTTGTTGCCCAGCATCGTATGAAGTTGCCAGGCTCAGCCTACATCCCTTGCTACGAAATCTGCACGTAATCTCCCTCCCCCGGTGACGTTTGTTGCCGGGTTTTCTCGTTTTTGGTCACATACCCATCAATTTATTTCATTTGTTATATGAATGTTTCTTACCACCCTCACGCGATAAATATCATTACAGTTAATATGTCATACAATTTATGTTGTAACGCAAACGTTTCCCTATTTTCATAAACCACATTTTATCGCTATGAAAAAGAAATTATCGCCATGATTAACTAAAAGTATTGATTTTTTCAGTTCAACCTACATATATTGCGCGCCCCGGAAGAAGTCAGATGTCGTTTAATGGGCAAATATTGCCCTTAAATTCTCTTTTACTTTTGATTTACAGAGTAAAGCGTTGGGATAATCTATCTTCCAAGTAGATTATTGTATTTGAGATCAAGATCACTGATAGATACATAACTTGTGTGTATCTTTCCGCCCTCAAATTATTACGGCGGTAAATGATTAAGCCATCGCCGATAGACAGATTTCATTTTTACGGTCAGGCACCTTCCCGGGCTGAACTGGCTAAAAGCTGAATTATTTGCATTCCTCCAGGAGAAATAGATGGAAACGACTCAAACCAGCACGATTGCGTCGAAAGACTCTCGTAGTGCCTGGCGCAAGACAGACACCATGTGGATGCTGGGCCTTTACGGCACGGCAATCGGCGCGGGCGTGCTGTTCCTGCCAATCAACGCCGGTGTTGGCGGTATGATCCCGCTGATCATCATGGCTATCCTTGCGTTCCCGATGACATTTTTTGCACACCGCGGCCTGACTCGCTTCGTACTGTCTGGTAAAAACCCAGGCGAAGACATCACCGAGGTTGTAGAAGAACACTTTGGTATTGGCGCAGGTAAACTGATTACCCTGCTCTACTTCTTCGCTATCTACCCGATCCTGCTGGTTTATAGTGTGGCAATCACCAATACAGTTGAAAGCTTCATGTCTCACCAGCTGGGTATGACACCACCGCCGCGTGCGATTCTGTCGCTGATCCTGATCGTGGGTATGATGACCATCGTTCGCTTTGGTGAGCAGATGATCGTTAAAGCGATGAGTATTCTGGTATTCCCGTTTGTTGGCGTACTGATGCTGCTGGCTCTGTACCTGATCCCGCAGTGGAACGGCGCAGCACTGGAAACGCTGTCTCTGGACACTGCATCTGCAACCGGAAACGGTCTGTGGATGACCCTGTGGCTGGCAATTCCGGTAATGGTGTTCTCGTTCAACCACTCTCCGATCATCTCTTCTTTCGCCGTTGCGAAGCGTGAAGAGTACGGCGATATGGCAGAACAGAAATGCTCGAAGATCCTGGCATTCGCACACATCATGATGGTGCTGACCGTAATGTTCTTCGTCTTCAGCTGCGTACTGAGCCTGACTCCGGCAGACCTAGCTGCGGCTAAAGAGCAGAACATCTCGATTCTGTCTTACCTGGCTAACCACTTTAACGCACCGGTTATCGCGTGGATGGCTCCGATTATCGCGATTATCGCTATCACCAAATCCTTCCTCGGCCACTACCTGGGCGCACGTGAAGGCTTCAACGGTATGGTGATTAAATCTCTGCGTGGTAAAGGTAAGTCTATCGAAATCAACAAGCTGAACCGTATCACTGCGCTGTTCATGCTGGTAACGACCTGGATTGTTGCCACCCTGAACCCGAGCATCCTGGGTATGATTGAAACCCTGGGCGGCCCAATCATCGCGATGATCCTGTTCCTGATGCCGATGTACGCAATTCAGAAAGTACCGGCAATGCGTAAGTACAGCGGTCACATCAGCAACGTATTCGTTGTCGTGATGGGTCTGATTGCAATCTCCGCAATCTTCTACTCTCTGTTCAGCTAAGTCCTTTCGCGCCGCTTTCGGGCGGCGCTTCCTCCGTTTTAACGCGATGTATTTCCTATGATTAGCGTATTCGATATTTTCAAAATCGGCATTGGCCCTTCCAGTTCTCATACCGTTGGACCAATGAAAGCGGGTAAACAATTTACCGACGATCTGATTGCCCGTAACCTGCTTAAAGACGTGACCCGCGTGGTGGTTGACGTGTACGGCTCGCTCTCTCTGACCGGTAAAGGCCACCACACTGATATCGCCATTATTATGGGCCTGGCGGGTAACCTGCCGGATACCGTGGATATCGATTCCATCCCT
This sequence comes from Escherichia sp. WS3227_2, assembly GCF_046486495.1. NCBI lineage: Bacteria > Pseudomonadati > Pseudomonadota > Gammaproteobacteria > Enterobacterales > Enterobacteriaceae > Escherichia > Escherichia sp. WS3227_2. Next base: position 170,129 of record NZ_JBJQLG010000001.1, read on the forward strand.
GGTTTTATTCAGGATGTGAATACTCATGGTCGCCTGATGCTGGCAAATGGTCAGCATGAAGTGGAGTTCCCGGTTGATCAGTGCATGAACTTCCATGCCGACAACCTTTCTCTGCATGAAAACGGTATGCGCATTACCGCGCTGGCGGGCGATAAAGTCGTTTACAGCCAGACTTACTACTCTATTGGCGGTGGCTTTATCGTTGATGAAGAGCATTTTGGCCAGCAGGATAGCGCACCGGTTGAAGTTCCTTATCCGTACAGTTCAGCAGCCGATCTGCAAAAACATTGTCAGGAAACCGGGCTGTCACTCTCTGGCCTGATGATGAAAAACGAGCTGGCGCTGCACAGCAAAGAAGAGCTGGAACAGCACCTGGCGAACGTCTGGGAAGTCATGCGCGGCGGTATTGAGCGCGGTATTTCTACCGAAGGCGTGTTGCCTGGCAAACTGCGCGTACCACGCCGTGCTGCGGCACTACGCCGGATGCTGGTCAGCCAGGATAAAACCACCACTGACCCGATGGCGGTTGTTGACTGGATCAACATGTTTGCACTGGCAGTGAACGAAGAGAACGCTGCTGGCGGTCGCGTGGTGACTGCGCCGACTAACGGTGCGTGCGGGATTATCCCGGCTGTGCTGGCGTACTACGATAAGTTTATCCGCGAAGTGAACGCTAACTCACTGGCTCGTTACCTGCTGGTAGCCAGCGCCATTGGTTCTCTTTATAAGATGAACGCGTCGATTTCTGGTGCCGAAGTGGGTTGCCAGGGTGAAGTTGGCGTGGCGTGCTCAATGGCGGCGGCTGGTCTGGCAGAACTGTTAGGCGCAAGCCCGGCGCAGGTGTGCATCGCGGCGGAAATCGCCATGGAGCACAACCTCGGTCTGACGTGTGATCCGGTTGCTGGACAGGTCCAGGTGCCATGCATCGAGCGTAACGCCATTGCGGCAGTAAAAGCGGTGAACGCCGCACGTATGGCGCTGCGCCGTACCAGCGAGCCGCGCGTCTGCCTCGATAAAGTTATCGAAACCATGTACGAAACAGGTAAAGATATGAACGCCAAGTACCGCGAAACCTCTCGCGGCGGCCTGGCAATGAAGATCGTTGCCTGCGATTAATCGCTCTCCACAGGCCTCGTTTTGCGAGGCCTCTTCCCGATTTCTCATCCAGCCATAGCCTGTTCCAGTATCGAATGTTACCCTTATCGCCTGATCTTTAAGGGGGTTATCGTGGCTGTTCATTTGCTTATTGTCGATGCACTGAATCTTATTCGTCGCATTCATGCCGTTCAGGGTTCGCCCTGTGTCGAAACCTGCCAGCACGCGCTCGATCAGCTCATTATGCACAGCCAGCCAACCCACGCGATCGCCGTTTTTGATGATGAAAACCGCAGTAGCGGCTGGCGTCATCAGCGTTTACCAGATTACAAAGCGGGTCGACCGCCAATGCCGGAAGAGTTGCACGACGAGATGCCTGCATTACGCGCCGCCTTTGAGCAACGCGGCGTCCCGTGCTGGTCAGCCAGCGGTAACGAAGCCGATGACTTAGCCGCCACGCTGGCGGTCAAAGTGACACAGGCCGGGCATCAGGCAACGATTGTTTCGACAGATAAAGGCTACTGTCAGTTACTTTCACCGACATTACGTATTCGTGATTACTTCCAGAAACGTTGGCTGGATGCGCCATTTATCGATAAAGAATTTGGCGTTCAACCGCAGCAGTTGCCCGATTACTGGGGGCTTGCCGGAATAAGCAGTTCAAAGGTACCGGGTGTTGCGGGGATCGGACCAAAAAGCGCCACGCAGCTGCTGGTCGAGTTTCAGAGTCTGGAAGGGATATATGAGAATCTGGATGCGGTTGCCGAAAAGTGGCGCAAAAAATTAGAAACCCATAAAGAGATGGCGTTTCTGTGCCGCGATATTGCCCGCTTACAAACCGATTTGCATATCGACGGCAATTTACAGCAATTGCGGTTGGTACGGTAACGGCGTGCCGGATACGCCGCAAACGTCGCATCCGGCATTATCACATCAGCGCATTTACCAGGCGGTATGGTAAAGCTCTACAATATCCTCAAGCGTTGCTTCACGCGGGTTGCCACCGGTACAAACATCATCCAGTGCCGCCTGAGCCAGTGCCGGAATGTCTTCCTTGCGTACACCAACATCACGCAAATGTGGCGGAATACCGACATCACGGTTGAGAGCAAACACCGCTTCAACAGCGGCATTACGCGCCTCTTCCAGGCTCATACCTTCCACTTTCACGCCCATAACGCGCGCTATATCGCGGTACTTCTCACCGGTAAAGTCAGCGTTATAGCGCATGACATGCGGTAACAGGATGGCGTTCGCAACACCGTGTGGAGTGTTGTAAAACGCGCCCAGTGGATGCGCCATACCATGCACCAACCCTAACCCAACATTCGAGAAGCCCATACCCGCAACATACTGCCCGAGCGCCATTTCTTCTCCGGCATCCTTATCACCAGCAACCGATCCTCGCAGCGCCCCAGCAATGATTTCAATCGCTTTAATGTGCAGTGCATCGGTTAGCGCCCACGCGCCACGGGTAATATACCCCTCAATAGCATGAGTGAGCGCATCGACACCCGTCGCGGCTTTCAGCGCTGGAGGCATACCATCCATCATGTCAGCGTCAATAAACGCCACCTGCGGGATATCATGCGGATCAACGCAAACAAACTTGCGCCGTTTCTCTTCGTCAGTGATCACGTAGTTAATGGTCACTTCTGCCGCAGTGCCTGCTGTGGTGGGGATTGCCAGAATCGGTACACTGGGTTTATTGGTCGGGGAAAGCCCTTCCAGGCTACGCACATCGGCAAACTCCGGGTTGTTGCTGATAATGCCAATCGCTTTACAAGTATCCTGTGGAGAACCACCACCAATAGCGATCAGGTAATCCGCGCCGCTATTCTGGAATACACCGAGCCCTTCTTTGACGACAGTAATTGTTGGGTTGGGCACTACGCCGTCGTAAATCGCCCATGCCAGCCCTGCAGCATCCATCTTATCGGTCACTTTTGCCACCACGCCGCATTGCACCAGCGTTTTATCGGTGACGATCAGAGCCTTCTGATAACCACGGCGTTTCACCTCATCGGTTAAAGCTCCAACAGCACCCCGACCAAACCATGCCGTTTCGTTCAGAATCATTCTGTTAGCCATCATCCTTCTCCTTGTTGCTTTACGAAATTACTCTTCAATCCGTAACCCGTAGGTTTTGAATTTCTCCAGCACTACGGCAATCTCTTCATCGCTCAGCACTGGCACCGGGTCCGTAATCGCCAGGGTCGTCAGGTAAAGTTGCGCCAGCACTTCAACTTCATGCGCCAGCCATAACGCTTTCTCCAGATTCACCTCACAAGCGATAAGCCCATGATGTTGTAACAAAGTTGCCTTACGATTTTTGAGAGCCAGCGCAACATGTTCAGAAAGTTCGCGTGTTCCAAAGGTCGCATAAGGCGCGCAAGGAATAGAATTACCGCCAGCCGCCGCAATCATGTAGTGAATAGCGGGGATTGGTCGGTTAAGAATAGAAACTGCCGTGCAATGAACGGCATGATTGTGAACAACCGCGTTGGCATCCGGTCTGCTTTGATAGGCCGCCATATGGAAACGCCATTCGCTTGAGGGGAGCTTTCCTTCCTCATGTTTACCGTTGCCATCAATAAAGACAATATGCGACTCCGTCAGTTTTTCATATGGAATACCTGTAGGCGTAATCAGCATCCCATCCTGATAACGTACACTGACGTTACCCGCTGTCCCCTGGTTCAGTCCCAGGCGGGTCATTTCCAGGCAAGTGTCAATAATCTGACGAGCAAGTTTATTTCGTTCCATTAGCTACCTCTCTCTGATTCAAAACAGGGCAATAATGTTGTTCCTTTCACACTATTGAATTAGCCGTTTAATTACCCACCATCTTCTTCCTGATTAACCAGAAAGAAATTCACAAGCTTATATTTTGTGACCTGGTTCAACTAATCACAGTAAATAACTGCAAGTTCTCTTTTTATAACCCTATTAAAAATGACCGCTCTTAAAAATATTTATCAAAACGGTCATTTTTTTATTCACCCAAGCCAGAAATGCCCGTTTTCGGCACAAACAATTAATACGGTCATCAGGTTTGTGTTTTTTATGATTTATTTTCTGAAACGGGCATGAAATTTCGATTATTAAAGTGATGGTAGTCACATAAAGTCACCTCCCAGCTAATAAGTGTGACCGCCGTCATATTACAGAGCGTTTTTTATTTGAAAATGAATCCATGAGTTCATTTCAGACAGGCAAATATTCACTGATATGAAGCCCGAACTCGCTGGTTTTGCACTTTTGAAAACATAACCGATTACGTGCTTAAGCTTCTGAACCTAAGAGGATGCTATGGGAAACACATCAATACAAACGCAGAGTTACCGTGCGGTAGATAAAGATGCAGGGCAAAGCAGAAGTTACATTATTCCATTCGCGCTGCTGTGCTCACTGTTTTTTCTTTGGGCGGTAGCCAATAACCTTAACGACATTTTATTACCTCAATTCCAGCAGGCTTTTACGCTGACAAATTTCCAGGCTGGCCTGATCCAATCGGCCTTTTACTTTGGTTATTTCATTATCCCAATCCCTGCTGGGATATTGATGAAAAAACTCAGTTATAAAGCAGGGATTATTACCGGATTATTTTTATATGCCTTGGGCGCTGCATTATTCTGGCCCGCTGCAGAAATAATGAACTACACCTTATTTTTAGTTGGCCTATTTATTATTGCAGCTGGATTAGGTTGTCTGGAAACTGCCGCAAACCCTTTTGTTACGGTATTAGGGCCGGAAAGCAGTGGTCACTTCCGCTTAAATCTTGCGCAAACATTTAACTCATTTGGCGCAATTATCGCGGTTGTCTTTGGGCAAAGTCTTATTTTGTCTAACGTGCCACATCAATCGCAAGACGTTCTCGATAAAATGTCTCCAGAGCAATTGAGTGCGTATAAACACAGCCTGGTATTATCGGTACAGACACCTTATATGATCATCGTGGCTATCGTGTTACTGGTCGCCCTGCTGATCATGCTGACGAAATTCCCGGCATTGCAGAGTGATAATCACAGTGACGCCAAACAAGGATCGTTCTCCGCATCGCTTTCTCGTCTGGCGCGTATTCGTCACTGGCGCTGGGCGGTATTAGCGCAATTCTGCTATGTCGGCGCACAAACGGCCTGCTGGAGCTATTTGATTCGCTACGCTGTAGAAGAAATTCCAGGTATGACTGCAGGCTTTGCCGCTAACTATTTAACCGGAACCATGGTGTGCTTCTTTATTGGTCGTTTCACCGGTACCTGGCTCATCAGTCGCTTCGCACCACACAAAGTCCTGGCCGCCTACGCATTAATCGCTATGGCACTGTGCCTGATCTCAGCCTTCGCTGGCGGTCATGTGGGCTTAATAGCTCTGACTTTATGCAGCGCCTTTATGTCGATTCAGTACCCAACAATCTTCTCGCTGGGCATTAAAAATCTCGGCCAGGACACCAAATACGGTTCGTCCTTCATCGTTATGACCATTATTGGCGGCGGTATTGTCACTCCGGTCATGGGTTTTGTCAGTGACGCGGCGGGCAACATCCCCACTGCTGAACTGATCCCGGCACTCTGCTTCGCAGTCATCTTTATCTTTGCCCGTTTCCGTTCTCAAACGGCAACTAACTGAACATATTTTCCGAATAAAGTGAGGAATCAGTAATGAAAAAAATCAGCTTACCGAAAATTGGTATCCGCCCGGTTATTGACGGTCGTCGCATGGGTGTTCGTGAGTCGCTTGAAGAACAAACAATGAATATGGCGAAAGCCACGGCTGCACTGCTGACCGAGAAACTGCGCCATGCCTGCGGAGCTGCCGTCGAGTGTGTCATTTCCGATACCTGTATCGCGGGTATGGCTGAAGCCGCTGCTTGCGAAGAAAAATTCAGCAGTCAGAATGTAGGCCTCACCATTACGGTAACGCCTTGCTGGTGCTATGGCAGTGAAACCATCGACATGGATCCAACCCGCCCGAAAGCCATTTGGGGCTTTAACGGCACTGAACGCCCCGGCGCTGTTTACCTGGCTGCGGCTCTGGCAGCTCACAGCCAGAAAGGCATCCCGGCATTCTCCATTTACGGTCATGACGTTCAGGATGCCGATGACACATCGATTCCTGCTGATGTTGAAGAAAAACTGCTGCGCTTTGCCCGTGCCGGTTTGGCCGTCGCCAGCATGAAAGGTAAAAGCTATCTGTCGCTGGGCGGCGTTTCGATGGGTATCGCCGGTTCCATTGTTGATCACAACTTCTTTGAATCCTGGCTGGGAATGAAAGTCCAGGCGGTGGATATGACCGAACTGCGTCGCCGTATCGATCAGAAGATTTACGACGAAGCCGAACTGGAAATGGCGCTGGCCTGGGCTGATAAAAACTTCCGCTATGGCGAAGATGAAAATAACAAACAGTATCAACGCAATGCCGAGCAAAGCCGCGCAGTTCTGCGCGAAAGTTTACTGATGGCGATGTGTATCCGCGACATGATGCAAGGCAACAGCAAACTGGCCGATATTGGTCGCGTGGAAGAATCACTTGGCTACAACGCCATCGCTGCGGGCTTCCAGGGACAACGCCACTGGACCGATCAATATCCCAATGGTGACACCGCCGAAGCGATCCTCAACAGTTCATTTGACTGGAATGGCGTGCGCGAACCCTTTGTCGTGGCGACCGAAAACGACAGTCTTAACGGCGTGGCAATGCTAATGGGTCACCAACTCACCGGCACCGCGCAGGTATTTGCCGATGTGCGTACCTACTGGTCACCAGAAGCAATTGAGCGTGTAACGGGGCATAAACTGGACGGACTGGCAGAACACGGCATCATCCATTTGATCAACTCCGGTTCTGCTGCGCTGGACGGTTCCTGTAAACAACGCGACAGCGAAGGTAACCCGACGATGAAGCCACACTGGGAAATCTCTCAGCAAGAGGCTGACGCTTGCCTCGCCGCTACCGAATGGTGCCCGGCGATCCACGAATACTTCCGTGGCGGCGGTTACTCTTCCCGCTTCCTTACCGAAGGCGGCGTCCCGTTCACCATGACCCGTGTCAACATCATCAAAGGCCTGGGCCCGGTACTGCAAATCGCGGAAGGCTGGAGCGTTGAGTTACCGAAGGATGTGCATGACATCCTCAACAAACGCACCAACTCAACCTGGCCAACCACCTGGTTTGCACCGCGCCTCACCGGTAAAGGGCCGTTTACGGATGTGTATTCGGTAATGGCGAACTGGGGCGCTAACCACGGGGTTCTGACCATCGGCCACGTTGGCGCAGACTTTATCACTCTCGCCTCCATGCTGCGTATCCCGGTATGTATGCACAACGTTGAAGAGACCAAAGTATATCGTCCTTCTGCCTGGGCCGCGCACGGCATGGATATTGAAGGCCAGGATTACCGCGCTTGCCAGAACTACGGCCCGTTGTACAAGCGTTAATATATTACTCCCTGATGTGATGCCCGGTCGCTCCGGCTACCGGGCCTGAACAAGCAAGAGTGGTTAGCCGGATAAACAATGTTATCCGGCTATATTGCAGGAGCGATTATGAAACAAGAAGTTATCCTGGTACTCGACTGTGGCGCGACCAATGTCAGGGCCATCGCGGTTAATCGGCAGGGAAAAATTGTTGCCCGCGCCTCAACGCCTAATGCCAGCGATATCGCGATGGAAAACAACACCTGGCACCAGTGGTCTTTAGACGCCATTTTGCAACGCTTTGCTGATTGCTGTCGGCAAATCAATAGTGAACTGACTGATTGCCACATCCGCGGTATCGCCGTCACCACCTTTGGTGTGGATGGCGCTCTGGTAGATAAGCAAGGCAATCTGCTCTATCCGATCATTAGCTGGAAATGTCCGCGAACAGCAGCGGTAATGGACAATATTGAACGGTTGATCTCCGCACAGCAGTTGCAGGCTATTTCTGGAGTCGGAGCCTTTAGTTTCAATACGTTATATAAGTTGGTGTGGTTGAAAGAAAATCATCCACAACTGCTGGAACGCGCGCACGCCTGGCTCTTTATTTCGTCGCTGATTAACCACCGTTTAACCGGCGAATTCACTACTGATATCACGATGGCCGGAACCAGCCAGATGCTGGATATCCAGCAACGCGATTTCAGTCCGCAAATTTTACAAGCCACCGGTATTCCACGCCGACTCTTCCCTCGTCTGGTGGAAGCGGGTGAACAGATTGGTACGCTACAGAACAGCGCCGCAGGAATGCTCGGCTTACCCGTTGGCATACCGGTGATTTCCGCAGGTCACGATACCCAGTTCGCCCTTTTTGGCGCTGGTGCCGACCAAAATGAACCCGTGCTCTCTTCCGGTACATGGGAAATTTTAATGGTCCGTAGCACCCAGGTTGATACTTCGCTGTTAAGTCAGTACGCCGGTTCGACCTGCGAACTGGATAGTCAGGCAGGGTTGTATAACCCAGGTATGCAATGGCTGGCATCCGGCGTGCTGGAATGGGTGAGAAAACTGTTCTGGACGGCTGAAACTCCCTGGCAAATGTTGATTGAAGAGGCTCGTCTGATCGCGCCTGGCGCGGATGGCGTGAAAATGCAGTGTGATTTATTGTCGTGTCAGAACGCTGGCTGGCAAGGAGTGACGCTTAATACCACGCGGGGGCATTTCTATCGCGCGGCGCTGGAAGGGTTAACTGCGCAATTACAGCACAATCTACAGATGCTGGAAAAAATCGGGCACTTTAAAGCCTCTGAATTATTGTTAGTCGGTGGAGGAAGTCGCAACACATTGTGGAATCAGATTAAAGCCAATATGCTTGATATTCCGGTAAAAGTTCTCGACGACGCCGAAACGACCGTCGCAGGAGCTGCGATGTTCGGTTGGTATGGCGTAGGGGAATTTAACAGCCCGGAGGAAGCTCGCGCGCAGATTCATTATCAGTACCGTTATTTCTACCCGCAAACTGAACCTGAATTTATAGAGGAAGTGTGAAATGCTGAAAACAATTTCGCCGTTAATTTCTCCCGAACTATTGAAAGTGCTGGCAGAGATGGGACATGGAGATGAAATTATTTTTTCCGATGCTCACTTTCCCGCCCATTCGATGGGACCGCAGGTGATCCGCGCTGATGGCCTGTTGGTGAGCGACTTGCTCCAGGCGATTATCCCATTATTTGAGCTGGACAGTTATGCACCGCCGCTGGTGATGATGGCGGCGGTAGAAGGTGACACTCTCGATCCTGAAGTAGAACGACGTTACCGTAATGCGCTTTCACTACAAGCCCCGTGTCCTGACATCATCCGCATCAATCGTTTTGCTTTTTATGAACGGGCACAAAAAGCCTTTGCGATCGTTATCACAGGCGAACGAGCGAAGTACGGGAATATTCTTTTAAAAAAAGGGGTAACACCGTAATCTCATACCGGTACGCCCGCACGACGCGGGCGGTTATCGAATGATGGGGTGAAAAATATGAAAGCGGCACGCCAGCAAGCGATAGTCGACCTGCTGCTGAACCATACCAGCCTGACCACGGAAGCTCTTTCTGAACAGCTAAAGGTCAGTAAAGAAACCATTCGTCGCGATCTCAATGAATTACAGACGCAGGGTAAAATTCTGCGCAATCATGGGCGCGCTAAATATATCCACCGTCAAAATCAAGACAGTGGCGATCCCTTTCACATCCGGCTGAAAAGCCATTATGCGCATAAAGCAGATATCGCGCGCGAGGCGCTCGCGTGGATTGAAGAAGGGATGGTGATAGCCTTAGACGCCAGTTCAACCTGCTGGTATCTGGCACGCCAGTTGCCTGACATCAACATTCAGGTCTTCACCAATAGCCATCCGATTTGCCATGAACTCGGTAAACGCGAACGCATTCAACTGATCAGTTCCGGTGGCACACTTGAGCGCAAATATGGCTGTTACGTCAATCCCTCGCTGATTTCCCAACTTAAATCGCTGGAAATCGATCTGTTTATTTTTTCTTGTGAAGGGATCGATAGCAGCGGTGCACTGTGGGACTCCAATGCCATCAACGCTGATTACAAATCGATGCTATTAAAACGTGCCGCGCAATCGTTGTTATTGATTGATAAAAGTAAATTTAATCGTTCAGGGGAAGCCCGCATCGGGCATCTGGATGAGGTAACGCACATTATTTCTGATGAGCGCCAGGTTGCAACTTCTTTGGTAACAGCCTGACGGAAAGGGTAGCAGGCCGGAGACGACGCCCCGGCCTTGCCTGTTATCGCTCGTCGCGACGACCACCCACCGCAGCCCAGATACGGCGGACGTGCACCGTCACTTCTTCGCGATCGTGATACAACTGCCGCGCCTGGATCTGAGCATTTATGCCATGTTCATCAAGCTGTGCCTGAATATACGCCAGATTGTGTGACACTTCTTCGTAGCGTTTTTTCATCGGCAGTTTGAGGTTGAAAATGGTTTCACGACACCAGCCATTAACCAGCCACTGCGCCATCAATGCCGCAACTTTCGCCGGTTTTTCAACCATATCGCATACCATCCAGGAGATATTGCTGCGCGTCGGACGGAATTTGAAACCGTCTTCCCGCAGCCACGTCACCTGCCCGGTATCCATCAGACTTTGCGCCATCGGGCCGTTGTCGACGGAATAAACCCACATGTTGCGCTTCACCAGTTGGTAGGTCCAGCCGCCAGGGCAAGCGCCTAAATCCACCGCCCACATCCCGTTCGCCAGGCGTTCATCCCACTCATCCGCAGGAATAAACACATGAAATGCCTCTTCCAGTTTGAGCGTGGAACGACTCGGCGCATCTGCCGGAAATTTCAGGCGCGGAATGCCCATATAGAACGGCGAATTATTGTTGCTGTATGAGTAACCGGTATAGCAGCAGCCTGGTGCAATAAAGAATACATGCACAACCGGACGCTTCGGCGTTTCATAGTTCGCCAGCACACCCGCATCACGCAAGGCAGCGCGTAGCGGCACGGTGAATTTACGGCAGAATTTCAGCAACTCTTTGCTTTCGTTGGTATCGGCAACTTCAACACGCAGTTCACCGCCCTTCTCTACTACGCCCTGTAACATACCGACAATGGGGGTAATACGATCTTCAGGCGGCAAATGCTGCAGGAGTTCCCCCACCACAAACCACTGGCGGGCAAAAATTAATGAACTGAACGGCAGCTCACGGATTAACTTATCGCCATCATCAGGTTGATAACATTCATAAATGACATAACCCGCATTCTCTTTCACGCGGGCAAAACCGAAAATTTCCCGCTGACCGGCTTTATCGGTAATTTCTGCGGCGCACTCTTTTTCAAAGCCCGGACGGCACAGCAATACAACCTTATTCATGACTTACGCCCTTGCGCTTTAAACGGATAGCACCAATTAACATTAACGCCCAGCCCGCAAGGAAGCTCACGCCGCCAACTGGTGTGACAAACGCCCACAAACGCAGATGGGACAGCGCCAGGCAATAAAGGCTGCCGCTGAACAGCACCGTGCCTAACGCGAGGAAAACGCTACTCCAGTAAAACCAGATACTGATGCGACGCTGCATTGCCACCGCCAGACCTAAGATCGCCAGCGTGTGGAACGCCTGGTATTCGAGACCGGTCTGGATCCAGCCCATCTCAACGGCCCCCATGGTTTTACTTAACACATGCGCGCCAAAAGCGCCCAGAGCCACAAAAATGAAGCCGCTAATGGCGGCAAAAATCAGCATAAAACGGCTGGTCATGGTCGTACCCTACGTAAATTATTGTTCATAACGAAAGCGGAATTTTTCTTGTTCAGCAGCGGCTTTCGCCAGGATCCATTGGCGAAAGGCGGCTATTTTACCCAGTTCTGCCTGGCTGTCATGACAAACCAGATAAAAAGCGTTTTTACTGACCAGAACATCATTAAACGGGCAAACAAGACGTCCGGCCTCAATTTCAGATTGCGCCATCACGTTATTTGCCAGCGCCACTCCCTGCCCGTGGATAGCCGCTTGCAGCACCATGGCGCTATGGCTAAAAATTGGCCCTTGCTGAACGTTGATATGATTTAACCCCAACTGTCGGGTATATGTCTGCCAGTCACGACGCGACGCATCATGTAATAACGTATGTTTAGCCAGATCTTCCGGGGTCTTCAAGGGTTTTTCGCCAGTCAGTAGTAGCGGCGAACACACCGGCAATAAATATTCGGCGTACAGTTTTTCCACCCGTAGCCCCGGCCAGTTGCCCCGACCATAAAATATCGCCACATCAACATCATCCGCCAGCTTATCTTCCTGACGATCAACCGCCTGGATTCGAACGTCAATTCCCGGATAAGCTGAATTAAAGCTGGAAAGTCGCGGAACCAACCAATGAATGGCGAAACTGGGGAGTAAACTGACCGTCAACGCCCCCTTGGCGCTACGGGCCTGGAGTTTACGCGTCGCTTCGGTTAATTGCGAAAATATCTCTTTGATATCGAGGAAATAGCTTTGACCTTCCTCGGTCAGCAGGAGTGAACGATTACGGCGGCGGAACAGTTTTAGCCCCAGAAAATCCTCAAGAGACTTGATTTGATGACTTACTGCGGCCTGGGTCACAAAAAGCTCTTCTGCTGCGCGAGTGAAACTTAAATGGCGTGCTGCGGCATCAAAAACTCGTAAGGCATTTAGCGGTGGTAATCGTTTAGACATGGCTTTTAAACTTTGATGTTAAATGAATTTAACAATTAGATCACACTGTGTAACCTATTAGTTTTTTTAATCTGAGCCATTATAAATTGTCCGTTGAGCTTCTACCAGCAAATACCTATAGTGGCGGCACTTCCTGAGCCGGAACGAAAAGTTTGATCGGAATGCGTGTTCTGGTGAACTTTTGGCTTACGGTTGTGATGTTGTGTTGTTGTGTTTGCAATTGGTCTGCGATTCAGACCATGGTAGCAAAGCTACCTTTTTTCACTTCCTGTACATTTACCCTGTCTGTCCATAGTGATTAATGTAGCACCGCCTAATTGCGGTGCTTTTTTTTACCTTGCGATCGCGAATTACTGATCCAGTTCGACCATCTCTTTCACGTCAGTACGGTTGATCTGCTGTTTGTTGCCATTAGCGTCTTTATACGAAATCATACCGGTATCGTTATCAGTCTGTGGTTTGCCGTCAGAGACGATGGTACGTCCGTCATTGGTGTGCATCACATAGTTCGAACCGGAACAGGCGCTCAGGGCAAAAGTCAGCATACAGGCAGAAATAATTGCGGCAGTCTTTTTCATCATCTTCTCCTTAAAGCGATTAATAAATCTTAATAGTATTGATTAACAGGCTAAAATTAACGCCTAACACTATTCAGCATATGTTACTGACGCGGCTTCGCCAGGATATCCAGATAATTCTGATGGTTAGCACTCTCCTTGTATCAAAGTGAATTTTGCGTCACGATCGGTTCATCAAGCCGAGGAGTACCATGAACGTTTTTAATCCCGCGCAGTTTCGCGCCCAGTTTCCCGCACTTCAGGATGCGGGCGTCTATCTCGACAGCGCCGCGACCGCGCTTAAACCTGAAGCCGTGGTTGAAGCCACCCGACAGTTTTACAGCCTGAGCGCCGGAAACGTCCATCGCAGCCAGTTTGCCGAAGCCCAACGCCTGACCGCGCGTTATGAAGCTGCGCGAGAGAAAGTGGCGCAATTACTGAATGCATCGGATGACAAAAATATCGTCTGGACGCGCGGCACCACTGAATCCATCAACATGGTGGCACAATGCTATGCGCGTCCGCGTCTGCAACCGGGCGATGAGATTATTGTCAGCGTGGCAGAACACCACGCCAACCTCGTCCCCTGGCTGATGGTCGCCCAACAAACTGGAGCCAAAGTGGTGAAATTGCCGCTTAATGCGCAGCGGTTGCCAGATGTCGATTTGTTGCCGGAACTGATTACTCCTCGTAGTCGGATTCTGGCGTTGGGTCAGATGTCGAACGTGACTGGCGGTTGCCCGGATCTGGCACGAGCGATTACCTTTGCTCATTCAGCCGGGATGGTGGTGATGGTTGATGGTGCTCAGGGGGCGGTGCATGTCCCCGCAGATGTTCAGCAACTGGATATCGATTTCTATGCTTTCTCTGGTCACAAACTGTATGGCCCGACGGGTATCGGCGTGCTGTATGGCAAATCAGAACTGCTGGAAGCGATGTCACCCTGGCTGGGTGGCGGCAAAATGATTCACGAAGTGAGTTTTGACGGCTTCACGACTCAATCTGCGCCGTGGAAACTGGAAGCCGGAACGCCAAATGTCGCTGGTGTCATAGGATTAAGCGCGGCGCTGGAATGGCTGGCAGATTACGATATCAACCAGACTGAAAACTGGAGCCGTAGCTTAGCAACGCTGGCGGAAGATGCGCTGGCGAAACGTCCAGGCTTTCGTTCATTCCGCTGCCAGGATTCCAGCCTGCTGGCCTTCGATTTTGCTGGCGTTCATCACAGCGATATGGTGACGCTGCTGGCGGAGTACGGTATTGCCCTGCGGGCCGGGCAGCATTGCGCTCAGCCGCTACTGGCAGAATTAGGCGTAACCGGCACACTGCGTGCCTCATTTGCGCCATATAATACAAAGAGTGATGTGGATGCGCTGGTGAATGCCGTTGACCGCGCGCTGGAATTATTGGTGGATTAATGACGAACCCGCAATTCGCCGGACATCCGTTCGGCACAACCGTAACCGCAGAAACGTTACGCAATACCTTCGCACCGTTGACGCAATGGGAAGATAAATATCGCCAGTTGATCATGCTGGGGAAACAGCTTCCGGCTTTGCCAGACGAGTTAAAAGCGCAGGCTAAAGAGATTGCCGGATGCGAAAACCGCGTCTGGCTGGGATATACCGTGGCTGAAAACGGTAAAATGCACTTCTTTGGCGACAGCGAAGGGCGCATTGTGCGCGGCCTGCTGGCGGTGTTGTTGACTGCCGTTGAGGGGAAAACCGCCGCCGAATTGCAGGCACAGTCGCCGCTGGCATTGTTTGATGAGCTGGGATTGCGTGCGCAGCTTAGCGCCTCACGCAGCCAGGGGTTGAATGCGTTAAGCGAGGCGATTATCGCTGCGGCGAAGCAGGTTTAAGCACAGAACCAGGTCGGATAAGACGTTCGCGTCGCATCCGACCTGATTGTTTACCCCTGACGCGCCGCTTTCGCCATCATCTTCTTCAGCGCATGAGAAACCGCAACAAAACCAAAGGTGGCGGTCACCATCGTCGCAGCACCAAATCCAGATGCACAATCCATTCGCTTTGGCCCTTCCGCCGTAGCTTTCATTGCACAGACCGTGCCATCTGACTGCGGGTACACCAGCGCTTCGGTAGAGAACACGCAATCCACGCCGAGCTTACCTTTGCTGTTTTTCACTACGCCAAAATCGCTTTTCAGGCGCTCGCGCAACTTCGCCGCCAGCGGGTCCTGAATCGTTTTCGCCAGATCGGTAACCTGAATCTGCGTCGGGTCAATCTGCCCACCCGCGCCACCAGTCGTGACCAGCGGGATTTTATTGCGCCGACAATAAGCAATCAGCGCCGCTTTGGGCCGTACGCTATCAATGGCATCAATCACGTACGAATAACCCACGCTCATATACTGCGCTACGTTATCCGGCGTCACGAAATCATCCACCACCGTTACACGGCACTCCGGGTTAATCTGGCGAATACGCTCCGCCATAACTTCCGCTTTTGCCAGCCCAACGTTATCGCGCAGGGCATGAATTTGCCGATTGGTATTGGTGACGCACACATCATCCATATCGATAAGCGTGATTGCGCCAATCCCCGTGCGCGCCAGCGCTTCCGCCGCCCAGGAACCGACACCGCCAATACCGACCACACAAATATGCGCGTCAGCAAACAGTTGCAACGCTTTTTCACCATACAGACGCGCTGTGCCACCAAAACGCTGACGCCATGCATCACTAATTACCACAGACATAGCACCTCAGAATAAAAAGGGCGAGGTTATCCCTCACCCTGTCGTATCCGTAAAAACGGCATACAGAATATCACATCAGCCGCTAAAGACGTTACCTGCGCCCGGAGCCGTTTTCAGCACCCAGACACGTCCATAGTGGTTGTACCAACCTGCGCGGTGCCCGGCTTCCGGCCCAATCCCTTGATAGATATCGAAGTGTTGGCCTTTGATTGCGCCACCGACATCCAGCGCCACCATCAGACGCAATTCGTACTGACCGTTAAATTTGCCGTTATTATCCAGCAGCGGCACTTCTGCCAGCAAGGTAGTACCTGGCGGAATAATTGAACGATCGGAGGCAACAGAAGCACGGCCAACCAGCGGCACCGCACTTGCCCCTTTCACCGGTGCAAAAGATTGCGGTTTAAAGAAAACGAAAGACGGGTTCTGTTCCAGCAGCTCGCGAACCTCGGCTTCACTGTGTGTTTCACCCCAGTGACGAATCGCCTGCATCGACATATCTTCTTTTTTCACTTCGCCACGGTCGATCAGCACCTTACCAATGCTGCGATATGCATGACCGTTTTTCCCTGCATAGCTGAAAAAGTTAAGCGGACTGCCATCACCAAAGTCGATATAACCACTACCCTGCACATCCATAATGAAGTTATCCATCAGGGAGTTACTGTAAGCGAGAATATATTTATCACTCAATGCCCCCGCGTAGATCTCCGCACGAGACGGCAGACGACCACGTTTTGGCGGCATACGGTAAATCGGATACTGAAACTCGCCCTGGCGGGTATGGCGCGCCTGAATTACCGGCGTGTAATAGCCTGTAAACTGCACGTTACCATAGTTGTCGGCACCTTCCATCTGCCAGGCATCAATGCCGAACTGGCGCATATTGCGGGTATCACCGCCTGCGCGCAGCCACTCTTGCACCGCGTTATAAACATTACTCTGGTTGCCATACAGACGCGGTGACGAATTACGGATATGGTTAATTTGCTCGGCAAAATCACCGGCGTTAATCGGCGCGCCAACGGCATCTGGCTGGTTCACCAGAGAGAAAGGCTGGGTAAATTTCCCGTCTTTATATTGCTGTCCGCGATCGGTTGGTTTGGAAGAGCAGGCGGCAAGCATTGCCACAACCGTGCCCATAAGAAGGTACTTTACCCAACGTCCTTTCATTGTTCTCTTCTTCAGGTTAAAAAATAAGGCGCAACGAAGATAACAAACCGCCGCGTTTAATGAAATGAGCAGCCTCTCCCTGACGCAAATTTTGCACAAAAAATAGGCTTTAGTGATTTGTTTTTGTTCAAAATCATGCCGAATCCGTGATCGGGGTAAAAAAAAGGTTGCATGAAAACGCGAGCGGAGTATAGTGCGCATCCACGGACGCGGGGTGGAGCAGCCTGGTAGCTCGTCGGGCTCATAACCCGAAGGTCGTCGGTTCAAATCCGGCCCCCGCAACCAATTAAAATTTGATGAAGTAAAGCAGTACGGTGACGCGGGGTGGAGCAGCCTGGTAGCTCGTCGGGCTCATAACCCGAAGGTCGTCGGTTCAAATCCGGCCCCCGCAACCAATCAAATTTGATGAAATAAAGCAGTACGGTGACGCGGGGTGGAGCAGCCTGGTAGCTCGTCGGGCTCATAACCCGAAGGTCGTCGGTTCAAATCCGGCCCCCGCAACCAATTATTGAACACCCTAACGGGTGTTTTTTTGTTTCTGGTCTCCCATAAAAAAAGCGCCATTCAGCGCCTTTTTATCATCCCCTTCTCGCCAGCGTCGCCCCATCGGCAAAATACGCTTTAATCCCCGCAAGAATAGACTCCGCAACTTCCTGCTGGAAAGTCGCCGTTTTCAGTTTACGTTCTTCCTCAACGTTACTGATAAACGCCGTTTCGACCAGAATGGAGGGAATATCTGGTGCCTTTAGTACGGCAAACCCGGCCTGTTCAACCTGATTTTTATGCAGCTTGTTGATTTTACCGAGCTTATTCAGCACCGCTTTACCAAACTTCAGGCTGTCGGCAATGGTCAGCGACTGCACCATATCGAACATGGTGTGGTCGACATAGCGGTCACCGCTTTTGCTCACGCCACCAATCAAGTCCGAGGCGTTCTGGGTTTGTGCCAGATATTTTGCCGCAGTACTGGTTGCACCTTTGGTTGAGAGCGCAAACACAGAGGAACCGCTCGGCTGACGGCTGGTAAAGGCGTCGGCATGGATAGAGACAAACAGGTCAGCCCGCTGTTTCTGGGCTTTTGCTACGCGCACTTGCAACGGAATGAAGATGTCTTCATTGCGCGTCATGTACACCTTCATATTGCCCTCTTTCTCGATCAGAGAGCGCAGACGGCGAGCTATTTGCAATACCACGTCTTTTTCGCGCGTTTTGTATTTCCCCACCGCACCGGAGTCTTCGCCACCGTGGCCAGGGTCAAGCATAATGACAATCGGACGATCGCGCCCTGCTTTACCCGGTTGTGGACCACTTTGTGCTGGCGGCACCTGCTTTTCGAGGTCGCCTTTGTTGTAATCCTCCAGCAGCGCCAGCAGCGGGTCCTGCATATCCTGTGCATTGGCCGGATAGAGGTCCATCACCAGACGCTCTTTAAACCCGGCGACCGGTGCAAGGGCAAACAGCTGCGGTTTTACGTTTTGCTTTAATTCAAAAACCATGCGTACGGTTTGCGGGTCAAATTGCCCGACGCGCGCCGACTTGATGAACGGGTCGTCTGCACGAATTTGTGCCGCCATCCCCTTGAGTACCGAGTTCAGGTTTACATCTTCGATATCCACCACCACGCGTTCCGGGTTACTCAACGCGAACTGCTTATATTTCAGCTGACGATTTGATTCTACCGTCACGCGGGTGTAGCTGGACGCAGGCCAGACGCGCACCGCCACGACCTGGCTGACCGCAGCCAGACTGACCTGACTTACGCTCAATAGCCACATGGCACCCGCGCCTTGCAGTAAACGACGACGGCTGATTGCAGTGTTGGATCCTGACATGCCTCTCCCGAGCAAAAGAAATCTAAGCTGTGTAACAAGTAAACGACTAATTTGACCGGAAACTTTAGCGAAAGACGCATAATCTGTCATCTAATAAACGGTAAACATTCTTTTTATATTCACGGCATTACTGATAAAAAAGTCGCTCTCGCATAAAATTTACACTTGCACCCTGCGAAAAAACAGAATAAAAATACACTAATTTCGAATAATCATGCAAAGAGGTGTGCCGTGGTAAAGGAACGTAAAACCGAGCTGGTCGAGGGATTCCGCCATTCGGTTCCCTATATCAATACCCACCGGGGAAAAACGTTTGTCATCATGCTCGGCGGTGAAGCCATTGAGCATGAGAATTTCTCCAGTATCGTTAATGATATCGGGTTGCTGCACAGCCTCGGCATCCGTCTGGTGGTGGTCTATGGCGCACGTCCGCAGATCGACGCAAATCTGGCTGCGCATCACCACGAACCGCTGTATCACAAGAATATACGTGTGACCGACGCCAAAACACTGGAACTGGTGAAGCAGGCTGCGGGAACATTGCAACTGGATATTACTGCTCGCCTGTCGATGAGTCTCAATAACACGCCGCTGCAGGGCGCGCATATCAACGTCGTCAGTGGCAATTTTATTATCGCCCAGCCACTGGGCGTCGATGACGGCGTGGATTACTGCCATAGCGGGCGTATCCGGCGGATTGATGAAGACGCGATCCATCGTCAACTGGACAGCGGTGCAATAGTGCTAATGGGGCCGGTCGCTGTTTCAGTCACTGGCGAGAGCTTTAATCTGACCTCGGAAGAGATTGCCACTCAACTGGCCATCAAACTGAAAGCTGAAAAGATGATTGGTTTTTGCTCTTCCCAGGGCGTCACTAATGACGACGGTGATATTGTCTCCGAACTTTTCCCTAACGAAGCGCAAGCGCGGGTAGAAGCCCAGGAAGAGAAAGGCGATTACAACTCCGGTACGGTGCGCTTTTTGCGTGGCGCAGTGAAAGCCTGCCGCAGCGGCGTGCGTCGCTGTCATTTAATCAGTTATCAGGAAGATGGCGCGCTGTTGCAAGAGTTGTTCTCACGCGATGGTATCGGTACGCAGATTGTGATGGAAAGCGCCGAGCAGATTCGTCGCGCAACAATCAACGATATTGGCGGTATTCTGGAGTTGATTCGCCCGCTGGAGCAGCAAGGTATTCTGGTACGCCGTTCTCGCGAGCAGCTGGAGATGGAAATCGACAAATTCACCATTATTCAGCGCGATAACACGACTATTGCCTGCGCCGCGCTCTATCCGTTCCCGGAAGAGAAGATTGGGGAAATGGCCTGTGTGGCAGTTCACCCGGATTACCGCAGTTCATCACGGGGCGAGGTTCTGCTGGAACGCATTGCCGCTCAGGCGAAGCAGAGCGGCTTAAGCAAATTGTTTGTGCTGACCACGCGCAGTATTCACTGGTTCCAGGAACGTGGATTTACCCCAGTGGATATTGATTTACTGCCCGAGAGCAAAAAGCAGTTGTATAACTACCAGCGTAAATCCAAAGTGTTGATGGCGGATTTGGGGTAAGCGATGAAAATCGTCGGATGCGACATGCGTAACACTCGTGCGTCGCATCCGGCAATTACGTTTATTCCCGTGAACTAAACAACGCCGCCAGACCACTGCGCCGCTCAGTACGCGTGGCGATTGCCGCACTCAAAATACGCTCATCGGCATACAGAGACAAACGTCGACGCGCGCGGGTTACCGCAGTGTAAACCAGCTCTCGTGTTACTACCGGCGTGCGTTGGCTCGGTAAAATCAACGCCGCATGGTCGAACTCCGATCCCTGCGATTTATGTACCGTCATCGCCCACGTAGTTTCGTGCTCTGGCAAGCGACTCGGTTGCACAGACTTAATATTGCCGTCCGGCATCGCAAACCAGACGCGCGTCCCCTGCCCACGATCCAGAGCGATACCGATATCGCCATTAAACAACCCAAGCGCGCTGTCATTACGGGCAATCATCACCGGTCGGCCTTCGTACCAACGAGAGTGCGGATTACGATGAATTTTGCGCTTCTGTTGCATAAACTGCTCAATTCGCTCATTCAGTCCAGCCACGCCAAACGGCCCTTCCCGCAGGGCGCACAAAAGCTGGTACTCATTGAACGCCTGAATGATTAAATCCGGCTCGGCACGCGCTTGCAGCAGATCCAGATAACGTCCGTAACCCGCAAGAGCTTCCTCAAGCATCGCAATATAATCTTCGCCGCTCTGTAAAAGCCGTTTTTCGATATCAGAAAAATCCTGCTGAAAAACGGTTTTCACTGCCGTTTTATCACCACGGTTGATCGCCGCAGCTAACTGACCAATGCCAGAATCGCTGCCGAAACGATAGCTTTTTTGCAGCAGGCAGAGACTGTCGCGCAAAGATGCCGCTTCTGTGCCAGTTCCTGACGGAACGTGAGTTCCCGTCAGGCGGCTCAACTGCCCGGCACGCTCGGCGGTAAAGCCGGCATTGGCATAAGCGCAGATATCGCCCAGCACAGCCCCAGCCTCAACCGAGGCCAGTTGATCACGATCGCCGAGAAAGATCACTCGCGCATGATCGGGCAAGGCGTCGATCAGTCTCGACATCATAGGCAGATCGATCATTGACGCTTCATCTACCACCAGCACATCAAGATGCAGCGGGTTACCGGCATGATGACGTAAACGCTGGCTACCCGGCTGCGCACCCAGCAATCGGTGCAAAGTGCTGGCATCTTCCGGAATGCGTTTCTTTTGTTCATCGCTCAGCGGTAACTGGCGCAAAGCCTTGCCGAGAGATTCGGTTAAGCGCGCGGCAGCTTTACCCGTTGGTGCAGCCAGACGGATACGGCAGCGTTCGCCGTCGGCCATTTGAATTAACGCTGCCAGCAACTTCGCTACGGTGGTCGTTTTACCGGTGCCAGGGCCGCCGGAAATCACCGAGATCCGCCGCGTCAGCGCCACTGCCGCCGCAACTTTTTGCCAGTTAATTTCATCGCTTACTGGAAAAAGTTTGTCCAGGGTTTGCGCCAGTAGAGCTTCATCAACCTCAATGGCATGATTCACTTCGTTGAAAAAGCGTGCCACTGTGCGCTCGTTACACCACATGCGATTCAAATAAAGACGATCGCCACAGAGGATCATCGGCGTTGGTTCATCTCCCCGGCTGACCGCTTGTGAAGCCAGCAAGCATTCTTCCCAATTTTGTAGCTCACCGATTTCACTGACACAGGTCGCCAACAGCGGATGCGATGCCTCGTTATTTTCCAGTCGTGAAAGCGGCAAACAAACGTGTCCCTCTCCGGCATCATGACTTAACAGTGCCGCCGCGAGGGTGACGGCAGGATGTTCATCTCCCGCCACGGTCAGGGCAAACTGCACGTCCAGCGGGCGTAGCTGTTTGTGCTCCACAGCTTCCAGTAATTGCTTTTGCAATTTCATTACGCCTCCTCCAGGGTCATACCGGCAAACATCTCATCCATCAGGGCAATCAACCCGGCATTGGGTCGGGTTGTGTAAATCCCCTGTTGCGGATGTTCTTTATCAACACCACGCAGGAACAGATAGATAACGCCGCCAAAGTGACGATCATAGTCGTAATCAGCAATGCGATGGCGCAGATAACGATGCAGCGCCAGGGTATAAAGCTGATATTGCAGATCATAGCGGTGTGCCTGCATCGCCGCTGCCATAGCCTGTTGGGTGTAAGCCGAACTGTCTTCACCCAGCCAGTTGGATTTATAGTCGAGCAGGTAATAACGCCCTTCGTGGCGGAATACCAGGTCGATAAAGCCTTTTAACATGCCGCGTACCTGCATGAACTCCAGCGGCGGGCAGCCAGCGGATAGCGGATCAAACTGGCGAATTAGTGCATCAAGCTGGCTGGCGATGAGCGGTTCACTAATCGGCAGGTAAAACTCCATCTCCACCTGTTTATCGCGGTCGGAAAGCTGACTCAGGCTAACACCCGTTTCATTGAGAGGTGCCTGGAGGACAGCCGTGATCCACTCGGTCAACACCGGTTCCCACTGCGATTCAAAGCCGCCGAGCTCCAGTTTTTCCTGTACCCAGTTCGGGTCAACCGGCTGGGTAAAATCGAGGTCTTCAAACAAACTGTGCAAGAATGTCCCCGGTGACGCACCGCGCGGGAACTGATGCGGTGTTAACGTCGGTTCTTCAACGACGCTGACCACGCCTGCGGCATCAACATCCAGCCGTGGCATCAGATCCTGAGCGATACCGTGACCACGCTGCTGCAAACCGGAGTAGCTGGTGACACGCCAGTTATCGCCGGGCAATCGTTGTAGTGTCCTCGCATTCAGTTCTGCAGTTATAGCATCATTAACCTGCCAGGGCTGGTTATCACCCGTTTGTGCCGTTTGCCAGGCAATATCATCATCGCATAACGCTTCAATACAGGTGCGAAGCCCTGCCGCATCTTGCGGTTCCCCTTTTTGCAGCAAACGCCCGAGCGCACTTTGGTGGACGTCGGTGTCACCTTTTTTATCGCCACGACGGCGCACCAGCGGTGCAACGCCGAGACTGCAATGCCAAACCGAACGCGTCAGCGCCACGTAAAGCAAACGCAGATCTTCCGCCAGACGTTCGGCCTCCGCGAGGTCGACGCTTTCTGGCGCAGCATTAAGATCCAGAACAGCCTCAAACGAGTGGCGATCGTGATAGAACGCCTGATCCTGGACGCGGAAATTGGTAATAAATGGCAACCAAACCAGCGGATATTCCAGCCCTTTTGATTTATGGATCGTGACAATCTGCACCAGATGTTTATCACTTTCGAGGCGCATTTGTTGGCTGGAGGCATTACTGTCTGGCTCGAGGATATGTTGCGATAACCAGCGTACCAGCGCATGTTCACTTTCCAGCTGCGTTCCGGCTTCTTGTAGCAGTTCGCTGATATGCAAGATATCGGTAAGACGCCGCTCACCGCCTGCCGTTGCCAGCAAGTTTTCTGCAATCTTACGCGCCGACATCAGCGCCCGCAGCATCGGCATAACGCCACGTTTGCGCCAGATTTGCCGATAACCATCGAACTCTTCGACTACCGCATCCCACGCATGTTCGTCATTGTTCAGCGTTTCGATATCCAGCGCGTTCAGCCCCATCATTGACGTTGCCAGCGCACTACGCAGGGTGTTCTCACGTTCGGGCGTCATCACCGCCTGCAACAACCAAAGCATTTCCTGCGCTTCCAGAGTTTCAAAAACACTGTCGCGGTTCGAAAGGTAAACGGAAGGGATTTCCAGCAACGTTAAGGCGTCGCGCACCTGGGCGGCCTCCTGGCGGCTGCGCACCAGCACACTGATGTCCGAAGCACGCACCGGACGCGCGTCGTCGCCGTTCATCAGCAACGCTTCGCCCCGCTGTCCGGCTTGTAGCCAGTCGCGGATTTGCGCAGCACATACCTGCGCCATGGTACTTTGATAGTCGCCAACGCCACAGCTTTCGCCTTCCATCAGCCACATTTTCATCGCAGGCTGCGTTTCACCTTTAAAGACAAAACGTAACGCCTGATTTTTCCCGGCTGATTTCACTGGAATAAACGGTATTTCGCGAAACATGAACGCGTCATCAGTCTGGCTGAAAAGCTTGTTCACACTATTCACCATTCCTGGTGCGGAGCGCCAGTTGGTATCTAAGGTGTAGTGGGCGTGAACTTCGCTACGCGCCTTCATATAAGTGAAGATATCCGCACCCCGGAATGCATATATGGCCTGTTTCGGGTCGCCAATCAGCAACAAAGCGGTTTCCGGCTGATGGTGCCAGATACGGCGAAAAATTCGGTACTGCTGGGGGTCGGTATCCTGAAATTCATCGATCATTGCCACCGGGAATCGCGTACGGATCGCCGCTGCCAACACCTCGCCGCTTTCGCTACGCAGCGCGGAATCGAGCCGACTTAACATGTCATCAAAACCCAATTCACCACGGCGGCGTTTTTCACGCGCTACTGTTTCGCGGATCTCAGCCAATGCGCGGGTTATCACCAGATCACGGATCGACAATGGTTCTGCAAGCAGTTGATCGATCGCCTCAAACAGTGGATGTCGCGGGGTTTCCCCCCCGGCTTTCGTGCGATCTTCTAAGAAACGCTGAGAGAATTTTTCCAGCGACTCCGGTAACTGATAACTGTTGGTCTCTTCTTCTGCCCAAGCGCTGATCTTCTCGATCCATTTAGCCTGATTGCTACGGTTAAACTTGCGTCGATCAATACCAGAAGATTCGATCAGCGCATCCAGTTCACCCACTGCGTCGCGCCACTGCTGTTTTACCGTATCAATACGCGCCACAATTTGCGCGTGGCGGGAAGCCAGCGTTTCATCATCGGGCGGCGGTGCTTTGATAACCGGTGCTTCGCCTTGCAGATAACGATTAATATCGCGCAGCAACGCCTGCGGCCCTTTCCAGGTTTCAAAGACCACCTGGGCAATTTCACGCGGCAGCGGGTAGCAGTGGCGACGCCAGAAATCGGCGCAGGCCTGGTAGCGTAGCAGAGACTCATCTTCAATCAGCTGCTGCTCAAACAGCATGCCGGATTCAAAGGCATTCAGGTTGAGCATGCGCTGGCAAAAACCGTGAATAGTAAAGACTGCCGCTTCATCCATCTGCCGTTCGGCTAACAACAACCACTGCGCGGCTTGCGCTTTATCGTCGATCTCTTCCAGCAGGCGTTCGTACAGTGGATTGTCGGTGGTTTCACGCAGACAGGCGATGCGCAACTCGTGGATATTGCTACGGATACGACCGCGCAATTCTGCCGTGGCAGCCTCGGTAAAGGTGACCACCAGCAGTTCTTCAACGGTCAGCGGGCGGGGAAAGGCGGCAGAACCGCCTAGTCCAAGTAACAGGCGCAAATAGAGCGCCGCAATCGTAAAGGTTTTGCCTGTGCCGGCAGAGGCTTCAATCAGGCGCTCGCCCTGTAAGGGCAAGCGCAAAGGATCTAGTGTCTCGGCGACATCACTCATTCTTTTCACTCATCAGGGGCATTGTTTGCTGCAACGCGCTGACGTTCTCCCACACTTTCCAGCCTTCAGGATGCACATATTCGGCTTTCCCGTTCTGGCTGCCGGAAATCTGCGACAGAATAGCCATGCCTTGCGGCTCGACCACCGCCTGATGGAAGAAATCAGCAAGTTTTTGCGGCGTCAGCAGTTTTATCTGGGCCACGATTTTATCACGCGAATCGAAGCGCATATTGCCGCGATCGAAATCTTTACTTAACTTCGATGCTTCTTCGCCGAGCGTTTGCGGTGCCTGCAGCATCTGGGTTATTACCGCCTGCTGGATTTGCGCAAACTCTTCTGGCTTCATCGTCCGCAATTTTGCCTCTGCGGTTGGGAAAAACGCCTTGTAACGCTCCCACAAGAATGAAGGCTGTTTATCATTGCTTTGCAACAGGAAGCCCATGCCCCACTGACGCCCCACGCTCATTGGAAACGCAAACACGGCATAGCCCAACTGTTCTTCGGTACGCAACTGATTGTAGAACCACGGCTGTACGATCTGCCCCAACAGAGAGCTATAGGCTGAGCTGGTGTATTCATCGTAGCCAGTCGGTACAAATACCGCTGCCAGTGCGGAGTCGGTACTGTTACCGGCTTTTTCAAAGATGACGGATTGTTTTTTATCGACCACGACATCTTTGTTACGACACCACTCCGAACCATCAGCGCCCAACTGTTTTTGCACATCGCGTGCCAGCGTTGTTGCCTGGGCTTCGGTCATGTTGCCAATAACCATAAACTCTGGTCGAGCCCCTGATTTTAAGGCGTCGCGATAGGCCAGCACCTCTTTCAAAGTGATTGAAGGCAAAATTTTGCGCCGTTCATCTCGCGAGAAGTACGGCACTTGCGAGAGCATCTGCGCGGGCATAATCGCCTGCTCGAACGCTTTGCCCTTTTCTGCGGAATCCATCATCTGGTTATACCAGGACTTCGCCTGCTCAAGCTGATCTTCCGTAGCGGTATAGCTAAAGTAGCCCTCGAGCAATGCCTGGAACAGCTGCGGCAGGCGCTGGGTGTAACCATTGGCATTAACCATAAGGCCGTTGTTAGCGTTGGTGGAAAAACTTATGCCACCAACCGACGCCTGGTTGCTTAACTGATCAAGCGCCAGCCCTGCGAGATAATCATTGAGCGCAAACATCACCTGATTGCGGGCGCTATCCATGGCTTTCGGATTACGCAAAATCAGGCTGACATCAGCTTTGGGTTCGCTGGAAAAATAACGGCTTGGCGCATAGACCACACGCAGATTCGACTCATCAACAATAAGCTCTGGATGGTCATATTTCTTCTCTGACTTAATCAGCGAGAAATCGTCAGGAATATAGGGGTTAAGCTCTGGCAAAGAGAGCGCAATGTCGGCGGCTTTTTTCTGCCAGTCAGCGAAAGTTTGTGCGCTAATTTTATCTACCTGATACGGCGCATCGACAAAGTAAGCCGTTTTGTTGTGCGGCTCTTTCGGGCTGATATACCAGATACGCGCATTCTGCGGCGTCATCATCGCCAGGCGTTCTTTTACTGCTTTAGCGTCGTACCGATCGGCAATATTGACTGCATCCAGCGTATGCTCAACAGGAACGCGAATCATGGTATCTGCCAGCCATTCGACGTAATCCATATCACGGGTGATTGACGGATAACGGAAGTCGATATCCAGCACATTCGCCAGTTCATCGAAGTATTGTTTATCGATCCCTTTTTCACGTAACAGATTGAGGTAGCTAAAAATGGCCGCCACAACCTGATCGCGATTCGCCAGACCTTTATCGGTTAAAGAAGCAGAGATCGCTAATACGCCGCTGTTGCCGTTGACGATAGGATCGGAGTTGGCGCTAATGCCCTCAACTAATCCCTGCTTTTGCAGCCAGTCAGAAAGTGTACCTGGGCTGCGATTACCAATCAGATAGGTAATCAATTCATCCGTTTTACTACGGAACTTCGCTGAGTTGTTCTCGATGCGAAACTCAACGCGCAGAACTTTACGCGGCAGCGCCGGGACGTAATGAATGATAATGCCCTTTTGCGCGTCGGTGACTACCGGCACGGTGATTTCCGGTTTTTTGCTCTCGTTGTTCGGCACGCGACCAAAGGTGTCCGCCGCCATTTTTGCCAACTCCGGCAGCGGTTTATTGCTGTAAATAACCGCCTTCATCAGATTGGCGGAATAGTACTTCTCGTGGAAATCTTTCAGCGCCTGCTGCACCGGATTTCCGGGTTTGTCGCTTAAAGTTTCGAGGTTACCACCAGAAAACTTTGAACCGGGGTGTGCCGGGTTAATGGTTTCTGCGCTGACCTGCGCCATGCGCATCCCGTCACGCGTACGCGCCATGGTTAATTCGGCATTCACTGCATTACGTTCACGTTCGGCGTATTTCTTGTCGAGCAAGGGTTCTGCAATAGCGTCCGCCAGGCGGTCTACCGCACCGGGCAAGGCGTCGTTCTCAACTTCCAGATAGAAAGCCGTGCGATACGGTGCCGTGCTGGCATTGTGACTGCCGCCGTGCATTTTGAGATATTCGGCCAGACTGTCAGCCTGCGGGTACTTTTTCGACCCCATCAGACTCATATGTTCAAGGTAATGTGCCAGCCCCTGGTACGCCTCGGGATCTTCCAGCGACCCAACGGGAACCACCAGCGCCGAGAGCGATTTAACCGCCTGCGGATCAGAAACCAGCAAGACCACCATACCGTTATCCAGACGTATAGCCTGATACTGGCGGTTATCTTTATCACTTTTACGGATGGTTTCCTGAATCGGCTGCCATCCCGTTTCTGCCTGACTTAAGGGTGCCCAAAGGGCAACAAACAACAATAATGCTTTGAACCAGGTGCTGCGGGGCATTCACGGACCTCATAATCAACTTTATTTTCTGACCAGATTCAACAGGTTAACGCAAATCATCTGCCAGAATTTAATCTTGTGCTGCACGAGTCAGCCTATGTCTATATATCCATCAGTCCGTGACTGGTGCGCATCATAATGTAAGCGAATGAATTGCGCAATTTTTATACAACACTCATGACTGATTAAAGCGAAACAGCGGTAACAGGAAACGTTGCGACTGTTCAACGATGGCCTCCATTGTCTCTGGTGTTAATTGCCGCCAGAGCCGTTGATACCAGATATCATCACCTTCGCCACGCACCATCATGTTGCCTTCGTAAGCCTGAAGGAATTTCGTACGGGCTTTTTGCAACGTGGAATCGTCATCCAGCATGGCATCGTTTTGCGCGTCATAACAGGTTTTTAGCCACGCGCCGCCACTTTCAGGTAACACCAGCAATGGCGCGGACATTCCTTCACGATACCCCTCAATCAGTTGTGAGAGGTAATGCAAAGCCTGTTCGGCTGCAAGCGGCGGAAAACGCCACTCGCCGTCTTTGCGTAGAAAAAGGCGACTTTCACCATTACCACCGCTGGCACAGTAGACAAGGTGTTCCAGCCAAAGTTGCATTCCCTGTGCCACACTTAATAAAGAGGGACGCCAGCGCAACAGGCCATCCGGCTGCACCTGCGGCAACCAGCCAGTTATCTGCACACCGTTGCAGGCGAGATCAATTTCCATACTCTGCCCCGGCTGGCGACAGGCAATGACTCTATCGGCAAGCTGCTGCATCTCCTGGCACTGTGTTTCCCAGAAAATTTCACCAAAAGCGCCATACGGTAAATCCCCTGCCGCCCGGAAGCGGCGGAACAAGCGTTCGGCATCATCCTGCTCAACCAGTGCATTCAATAACTGCTGATTGATTTGATAACGGCTAAGCCCTTCCAGAATAAATGGCTCGGTGTCGGGGATTTCGCTGTCTTCGGTACGGAAGTTCACCTGCAAACGCATCTGGAAAAATGCCCGCACCGGATGTGCCCAGAATCGTTGTAGCGTTTCCAGCGGCACGGTTTCCGGTAAGGTAAACGGCAGCGGCTGAACAAATTCAGAATGTGCTTTACCAGCCTGGCTGGCCGCAGGTAGCCATTCACGAGCATAACTTTGTCGTTCGCCTGGCTGGTAGTTTTGCGGATCAAACGGCATTCGGGTATGGAGGCAAGTAAGATGCGCTTTTACCCTTGCCTCGCTTTCATCACAGTTGAGCGCCTCATCGCCCGGTAGATAATGACTTTGTCCGATGTAGTCGATCAGTTCCTGCACCAGTACCGACGGGAAACGTTCACTGTTATCCTGAATGGAACGCCCGATATAGCTGATATAGAGTTTTTGCTGCGCGGAAATTAACGCTTCCAGGAACAGATAGCGGTCATCATCGCGACGGCTACGGTCGCCACGCTTCGGTTTCTGGCTCATCAGGTCAAAGCCCAATGGCGCAAGCTGGCGTGGATAAACGCCGTCGTTCATTCCCAGCAGGCAAACCACTTTGAATGGGATGGAACGCATTGGCATCAGAGTACAAATGTTAACCGGTCCGGCGAGAAAACGCTGGCTGATACGTTCCTGATCCAGGCGCTGTGCCAGTTCATCACGCAATAGTGACAGCGGCACCGCGTCGCCATACTGCGCACCTAAACCTTCGGCGATAATCGCCTGCCATTGTTGTTCGATCAGCGTCATCGCCGCTTCGGTTTCCGCATCCGGCAGGAAGAAGGCGTTGAGCATATCGCGACAAACCGGCAACCACTCTTCCAGCGGACGCTCCTGCGCCAGCCCGCGACGCCAGATGTTTAGCTGCATTAGCAGTGAAGCCAGATGCCCCACCAGTTCTGCAATTAAGCCGCTCGATTCATCATAAGGTAGAACCGATTGCCACTCGCCCTGCGCGCTCTCCATCGCGTAGCCCAGCAACATACGCGTCAGGCCAAATCGCCAGGTGTGTTGTCCGGTGGCCGGGAGTTCCAGCTCGCGAACGTTGTCGTCATCTATCCCCCAACGAATGCCGGATTCGTTGACCCACTGGCGTAAATAACGCAGCCCTTCTTCGGTGATGTCAAACCGCGCCGCCAGCACCGGCACATCCAGCAGCGCCAGCACATCCTCTGACACAAAGCGACTGTCAGGCAGTGATAACAGGCTGATAAACGCTTCCAGTACCGGATGTGACTGCCGCGCCCGACGGTCGGAAATGGCGTAAGGCAGGTAACGATCCGCAGGTGCGCTACCAAACACAGCCTGAATAAACGGACTGTAGCTGTCGATGTCAGCCACCATCACGATGATGTCGCGCGGAGTAAGTGTCGGGTCTTCCTCCAGCATCGCCAGCAGGCGATCGTGTAAAACTTCAACTTCACGCTGCGGGCTATGGCAAACGTGAAAGGTGATACTGCTATCCAGTGGATCAAGCGGGCGTTTGTTATCGCTACGGGAAAACTCTTCGATGTTCACACCCGCAACGGCGCGGTTTTCCAGTTCCAGAATGTCAGACTGAATGTTATGCAGCAGGTTATCTGGCGTGACATCGACAAAAGCGTCCAGCTCCTGGCTGCCCTCCAGGTCAGAAAGAAGATAAATGTAGTCGCGCCCAAGCTTGCCCCATGAGGCCAGCAGCGGGTTACCGACATCCTGTTCACCATCGCTGTTAAAGAGCTGTCCGGCATTTTCGCTGTCGCGAAATAGCGGTAATTCGCGATCTTCAAAACTGTGTCGGCGCTGGCGAGTCAGCAGTTTCGCCAGATAAGCAGGATCTTTAATGTCGCCCCAGTAATAACGGCAGGGGTTGGTAAACAGGAGATGGATTTCAATATGTTTACCCAGCGCCTGTAGCGCCTGGAGATAAACAGGCGGTAACGCGGAAATACCGCATATAAAGACGCGCGAAGGTAGCCCCGGCGGGCAGGTCGTCGCGGACTCCAGCGTTTCGATAAAGCGCTGATAGAGATTGGCGCGGTGCCAGCGCGGTTGCCCGAGTTCGTCGGTATATTCCACCAACGCCTTCCACAACGGCGCTTGCCAGGCCTGTGCTTCTCCCAGCCCTTCAACCAAATGTCCTGTTTCCCACTGTGCCAGCCAGTCCGGACGATAGACCAGATACTGGTCAAACAGGTCCGCCGCTTTTGAAGAAAGCTGGAACAGTTTTCGCTTGTCGCTATCGTCAGTCAGATAATGCCGCAACAGGGTAAAGTCTTCGCGCTCCAACAGTTGCGGCAGCAGAGTCATCAGTTTCCAGCTCATGCTCTGTTTGTTAAAGGCGCTCTCTTTGGGGATTTCCGGTAACACCCGGACGAACATATCCCAGATAAAGCTCGCTGGCAGCGGAAAATCAATGTTTGCCGCAATACCAAACTTTTGCGACAGGGTCATTTGCAGCCACTGCGCCATACCGGTACTTTGCACCAGAATCATCTCTGGTTCGAAAGGATCGTCCAGCCGTTCGCGTTCGACAATAAACTCCATCAACGCTTCCAGCACGTCCAGACGATTGGAATGGTAGACCCTTAACATAGCGGCTCCTGACTACTGACGATTCGGGCAATGCAGGCGGGTCATCTCGCCTTCTCTGCCCCCGGGTGAAACTAGCGTAACGCTGATGCTGACACATCCCGCCTGCGATGTCTGCATTCGGTTTACCTGCCAGTTGGCAGGTGGCGAAATCGCACGCAGTTGCGTTTGCTGCCAGCCATGCCGCCAGAGCTGTTGGTACTGATTTCTGCTGGCAAGACTGTTCATTAATGTTCGCTGGAAACCCGATAACGCAGTGACAATCATCACCATCAACACCATCGCCAACATTACCTCCGGCAGGCTAAAGCCTTGTTGATTCTTCAGGGAAGCTGACATAACGCCCTCTCTTTCAGCGGACAAAAATCGCTCCAGCCGCGTGGCGAAAAAACAATGTTTCCATCGATGACTTCTCCTGTTCGCCACAACGAAACGCCTTCATAACCGGCAATCAATAAGGCTTCATTATCTGCCAATAAACGCAGACAAACCCGGGCACCGGTGGCAGCGTACAGTAAGCACTGAACTGCGGGCTGCGTCTGCCAGGAGTGCATTTTTCCCCACTCCAGCGCCGACTGAACGATGGCCTGGCGGCGCAATGACTGACTTTCCATGCTCACGCGAGAGGCAAAACTGCGATCCTGTTGGCTCATTCCTTGTAATAGCAAGCTACCCAAAACCAGCAGCATAAGGACCAGAGCCAGTGACGAAACACCCTTTTCGCGGTTCACAGGTTGGATCCTGTCACGCTATAACTGGCATCCACCACGGTTTGCGGATCAGCCTTGCTGGCAGCGTGCATATTAACCGTCAACACCGGCGAGAAACCGCTGACATCCTGTCGGGTAACCTGAAAAGTGTCGATAATGATGGCATCCGGATTAGTGACTTTATCCCAGCCCTTACCTTCACAGGATGTCGCACCGCGTAGCGTTTCCAGCACATGCTCCTTCAGACGAAATCCAATCTGGTCGGACTCTTTTACCGGTTCGCGATCCCAGATACCGTTACTGTTCGCATCCCACTGCACAATGATACAGTCACCCTGTCCGACAATTTCCAGCCCTTCGCCGGTACAGCTGCCATGACAATAACCCGCCCTCTGGAGATGCTTCGCGACGGTAAATACCCGCAGCCAGATTTCATCTTCCAGCGCCAGCTTACGGGTGCTCGTTAAACTTTCACGCTGTAACGCAGGCAGAAAGCGTGCTGCCCCCAGCAACAATACGCTACTGATCGCCATAGCAATCAACACTTCCAGCAGAGAAAAACCTAGCTCTTTTACAGGCATCCTTCTGTTTCTCCTTGCTGACAAAGCCGGAGTCTTCCCCACGGCGAAACCACCAGCCACCACTCGCCCGTTGAGTTTTTGAAGCGAATATGCCCGGCCCATGCGGTATTGCGCAGGCCAAAGAAAGCAAGCGAAGGTGTCAGGTCGCTCATTTCGACTTCGGGCCAGCGTGGCACAAAGACCAATGGTGAACTGCCATGACAGGTATTCGCCCCAGCAACGGAACTCACCAGGCACCATAACGTCCCCTCCCTGATAACACTGATACTGTGGTCGCGGTTATGCCAGTTGGCATCTTCACGTAAATAGAGCAAATAGTCCCGCGCCTGGCTGGCGGTTTGCCAAAGCCGTTGCGACTGCTGCCAATATTGCCAGCCATAGAGCCCACTTGCGCTTAGCATGACCAGAATCAGCATCGCGACCAGCGTTTCAATCAGCGTATAACCACGTTGTGTTTTCATGCCGGCAGTATGGAGCGAGGAGAAAAAAAGACGAGGGCCAGTTTCTATTTCTTCGGCACATCTTCCGGACTATTTACGCCGTTGCAGGACGTTGCAAAATT
The DNA here is from genome assembly GCF_046486495.1 of Escherichia sp. WS3227_2. NCBI lineage: Bacteria > Pseudomonadati > Pseudomonadota > Gammaproteobacteria > Enterobacterales > Enterobacteriaceae > Escherichia > Escherichia sp. WS3227_2. The sequence goes on from NZ_JBJQLG010000001.1 coordinate 204,417, forward strand.
TCGGGAAGGCGTCTCGAAGAATTTAACGGAGAGTAAAAAAAACCGACGCACACTGGCGTCGGCTCTGGCAGGATGTTTCGTAATTAGATAGCCACCGGCGCTTTAATGCCCGGATGCGGATCGTAGCCTTCAATCTCAAAGTCTTCGAAACGGTAGTCGAAGATGGATTCGGGTTTACGTTTGATAATCAACTTCGGCAGCGGACGCGGTTCGCGGCTTAATTGCAGATGAGTTTGATCCATATGATTGCTGTACAGGTGCGTATCGCCACCGGTCCAGACAAAATCACCCACTTCCAGATCGCACTGCTGCGCCATCATATGCACCAGTAACGCGTAGCTGGCAATGTTGAACGGCAGGCCGAGGAAGACGTCACAGGAGCGCTGATAAAGCTGGCAAGAGAGTTTGCCGTCTGCCACATAAAACTGGAAGAATGCATGGCACGGTGCCAGCGCCATTTTATCCAGTTCGCCTACGTTCCACGCTGAAACAATAATGCGGCGGGAATCCGGGTCGTTTTTCAGCTGGTTCAGTACCGTAGTGATCTGGTCAATATGACGACCATCCGGCGTTGGCCAGGCGCGCCACTGTTTACCATACACTGGCCCGAGGTCGCCGTTTTCATCGGCCCATTCGTCCCAGATGGTGACATTGTTTTCGTGTAGATAAGCAATGTTAGTGTCGCCCTGCAGAAACCACAGCAGTTCATGGATGATGGAACGCAGGTGGCAACGTTTAGTTGTCACCAGCGGGAATCCATCCTGCAGGTTAAAACGCATCTGATGACCAAAAATGGAAAGCGTTCCGGTTCCGGTACGGTCGTTTTTCTGTGTGCCTTCGTCGAGCACTTTTTGCATCAGTTCTAAATACTGTTTCATGGTTCCTCAGGAAACGTGTTGCTGTGGGCTGCGACGATATGCCCAGACCATCATGATCACACCCGCGACAATCATCGGGATGGAAAGAATTTGCCCCATGCTGATGTACTGCACCCAGGCACCGGTAAACTGCGCGTCGGGCTGGCGGAAAAACTCAACAATGATGCGAAACGCGCCGTAGCCAATCAGGAACAAGCCTGAGACTGCTCCCATTGGGCGCGGTTTACGAATATACAGGTTGAGGATAATAAACAGCACCACACCTTCCAGCAGCAGCTCGTAAAGCTGTGATGGGTGGCGCGGCAGCACACCGTAAGTGTCGAAAATGGATTGCCACTGCGGGTTGGTTTGCAGCAGCAAAATATCTTCTGTACGGGAGCCAGGGAACAGCATGGCAAACGGGAAGTTCGGGTCAACGCGGCCCCACAATTCACCGTTAATAAAGTTGCCCAGACGCCCGGCACCAAGACCAAACGGAATGAGTGGTGCGATAAAATCAGAGACCTGGAAGAAGGAACGTTTAGTACGGCGGGCGAAGATAATCATCACCACGATAACGCCAATCAGGCCGCCGTGGAAGGACATGCCGCCGTCCCAGACACGGAACAGATACAGCGGATCGGCCATAAACTGCGGGAAGTTGTAGAACAGAACATAACCAATACGTCCACCGAGGAAGACGCCGAGGAAGCCCGCATAGAGTAAGTTTTCAACTTCATTTTTGGTCCAGCCGCTGCCCGGACGATTCGCCCGACGTGTTGCCAGCCACATTGCAAAAATGAAACCCACCAGATACATCAGGCCGTACCAGTGAAGCGCTACGGGTCCTATTGAGAAAATGACCGGATCAAACTCCGGAAAATGCAGATAGCTACTGGTCATCTGTCACCACAAGTTCTTGTTATTTCGCTGAAAGAGAACAGCGATTGAAATGCGCGCCGCAGGTTTCAGGCGCTCCAAAGGTGCGAATAATAGCACAAGGGGACCTGGCTGGTTGCCGGATACCGTTAAAAGATATGTATATGATCCGCGCTATAACCCTCCGCGAATCAACCCGCCCATGCCGCGACGCTCCATAAAGGCTGCAACCTGATGGCGAACTTCGGTCGCCAGTTGCGCTTCCAGACTACGCTGCGCAAGATTTTCTGCTTCGGCATAATCAATGCGCCGCAGCAGGTATTTTACGCGCGCTACAGAACGTCCGTTCATAGACAGATGACGATACCCAAGCCCAATGAGGATTGCCACGCACATGGGATCGCCCGCCATTTCACCGCACAAACGGAGATCGATACCATGTATTTCCGCTTCCCGAGCGATCATCGCCAGAGCTCGTAACATTGCAGGATGAAGACTGTCATAAATGTTCGCCACCCGGGTATTGTTGCGATCAACGGCCAGGATGTATTGAGTCAGATCGTTGGTGCCAACAGAGATAAAATCGACCCGCTTTGCCAGATGCGGCAGCATAAATACCATTGACGGCACTTCAAGCATGATGCCGATACGTGGTTTGGGAATTTCGTAACCGATCATCTCCTCGACTTCACGTCCGGCACGTTCAATCAGGCGGCGTGCTTCGTCAACTTCATCGAGGCTGGTGACCATCGGCAACAGAATATTCAGGTTGCCCGTAGCGGCATTAGCACGCAGCATCGCCCGCACCTGGATCAAGAAGATCTCCGGCTGATCGAGCGTAATGCGAATCCCACGCCAACCCAGGCATGGATTCTCTTCGCTGATCGGCATGTAAGGCAGCTGCTTATCTGCTCCGACATCCAGCGTACGCAAGGTGACGGGCTTATCATTGAACATTTGCAGCATCCCCTGATACTGCGCCACCTGTTCTTCTTCCGACGGAAAACCACTTTGCAGCATGAATGGGATTTCAGTGCGATAAAGTCCTATGCCATCAATACGGCTGCCCAGTTTTTCTTCATGTTCCGGGCTTAAACCGGCATTGAGCATGACTTTTATACGCTCGCCACTTTTTAACTGCGCGGGTAAATTGACGTCATCTTCCGCCAGACGGCTAAGCTCAATCTCTTCACTAATTAGTCGCTGATATTCTTGCAGCAGTACCGGCTCCGGATCGACCAGCAATTCACCGCGATAACCATCGACAATCAGCGTCCGACGATGCAGCACCGAAGGCTGAATATCCGCGCCCATCACGGTAGGGATCCCCAGCGCACGTACCATGATCGCAGCATGGGAGTTGGCTGCGCCATCGCGCACGACAACACCGACTAAGCGATCCTGGGGCAGCTCAGCAAGCGTTGTTGCTGACAGTTCATCTGCCACCAGAATGAAACGTTCCGGCCAGGCGTTCGGCCCTTGATTAGCGTCATCAAGATGAAACAGCAATCGCTGACCCAGCGCACGTAAATCGCCAGCCCGCTCTTTGAGATAGTTATCGCTTAGCGCGGCAAACTGTTCGGCAAATTTTTCAATGACCGTTTTTACCGCCCACTCTGCCACCGAGCCTTTATCAACCTCGGCAAACAATTCGCGACGCAGCCGGGTGTCCGAAAGCAGGTGCGAGTAAAGATCGAAAATAGCCGCCGTTTCTTTTTGTGCACCGGCGGCAAAGCGTTTGCTGTAGCGGCGAAACTCGTTTGCCGCTTCTTCCAGCGCCCCGGTCAGTCGTTCGCGTTCCAGAGCCGGATCCAGCGTTGATGCCTGATACACCTGTTCCATTAAAGGTAACGTGGCATCCTGCCAGCCTTCGGCAATCGCTACACCAGGCGCTGCCGGTAATGCACGGATTCGCGTCTGGCGATATTGCCCAAACAAGGCAGTCAACTGCGACTGAGAAAGAATCGCTGCCATCTGGGTGGCAAGCGTCACCAGGAAGGATTCTTCACTTTCGTCATACTGGCGCAACTCTCGTTGCTGTACCACCAGTACACCAAGCAACTGGCGACGTTGAATAATTGGTACGCCTAAAAACGCGCGGAAACGTTCTTCTTTTACGGAGGGGATGTATTTGAAGCTGGGGTGCTTTTGCGCATCTGCAAGGTTTATCGGTTCCGCCAGCCTGCCAACCAGGCCGACGATCCCTTCATCAAACGCGAGCGTTACAGTGCGACCGCGTGGTTTTTTCAGCCCCCGGGTCGCCATCAGGTAGTAACAACGTCGATCATGATCGGCCAGGTAAACCGAACAGACCTCGGTATCCATCGCAAGACAGATGTCGGTAACCAGAATATTTAACGCCTCATTCAGGCGTGGTGCGCTGGCTACCTTTTCGACTATTTCGCGCAGGCGAGTGAGCATAATTGGCGTGACTTAACCTCTTTTACGTCGATAAGCAGATGCGTTTTGTGGTTTTGGCGTATTTTCCTGCAGTGACATCACCACACTCGCGAACTCTTTCATTACCCTACGGTAGACATCACGTTTAAATGACACCACCTGTCTGACTGGATACCAGTAACTTACCCATCGCCAGCCGTCAAACTCTGGTGTACTGCTGGTTTGCATATTGATTTCTGCATCGCCGCTCACCAGCTGCAAGAGAAACCATTTTTGTTTTTGGCCGATACAAACCGGCTTCGTGTCCCAACGCACCAAACGTTTCGGTAATTTGTAGCGCAACCAGTTACGCGTTGAAGCAAGGATTCGAACGTCTTTACGGCTTAATCCTACTTCTTCAAACAATTCACGGTACATCGCCTGCTCTGCGGATTCTCCGGGGTTGATTCCGCCTTGCGGAAATTGCCAGGAGTGCTGACCAAATCGCCGGGCCCACATTACCTGCCCCTGGCGATTACAAATCACGATACCTACGTTTGGGCGGTAGCCATCGTCATCAATCACCGGACTACCTCAAAATAAAGCTTTATATACGAATGATTGTTTCATACTCCAGGAAGACGGTAAACCACTCTCTGCAGGGCATTACACACTAATAACAATTGAATAACTCACAGTTATGTGCAGAGTTATAAACAGAAGAAGGGGTGGATAGCCGTTTTTATTCACCTTTTCTGTGGATAGAGTTGTGAAGAACTACGGAATTACTACGGGAAAACCCGGAGCATTCTGAATAAGCCCGATATAGACATTTTAAAATATTCATTATCAGTCAATGCATTACATGTAATTTGAGTAATAAAAAAGAGTAATTCGTGACCCAGGTCACACCTCTCATTTACGGGTTGGCGAAAGATCAACCAATGCGGTATTTATCCACAGAATGTGCCACTAAGTTAAGCACTGAACCACTAAAAACTGGAGTTTCGTCGCACGTCAAGGCTGTAAATGGAAACAGTAGTGGAGGTTTTTCACAGTTATCCCAGCTTTCTGTGGATAACATGGTGTAAGATCCTGTTTATTTTCAGTGACCAGATTTGGAAAACCCGTTTCAGTGTTGCGCAACTCGATTACCGACAATCTAAAAAGCAATATAAATCAGAGAATTGAACAACGCATGTGGAAAAAGTTACACTGCGAATATTCGGCACAGAAATGCTGTTTGTTTTTTAACCAAGGTATCATGACATGTCCCAACCTCGCCCACTGCTCTCTCCTCCCGAAACTGAAGAACAGTTGTTAGCGCAAGCACAGCAACTTTCTGGTTATACATTGGGAGAACTGGCGGCACTTGCCGGGCTGGTGACGCCAGAGAATTTAAAACGCGATAAGGGCTGGATTGGCGTGTTACTGGAGATCTGGCTAGGTGCCAGCGCAGGAAGTAAACCTGAGCAAGATTTTGCTGCTCTGGGCGTGGAACTTAAAACTATCCCTGTGGATAGTCTTGGTCGTCCGCTGGAAACAACATTCGTTTGTGTAGCCCCGTTAACGGGTAATAGCGGGGTGACCTGGGAAACCAGCCACGTACGCCACAAGCTCAAACGCGTACTGTGGATACCGGTTGAAGGCGAGCGCAGCATCCCGCTGGCGCAGCGTCGCGTAGGATCACCGTTACTGTGGAGCCCGAATGAAGAGGAAGACCGACAGCTACGCGAAGACTGGGAAGAATTAATGGATATGATTGTTCTCGGTCAGGTTGAGCGGATTACCGCTCGTCACGGGGAATATTTACAGATACGACCGAAAGCAGCGAATGCGAAAGCGCTGACCGAAGCCATTGGTGCCCGGGGCGAACGGATTCTGACGCTGCCACGCGGCTTTTATTTGAAGAAGAATTTCACCAGTGCACTACTGGCCCGTCATTTTCTGATCCAGTAGCCATCGCTTTGACCTGCCGCTTTCCGGGCATATAATTACCGCTTCATTTTTTTGGCAGGGCTTTTTAGATGTTATTTGCATGGATAACCGATCCTAACGCCTGGCTTGCGCTCGGTACGCTGACGCTGCTGGAGATCGTTCTTGGGATCGACAATATTATTTTCCTTTCTCTGGTGGTGGCAAAGCTTCCCACAGCACAACGTGCTCATGCGCGCCGTCTGGGGTTGGCGGGAGCCATGGTTATGCGTCTGGCGCTGCTGGCATCCATCGCCTGGGTTACGCGCCTGACGAATCCGCTTTTTACAATATTCAGTCAGGAAATTTCCGCCCGTGATTTGATTCTGCTTCTGGGTGGCTTGTTCCTTATCTGGAAAGCCAGCAAGGAAATCCACGAATCCATCGAAGGTGAAGAAGAAGGGCTGAAAACACGCGTTTCATCATTCCTCGGCGCTATCGTGCAGATTATGCTGCTGGATATTATCTTCAGCCTCGACTCGGTGATTACCGCTGTGGGTCTGTCAGATCACCTGTTTATTATGATGGCCGCCGTGGTGATTGCCGTAGGCGTGATGATGTTTGCCGCGCGCTCGATTGGTGATTTTGTCGAACGCCATCCTTCGGTAAAAATGCTGGCGCTCTCTTTCCTGATTCTGGTGGGCTTTACCCTGATTCTTGAAAGTTTCGACATCCACGTACCGAAAGGTTACATCTACTTCGCGATGTTCTTCTCTATTGCGGTTGAAAGCCTCAACCTGATTCGCAACAAAAAGAATCCGCTCTGATACTCCGTACGCTCTCCTGCGGGAGGGCGTACTCACTCCTGTTACCCTCACAGTTTAAGATTTTCCTGCTTTCAAGATATATAACGTCGGTTTATAAACAGACTATTATCATAGGTGGGCCAAATGAGGATAACCGGATGAAAAAATGGGCAGTAATAATTTCTGCAGTCGGACTGGCGTTTGCTGTTTCCGGGTGTTCCAGTGATTACGTCATGGCGACCAAAGATGGCCGTATGATTTTGACCGATGGAAAACCTGAAATTGATGATGATACCGGGCTGGTGAGTTATCACGATCAGCAAGGTAACGCGATGCAAATTAACCGTGATGATGTTTCGCAAATTATTGAACGTTAACAAATAAGGTCAGCATCCGGCTGGCCTTAAGATTTTTCTCTTTCCCTTTTCCCTTCCCTCTGCCATTTTTATATTCCTTATGTCGTGATTATAAAAAGGAAACGGCTATGCAATATCACCGTATACCCCACAGTTCGCTGGAAGTCAGCACGCTGGGGCTTGGCACGATGACGTTTGGTGAACAGAACAGCGAAGCCGACGCCCACGCACAACTCGACTATGCCGTCGCTCAGGGCATTAACCTTATCGACGTTGCCGAAATGTACCCAGTACCTCCGCGCCCCGAAACGCAAGGGTTAACCGAAACCTACGTCGGCAACTGGCTGGCGAAACATGGCAGCCGCGAAAAGTTAATTATCGCCTCCAAAGTGAGCGGACCGTCGCGCAATAATGACAAAGGCATCCGCCCGGATCAGGCGCTGGATCGGAAGAATATCCGCGAAGCGCTGCATGACAGCCTCAAGCGTCTGCAGACTGATTACCTCGATCTTTATCAGGTGCACTGGCCGCAGCGCCCAACCAACTGCTTCGGCAAACTCGGTTATAGCTGGACAGATTCTGCGCCTGCGGTTTCGCTGCTGGATACGCTGGACGCACTGGCAGAGTACCAACGCGCGGGAAAAATTCGTTATATCGGCGTGTCGAACGAAACTGCATTTGGCGTAATGCGCTATCTGCATCTGGCGGACAAACACGATCTGCCGCGTATTGTCACCATTCAGAACCCTTACAGTCTGTTAAACCGCAGTTTTGAAGTAGGTCTGGCAGAAGTCAGCCAGTATGAAGGGGTCGAACTGCTGGCCTATTCGTGCCTGGGTTTCGGCACGCTGACCGGGAAATATCTCAATGGTGCAAAACCCGCTGGCGCACGTAATACGCTCTTTAGTCGGTTCACCCGCTATAGCGGTGAGCAAACGCAAAAAGCCGTCGCGGCGTATGTTGATATAGCCAGACGTCATGGCCTGGATCCTGCACAGATGGCGCTCGCTTTTGTACGCCGTCAACCGTTTGTTGCCAGCACTCTGCTGGGCGCAACCACGATGGAGCAGCTGAAAACTAACGTCGAAAGTTTGCATCTGGAGTTAAGCGAAGACATATTAGCTGAAATTGAAGCGGTACATCAGGTTTATACTTATCCGGCACCATAAGATTAACGCCGGTTAAAACCGGCGTTAAATATTAATGACGGCGCTGCCAGATCCACAGCGCCGTTATTGCCAGCGCAAATAGCGCACCGAAGCCAATGCCAATGGGCACGACCGGGATGCCTACCATTACCGCCAGCGAGTAAATGCCCAGCATCAACAACATGGCGCTGTTTTCGCCAAGGTTTTGTACTGCAATCGCATTCCCCGCCCCGACGCTTTTTTTACCCCGCTCCTGTAGCAACGCATTGAGCGGTACTACAAAAAAGCCCCCCAGCACGCCAATCAGCATCAACAAGGCATAGGCTGGCAGCAGCTCGTGTTGCAGGGAGAAAATCAGTACCACCACGCCAATCAAAATCCCGGCTGGCATACAGCGTGACACGGTTTCCAGCGTAACTAACTTCGCTGCCGCACCAGCGCCAACCACGATACCAATCGCTACCATCGCGTTGAGATAGGTCGGCGTAGCGTTATCGGTAATGCCCAGCGCCACCGGTACCCACAGCACCAACAGGAAACGCAGCGTGACACCCGCTCCCCAGAATAAACTGGTGCCCACCAGCGAAAAACGCGTTTCACCATTGCGCCATAGCGAGGTGCAGGCATTCAGGAAACTGCGGGTCATGCTGATGAGATTCCAGGACTGCCCCGGACGCGCCGCCACCAGTTTGGGAATGTAGATATTGGCAACGACCGCACCACCGTAGGCCAGTGCGCATGCGGCCAGGGCGACCAGGACATGCCAGTCAGCCAGCACACCACCGGCTACGGAACCGAGCAAAATCGCCGCTATGGTAGAAGCTTCCATTAAACCGTTAGCTTTCACTAACTTACTACCCGTGGTTAATTCGCCGAGAATACCGTATTTCGCCGGTGAATAGGCTGCAGCACCAACACCCACCAGCGTATAGCCGAGAAACGGATTGATACCAAAGCAGATACTGGCTGCGCCCAGCAGCTTCAGGCCGTTGGCAAACATCATCACCCGGCCTTTGGCGAAGCTATCCGCCACCTGTCCGACAAACGGCGCAAAAAGAATGTAAGCACCTACAAACACCATTTGCAGGATGGGCTGGCTCCACTCCGGATAGAACTGCGCTTTCAGTAACGCCAGAGTGGCAAACAGCAGCGCATTATCGCCAAACGCAGAGAGAAACTGCGCCACGATAACCGCTTTCATCCCCTTCGACCACAACGAAGTGTTAGTGTGCACTGACTCACTCATCGTGTTGTTCCGCTTCGTCTACCCAGCTTTTCAACGTGACAAAGTCAGGTTTGCCGCTGCCAAGTAATGGCATCTGTTTCAGATAGCGAATATCGCGCGGTACAGCAAGCTCCGGCACGCCGTGCTCGCGGGCATACTGTTGCAACTTATCGCGCGTCAGTTCGTTATCTGTGGTGAAAAGCACCAGTGCCTCGCCTTTGCTGGCATCGCTCTTAATCGCAGTGGCATGGACTTTATCTGGCGAAACACCAAGTGCCAGTTGTTCCACCATTTCCAGCGACACCATTTCGCCTGCAATTTTGGCAAAGCGTTTTGCGCGGCCCTGAATCTGCACAAAGCCCTGCTCGTCGAAACGCACAATATCGCCAGTGTCATACCAGCCGCGCTCCATTTCGCCGCGAACATTCTCGGCGGTGGGCACTTCCAGTACACCTGGCTTCTCCACCCGCAGATAGCCGTTCATTATGTTCGGCCCTTTCAGTTGCAGGCGTCCGCCCTCTTCGATACCAGGAACCGACAACAGGCGCGCGTCCATACCTGGTAGAATACGCCCTACCGTACCGGGTTTCGCCGCCATCGGTACGTTGATAGAAACGACAGGCGCGCACTCGGTCACACCGTAGCCTTCAAGGATGCGCAGGCCAAATTTATCCTGCCAAAGCTGTTTGGTACTTTCTTGTAGTTTTTCTGCGCCTGCCACCACATAGCGTAGACGATAGAAGTCATACGGGTTGGCGAAACGCGCGTAGTGACCGAGGAAAGTCGAGGTACCGAACAACACGGTGCAACTGCGGTCATACACCAACTCCGGCACAATACGGTAATGCAGCGGGCTTGGATAAAGGAACACTTCTGCACCTGTGAGCAGTGGCGTAAACAGGCCTACCGTCAGCCCAAAGGAGTGAAACAGCGGTAACGCCGACATAAAGCGATCGTTGGTGGTGAAGTCGGCAATCGTTTTAATCTGCTCGACGTTCGCCAGAATGCTTTTATGGCTATGGACGACGCCTTTCGGATGGCCTTCAGAACCGGAGGTAAAGAGGATCAGCGCCTCTTCTTCCGGCTGCTGTTTAACCTGTGCCAGACGCGGCATCAGCAAATGAGAGAAGATCCACACTTTGTCGGCAGTGGTGACATCTGCTTTTAAATCTTCCAGATAGACCCAGCGCACCTGAGTAAGTTGCTCCGGCAGATGCCAGAGTTTGCCTTTATCGAGAAACTGGCGGGAAGTGAAGATGGTTTTGATTTCAGCTGCCGTAATGGCGCTGGTCAGCCCTTTTACCCCAGCGGTGTAGTTCATCATTGCAGGAATGCGACGACGGGCGATGGCCCCAAAAATCACTGCCGCACTGATGCCTGCATTGGGTAGCATTAAGCCGATGCGTTCGCCTTCAACACTGTATTTTTCAAGGATGCGTCCAACAAACAGCGTTTTCGTAAGCAATTTGCGATAGGAGTCTGGGGTAAAGTTGACGTCTTCGACACATTTCTTCCCGGCTCCGAAGCGGTACATTGCGCTCAGTAAAGATTCGTACAGCGTTTCACGCGGGCGCACCGCCATACGCGCTTCCATCATTATTTGATGCAGCATTTCGCCAGCGATTTTGCGACGGTCACGGGCACGCGGCGCATCCGGCATCTCCACCTGCGTTGGTGGCAAAATATGCAGAGTAATTTGCGGGAACAAGCGACGTTTAACCAGACCTTTCAGGCGGCTGAAGTGCGTAAGTTCCGCCCCTTCAATACGCACAGGAATAACCGTTGCACCAGACTTCGCCGCGACAAAACCCGCACCATCGTAGATTTTCATCAGCGAGCCTGTGGTGGTGATTCGTCCTTCAGGGAAAATCACCACTGGTCGGCCCTGTTCCACCAGACGTACCAGATGTTTAATCGCCATAGGTTGCGTCGGGTCGAGAGGAACAAAGTCGATAAATGATTTCAGCCAACGCATATACCACTGTTGGCTTATTGAGGTGTAAACGGCAAATACCGGACGTACGGGTAAAAACAATGCCAGCAGTATGCCATCAATAAAAGAGACGTGATTAGGCGTGATTAGAACGCGCTCGCCCTTCAGTGCCTGGGTGTCACCCGTAACGCGAACGCGATACAAAACACGGCACAAATTTCGAAAAAAGCTAAAAAGCATTCCAACTCCCTTTGCTCTGATTCAGTAAAAGCGAATGGAGGGAGATTACACGAGATAAAGAACGCGAGCGACAGTAAATTAGGTGCGAAAAAAAACCTGCGCATCCGCGCAGGTTGGTGCAAGAGACAGGGTACGAAGAGCGTACCGAATAATCTCACCAATCAATACCTCTGGGATCTTGATTGTGGTCTGCACGACGACTCTTCGCCAGCGAGAAAACGCAAAGGAATGAAGGGAAATGCAACGAGGTGTGTAAATTGTCGGTTACTGTTACAGATTGATGACCGGCAAAAAAAAACCTGCGCATCTGCGCAGGCTGGTGTAATTCATGTGCTCAACCCGAAGTTGACTTCACCTATCAATACCTCTGGGATCACCACTTTAGCAACCTGAAGCCAAACGCCACCAGCGGTCAATCGCAACAGCGTTTCGCAAAGTGTAACCAAAGGTTTGCAATCTCTTTTTTTGTCTTACTTATTTGCGTTTGGCTCACATTCCCACGATGAAAACACGCCGCCCCTTGAACCAACGGGCGTTTTCCGTAACACTGAAACAATGTAAGCGTTTACCCACTAAGGTATTTTCATGGCGACAATAAAGGATGTAGCCCGACTGGCAGGCGTTTCAGTCGCCACCGTTTCCCGCGTCATTAATAATTCACCCAAAGCCAGCGAAGCTTCCCGGCTGGCTGTGCATAGTGCAATGGAGTCTCTTAGCTATCACCCGAACGCCAACGCCCGTGCGCTGGCACAGCAGACCACTGAAACGGTCGGTCTGGTCGTTGGTGATGTTTCCGATCCGTTTTTCGGTGCAATGGTGAAAGCGGTCGAACAGGTGGCTTATCACACCGGTAATTTTTTATTGATTGGCAACGGTTACCACAACGAACAAAAAGAGCGTCAGGCCATTGAGCAACTGATCCGCCATCGCTGTGCTGCGCTGGTTGTCCATGCCAAAATGATCCCGGATGCCGATTTAGCCTCATTAATGAAACAAATGCCCGGTATGGTGCTGATCAACCGTATCCTGCCTGGCTTTGAAAATCGTTGTATTGCTCTGGACGATCGTTACGGTGCCTGGCTGGCAACGCGTCATTTAATTCAGCAAGGTCATACCCGCATTGGTTATCTGTGCTCTAACCACTCTATTTCTGACGCCGAAGATCGTCTGCAAGGGTATTACGATGCCCTTGCTGAAAGTGGTATTCCGGCCAATGATCGGCTGGTGACATTTGGCGAACCAGACGAAAGCGGCGGCGAACAGGCAATGACCGAGCTTTTGGGACGAGGAAGAAATTTCACTGCGGTAGCCTGTTATAACGATTCAATGGCGGCGGGCGCGATGGGCGTTCTCAATGATAATGGTATTGATGTACCGGGTGAGATTTCGTTAATTGGCTTTGATGATGTGCTGGTGTCACGCTATGTGCGCCCGCGTCTGACCACCGTGCGTTACCCAATCGTGACGATGGCGACGCAGGCTGCCGAACTGGCTTTGGCGCTGGCGGATAATCGCCCTCTCCCGGAAATCACTAATGTCTTTAGCCCGACGCTGGTACGTCGCCATTCAGTGTCAACTCCGTCGCTGGAGGCAAGTCATCATGCAACCAGCGACTAACCGCAGTTAAAGCAATTCCAGCGCCAGTAATTCTTCGATGGTCTGGCGACGGCGAATTAACCGCGCCTGACCATTATCAAACAGAACTTCTGGTAACAGCGGACGGCTATTGTAGTTGGATGACATTGACGCGCCATATGCCCCCGTATCATGCAGTACCAGATAATCCCCTGCCTTCACTTCCGGCAAGGCGCGGGTTTCAACATTTCCCCCTTCCTGCTGGGTAAAGACATCGCCCGATTCACATAACGGCCCGGCGACGACGGTTTCCACCGTTGGTGCGTGTTCCAGAGAACGACCATCAGCTGCCAGGGCACTGATATGGTGGTAACTACCGTACATTGCCGGACGCATCAGATCGTTGAACCCGGCATCAACCAGCACAAAGTGGCGGCTACCCATTTGTTTGACGCTCCGCACTTGAGTAATTAATACGCCAGCCTGCGCTACCAGAAAGCGACCCGGTTCAATTTCCAGTTTCACAGGATGGCCCAAATGGCGGGCGATTTGCTCACGCGCGGCATTCCACAGACCATAATAATGTTCGGTATCAACCGCCTCTTCACCCTGTTGATAAGGAATAGAAAGCCCACCGCCCGCAGAAATAGCCTGTAAATCCTGACCGAATTCGAGGACCTGACGCACCATAGCACCACACACTTGCTCCAGATGGGCATAATCAACGCCAGAACCAATGTGCATGTGAATGCCGACCAGCTGTAGATGATGACGTTGTATCACGTCCAGTGCGGCGGGCAGATCGGTATACCAGATACCGTGCTTGCTGTTTTCGCCACCGGTATTGGTTTTTTGGCTATGTCCGTGACCAAACCCCGGATTAACGCGCAGCCATACCCGATGCCCTGGCGAAACCTGGCCCAGTTGGTCGAGCATATCAACAGAACCCGCATTCACCGGAATTTGCAATTCACTGACGCGTTCAATCGTCGCCTGATCGATAACATCTGCAGTAAAAACAATATCATCGGGGTGCGTTTGCGGATTGTAACCCGCCGCCAACGCACGCTCTATTTCGCCTAACGAGACGGAATCCACTTTCACGCCCTGCTCACGCATTAAGCGCAAAATATGAATATTGGAACAGGCTTTCTGTGCGAAGCGCACCACATCAAACTGTTTCAGCGCTGCAATCTGCCGACGAATAATTTGCGCATCGTAGACCCACACCGGGCAGCCAAATTCTGCGGGCAAACGCAGCAGATTTTCGGCGGTGAGATCGGTATCAGTGCTGAACAGTGAATGTGGCATAACAAACTCCAGATAAGTGCTTTTTTATGATTACGCCACATCATAAAAAGAATAAAAAATATCGATTTATGTTGAGTCTATGCAAAAATGATATGGATTACCGGATTGCGAGAGAGCGCTAATGGCCGCCGTTAACTTACGTCATATTGAAATTTTTCATGCGGTAATGACCGCCGGAAGCCTGACTGAGGCGGCACACCTGCTACACACCTCACAGCCAACTGTCAGCCGCGAACTGGCGCGCTTTGAGAAGGTGATCGGGCTGAAATTGTTTGAGCGCGTACGTGGACGATTGCATCCTACCGTGCAAGGACTGCGTCTGTTTGAAGAAGTGCAACGATCCTGGTACGGACTGGATCGCATTGTCAGCGCCGCAGAAAGTCTGCGCGAGTTTCGCCAGGGAGAACTGTCTATTGCCTGCCTGCCGGTCTTTTCGCAATCTTTTTTACCGCAGCTCCTGCAACCCTTTCTGGCACGTTATCCCGATGTCAGCTTAAATATCGTGCCCCAGGAATCACCGCTACTTGAAGAGTGGCTCTCGGCCCAGCGTCATGATTTAGGACTCACTGAGACACTCCATACGCCTGCGGGAACAGAACGTACCGAATTACTCTCTTTAGATGAAGTGTGTGTGTTACCTCCGGGTCATCCGCTGGCGGCAAAAGAGATATTAACGCCAGAAGATTTTCACAGTGAGAACTACATCAGCCTTTCCCGTACTGACAGCTATCGCCAGTTGCTGGATCAATTGTTTACTGAACATCAGGTTAAACGACGCATGATCGTAGAAACCCACAGCGCCGCGTCAGTCTGCGCAATGGTACGGGCGGGGGTAGGTGTTTCGGTGGTTAACCCGCTCACCGCACTGGATTATGCGGCAAGCGGTTTAGTGGTGCGGCGGTTCAGTATTGCGGTTCCGTTCACCGTCAGCCTGATCCGCCCCCTGCACCGCCCGTCATCAGCGCTGGTTCAGGCGTTTAGTGGGCATTTACAAGCGGGGTTACCGAAACTGGTCACTTCTCTTGACGCTATTTTGTCGTCAGCTACGACAGCATAAAAGCGACAGCATCCTCGGCATGGATCGCCGCGGTATCAAACACAGGCAGAACACTGCGCTCTTCTGGCACCAGTAAACCAATTTCCGTACAGCCAAAAATGACACCCTGCGCCCCCTGTTCTGCCAGGCGAGCAATCACTTGCGCATAATAAGCGCGTGACGCTTCAGTAAATTGCCCCAGACACAGTTCTTCAAAAATAATCTGATTAATCTTCGCCCGTTCATCCGCTTCAGGAATAAGACAGTTGATGGAAAATTGTTCCGTCAGCCGCCCGCGATAAAAATCCTGTTCCATGGTGTAACGCGTACCCAGCAGCGCCACACGAGTCATTCCAGCCCGGATAATTGCACGTCCAGTGGCATCCGCAATGTGTAAGAAAGGCAGAGAGCAACGAGACTCAATGGCATCCGCCACTTTGTGCATCGTATTGGTACATAACACAATGCCTTCTGCGCCCGCCCGCTGTAAGCCAAGCGCCGCCTCAGCCAGAATATCCCCGGTTTTGTCCCACTCGCCGCGACGCTGGCACTCTTCTATTTCATGAAAATCGACGCTATGTAGCAGCACTTGCGCAGAGTGAAGCCCACCAAGCCGCTGTTTAATACCTTCATTAATCAGACGATAATAAGGAATAGTGGATTCCCAGCTCATTCCTCCCAGCAAACCAATTGTTTTCATTCCTCTCTCCTGATGTGTGTTACCGCAACAAGGCTGAATAAGGAACGAGACAAACGCCTCAACGGCCAGGTGCCCAATCTCTATTAACGAAAAAAGGACCGGATGTACAGCACATCCGGCCCGTGAAATCAGACGCCGATATTTCTCAACTTCTCGCCTGCCATCAGTTTGCGTTCGATATGTTCCAGCGTGACATTTTTGGTTTCCGGAATGAGCCAGAAAGTGATGCCCACAAACGCAATGTTCAGCGCAGTGTAGAGCCAGAATGTACCGGCAGCGCCAATGCTATCAAGCAGTGTCAGGAAGGTCGCGCCGATAATCATATTCGACACCCAGTTCGTGGTGGTCGAACAGGTAATACCGAAATCGCGGCATTTCAGCGGCTGAATTTCAGAGCACAGGATCCACACCACTGGCGCGGCGCTCATCGCATAACCGGCAATACACATCATCGTCATGCCAACAGAGAGCCAGGACAAGCCACTGGAAGCCGTACCGTTATCAAACTGCATCAGGCAATAGCCCAGCACCAGAGTGCCTAACGCCATCACGCTGAAACCAATTTTCAGAGCCGGTTTACGCCCTGCTTTATCTACCGTAAAGACCGCAATGAAGGTGGCGAACATAAAGGTCAGCCCTACGACCAGAGTCGCAATCATCTGTTGTTCTGTGGTCGTAAAGCCCGCCATTTTGAAGATCCGCGGCGCGTAGTACATGATGATGTTCATACCGGTAAACTGCTGCATCGCCTGCAACAACATACCGAGAAACACAGCACGACGGACGTTACGGTTGATCTTAAACAGTGCCCAACCGCCCTGTTTTAACTTCAGGCTTTCACGAATTTCGTTGAGTTCTTCTCGCGCTTTTTCCGACGTATCGCGCAGCATACGCAACACTTCTTCCGCCTCAATATGACGCCCTTTTTCCGCCAGCCAGCGCGGGCTATTTGGCAGGAAGACAACCAGAATAATCAGCAGGACTGCTGGTAAAGCAAGAACCCCCAACATTGCGCGCCAGTTACCGCTATAACTGAACGCTGTATCGGATAAAAACGCCAGCACGATGCCGAGTGTGACCATCAACTGGTACATACTGATCATCTTACCGCGAACGTTTTCACTTGCCATTTCAGAAAGATACAGAGGAGCGGTGTAAGACGCGATCCCGACAGCAATGCCCAGCACCACACGAGCGGCGATTAACATCTCTACGCTGGTCGCAAAAGCGGACCCTATAGAACCGAGTACAAACAGGATGGCCCCCGCCATCAGGCTGTATTTACGCCCCAGGCGGAACGACAGCCAACCATTAAACAGCGCACCAATTGCTGCGCCGAGCATCATGCTACTAACCACCCATTCCTGCAAACGGCTGGTCAGCACAAAGTGATCGGTAATGAACGGCAAGGCTCCGGCGATTACGCCGATATCAAGACCAAATAACAATCCTGCGACCGCAGCAGCTACCGAAACAAACATATTCATACGCCGCGTATCCCGCAAAGAACGTGGCGTTAAAGCAGATTCCGTATTGATAGTAACCATTTTTTCCTGCCAGCAGAGAGTAAGACATAGTGAAAAAATACGTGAACAATTCACACAGGTGTCAGGTCGGAAATAGCATAAATATGGATTAAATTGCTGCGACATGTCGTTATGTGATGGATATTCCAATTTTCAAATTAAGTTGAATAATTGAGATTATTATTAACCACCTAATTTTAAAGCAGATAAAATTCATAAAGTTCATTAATTGATAATTGATATGGATTATTTCATAACCATGATATGGATTATGATGATCTACAGGTATAAAAAACCCTGCCATGCGGCAGGGTCATAAAAGTAAGAAGAATGGATTAACGAGCCAGCCAACCGCCATCCACGGCAATGGTATAACCATTCACATAATCTGAAGCACTGGAGGCAAGAAACACTACCGGCCCCATCAGGTCACTCGGCAGTCCCCAACGGCCAGCTGGAATGCGGTCGAGAATTTCCGCGCTACGTTGTTCATCTGCCCGTAGTTGTTGAGTATTGTTGGTTGCCATGTAACCCGGAGCTATCGCATTAACATTAATGTTGTGTTTAGCCCATTCATTCGCCATCAATCGTGTCACGCCCATCACGCCGCTTTTTGATGCGGTATAAGAAGGCACACGGATCCCGCCCTGGAAGGAGAGCATTGACGCGATATTGATAATCTTGCCGCCATTGCCTTGCGCGATAAAGTGTTTCGCCGCTGCCTGAGACATGAAGAATACGCTCTTGATATTCAGGTTCATGACATCGTCCCAGTCTTTTTCGCTGAACTCGAGAGCATCTTCGCGCCGAATCAATCCGGCGTTATTCACCAGGATATCAATATGACCAAACTCAGCTACCGCGCGATCCAGCAGTGCTGGAATGCCATCAATCTTTCTCAGATCGGCGGTCAGGCTTAAAAAACGACGCCCCAGCGCCGTGACCTGCTTGATGGTTTCAGTCGGTTCAACGATGTTAATGCCAACAATGTCACAGCCCGCTTGCGCCAGCCCCAACGCCATCCCCTGGCCCAGTCCAGTATCACAACCAGTGACGACCGCAACTTTACCTTCGAGAGAAAATGCACTTAAAATCATAACAATACCTTATTCGTTTATGCCCACAACTAGCGCAAATCTTTAACGGCCACATGGTCCATATCATCAAAGACCTGGTTTTCACCGACCATGCCCCAGATAAAGGTATAAGCTTTGGTTCCGACACCGGAATGGATCGACCAGCTCGGGGAGATCACCGCCTGCTCGTTATGCATCACAATATGACGCGTTTCTTGCGGCTGCCCCATCATGTGGAAAACGCAGGCGTCATCATCCATATTGAAATAGAAATAAACTTCCATCCGGCGCTCGTGGGTGTGACACGGCATGGTGTTCCACAAGTTACCCGGAGCCAGCTCCGTCAGCCCCATACTCAATTGGCAGGTATCCAGTACATCCGGGACAAAATATTTGTTAATCGTGCGACGGTTACTGGTGAGGTTATCGCCTAACGTGACTGGAGATACTTCGTCCGGTGTGACTTTTTTGGTGGGATACGTCGTATGCGCAGGTGCGCAATTGTAATAAAACTTCGCCGGAGTAGCGGTATCAATACTGGCAAAGACAACTTCTTTTGCACCTTTACCAACATACAGGGCTTCGCGGTGATCGATTTCATAGCATTGACCATCGACGGTAATCGTACCGGCACCGCCAATATTGATAACACCTAACTCGCGACGTTCCAGGAAATAGCTTACGCCGAGTTGTTTACCAACTTCCCCGCCAACGGAAACCGTTTTAGTTACCGGCATAATGCCGCCAACAATAATACGGTCAATGTGGCTGTAAACCATGGTGTACTCATCGGCGACAAATACCTTTTCAACCAAAAATTCATTGCGCAGCCCCTGGGTATCCAGCGTTTTTGCATGCGCACTGTGGATGCTCTGTCTTACGTCCACATCAACCTCCGATAATCAGTGAAGCGTGAAAATAGAAAACGATAGTGAAACGCTGTTTCGTTTTCTCTATAAGGGGATGATATGCCCACGGGATAGGGTTTTCAATTAAAAATAAAACAATGTTTCATTTTTAAGTTAAGGACTGAAAAAAGTGCAGTGTCGATCACGAATATGTCATGAGAATGGAAAAATCAGGGAGCCCTGAAAATGTATGTCGACTCGCCAGCCACCATTATTCAACAGATTAATGACGGCTGATATTTATCGGTAAGGAGGAAATGCAGAGCTATTCGTCACGTTCAATGGTCAATGCCACGCCCTGGCCCCCGCCGATACAAAGCGTAGCCAGTCCTTTGCGGGCATTACGTTTCACCATTTCATGAACCAGAGAAACGAGGATTCGGCAACCGGAAGCGCCTATTGGGTGACCGAGTGCGATCGCGCCACCATTGACATTGACCCGACGCTCATCCCATTCAAGCATCTTGCCAACCGAAAGCGCCTGTGCAGCAAACGCTTCATTAGCCTCGATAAGATCGACATCAGCCAACTGCCAGCCAACACGCTCCAGGCAACGGCGGGTCGCATACACCGGCGCAATTCCCATCAATGCCGGATCTACACCAACGCTGGCAAATGCGCGGATGCGGGCCAGCACGGGTAAATTCAACGCTCGTGCTTTGGCTTCGCTCATCATCATTACTGCAGCTGCGCCATCGTTTATGGATGATGCATTACCCGCTGTCACAGAGCCGAGACTATCAAATGAAGGATTTAAACGGGCTAAGCCTTCTGCACTGGCGTCAGTGCGTGGCTGTTCATCGGTATCAACAACCAACGTCTGACCGTTACTTTGGGTCATTACCGGGACGATCTCATCTTTAAATCGTCCGGCGTCAATCGCCGCTCGCGCTTTTTGTTGCGAGCTAAGTGCGTAAGCATCCTGCAACTGACGGCTGATGCCATATTCGCGAGCCAGATTTTCGGCGGTGACACCAATATGATAATCATTGAAGGCATCCCACAACCCATCGTGCACAAGACTATCAACCAACTGGCTATTGCCAAGCTGTGCACCGGTGCGGCTATCAGTCAGAACATGTGGTGCGCGACTCATGTTTTCCTGACCACCGGCGATGACAATATCAGCCTCGCCACACTGTATCGCCTGAGTAGCCAGATGCAGTGCTTTAAGCCCGGAACCGCAAACGTCATTAATCGTGATTGCAGAAACGCTGTTAGGAAGACCACCTTTAATAGCCGATTGTCTTGCCGGATTCTGCCCTGCCCCTGCAGTCAACACCTGACCAAGAATCACTTCATCCACCGCATATGCAGAAACACCGGTACGTTCTATTAACGCTTTCACGACCAGGCTGCCAAGTTCCACGGCGGAATGACCCGCTAACGCACCACGAAAGCAGCCGATAGGTGTCCGTAACGCCCCGACAATCACAACGTCTTTCATCACAACCTCGCACCAATTAACAGTGCAATAGTAAATGATTGTTAATTACAGTTATCTTAATTGTTTAAAAAAAGTGATTTTTATCACAAAGGAAATACGCCTGACCAGCAGTCAGAGACATAACTGGCACGTAAGGTTTGCAACCACTAACCCACCAATAGAGAGGTAGAAAGGGCGTTAATCTCCCATACTTAACCTGGTTTATGGTAAATTGCCCTCCATTTTGTTTAATTTGTAGATGATACGTTCAGATAATGTCTAATATTTGGTCAAAAGAAGAAACTCTGTGGAGTTTCGCGCTCTACGGCACAGCCGTTGGTGCAGGCACGCTCTTCCTTCCTATTCAGTTAGGTTCGGCAGGGGCTGTGGTCCTGTTTATTACTGCTCTGGTCGCCTGGCCTTTAACATATTGGCCACATAAAGCCTTATGCCAGTTCATCCTCTCATCAAAAACATCAGCAGGTGAAGGGATAACGGGCGCGGTAACACACTACTATGGCAAGAAGATTGGTAATCTGATTACCACGCTGTACTTCATCGCCTTTTTTGTCGTCGTGTTGATATATGCCGTGGCAATTACCAACTCACTTACGGAACAGCTGGCAAAGCATATGGTTATTGATCTTCGCATCCGTATGTTGGTGAGTCTGGGTGTTGTATTAATCCTGAATCTCATTTTTCTAATGGGACGCCATGCCACTATTCGGGTAATGGGATTTTTGGTATTCCCATTGATTGCCTATTTCTTATTTCTTTCTATTTACCTGGTCGGTAGTTGGCAACCTGATCTATTAACTACCCAGGTAGAGTTCAATCAGAATACCCTTCACCAGATATGGATATCGATTCCCGTGATGGTTTTCGCCTTTAGCCATACGCCCATTATTTCTACGTTTGCCATAGACAGACGTGAAAAATATGGCGAACATGCTATGGATAAATGCAAAAAAATTATGAAAGTCGCTTATCTCATCATCTGCATAAGTGTACTGTTCTTTGTCTTTAGCTGCCTGCTTTCTATTCCACCTTCGTATATTGAAGCGGCTAAAGAAGAAGGGGTTACCATTTTATCGGCGCTTTCTATGCTGCCGAACGCCCCAGCATGGTTGTCAATTTCCGGGATTATTGTCGCAGTCGTTGCGATGTCGAAATCATTCCTGGGTACGTACTTTGGCGTTATTGAAGGTGCCACGGAGGTCGTCAAAACAACACTGCAGCAGGTTGGTGTAAAGAAAAGTCGTGCATTTAACCGCGCACTATCAATTATGTTGGTATCGCTGATTACCTTCATTGTTTGTTGCATTAACCCGAACGCGATATCGATGATTTACGCGATCAGCGGCCCGCTCATTGCCATGATACTTTTCATCATGCCTACGCTGTCAACATATCTCATCCCGGCGCTTAAACCCTGGCGTTCCATCGGAAATCTGATTACGCTGATCGTGGGTGTCCTGTGCGTATCGGTAATGTTCTTTAGCTAATATCCATTGTGAATGGTTCAAAATTGCTACAATTTTGAACCATTCCAGTTTTCATAATGTTCATTTGTTATAATTCCGCTCTATCACTTCTCTCGTCATATCCTAGTATTATCAGTTAGTTAAACACACAAAGAGATCTGAACATCTTAAATAAGACTATTTAAGATGCATAACTTAGATTCGCAAGATATCTTCTGGTCATTCAAAAACAATTTGCGATATAGATATTCTCATACCATGAGATAGTTATCTGAACCACCATCAACCAGGTAAGATTAAATCAGTGAAACATAATCATATTTAATAACGAGAAATGCATTTTTAAATGCTTTACTCAGAATTATAGCAAATACAGATTAATCGCAATTTTTCCCAGCAAAATTACAAAATCATGGTGTATTGACATCATCAATAACCAATGAAATTATGCAATTATATACGGATAGGGAGGTTCTTAACATGGGGCTTTGTAGTCGTTATAAAAGTCTTACATGCAATAGTTGCTCAATGCATTGCCAAATAATGCCAGAAGAGTCACCGCGTTTGCAGTATTGCGCAAACTCGTGTTTTTGTATGTGGCCCGAAGAAAGTTCATATTTTAATCGTGGTGTGGTGGAAGGTATCTTAACAAAAAACCACAATGCGAGATTAAGCGGATATATTTTTGTCGATTTTTCAGTAAGTTTTTTACGTCTATTCCTTGAAAAAGACTGGATTGACTATCTTGCAAGTACTGACATGGGGATTGTTTTAGTCAGCGACCGAAATATGCAATCGTTAGCTAACTACTGGCGAAAACACAACTCTGCAATATCTGCTGTCATATATAATGATGATGGTCTTGATGTTGCCAATGAAAAGATCAGACAACTATTTATTGGTCGTTATTTATCATTTACCAGAGGGAACACATTAACTCAGATGGAATTCACCATAATGGGATATATGGTTTCTGGTTATAATCCATATCAGATTGCTGAAGTTCTGGATATGGATATCCGTAGCATCTACGCGTACAAGCAACGAATCGAAAAGAGAATGGGTGGTAAAATAAACGAGTTATTTATTCGTTCACATTCGGTCCAACATTGATACTCAATAATCTGCCAGAATCATACTCTGCTTATACGGGCATCTATTGAAATGCCCGTATTTTACAAATAAGCAGTACCCCCAAGAGTAAACAACATGGTATTTAAAACCATCACACGAAAAATTCAGAAGCATTACGAAATATGAATTTACAAACAATAGTGGCATAAATGTTAATCATGTTAATTTACGTAAAGTTTTAGGTTGCGACATTAAAGCCTCATTTCAATCATTATGATAAATATAAAATTAATATATATTTATGCCGTAAATACCAATATACTTAGCAAACTATGTGATTTCCATTTCGATTGATTTAGTGTCTATTGACGTATGTACTGGATTATTAACGATAATATCGAGTTCTGGCCTGAGCACCGAAAATTAATATCGGTACATAACGCCGATCTTAACGTCGTTCTGACAACGCCAGCCAGTCGTTGTTTATCACTTCTACTTGAAGCTTTTCCTGATGTGGTTGCACAACAAGATTTTTTCACCAGAGTCTGGGAAGAAGAAGGTATGCGTGTGCCAACTAACACGTTATATCAGAACATATCCATTATCAGACGCGGATTTCGCGCTGTTGGTGATACCACCCACTCGCTTATTGCAACCGTGCCGAGAAGAGGATTCAAGATTCATAATGACATTAACATACAAAATCATGCAATAAACTCTTCAACAGACGCACATACACACAATGCCCCACCTGCCGTAAAAGGTAATGCGGGGTACAAAGAGAGCATTGGAAGCGCAAACAATTTCAATAACAAAATCCTCAAACATATAAAAAGTTATCTAATTATGTTGAGCATATTTGCTATAGGCGTATATTCTGCACATTGGCTATGGAATAATAATCAACCGAAACCTTTCTTCAAGGATTACAAGACTGTTGCGGAAATTAATGGCTGCCATTTTAATGTGACAGAAGATACAATTGATGGGTTGAAAGAGTTCGATAAATATAAGACACGGATACTGGATTCGGGGATTAACTGTAAAAAATATCCGTGGTTATACTTCCCTCTTGCAAAATCCTCACCAGGGATGATTGTTATGGCATGCAATAAAAACTATAACCAACATGAAGTGGCAGGCTGTTTAACCCTGTCTTACCGTGAGGTTAATCGTGATTGATTATAAAAAAAACTTATTATTTATTTTTGTTTTTATCAGTGGGTTTATTCTCTTCATTGTTTACTCTTATACTGCAGAAAAAATGATATATAATGAAACATGCACTGCAAATTGGGTAATTTTTAATGACAAGGGGCGAGCAAATCTTACCATCGACTTTATGTATAACCAAAAAAATAAAACAGGAACTGTTGCGTTGAGCGGAACCTGGCAACAAGGTAACGGAGAAAGTAAGTCAATACGGCGAAATATTGAATACACATGGATTGAAAACTATGACACAGCCCATTTAACATCAAAGAAAGTTAATAAATTTGAGATCATGGATCAAGTCGATGATGATAGACTTGCAGAATTTATTCCTGATTTTTATGTCTTTCCAGAAAAAAGTGTAAGCTATAATATACTAAAGCAAGGTAAGCATGCTTTTATTTTGAGTATTGGTAACAGAGCAATAATGCATTGTACAAGGTAAACTTAAACAGATAATAAAAAGATGGAACCTCGTTAATCATAAAACAATAAAATTAAATATGCTTGTAGTATATGCCAGTATAAAGCATCAAATTTTTGATCAACATCTTTCATTTTAGATATCACCTTGCAATGTAAAATATCATGCATCAACAACATCTGGTGCAAATCCATGAGTCGAACTCAACATTCATCTTAGCTCTATTATTATTCCTTCGTACAGTCGATGTAAACAATACAGAAAGAGGATTATTAAGAACCAGTTTACTTAGTGAATCAATAGAGGAAAGGACTAACGTTTCTTTAAAAGAATTGATTTCATCATCTGTTAAACTAAACTCATCATTGACAGATCGTGAGATATAGCTGTTTTTAACTTTACTCTTTACGTTGACTTTACTGACAGAATTAACATTCACATATCTTGAATTTAGTGCCCATGATGTTGTTTGCGTGAGAACCTTCTCAGCATTAAGGAATTTTTTTAACGGAATCCTTGGTTTCTTTTTCGAGTCCGAATTTACAATATCATGCATATAGACCATTTCATGAATCTGCGAAAACTCAATGTCCATTATATACCTCACATTTTTACCGTGACTCGATGTTACTGTTCAATAATCACCTTCCATCAATACTAAATTTAATACCCCTAATGTGCCGATAACAAATATAGTCATTCTACGTAACGTCTCCATAAGGTGATAACCTTGATCAAATGAATTTCGAAAATAATAAAGGAAATCTTTTGAGATGTTTGTCACGAATAAAGCTATTTATGTTACCAATATCATTTCGAGTGTGCACACTATCTATCTGTTTTTTCAGGATATAAAAAACAACATGTAAGTTATGTAAATTGCCGATGCTACTAGGTAACATTATGGTAAAAAAAGTAAAAATGAGCGATTTTTGATAGAATAAAGCATGAGAAAAGGTGATATTTGACATTATCAGAAGCTGCGAATTCGGATTTTGCTCTAATCAAATGAGAGAAATGTAAAATGAAGCCACGAAATATTAATAATAGCCTACCACTGCAACCATTAGTTCCTGATCAGGAGAACAAAAATAAGAAAAATGAAGAGAAATACGTGAATCCAGTTAAAATTACGATGAGGTCTGGTTTAAATTATATTGAACAAGAATCTCTTGGAGGAAAATATCTAACACATGATTTGTCAATAAAGATAGCGGATATTTCTGAAGAAATAATTCAGCAAGCAATATTATCGGCTATGAGCATATATAAATTTCCGATAACAGATGATTTAATGAGTATGGCTACAAATGAACTCATAAAACTGGCCAAAATAGAGAATAATTTAGACCTGAATAAATTCTCTACTATATGCACCGACGTTCTATCCCCCCTCGTCACCAGACATAATAAAGAAAAAAAACCAGACGACTTACTACCCTTCGCAAAAATCCCCTTTTTAATTTTCATCGAAAAAATGGAAATTGACAATATGAATCCAGATCATGCACATTAAGGCATTTATGAAATGTCGTAATTAAGATAACTAATAAGGTGAATATTAGCAAAACAACTAATGACATTATTGGTTTATAGTGGCCAGTATATTTACTAATAATGAACCAATATACCCATAAGCAATGCAAGCTTAAAACTCATAATTCAAAAAAGATAAATGCAAAAAAATTAATGAGTCAATCAATAATAATTTAGCATCACGAAACACATCACAGAGGAATATTATGAGCACAGATACACTTGAAATATTCAATAACAGTGATGAATGGGCAAGTCAACTAAAACACGCATTATCGCAAGGAGAAAATCTGGCATTACTACATGGATTGACTCCTGATATCCTTGATAGAATATATGCATATGCATTCGACTACCATGAAAAAGGTAATATAACGGACGCAGAAATTTATTATAAATTTCTGTGCATTTATGCGTTCGAAAATCATGAATATCTAAAAGGTTTTGCATCAGTATGCCAGTCAAAAAAGAAATATCAACAAGCATATGACCTTTACAAACTAAGTTACAATTACTCCCCGTATGATGACTATTCAGTTATTTATCGTATGGGTCAATGTCAAATTGGGGCTAAAAATATCGATAACGCAATGCAATGTTTCTATCATATTATTAACAATTGTGAGGATGAAAGTGTTAAGAGCAAAGCGCAGGCATATATTGAACTCTTAACTGATAATTCAGAAGATAATGGCTAAGCATTACAATCTTTTGGTTAAAATTGCTGGTTATAGTGCAGTTAACTACTATGACCAGCTTCTCTTATGTTTTCTTAAATCAACATCTTAAAACAGTTAAGAACACACTATAAATTATTATTTTTCAACGCGTTAGAGAACAATCTATTTTATCAAAATTGAATAAGGCTATTTCAGATTACATCACTGAATTCCTAAGATAAATTAGTGAACACAACCATAGATATGTCGAATGTAAACTCCTGTAGCATTAATGACACATAAATATGAATAGCCACAATTTCTATTGCTTATGCAGGATGCAAGAAACCAATTTTTTCATAGAGGTTAACTAATGGACTTAGAAAATAAATTCTCATATCATTTTCTTGAGGGATTAACGCTCACGGAAGATGGAATTCTTACTCAAGGAAATGAGCAGATTTATATTCCACCGAAAGAGTTAGGAGTATTGATCGTATTACTTGAATCCGCTGGTCATGTTGTCCTGAAAGATATGATCATCGAATCAGTATGGAAAAATATTATTGTAAGTGACGAGTCCCTGACAAGATGTATCTATTCTTTGCGCTGCATTTTTGAAAAAATTGGCTATGATCGTTGCATAGAAACAATCTACCGGAAAGGTTATCGTTTCAGTGGACAGGTTTTCAAAACTAAAATAAATGAAGATAACACTTCAGACTATTCCATAGCTATATTTCCTTTCACCACTTCATTGAATACTCTGGATCCATTAATACTTAATCAGGAATTAGTGCAAAACATTTCGAATAAAAAAATCGATGGCCTTTATACCTATCCAATGGCTGCGACAAATTTTTGTAATGATCACATATCGCAAAATTCATTTTTGAGAAGATTCAAGCCAGATTATTTCGTTACAGGAAGAATAAACCAGAATAACGCGGTGAAAACTTTATACATTGAACTGATCGACGCTAAAAATCTTTTCCTCATCGCCAGTAATCATCTTCCTGTTGATGAACTACATAACACATCACAATTTATTATAGATAATATCCTTCAAACGGTACATAATCCAGAGCGTTCTGTAAGATTAGCTAAACCGGACCAAGGTTACAAGAATCATTATTTATCAGATGAACTGTTGGCTGGTAAGAAAGAACTTTACGAGTTTACACCTGAAAGCATTTACAGGGCTATGACTATATTTGATGGATTACAAAATAAAAGTGATATACAGACGCTAAAAACAGAATGCTATTGTCTGCTAGCGGAATGCCATATGTCTTTGGCACTTCATGGAAAATATGAACTTGAACTTGCTGCTCAAAAAGCATTAGAGCTTTTAGATTATGTATCAGACATAACCAATGTCGATGGAAAAATTTTAGCCATTATGGGACTGATAACTGGTCTGTCTGGACAAGCAAAAGTATCTCATATCTTATTTGAACAGGCTAAGATACACACAACTGATATAGCCTCTCTCTACTACTATAGAGCACTTGTCAACTTTCATAATGAAAGAATTGAAGAGGCAAGGATTTGTATAGACAAATCACTACAACTCGAACCCAGAAGACGAAAAGCAGTTGTGATAAAAGAGTGTGTAGATATGTATGTGCCTAACCCGCTCAAAAGCAACATGAAACTCTACTATAAAGAAACTTCGAGTGAAAGCCATCGAGTTATAATTGACAACATTTTGAAACTAAAGCAACTGACGAGAATTTGTATGCGATAAATCTTTATTGTCGCAATTTTACTGTTTAGATGTATGCAACTGGTTATGTAAACAACAGAGATGAAAACATCTAAGATAATTACCTTATTGCAATATATATCAAATACTCTAGATTAAAAAGTATTGTGTATAGACTATTGGCCTGGACAAATAAAAAAGGGAACTTTATGACTAATCCAATCAATATGAATAATTTTTCTCAAAGTTTAAATATAGCAACCGCAACGGGTGATGAAGTCGTTTCATTAGATAAACACATCACCACCAGTGCTACTGATACAGATCAAATACAAGCATTTATAGTTTCAACATGGATGGCATCTTTTCAAAATGATATGTATTCAAAAGATAATCCTATCTCTCCTTACTATGAACTGGAATGGTAGACAATTGACCACTTAAATGATTAACGAGATACTGATTATATTAGTATCTCGTTCATTTCCTTCAATCCTATACATAAAAATATATGCGCTTACCCAAAGTTAAAATCTTATCCATCTTCATCTTTTCTATATTAATTACAAAAATGTCTTTCGCCAGTAGCGCTTGCTTTAATGAAGCAGGATCAATTTTCAGAATCGAGCCAAATTTGATCAAAGCTATCGCTCTTGTTGAAAGTAATTTAAAAAATGATAGCATCGGCAAGAACAGGGATAAGAAAAACAATATAAAGAGTTTTGATTATGGTTTAATGCAGATAAACCAGATGCACATTCCCATGTTAAAAAAACGTGGAATAATAAAAGATGAACGAGATTTGTTAGATAACCCCTGTCTGAACATTAAAATAGGGACCGAGATTTTATATAATCATTTTTCACGTTGTGGGGTAACGTGGCAATGTCTGGGGACATATAACGCGGGTTTTGCAATGGAAAACCAAAAAAAGAGGCTGAAATATGCAAAAAAAATATATGTTGTATATACCAGGCTTAATGAACTAGACAAGCGTAAGGCTTTAGCAAAATGAGCCTAAAGCCTCTTTTTTTTATATAGTGCAAACACCCATACGTAAAGCTGTTTTGATCAACTCGATACCACTGTGAACATCTAATTTCTTCATGATATTGAGTCTATGTGTTTCGACTGTTTTCCTGCTTAACTGCAAGAAATTAGCGATTTCTTTGTTTGTTTTTCCATCAGCTATGAGTTGTAGTATTTCAGACTCACGATTTGTAAGTTGATTATCAGAGGAATATCTTGAAGATATTTTTTCACAATCCATGTGTACACTATCAAAATAAGTGTAACCATTACTAATCGAATCAATAGCGCGATTTAGTTTCGCCGGGTGACTGGTTTTCCATACGCATCCTTTCGCACCGGCTTCAAGCAATTTTATTGAATCAATATACGGCATTTTTGCTACAAATGTAATAATATGAGCATCTATTTTATGCGATTTAACCCATTTTATGAGTTCGGACCCCATCATTCCACCTGCAAATTCTCCTAAAATAAATATTTGGGCTGCAGATTTGTTACACTCCGCTATAGCTTTCTTCAGATCTTTATAGCCCCCAACAACCTCATATAAATCGGGATAATGTCCGAGAAATCCAATTATCCCATCAATCATAAACGGCTGCTGATCTGAAACTACAATTTTAATCTTTCCCATATATTCATCCTGAGTGTAAATGCTATAACGCATTCATTTATAATCATCCCTTCCATTATTATTATAAGCAAAATCCAAAGAATACATTGATGAAATAATAATGAAATATAATTAAAAATAAAATTTCGCGTAAGCAGAATAACACCAGTGTTGAAAAATCATTAGGCGTTTAAAATATTAGGATTAGATTATATTCAAGTCATTAAAACGGAGACAGTGATCTATAAGTCCTCTGGGTTCGTCAAATCAGAATTATTCATAGCCAAATAATCTATTTCACACATTCTTTCAACTAAATAATGTCTGGCATGTTCACAGATTTCATTAACCTTATCAGGGGAAAAACAGTGATTGCTGATTAAATATTGCTCACAATTATCCACAAATTCCTGCGGACTAAATTCAGCAATAAATTGATCTGTAAAAAAAATAAAACGTTTGTCATCATGATATGAAATATGGACATTCCATATTGACTTGTCGACAAAATATGATTCTACTTCAATAGACTTATCTTTGAAACTGGTAGGTATATAGAGATTTAAAGGGCCTGATATTGACGGTAATTTTGTTACCCAACTTTCAAAAATTTTGATAAAAACTTCAACTTCCTCTGAAGATTTTAACAATATGCTCTTCAGATCGTTTATCATGTTTATTCTGTTTTTTTCTAATTCTGAGCTCAGCAAACTTATCAAGGGTATAAAATTATCCATCACATCAATAATGCCTTTCGCATAGCCATCATAATAACCTTGAATAACTTTTTCTTCTCTCTTTTCCTCAATACTCTGAATTTTTGCGGTGGTTTCAAGAAGGATCTGTTCTTTTAGAGAAACTATTTCTTTCAATCCATCAGAAATTATTCTTTTAACCACAACACCATTTGTAGGAGAGTTTATCAAGCTCATCTCTATTTTTTTTCGCATAAAATGTAATTCTCTCCAAAAGAGTAGACGCAAGTGGTAACGGCAATTGTATGTGGTCAACAAAATCAGGAAATAATAAATTAAATCGTTGCTGCATTGCCAACGGTTGTTGCCTTACATAGGGCAACAACGTTGAAAAACCACATGTGATGATATTCTGATAGTTAACGATACCAGGTTTATATCGTGCCTTTTCATTTATTTCCACCGGTATAGCTGATAAATAATTCCTTAGCACATCAGGAACCTTGTAAAAAAAACCGCGTTCTGCAAACCTTTCTCGATAAAAGTGACAACCACTGAGTAAACAGATCAATGGAAATAATTTCCAATTGTTTATGTAGTAAACAAGTGAACTATTCAGACTGAAATGCTCAACTGAAAGATTGTACTGTAGGAGTATCATTTCATTGGTAATAGATCTAAGTACCGGATTGCTAATACGTGCATTATTCAAACTTACTCGTTGAGGATGAATATAACTAATTGGATCATATATAATCTTTCTTAGGGCAAGATTCATAACGTTCTCATATGTCTACTTACTTTTTAACCTGATTAAATTAGTTAGAATAGCCCTGTACTTCCATAACAGCCAGCAAGTCGCAATGGACATTAATGCAAGTAAGATAGAAACCGGCATAGTCTTATCATAAGCAAAAATAGGTTCGTTAATTTCATATGTTGGTGCTTGTTCAATAATATCTCTTCGTTTTGACAATACGACTGAAATATTCTCATATTGTACGCTTGCAAAGCTATTAACAATAAATCTCTTAATGTCATTTATTTTTATTTCTGGATTGATATCTTTTTCATATACAGCAAGTACAGAAATATGAATTGGTAAAGCAGTTTTGCCACTATCACCTGTATCAACATCGTAACTAACATGTACTCTTGAAGAAACAATGCCATCCATAATTTTGAGAGATTGCTCTAAACGCTGTTCAATAGCAGAATACAATCTTGCTTTTTCCGCTCGTGGAGAGGAAACGAGTGCATCTGCAGGGAACATCTGCGATATTTGAATATCAGGCTTACCCGGGAGATTGTAGATTTTTAGCCAATCCACCGCAGAAGCAAAATCCGTTGGTTCTACATAGATTGAAAATCCAATTTTGCCTTGATCCTTCTTCTCAGCATTAATATTATGTCTTTGTAAAACAGCAAGGACATCATTAGCTTGCTGTTGATCAAGATGGTTCAGTAATTCCTGCTGCTTGCAACCGCACAACAGCAGGATAAACAAGAATAATGATATATATTTCATGAGCGAGTCAACGTCTCAACTGCAGCGACAATTTTTCTTGCTAATGTTCCCACCAATGAAACCTCGACATTATAATTAAGCACATGATCCTGCAAGAGTAATAATTTTTCAGGAGTTAACCCCTTTTTATCAGACCTTAATGCTTGTAACGCATTTTGCTGCCAATTTTCAGTTTGTACCGCATAGTTAGCAAAAGCGGAGATCATTTTATCATCCGGGTTATCAAGATTGAGAACCCGGTCATTTAAATCAATAACTTTCGCTTGCTGTATTTCATGAGCAGCTGATTGCTCAGCTCTATCAATAGGTGGCATATTGCTTACTGACATAATAAAATCCTTATCCAGTTTAGCGGAAGTTTTGTATGATTGCCGAATCAAGATCTTTATACGCTTTTACAACGTTAGATTGCGCATTTCGATATAATGTATACTCAGCTAATGCACTCTGATATTCGGCAAGGAATTTCGGGTCGGAAGGATTGGTTGCTAAATCCTCCAACGCTTTTTCAACTTGCTGGTTCAGATCATCAACGCCCTGATCAAATTGTTTGCTGATATCCATAATATAACCATTCCAATCTGCCATAAGTCCTCCTCAATTATTCCTGAAATGTCCACTTGCTACCTTGAGACTTCTCGAATCGATTATCTCCGTAGCTAAATGAACTATTATTTGTGTCCTGATTTTTCAAATTCACATTAAATCTTACATATTGTTTACCCCATTGTTTATAATATTCGTCGACATAATTATTAATTTTATTTAATTCACTGTCGCTTAACGTACCAATGATATTGAAATATACATTGTTAGCTGTTTTATATTTTTCATAAGAAAGACCTATTGCCGACAATGTTTCAATTGCCTGACTTTCTAATACATTATCATCTAATACCGCAATACTTATATTGCTGGCATATGGCATAGTTTGCAGTAATCCTTTAATAAGATTATCGATTAGTTGCTGTGTGATAGCATTCCGTTGCTTACTCACTGTCAGTCTTGGATTACTGGCATCTAATAGCTGTAGTTTAAAATATTGTAGATCTGGGAAATTATCAGCAAGCCATGAAAAAATTCGTATCGATTCATCATCAGGATTTATCACCCGTACTGGCTTTCCTGGTTGATTTTTTTCCAATGCTTGTTTGACCCAGACAGCTTCATCCAAACTATTGGTATTGATATAGATGACATGATCCCTACCATATAAAATTTCATAATTTCTATTTTTGTTTACAAGAATTTTATCGATATGTCTCAGCTGCGGATCATTACTGGCATTAACAATATAAAAAGCTATAAAAATGATAGCAAAAAGAAAAAATAGCGTTACATATTTAAACTGCGTACTTCTAAAGAAATGTTGCCTTGTTGAAGTAATGTTATTTTCAACAATACCTGGTATTGAATACTGCCAAACTTCATTTTTTACTTTTACAGCAAATTTGAGGCCTAAAACTTCTATTTGCTGATTCAATGTTAACGTTCTATCTTCAGGTTCTTGTGCTGTTAATTCTCTGATTGTTACAACCAGATCAGGGTCGGTAGTGATTATTACCTCAAAACTGCCTGTAAGCTCTCCATAAGGAATGACTATCGTATTCTCTGGTAACTCAGAAAAAGAATCACTTCTTCCTAACGAAACATCATTACCAACGATAACGAGTACACGCCCATTAAATATTTCATACTCGCATCCATTCAATGGTCCGCTCAATAAACGAATGGCATAAGATTCCAATAAGTCTTGTGATAAGAATTTATCATTATTTTCCATGAATACCACCCGCTAATTCCATAAGCTCTAGTTTAGAGTAGTGTAACAAGACGGAAATTTCATGACCAAATTATGATGACACACAATAAAAAGATTATAATTTTCGAGAACCATTTTAAATGCCTACATACATAACTTTATTTGCAATTTAAGGTATACACCCTATTCCCTTATTGATATGCAAATATAACAATTACCATTATTTTAAATTTTACACGTAATATTTACCCTAAATGATTTTAGAGTGCAGGTTGGCATATGCAAGTCTTTTCCAGTGATGTCTACTTCACTGTAGGCACTAATGCATTATTAGCATCCCAAAAGGAATATTACAGCGATTTGGTTGCGTTGGTTGATCTTGGACATTCGTTCGTTGTTATTGATGAGCACCAACATCGAAATCTCAAACCAAATACAGAACCTGTAAACACCCTTTTGAGCAACAATTTCATCAGGATCAATAAGAATATTACATTATCTGATTTAACGCATTTCCTGGTTTCGAATCTTCATACACAAAATGTGTATTCCACTCAAGAACCACTTACCCATGATGAGATAGATATCCTGCGGTTATGTGTTTCTTATTCGTTAAAACAAATAGCCATTATCAAAGGAATTGATTATAAAACAGTATCATATCACAAAATAAGAGCCCTAAATAAACTTAACATAAAAGGTACTGTTGAGTTGTTTATAGCACTCTGTGAATGGGATAAACATTATTTTAAACTCCAATCTTGCATAAGAGAAAGTTGATATGTCATTAGTAAGATATAATAGTAAAATCATAATAACTGTAGCGCTGATATCGTTGCTCTCTGCATGCACCAGAGAAAATTCATTAAAGGATACTCAGAATAAAAGAAGTGGCGAATCTCAAGCGATAGTAGATGCAAGACAGTTCTTTAGCGAACACCCGGAATATATATCATCAGCAGAACTAGAGCAGAAGCTATATCGCGAATTTGCGCAGGTTACTACTGTTCCAGCTTATAAAGAGATGAGTATGTATCAATTGCTTGTCATTTCGCAAGATCGTTTAACACATTAAATAAGAATCTACACGCTTTTTGCGTGTAGATTCTTATAAATTTCCGACTATGATAGATGTTTAATTTTTTTAATTATTGTCTTTATTCTCGCTTTTTGTGTCTTCACCTTCTTTGAATTTATCTTCTGAGGGGAGCAGTTCATCTGGAACAGGTTGTCCAGCATTCTCCACATCTTCAAGCCACAGCAGAAGACGCAAGATCTCATCTATATTTTCGAAGCTAACATAATCGTAGCGACGATGGGTAGCATAAATTTTTCGTGCTAATTTTTTATCTGTAATAATTGGTATTCCGATTTCCTTTGCATATTTCCTTACGGCTAATGCCACCTCATTAGTTTCTCTCACAGAAATCAATGGTATAGGTGAAAGATGTGGCTTAAAGTATATCCCTATGGCAATGTGCGTAGGGTTGGCAATCATCAGACGGCTATTACTGACATCAGATTTCAATTGCTCTGACAGAATTTCTTGATGGCGTTCTCTGCGTTTAGACTTAATTTCTGGATTTCCTTCTTGTTCCTTGTATTCTCTTTTAACTTCTTGTTTATCCATTTTCATATCTTTCATAAATAAAAAATACTCAGCGATAAAATCAAATATTAGAACAATTATCATACTGCCGAGACAATATAGTATGAGAAGGAACAGCATCTCTCCCCAATCTGATAATAAAGAAATGATATCTCCATCAAGAGTTTTAAAAAGCAGTGATTTATGGTTACTCCAAAATAATTTGATCGCCAATGCAAAAAAAATAATATAAAGTATTGCTTTAACAAATTCTTTTACGGTTTTTAAGCCAAATATACGTTTTAAGCCATTTACTGGATTTAATGAATCAAACTTAAACTTAATAGCTTCAGTTGCTAATTGCATTTTACTTTGAAACCATGAAACAAGTATTGTTGTAAACATACAAACCAGCAAAAAAGGAATGATCGTTTTCAACCAACCTATCCCCATAGCTTTAAAATAGTCCCAAATATCCGGTTTAGCGTTATGATCAAGGATGTATTCAAGAATCGACATAATGTGATGCACATCAAATACATATCCGAGATATAAAGTACCCACAAGCATTATTACAGAGACTGTTAAGTCTCTACTTTTTAGAATTTGACCTTTTTTAGAAGCATCCTGGAGTTTCTTTTGTGTTGGCTTTTCAGTTTTATTTGCCATGAAACACTCTATTTATCAATGTATAATTGCAATTGTTCTGGAAAAAAGGATAACGGCATAACTCGTTCAGCCAGTATTGGGCCAAAATAAATAATTAATATTAAAAATGCCAGCGCACTTTTGACAGTCAGTGAGATGGCAAAAGCATTTAGTTGTGAAGCATAACGTGCCAGCAATCCCAGGACAGCTTCACCGCCCAGCATAACCGCAATCACGGGGCTTGCGTAAACGATAGTATGAGTCATTATATTATTAATATATGAGAATAAAGGCTCTAATTTAGGAAAATTAAAATTTCCTGAAGGCCATAAGTTATAACTTTGCCATAGAGTCTCCAGAATAAAGTTCAATCCACCGTTAGTAAGATAAACTGCTGCAGAGAAAAGGTTAAATAATCTTGCTAATTCCGATGTATCGACACCTGTAGCCGGATCCAAAGTACTACTTAACGTTGCACCGCGTTGGTTATCGATAAAGCTACCTATAGCAAGAAAAATCCAAAACGGGGAAGCTAATAAGCAAGCAATAAACAGCCCTATGATAATTTCTCTGGCAGCTAACAAAGCGATATCTATTTCATTTAAGGTCGATAATTCATAGTGGTAATGCTGAACTAATGCACATGATACCACTATTATTATTGGGTGACGAACTACTGTTGGTATATTCCCACTGGCGAAAAATGGTAACAAATAGAAAGTTGGTGCCAATCGGCAAAAACCGAGCGCTGTAGCAGCCAGCAGACTATGCAACTGATAGAGTATCGCCTCCCCCATGCTATCCTCTCGCGAATGCTAAATTCAGCATTTCAATACCAAAAGAGTATAATTTTTCACCGTACCATCCGCTCATTAAAAAAAAGCAAATACTTACGCATAATAATTTGACGCCAAATGGCAACGTCTGTTCTTGCAACTGTGTTACCGTTTGAAAAAGCCCTACCAATAAACCAACGAATGTCGCAACTGCAATAGGTCCTGCAGACATAACTAAAATCAGATACAGCGCCCTATTCCCCGCAAAAACAATGTCGTCCATATTTTTTCCTCAGGGATTAATGGATAGGTCAAAATATTGTAAAATGAGTCCTTTCGATAACATTGTCCAACCGTCCATCGCGACAAACAGAATTAATTTTATCGGTGTAGATATGGTTACCGGACTCATCATCATCATACCTAACGTTAACAGAACGCTGGATATAACCAGATCAACTACAACAAAGGGTAAATATATATAGAAACCTATAATAAATGCACTTTTTATCTCACTCAACGCATATGCCGGGAGTAACGAGAAAATTGAAATATTCTCATCATCGATTATCTCTTCATTATCTTCAGAACTATTCACCTTCTGAATCTTTTCAAAAAAGCTAACCAACTCCGGTTCAGAATATTTTATCAAATATGATTTATAACCACTCATGCCTGTCTCAACAAAATTAACAACCGACGCTACATTATTGAATGAAAGATTCTCATTCTGACTGTTATTATATATTTCCTTCCCAACCGGCATCATTACGAACATTGACAATAGCAAAGCTACCCCATTAAGTGTCATATTTGATGGCACTTGCTGAAGTCCCAGTGCGTTTCGGACAATAACAAAAACAATCGAGAATTTAATAAAACATGTCCCGGATGCTATTATAAACGGTAATAGTGTAAATAATGATAATATCGCTATCAGCGAAATGCTATTTGACATTATTATTCCCTGATAACCAAGAATGAATTTCTACGCCCAATTTATCATCCACTTCAACAAGTTCACCATAGCCAGTTAGCGCGCCATTTACACGTATCTCTATATTTTTCTCCGCTTCAGGAAGCAAAGATATAATTTTTTTTGCACAGAGATCGTCTATTTCATATAGATTCATTATTTTCTTTCCAAGAACAAACTCAATTTTTACAGGCAAGTCTTCAAAACTATTAATCTGCTGATAGTCATTTTCATCATTAATCTCGATTTCGCTTTTTTTGATATCAAAGTCATCTGTTTCAAAATCTTCCTCGTACTCAAAATGATCAACCATTTTTAACTCCTCTGGATAAATTAAATCACAAATCTTTGTATTATAAATAACCGCATAAGCAAAATTATTTGAAATTAATAAAACATCACCAACTTCAATATCAACAATGGTTCTATAACATGTTTTACTAAATCCAATTACAAAATGAATGGGCCAATATAATGATTTTTTGTCTAGCGTTGGAGCGTTTTCGTATTGGCAGACTGTGACTTTATCTAACCAAATATTTAATTCCCCTGTCCATATTCTTATCAGTGGTTGAGCTGGACTCAATACTCCATCAAATACTTTACCGACACACAAACGATTATATTTTAGTTCAGGATACTTTAGATTTAATGGGGTACTAGATAAACTGAGCCATTCCACTATTAACCTTTCCGTTTCTGGCATTAAAGCCATCCCAGCGAGCTCGGCAGAAATTAATGGAAATAACTCTCGAAGTAACACCCATCCAGACCAGCTGCCGCTCTCTTCTGCTATCGGTAGCCATTTGGCGCTAAATTCGGGCATTAATAACGCAACATCTTCACCCTTTTCTTTCCAATTTTGAAAAGTGGTTTCAAAGGAATGAGTGTTTCCATTTACTTTTCTCAGACCGAACATTAACTTTCGTCCTTCTGATCGTTTTCGAATTTACCTTCATTTTCTTGCTCATCATGAGGCTGATGTCGTTGCCCTTGTCGTTCATCTTGCTCAGTCAATACCCAGCGTTGTGCTGTAACATCATTGTGTTGGGCTTCATGGAGTCTGTCGGAGACAATCGTGTCTGATGGTTTTAGTCGTATCCCTTCACTACTTTCCAGAATCCGAACTGTATGATTCTGTCCCCAACGCTGAAACTGATATGTCAATTCATTTTCGGGTACATTGGCACTATTAACAGAATTATTTATATCATTCTGATTGAGCGTATGAACATTCCTTTGCTTTTCGATATGTTGAGTAAACATGGTTTTGTTATCAGCAAACCTTCTTTCGTTAGTAATATCTAATAAATGGGCCTGCTCTCCATTTTTTTTGTCTCCATCGCGATATTTTTTTTCACGCTCTTTATTATTACTGTGGTTTTGAACCGTGATGTTTTCTGTATGGATACCATTATGGATTTCCCCCTTAAATTGTATCGTTTTATCAGATAGTTCAGAATTAACACCCTGATCTCGTGAAGTCATATTGAGGACTTTCTTTGTAGAAAGTTGCTCTATTCCATTTGTTTGCAAAGAAAAAGATGGATTCCTGTCAACCTGGAGAGACGATTTATTATCAATAGACTTCATTTGCCCATTCTTTTTCCCCAACGTAGAAAATTGGCTATCCTGAGCCTGACGTAATAACTGGAGAATGGATCCAGCAACAATCTCACTCATTTCTTTATTTTTTTTGTTTTTCTTTAAGAAACTGTCTAAATCCGCAGCAGAATTCTCGGATGTGTCTGTGTTTAAAATTTTATAATGTTCAATTTTCTTGACTTCGTCCATTATATTTCTCCTCCTGTTCAAGCTCGTCTTGATAAAGCATCTGATTTAAAAGTTGTTTTTTGATGCGCTTCTTTAGTCGATCGTACTTTTCTCCTTTTAGCCACCAGTGTTTTCTTTGTGCTTGCTGTTGAACTATTTCCTTGTTAAGTATTTTTCGCCGCTCTGCTATTTTTTGCTTTTCAAGATTTATCTCAGCGATCTGCTGCTGAATGACTGCAACTTTACGTAACGAGTAAAATATATCCTGTCGAAATACAACTTCGCCGAGTAACTCTTTCATATCTAACAGTGACTGTAGGTTTTTAAGTTGCATATCATACAGGCGTTCCTTTTCGGCTAACTTTTCTTTTTCTGCATTTAACTTTTGTAATGATGCTTCACATGCAGCCAGGCTCTGCGCTGTTCTTCTGATAAGTCGATTAACTTTACTTAACAATTCGTTCAAGCTCTTTTAGCGTTTCACTCATTGGCATTTTTTCATTAACTGACTGTTTCAACCAATTTGTGAGTTTAGGCCGTGCATTCATAGCAAAATCATTTTCAGCATTTTGCCCAGCGCGATATTCCCCTAAATCAATAAACACCTGTAGATCTTCCAAAGTTGTGAGGATCTTCCTTACCCGCGCAGCATTATCTCTGTGTTTTTCATCAGTGACCTGACCAAATACTCGACTCACACTTTTTAGTACATCTATTGCCGGATAATGACCTTGCCCAGCGAGTTTGCGACTTAGATAGATATGGCCATCAAGGATTGAGCGAATTTCATCACCCAGTGGG
The DNA here is from genome assembly GCF_046486495.1 of Escherichia sp. WS3227_2. Taxonomy (NCBI): domain Bacteria; kingdom Pseudomonadati; phylum Pseudomonadota; class Gammaproteobacteria; order Enterobacterales; family Enterobacteriaceae; genus Escherichia; species Escherichia sp. WS3227_2. The sequence continues at coordinate 246,001 of NZ_JBJQLG010000001.1, forward strand.
TCTGATTCATCCTCCCCCTCCAGTAATACGGTATAAAACGCAGTAATACTTCCTTTTAGTGTTGGTCCCGGCCTCTCCAGTAAGCGAGGTAAACTGTCAAAAACAGAAGCAGGATAACCACGTCTGGCAGGTGGTTCACCCGCTGCCAGTTTCATATCACGTAGTGCTCGTGCATACCGCGTCATTGAGTCGATAAAAAGTACAACTCTCTTTCCTCGATCTCTAAAATACTCTGCCACGGTTGTCGCCATCAGGGCGGCATTACACCGATCTACTGACGAAAAATCAGAGGTGGCATAAACCAAAACACATTTTGCTGCATTTACTGATTTTTTCAGCGATTCCGCGCATTCCGTAACTTCCCTTCCACGTTCGCCAATCAAGCCAATAACAAACACATCAGCTTCAGTGTTGTTTACAAGCATATGCATTAAAACCGTTTTGCCACAGCCAGCTGATGCGAAAATCCCAACACGTTGACCAATGCCACATGTCAGTACGCCATCAATGACTCTTATCCGTGTCTCTAGTGGTGTATTAATAACTCGACGCTCCTGATACGACGGTGGCAGTTCATCAATCAGGCGTAAATTTCCCCTATCGCCTGGAGTGTCCGGGACAAACCTTTCCATAATTTGACCAGAAGCATTCAAAACTGAACCAAGAAAGGCATCACTGATCTGTATGGTTAACTGCTCTCCCGTTGGTTTCAAAACTGCAGTACGTGTAAGCCCCACAGAGCTGCCTATAAGGTTTAATAATGTCTTTCCATTGCGAAAGCCAACGACCTGAGCCCTGGCTATACGTTCATTTGCTTGCCAGCTCGCATAAATTTCGCATACTTCGCCCACTGAAACGTCGTCAAGCTCTGCTTCAATCAGCGAGCCGTTTATGCTATGTAAGTAGCTGTATTTATTTAATAGTTTTAATTTTTTCATACCAGCATGCTCCATATCGCAAGACATTATCCTAAATAGTTTTCAGAATATTAACGGGAACATTTTCCGTTAGTTCCCCGTACGAAAGTACTTCGAGGTCTCGATAACTAGATTCAATAAGTTTTTTGATAAAACGACGAATATCCACAGATCCCAGTAAAATAATGTCTTTAATAGGAATATTGATTCCAGAAAGAGCCAGTTTAAAATTATCCAGAATCATCTCAGCTTCGGATGCATCGAGATTAAGAAAAGTACCGCCAGCGGTAGGCCTGACACCATCTCTGATTCTGTCCTCTATTTCAGGCGAAATCACAATTGCTTTAATTTCTCCAGAATATGAAAACTTATGGCAAATGTAGCGACCTAATGCACCTCGTACATGCTCGACGAGTGTAATTATATCTTTCTCTCGTGGGCTCCATAATGCTAAAGCCTCCATAACTAAACGCATATTGCGCACTGAAATTCGCTCCTGGATCAGACGCTGAATTACCTCTGAAATGCGCTGCACGGTTATATATCTTAATATTTCTTTTAATAGATCAGGATACTTCATCTCTAATTGATCAAGAATATATTTGGTTTCTTGTATACCAAAATACTCATTAATATTATGAGCCAGACATACAGATAAATGATTGTACATTTCATCCATGGCCGTGCGAGTATAACAGCCAATTTTTGTTAATTTTTGGGCATCACTTTTTGTAACCCAATAATATTGTTCACCATTACTATTTACGATGACAGGTTTCTTGATCAAAGTCGAAACCACTTCATCTGAATATTCAACCAACAAGACAAGATCATGATAAATTTTAAATTGCGAGGCTCTGACTTCGTTTAGCATTAATATGACATCTTCATCATTAAGGCCTTCCCCCTCGCGAATGACAATACCGGGAATACGGATACCATACTCAATAAAAAACTGACTACGAATCCTATCAGCAAGATTGATTTCAGTGTATTTTTTAGCCTGTACACTATTCATAATCAAAACCAAGGGTACCGTTTCGGTAATAACCTGATCAAGTTTATTAATAATACCTAATGAAATATCATCATCCTGATTATAGGGTTCCAACCCAACGGTGACATCTCCCTCAACAACCGTTTCTTCAACCCCTTTCTTTTTGAATTTAAAGTAAAAATAAATTCCTAAGATTACTGCCAAACATAAAAACACAAGAAGGGGAAAACCTGGAAGCAACCCAATACTTAGCGCGAGGACACATGTCACAATAATGACAAAAGAATTACTTAATAACTGGGACATTATATTTTGCCCCATATTATCACTATCGCCATTCACGCGCGTTACGATAAACCCTGCGCTAATAGCAATTAATAAAGCTGGAATTTGAGAAACAAGACCATCACCGACGGTAAGAATTGTGTAGACGGTCAACGCTGTCGAGAAATCCATTCCATTTTGGCCTACTCCTACTGATAGCCCACCGATAATATTAACAAAGATAATAATGATGTTTGCAATAGCATCACCTTTGATAAATTTCATCGCACCATCAAAGGAACCATACAGCTGACTCTCTCGTTCTAATACGCTACGACGTTCTTTTGCTAAATCTGCATCAATGATCCCGGCGCGTAGATCGGCGTCAATACTCATTTGTTTACCTGGCATACCGTCAAGCGAAAAGCGGGCAGCAACTTCAGCCACACGTTCCGAACCTTTAGTAATCACGATAAACTGAACAATAGTAACAATGGAGAAAATAACAAAACCAACTACCAGGCTATCTCCAATAACGAATTCACCAAAACTCGTTATAATTTCTCCGGCGTCCGCCTCAAGAAGTATAAGTCGACTGGTACTGATCGCCAGCGCCAAACGAAATAACGTTGTGATGAGGAGAATTGATGGGAATGAAGAAAAACTTAAGATCCTATCAACATAGAATGATCCTAAAAACACAAGTATTGCCAATGTTAAGTTCAGCCCAATCAAAAAATCGATTAAGTAGGTGGGCAATGGAATTATGAGCATGGCGATAATCATCACCATTAATCCAAGAATTATTAATTCTGGATGACTCCTTAACCCTATCAAAACTTTGTTAAACATTGAACATTACCTTCTTCCATGGTTTTTTATTTTGTTTTTTATTACTATTTTGTGTATCAAAGAGCTCTGCTGCAAATGTTACTTTTATTGCCTGTTTACAACACTCCCTAATCTCTAATAATTGTTCATTATTAATAAAAAGTGAAAATGGAAGATTTGTACATCCGCTGTAAATCGCCTTCAGGAGTAACGTTTTGTCTTTATAATTAGCATCTGCGGGTAGGGTTACCAGTGCATTTTTCAGGAGTTCCTCTGCAGTCTCAGGAAATTTTATTAACGATATCAGAAAAAATATCCAGTAATCTTCTGCGCTAATAAATTTTTTAATTATTGGGTTATTCATTAAAGTTTTCAGAAATAAAGCCTCTGCCGACTGAAGAGACAATAGTTGTGACAACTTATTGAGAAACATACCAAATTCCAATGATGAACAACTCGCATCAAGTGCATTTATATCTGAGAAAAGTGTCTCTTTGATAAATTTTGTCACTAGCATTCTATTTTGATAGCCATAACTACCAATCCATTCTACATAAGTATCTACAGCATCGTCTTCTGCCATTAAAAATTGTCGATAACTTGCCCTTAGTAATTTTGGATTTAATGACAACGCCTGGCCAAATAACTTTGCTTTTAATGCCGAGTTAATGCCACTATTAATGAATTTTTTAGTAGTCTCTTGATTAACTTTTCTAAGTAATGCTTCAGCGTTTAGCCGCACATTTTCAGATATTTGTTTTTTACGTAAAATTGCACGTAATACAACCACCAGATCGCTTTCATCTGGAAATAATTTTTTAGCAAAGCTATACACTTCATAGTCATGGGTAGTTGCAGCCTTAAGCGCCTCCATGACTTTATCGGTTTTTTCTATTGGCTGATCTTCCAGGACATATTCTTCTCCGTCCAGAAAGTTGGCCAGTTGTTCTTCGTAGATTTTTTTCTTCATAAACTGCGTTAACGCTGCTGACATCTCGTCAGTAGCTTGTAAGAATCGAGCTTCTTTACCGGCGGGATCATCCCCCATTTTAGGCATTTCAGCTTCAATATCTTCATTATCTTCTGTGATAATGTCCTCTAAGCGAGAAACTTCTCTGGCTCTTTCTAATACACCGACATGCTCTACATGAATCGCCATTTCACTATCCTCCGACGACTTCACGATTCAGGTAAGTTTTTATCCATTTCTGCAGTAATTCATCGTTGATTTCTTTATTTTTTGCCATTTGCTGTGTTATTGCTCTGGCGTCAACCGCAGCCTCATTCGCATTATTCATCATGCGCTCATCGATCTCTCTTGGCTCAATAAGAAAGACACGAACGATGTTATTCGCATTTGTTCCTTCATATCCAAATAATTTACCAATAAATGGAATACTGCCTAATATTGGGATCTTGCGACTTTCATAGGTATTCGTATCTCGTGTATATCCACCAATCAAAAGACTTTTCCCTTGAGGCACGCGCGCAATAGTACTTATAAGCGTTCTACCAACCTGAGGCAGATCATCAACATTGGTCTTGTCGGAATTGATTTCATTGCCATCTTCAATATTCAAGAGTAATTCAATTTGATTTCGTGAAGCAAATCGTGGTAGCACGCTAATCATCGTACCATAGGTTACTTCATCTAACTCCGCAGTACGCTCGCCGACTAATTTAGTATAGAAAGTACGGTTATTATCAAATATAGCAGGAATATTCTCCTGTGTTAAAACAACAGGACGCGCAACAACGGCGGCTCTTCTTTTTTGCGCAAGTGCCTGTATTGTTGCAATAAACTGTGTCCCATCCAGTGTACTAATTGAACCTGAATTATTAAATGATGCACTTAGGCTGGATCCAATTTTTATCGTGCCCGACCAGTCAGCTCCTAACTGTTCTAGATCAGTCTTATCAATATCTATTATCCATAAAGATAATTCAATATGTCGCTTTGGAATATCGAGCGTAGCTACTAACTTCTCGATAAAATCAACCTGAGATACTGTTCCTTTAACAAGTAAACTGTTGGTATCAGGATATGCAATAATTTGTATATCGTCAGTCTCTGGCGCTCCAGCTGTCGATATTATTTTCTCTACTTGTAGGTCATCATCTTCTTCAGCACCAGGAAAAGGAGGCATACGTGATACGTTTTTTAGTTGTTGACGACTTGAAATTTCAGAAAGTACGTTAACCCCAGTGCTTTGCTTAATGTTATTATTTAACAACGTCGATAGTACTTTTGCCATGCCAGGAATAACTATCTTTTCGCCACGTAATTCATAAGTCCGATCATTAACGAATGTGTTGACCAGATGAATTATTCCTACTTTATTTCGTCCGATCTCGATGCCATCGCTGTTTTGCTCCATCAATTTTGCAGCATTAACGACCAGGTCAACATACACCGGTGGCCCTGAAACATAGAAAGTACCATTGCCCCCCCCTTTAATTTCATAACGAGAGTTATACAGACCTGATTTTTTTAAAAAATTATTAAACTCATTCGTCGATACCTTTCTCAGATTAATCAGCGCATTACGCATCTCTGATGAGTCATAGATATAAATAGCTTTGCCATCATCGTACCAAATAAGTCCCATCTGCGCCGACAGGCGTTCAATCAAGGCATAGGGTTCGGTTAAATCAAAATTTCCGCTGATCTGTTTCTTCATGGCAAGCTTACTTACTATTGTAGGCTTACCCGCATATGATGAAACCGTTTCAAAAAAACTACGTAGATTTTCTTTATTTGCTACGTATCCATTCGCTGTTGCGGCATATGCACCAGGAGTCAATAATCCATTAAAAATGCATAAGGCTGAAATTAATATAATAGTAATACGTAATTTTATTTTCATAACTTTTTACATAGTTCTCTCGGTGTTTTTCCTAACCGGCTTTTTACTTCGGCTGAAAAGTGTGATGAGGATGAGTAGCCATATTTATGCGCAATTGTTGTCATATCACTGTTTCCTTCAATGATTTCCAACACGGCTCTGGCAACTCTCCAGCCACATAATTCCGTTTTAACTTTACCACCCAATGCATAACTACATAAACGGCGAAAATGTGAATACGATACGCCGTAAAGCTCACCAAGATCATAGAGTGAAGTCTGTATGAGCGATTGCGATAATAAATAGCGAACCAGTTTATAGCATTCTGTTTTTCTTAGATGCTGAAACAGAATTTCATTAATATTATCGCTGCTCAGATAAGTGGCTAAAAACCAGGCTTCACTTGCAACTTTACTGAATAGCACAACTTCTGATGCAAAGGGCAAGGCATCAGCAAACAATTCATGGTGTTCCCTTTCCACACTCCCCGTTGATTCATCTATAAAAGCTAATAATTTACTCAGGATATCAATGCGAAGTGGATGATAAATTACTTTCCCTGCAGTTACCTCAATTTGGCTTCGGTCAATGAGCAGTAATATATCTTCCACTACCATTAATTTTTGATGGTTATTACCAATCGTAATAACAAGGGTTACATCCTTGTTTTCATTTCCCCGTAAGAACCACATTTCAGGGTCCAGTAGGGTTAACTTCTGTCCTTGAAGCAAAACATTCATTGGAAGTAACAGCCCTTCTTCAATCATGTTTCATCTCCTTATTCCATATTCTCATTCTCCATAAACTTGCTATAAAAACATGATTAAAAAGTGATGATTACTATTTATAAAATAATGATTTTGTTATGAGTGAATAGCTATCAGCCACTTACAGTAGTAAGTCATCCTGTCCATATACAGAATTGCAACTGTTGATATGTTTTACTTAAACATACCCCGTATTTCTTATAACACTTGTTTGGTGACTATTTTCAATAAAAATCATATTTGTTAGTTACACATTAACGCACTGCGAGTGTTTTGTTACTCCCCGCATATATTTTATTCTCTTTTTCGATTCTATTTTTCTTAATCGTTCATATAATTTTCTTGTTAGTCGGATTTACGAATCATGAGACTTATGATGGATGGAATGAGGCTAAGCGGCCAGGTCAACCCTGTAATTACTGCAGCAAACAACCGATATGTTACTTTTTCTTCCGAGAAGATAAATATTAAGGTCGATGTCACAACCAGACCTATCAGGTAAGCTAACAGTAATTTATTGATCACTTTTACCTCCCTTACGATTTCTCTTTGAGCGGTCCTTTTAATCCAGGACCGCCTCATTATGAAAACTATTTATTTCCCTCATCATTGATAAGGTTGGACATTTCTTTCAACATAAGAGTCATTGAGGCTTTCGACCAGTTTAGCGGAATGATAGGGCTTGGCGCTTCATGCAAAGTTCCTGACTTGTGGATATAGTTATAGCTTTCGGGAAGTGCCATTTCAGGTACGCTCCTGCCATTTGCACCAATCATATTCTCGCCTGTTATTTGGGCCAATGATCTATTCATAAATTGCACTGAGTCATTCAAATATTCTTCTTTTCTTGATTCTTTATAAACAATTGCTGCTGATTTTGCATACCATGAGTCAAAAAACCATTCTGCTTCTGTTGATGGAATGAAGCTCTTTTCTCTTTTCGCATGTGAATTTTGATCGGTATCAGTTTTAATATCATTGAACCAAAAATTTGCCGACTGATAATTATCCTTCTCGTATCTTTTTATACCATACGGACCTGCTAGTTTTTTAACTATTTTTAGAACTTGCTCTTTTCTTCTGGTATTTATCTTTGAAAGATTTGCAGGATAAATAACATTAAGTAAAGCCGCATCGGCTTCTCTGTAATGTTTATCTTTTTCCAGATAACCTGGGGATTCTCCCCCTAAATCAAGCTGTAACGTTATTCTTTCATAACCTTTATCTATGAGGTGGTTCAACCTCGTTGTTGAAAGAGGTTCATCCAGTTCATTAGCTTTAGCTTCGCGTAGTAAATCAGAGACAAAAACAGAGTCTTTCTTCGAGAGTAAGTTCGACAAACGTTCCAGTCCAGAGGTCACCAGTGCAACGGAAGATGTGTTTAATCTGGCATCTTCTTCCCACGCTCCGGAATCTTCCATAACATAGAAATTGGCTTTATCCAGATAAGCAATCAGCAGCGCAACCGATTTTAATCGGTCACCTTTTTGCCAATCTTCAGCGTTAATAGTACCAGTGTCGATTGCTTGTATAAGGAGATCAAGATAAAGACCTAAAGCATCATTTTGTTTATGGTTCCACAGCTGCGGCTTGCCTTCTTCCTGCACATCTGCCATCACGGGGGAGTTGCTGTCAAATCGGATATGCACAGCATTCATTTGCCCGGGAATTCCATCCAGTCGTTTTGGGTTGCTAATGACATCCTGCATCCGCTTAATCTGGTCGGGCGTAGACATATAATCCCACAGGGTGAGCAGAATCTTTTTTGCAGCTACCCTATTTTCCTGATCTGATACTAATGCCATATAGCCCCATAAACTATCCCTCAGCCAGACAGCATCATAGTGGGTTTCTGCCGCTGTTTTGTCATCTTCGAAAGTAGAAGCAAGAATAAACGTTCCCCAGGGTTTCTCCGTCAACGCTAACTTTCGTGTGTTTTCTGTTAATGTAAACAATCCTTGAATTTCGTCTTTGGTATAGTGGCTCTTTATTTCATTTTGTAATTTGGCTGAGTGAATCAGAAGACGATAATTAGGATACTTATCTGGATTTAACGATAAATAACTTTTATCTGTTGCTGCCCTCGTGGAATTAAGAATGTTAAATACAGATTCACTCGTCACTTCTGCCCCTGTCGCCTGGCATGTGCCGCACGAAAATATACCAGCGAGCAGAAGAGTTAATGCAGATTTCCCTTTCATAAAATATTCCATCAATCGTTTGTTAAAAGCGTAGATAACCACTTATTTAACAACTTGAAAATAAGGTATTTTACCTGGGTTGTTACAAAAGGATTGCATTGCGTAAACGCTTTTTATTTACAAAAAAATGGGGAAGTGTTACAGCGATTGGGAAAAGTCTGAAGCGTTTGAATTAAGATAATATAGAAAATCAGATACAGCAAAAATGGCAGATTGATGAGGTGAAGATAAATTGGAGCGGGCGAAGGGAATCGAACCCTCGTATAGAGCTTGGGAAGCTCTCGTTCTACCATTGAACTACGCCCGCTTCGAGATGCGTAAGGCATTATAAACCTTACGCTCTCCTTAGCAAGTGCCGCGCTGCTGACTGCTGATTAATTCGCCATCAGCATTTTGGCTTGCTGCCCTGAGGCGGCAAGTAACGTAGCGGATCAATTGCCGTTGCACGGTAACGAATCTGGAAATGCAGGCGAACAGATGCCGCATCAGTGCTCCCCATAGTGGCGATTTTTTGCCCAGCCTTCACGCTTTGCCCATTATTTACCAGCATCGTGTCATTATGGGCGTAAGCCGTAATGTAATCTTCACTGTGTTTAATCATGATGAGATTACCGTAGCCACGCAGCTGGTTGCCCACATACACCACCTTTCCTGCACCCGCGGCGTAAATAGGTGTACCCCGTGGAGCTGAGATATCAATCCCTTTATTGCCGCCATCAGCTGTCGAATACGGCATGATAACTTTCCCTGTCGTTGGCCATAACCAACAACGTTGCCCTACTGGCGGCCAGGAAGATTTCGGTACCGCTGATGACGGTGTAACCGATGCGGTTTTGGTCGTTGATTTGGCGGTTGATTTACGTGTACTACTGCTATTTTTCGCCCCACCCAGTTTTAGTTTCTGACCAACTTCAATGGTGTAAGGGGGTGAAATGCCGTTCAGTCGCGCAAGTTCTTTTACGCTGGTTCCCGTGGTGCGCGAAATACGATATAGCGTATCCCCCCGTTTCACGGTGTAAACGGAGCCGGAATACGTTCCTGTATCGGATGATTTGCTACCCGAACAGCCCGCCAAAAGCAGACCAACCGATAACAACATCACGATACCCAGAGATTTTTTATTCAGGCGTCCCGCACTCAAAATCTTTCCTCGCTTAAAAAACAAGACGCCATATCATAGCAGCCAGCCTCTGGATACCCAATCTCTTGCTTCTGGAAAAACGCGGTAATATAGAAAGAGGTTAATTTCATTTGGCAAAGGGAAGTATCATCAGCAAAATATTCGCTGCAGAGGTATCGAAGTTCCTGACTTTTACCCTATTTCCATCCTGATGCGTAATAATCCTGATTTATCACATTGATTTTATCGCCACTCATATTGATACGTATCACTGCCCCTATTCAGGGTCCTGTTTCGTATCATATCTGTGTTTTTTTAACATCATCACACTTCCTTCCTCCCTTAACGCTTATCGTCGTTTCTGGCGTAAATCTTGCCTGCTTAGACTAAATCTTTGCCATAAGAACCAAATGTTCAAATCGAGGGGATTTCTATGGAAGCGCGGGAAGCAACCGCTACAGGTGAATCATGCATGCGCGTAGATGCCATTGCTAAGGTCACCGGGCGGGCACGATATACTGACGATTATGTTATGGCGGGCATGTGTTACGCGAAATATGTACGTAGCCCTATCGCACATGGTTATGCCGTAGGTATTAATGATGAACAAGCCAGAAGTTTACCAGGCGTACTGGCGATTTTTACCTGGGAAGATGTACCTGATATCCCATTCGCTACAGCTGGGCATGCATGGACACTTGACGAAAACAAGCGCGATACCGCCGATCGCGCACTGCTAACTCGCCATGTTCGTCATCATGGTGACGCCGTTGCCATCGTCGTGGCCCGTGATGAACTCACGGCAGAAAAAGCGGCGCAATTGGTCAGCATTGAGTGGCAAGAATTACCCGTTATCACCACGCCAGAAGCGGCGCTGGCAGATGACGCTGCACCAATCCATAACGGCGGCAATTTACTAAAACAAAGCACGATGTCGACGGGTAATGTCCAACAAACAATCGATGCCGCCGATTACCAGGTGCAGGGGCACTATCAGACTCCCGTTATTCAACATTGTCACATGGAAAGCGTGACATCGCTGGCATGGATGGAGGATGACTCGCGAATTACCATCGTTTCCAGCACCCAGATCCCGCACATTGTTCGCCGCGTAGTTGGTCAGGCGCTGGATATTCCCTGGTCATGCGTACGAGTTATCAAACCGTTTGTCGGTGGCGGTTTTGGTAATAAACAGGATGTGCTGGAAGAGCCAATGGCGGCATTCCTGACCAGCAAGCTTGGCGGCATTCCGGTGAAAGTTTCCCTTAGCCGTGAAGAGTGTTTCCTCGCAACCCGTACCCGCCACGCTTTTACTATTGACGGGCAAATGGGCGTGAACCGCGACGGAACATTGAAAGGTTATAGTCTGGATGTTCTGTCTAACACCGGCGCTTATGCATCTCACGGGCACTCCATCGCTTCTGCAGGGGGGAATAAAGTCGCTTACCTTTATCCTCGTTGTGCCTACGCTTACAGTTCAAAGACCTGCTATACCAACCTCCCCTCGGCTGGTGCGATGCGTGGTTATGGCGCGCCACAAGTCGTATTTGCCGTTGAGTCTATGCTTGATGACGCCGCGACAGCGTTAGGTATTGATCCTGTTGAAATTCGTTTACGCAACGCCGCCCGCGAAGGAGATGCTAATCCGCTCACGGGCAAACGTATTTACAGCGCAGGGTTGCCGGAGTGTCTTGAAAAAGGCCGGAAAATCTTTGAATGGGAAAAACGCCGTGCAGAATGCCAGAACCAGCAAGGCAATTTACGCCGCGGCGTTGGCGTCGCCTGTTTTAGCTACACCTCTAACACCTGGCCTGTCGGCGTAGAAATAGCAGGCGCGCGCCTTCTGATGAATCAGGATGGAACCCTCAACGTACAGAGTGGTGCCACGGAAATCGGTCAGGGGGCCGACACCGTCTTCTCGCAAATGGTAGCAGAAACCGTGGGGGTTCCGGTCAGCGACGTTCGCGTTATTTCAACCCAAGATACCGACATTACGCCGTTCGATCCCGGTGCATTTGCCTCACGCCAGAGCTATGTTGCCGCGCCTGCGCTGCGCAGTGCGGCACTGTTATTAAAGGAGAAAATCATCGCTCACGCCGCTGTCATGCTACATCAGTCAGCGATGAATCTTACCTTGATAAAAGGCCATATCGTGCTGGTTGAACGACCGGAAGAGCCGTTAATGTCGTTAAAAGATTTGGCGATGGACGCCTTCTACCACCCTGAACGCGGCGGGCAGCTCTCTGCTGAAAGCTCCATCAAAACCACCACTAACCCACCGGCGTTTGGCTGTACCTTTGTTGATCTGACGGTCGATATTGCGCTGTGTAAAGTCACCATCAACCGCATCCTCAACGTTCATGATTCGGGGCATATTCTAAATCCGCTGCTGGCAGAAGGTCAGGTACACGGCGGAATGGGAATGGGCATTGGCTGGGCGCTATTTGAAGAGATGATCATCGATGCGAAAAGCGGCGTGGTCCGTAACCCCAATCTGCTGGATTACAAAATGCCGACCATGCCGGATCTGCCACATCTGGAAAGCGCGTTCGTCGAAATCAATGAGCCGCAATCCGCATACGGACATAAGTCACTGGGTGAGCCACCAATAATTCCTGTTGCCGCTGCTATTCGTAACGCGGTGAAGATGGCTACCGGTGTTGCAATCAATACACTGCCGCTGACGCCAAAACGGTTATATGAAGAGTTCCATCTGGCAGGATTGATTTGAGGATAACATCATGTTTGATTTTGCTTCTTACCATCGCGCAGCAACCCTTGCCGATGCCATCAACCTGCTGGCTGACAACCCGCAGGCCAAACTGCTCGCCGGTGGCACTGACGTACTGATTCAGCTCCACCATCACAATGACCGTTATCGCCATATTGTTGATATTCACAATCTGGCGGAGCTGCGGGGAATTACGCTGGCGGAAGATGGCTCACTACGTATCGGCTCTGCAACGACATTTACCCAGCTCATTGAAGATCCTGTAACTCAACGTCATCTCCCAGCGTTATGTGCTGCGGCCTCATCCATTGCCGGACCGCAGATCCGTAACGTCGCTACCTACGGTGGAAATATTTGCAACGGTGCTACCAGCGCAGATTCTGCCACGCCAACGCTAATTTATGACGCGAAACTGGAGATTCACTCCCCGCGCGGTGTTCGTTTCGTCCCGATTAATGGCTTTCACACTGGACCGGGCAAAGTGTCTCTTGAGCATGACGAAATCCTTGTCTCCTTTCATTTTCCGCCCCAGCCGAAAGAACACGCGGGCAGCGCGCATTTTAAATATGCCATGCGCGACGCAATGGATATTTCAACGATTGGCTGCGCCGCACATTGCCGACTGGATAACGGCAATTTCAGCGAATTACGCCTGGCATTTGGTGTTGCAGCGCCAACGCCGATTCGCTGCCAACATGCCGAACAGACTGCACAAAATGCGCCATTAAACCTGCAAACGCTGGAAGCTATCAGCGAATCTGTCCTGCAAGATGTCGCCCCGCGTTCTTCATGGCGGGCCAGTAAAGAGTTTCGTCTGCATCTCATCCAGACGATGACCAAAAAAGTGATTAGCGAAGCCGTCGCCGCGGCGGGGGGAAAATTGCAATGAATCACAGCGAAACAATTACCATCGAATGCACCATTAACGGGATACCTTTTCAGCTTCACGCCGCACCAGGCACGCCACTCTCGGAATTACTCCGCGAACAAGGACTGCTAAGTGTCAAACAAGGGTGCTGCGTGGGTGAATGTGGTGCCTGTACGGTGCTGGTCGACGGCACAGCAATAGACAGTTGCTTATACCTTGCCGCCTGGGCTGAAGGAAAAGAGATCCGCACGCTGGAAGGTGAAGCGAAAGGCGGAAAACTTTCTCATGTTCAGCAGGCTTATGCGAAATCCGGCGCAGTGCAGTGCGGGTTTTGTACGCCTGGCCTGATTATGGCTACCACAGCAATGCTGGCGAAACCACGCGAGAAGCCATTAACCATTACGGAAATTCGTCGCGGACTGGCGGGAAATCTTTGTCGCTGCACGGGGTATCAGATGATTGTAAATACAGTTCTGGATTGCGAGAAAACGAAGTAAAAGGATATCCGGCCTGAATTCAGGCCGGATTCACTGAGGTTATGTGTTTAACAACTCATATTTCTTAATCTTGCGATAGAGCGTAGCAATGCCGATGCCCAGTTCATCAGCAACTTGCTTCTTGCTGTTATGACGTGAAAGCGCCTCGCGGATCATTTGCTTTTCCATCTCCTCCAGCGCCGTGCCGCCCGCATCATCGAGTGCCAGGTGCGCCTCGTTGACCTCTGTTACATCACTTTGCTCCGTTGTGCCATTATTCAGCAGATTTGGCGGCAATAGCGTGCTGTCGATAACTTCACCTGAAGGAACCACGTTAACCAGATATTCCATCAAATTGCTTAACTCGCGCAGGTTTCCGGGCCAACGATGCTTACGCAATATTTCGACGACATCAGGAGCAATGCCAGGATAAACCGATCCCAGACGACGGGTATGCAGATGTAAAAAGTAATGCACCAGTAGTTCAATATCTTCCTGACGTTCACGCAGCGGTGGCAGAGTTATCGGGATAACATTAAGTCGGTAGAAGAGATCTTCGCGGAATTTACCTTCGGCAATGAACTGGGCCAAATTCTGGTTAGTTGCAGAAATGATGCGAATGTCGACTTGTATTGGGCTACTGGCACCAATCGGCAGAATTTCACGTGCCTCAATAGCGCGCAGTAATTTAGCCTGCAACATTAATGGCATATCACCTATTTCATCGAGAAACAGCGTGCCCGTATTCGCCGCCTGAATCAACCCTGTTTTACCGTTGGCAGAAGCGCCAGTAAATGCGCCTTTAACATAACCGAACAGTTCGCTCTCCAGAAGCTGCTCCGGAATCGCGGCACAGTTGATAGCAATAAAAGGTTTATTCCGTCTTCCGCTCAACTTATGGATTGCACGGGCGACAACTTCTTTACCCGTGCCGCTTTCACCAACCACCATAACGCTGGATGGGCTGGGTGCAATACGGCTAATGAGTCGTTTTAATTGCCGCATAACACGGCACTCGCCAACCAATTGTTCAATATGCGGTTCATCAGGTGCATTTGCTACAGAAAAACTGGTATGCGATTGGTGAAACGCCATTAAAAATAATTGTCGGCCCTGAATGTTATGCAATTGACCAATGATTAATTCACTTTTATCGTCCCACGAAACAATATGCTGCATATGTCCATGGGTAAAATTACTCTCAAATGTTAATGGTCTGAAACGGATAGGTTTCCCAATAATATTATTTTGCACAACACCGAGTGTTTTTAAGGCAGTCTGATTAACAAACTGAACCCGATTTTCGTCATCAACAACTAAAACGCCCTGATCCATATTATCGATCATGGTCGCGAATATTTTACTGATGTTATCTCCTGGCCCCTGATCCTCCAGAAGTTTCGAAACAAAAATGGTGGATATATGGCGAACGTAATCAGAAAATTCGCGTAAATTATCACTGATATGTTCTTGTTGCTCGTGGGTAACGGCAATCAAACTTATCACCCCAACACAACGATCCTGTAAAATGACAGGCGTACCCAGAAATGCTTTTTCACGGCAATTTTCTTTACTATCGCAACCTTCACAAAGGGGATCGAAGCGAGACTGTGTCACAACTTTTTCAGTTTTCGTTTCCAGGACGTGGCGGAGCAGGCGTGAGTTGCCGCTCAACTGGCGACCAAGAAACTTCCCATACGCGCCCGTTCCGGCGACGCGACACAAGTTTTCATCAACGATCTCAACCTCAAGCTGCAAAACGCTGGCAAGCATTCTGGCAAAACGCTGAATTGTCGGTTGAATTTGCATCAATACTGACTGCGTAGTAGCAAGCTCCATAGCTTTACCTTCCAGACTTACTTAAAAGTCGATCATTGAAGACGTTGATGGTTCACAGATCATGATGATATTAACTCAGACGAAATTGGCTTTGATAAAAACATAAGATTTTTATCACTTTCTAATGAAATTATGGAAGAGATATCACATTTCTATATCAATATGAGAATTACGGCGGTGAGTTTATCAAACTGACGAGGGATAACCTGCCCCTTTATCTTATTTCTGACACTTAGCAGCAAATAAATAACGCGATAAAAAAAGCCAAACGTTTTCGTATTTTACAAACAACCAGAAGCTGGCATCAATTTGTGATCAACCCCACACATTATCCGTCAAATTAGTCTTTTGCAGCCACGTGGATAATTCTGGCACACTTATTGTTAGTCCCTGGTATAGCTGTGAAAACACCAATCACTTGGCAAGTCACAGTGAAATAAACCTCTTTGCCTGTCATTCCACTACCGGGACTTTATGATGAAAACTGTTAATGAGCTGATTAAGGATATCAATTCGCTGACCTCTCACCTTCACGAGAAAGATTTTTTGTTAACGTGGGAACAGACGCCAGATGAACTGAAACAAGTACTGGACGTTGCCGCAGCATTAAAAGCACTGCGTGCTGAAAACATCTCAACCAAAGTCTTTAATAGTGGATTAGGTATTTCCGTATTCCGCGACAACTCCACCCGTACCCGCTTCTCTTATGCTTCCGCGCTTAACCTGCTCGGCCTTGCACAGCAAGATCTCGACGAAGGCAAATCACAAATCGCTCACGGCGAAACCGTGCGTGAAACCGCCAATATGATCTCCTTCTGCGCCGATGCCATCGGTATTCGTGACGATATGTATCTGGGCGCAGGCAACGCCTATATGCGTGAAGTTGGCGCTGCACTTGATGACGGCTACAAGCAGGGCGTACTGCCGCAGCGTCCGGCTTTAGTGAACCTGCAATGCGATATTGACCACCCGACTCAGTCAATGGCTGACCTCGCATGGTTACGTGAACACTTTGGTTCGCTGGAAAACCTGAAAGGTAAAAAAATCGCCATGACCTGGGCCTACTCACCAAGCTATGGCAAACCGCTCTCTGTACCACAAGGCATCATCGGCCTGATGACTCGCTTCGGTATGGATGTCACCCTGGCCCATCCGGAAGGCTACGACCTGATCCCGGATGTCGTTGAAGTCGCTAAAAACAATGCTAAAGCCTCCGGTGGTAGCTTCCGTCAGGTCACCAGCATGGAAGAAGCCTTCAAAGACGCAGACATCGTTTATCCGAAGTCATGGGCACCTTACAAAGTGATGGAAGAGCGTACTGAATTGCTGCGTGCGAACGATCACGAAGGCTTAAAAGCACTGGAAAAACAGTGTCTGGCACAGAACGCGCAACACAAAGACTGGCATTGTACTGAAG
This sequence comes from Escherichia sp. WS3227_2, assembly GCF_046486495.1. NCBI lineage: Bacteria > Pseudomonadati > Pseudomonadota > Gammaproteobacteria > Enterobacterales > Enterobacteriaceae > Escherichia > Escherichia sp. WS3227_2. The sequence goes on from NZ_JBJQLG010000001.1 coordinate 263,275, forward strand.
AGATGATGGAACTGACCCGTGATGGCGAAGCCCTGTACATGCACTGCCTGCCAGCTGATATCAGCGGCGTATCCTGTAAAGAAGGTGAAGTGACTGAAGGCGTATTCGAAAAATACCGTATCGCAACCTACAAAGAAGCCAGCTGGAAGCCTTATATCATCGCCGCGATGATCCTGTCCCGTAAATACGCCAAACCAGGTGCACTGCTCGAGCAACTGCTGAAAGAAGCGCAAGAACGCGTGAAATAACCCCTCGGGCCGATCAGCTGGTCGGCCCTCTATTTCCAGAGGCCAAAAGGATAGGATATGTCCGTTTTCTCATTGAAGATTGATATCGCCGATAACAAATTTTTCAACGGCGAAACATCACCGCTCTTTTCGCAAAGCCAGGCCAAACTGGCGCGCCAGTTCCACCAGAAAATTGCTGGTTATCGCCCAACACCGCTTTGTGCGCTGGACGATCTCGCAAACCTTTTTGGTGTGAAGAAAATTCTCGTCAAAGACGAATCAAAACGATTCGGTCTGAACGCCTTCAAAATGCTCGGCGGTGCATACGCCATCGCTCAATTATTGTGCGAAAAATATCATCTTGATATCGAAACGCTGTCATTTGAGCACCTGAAAAATGCTATCGGCGAAAAAATGACCTTCGCAACCACCACCGACGGTAACCACGGGCGCGGTGTGGCATGGGCAGCGCAGCAACTCGGACAGAATGCGGTGATTTACATGCCGAAAGGTTCTGCTCAGGAACGCGTTGACGCCATTCTGAACCTCGGTGCCGAGTGCATCGTCACGGATATGAACTATGACGATACCGTTCGCCTGACCATGCAACACGCACAGCAGCACGGCTGGGAAGTGGTGCAAGATACCGCCTGGGAAGGTTACACCAAAATCCCAACCTGGATCATGCAGGGCTATGCAACACTGGCAGATGAAGCCGTCGAGCAAATGCGTGAAATGGGCGTAACCCCGACGCACGTTCTGCTGCAAGCCGGTGTCGGCGCGATGGCCGGTGGTGTGCTGGGTTATCTGGTCGATGTCTACAGCCCGCAAAATCTGCACAGCATTATTGTTGAACCTGACAAAGCTGACTGTATTTATCGCTCTGGCGTCAAAGGCGACATCGTCAACGTTGGCGGTGATATGGCCACCATCATGGCAGGCCTGGCCTGTGGCGAACCTAACCCGCTGGGCTGGGAAATCCTACGTAACTGCGCCACCCAATTCATCTCCTGCCAGGACAGCGTTGCCGCATTAGGTATGCGCGTACTGGGTAATCCGTACGGCAACGATCCACGCATCATCTCCGGTGAATCTGGCGCTGTCGGTTTGGGCGTTCTCGCGGCTGTTCATTATCACCCGCAACGTCAAAGCCTGATGGAAAAACTGGCGCTGAACAAAGATGCCGTAGTGCTGGTTATCAGCACTGAAGGCGACACCGACGTGAAGCACTACCGCGAAGTTGTCTGGGAAGGCAAACACTCTGTAGCACCTTAATCACCCTATTGGAACAGCTCCCCGCAAAACGGGGAGTAAAAAATCTGGAGAAAAATAATGGCTAAGAATATTCCATTCAAACTGATTCTTGAAAAAGCAAAAGATTACCAGGCAGACATGACTCGCTTCCTGCGCGATATGGTTGCTATTCCCAGTGAAAGCTGCGACGAAAAACGCGTAGTACATCGTATTAAAGAAGAGATGGAAAAAGTCGGCTTCGATAAAGTTGAAATCGACCCGATGGGCAACGTTCTCGGTTATATCGGCCACGGCCCGCGTCTGGTGGCAATGGACGCTCATATTGATACCGTCGGCATTGGCAACATCAAAAACTGGGACTTCGATCCGTACGAAGGTATGGAAACCGATGAGCTGATCGGTGGTCGTGGTACTTCCGATCAGGAAGGCGGCATGGCGTCTATGGTTTATGCCGGTAAAATCATTAAAGACCTCGGTCTGGAAGATGAATATACCCTGCTGGTTACCGGTACGGTGCAGGAAGAAGACTGCGACGGTCTGTGCTGGCAGTACATTATTGAACAATCCGGCATTCGCCCGGAATTTGTGGTCAGTACTGAACCGACTGATTGCCAGGTATACCGTGGTCAACGCGGTCGTATGGAAATTCGCATTGATGTTCAGGGTGTTAGCTGCCACGGTTCTGCACCAGAACGCGGTGACAACGCCATTTTCAAAATGGGTCCGATTCTTGGCGAATTGCAGGAACTCTCCCAGCGCCTGGGCTATGACGAATTCCTCGGCAAAGGCACCCTCACCGTTTCTGAAATTTTCTTCACATCCCCAAGCCGTTGCGCTGTAGCAGATAGCTGCGCAGTTTCAATCGACCGTCGTCTGACCTGGGGCGAAACCTGGGAAGGCGCGCTGGACGAAATCCGCGCCCTGCCTGCGGTACAGAAAGCTAACGCGGTTGTTTCTATGTACAACTACGACCGTCCGTCCTGGACTGGCCTGGTTTACCCAACAGAATGCTACTTCCCGACCTGGAAAGTGGAAGAAGATCACTTCACTGTTAAAGCACTGGTGAATGCCTACGAAGGGCTGTTTGGCAAAGCGCCGGTTGTTGATAAGTGGACCTTCTCAACTAACGGCGTATCTATCATGGGCCGTCACGGCATTCCGGTGATCGGCTTTGGCCCGGGTAAAGAACCTGAAGCGCATGCACCTAACGAAAAAACCTGGAAATCTCACCTGGTGACCTGTGCCGCGATGTACGCTGCAATCCCGTTAAGCTGGCTGGCAACCGAATAATTACTCTTCACTTATTCCCCTCCGGTTCGCCGGAGGGTTTTTGGAGTTTGCTATGCGCGTATTGATCAAAAACGGCACTGTCGTTAACGCAGATGGACAAGCCAAACAAGATTTGCTGATTGAGAGCGGGATTGTTCGCCAATTGGGCAGCAATATTTCGCCGCAGCTCCCGTATGAAGAAATTGATGCCACTGGCTGTTACGTTTTCCCTGGCGGCGTGGATGTCCATACGCATTTCAATATTGATGTCGGCATCGCGCGCAGTTGTGATGATTTTTTTACCGGTACCCGCGCAGCTGCGTGTGGCGGTACAACAACCATTATTGACCATATGGGATTTGGCCCAAACGGCTGTCGGTTACGCCATCAACTGGAGATTTATCGTGGTTATGCCGCCCATAAGGCGGTCATCGACTACAGCTTTCACGGTGTGATCCAGCACATTAATCACGCCATCCTCGACGAAATTCCGATGATGGTCGAAGAAGGACTGAGCAGTTTTAAACTCTATTTAACCTATCAATACAAACTCAACGATGACGAAGTTTTGCAGGCGTTACGCCGCTTGCATGAGTCCGGCGCGCTGACCACCGTGCACCCGGAAAATGATGCAGCTATCGCCAGCAAGCGGGCGGAGTTTATCGCCGCAGGGTTAACCGCGCCGCGCTATCACGCCTTGAGTCGCCCTCTGGAATGCGAAGCGGAAGCCATCGCCCGCATGATTAACCTGGCACAAATTGCCGGTAACGCCCCGCTCTATATCGTGCATCTGTCTAACGGCTTAGGTCTGGATTATCTGCGTCTTGCCCGTGCGAATCACCAGCCAGTCTGGGTTGAAACCTGCCCACAATATCTCCTGTTGGACGAACGCAGTTACGATACAGAAGATGGCATGAAGTTCATTCTTAGCCCACCGCTGCGTAACGTACGCGAGCAGGACAAACTGTGGTGTGGCATCAGCGATGGTGCGATTGACGTGGTGGCGACCGATCACTGCACCTTCTCGATGGCTCAACGCCTGCAAATTTCTAAAGGCGATTTCAGTCGCTGCCCAAATGGCTTACCCGGTGTGGAAAACCGCATGCAGTTACTGTTTTCCAGTGGCGTGATGACGGGACGTATAACACCGGAACGTTTTGTTGAATTAACCAGCGCAATGCCCGCCAGGCTGTTTGGCCTGTGGCCGCAAAAAGGGATATTAGCGCCCGGTTCCGATGGTGACGTGGTGATTATCGACCCACGTCAGAGCCAACAAATTCAGCATCGCCATCTCCACGACAACGCCGACTACTCGCCCTGGGAGGGGTTTACCTGTCAGGGCGCGATTGTCAGAACATTATCCCGTGGTGAAACGATTTTCTGTGACGGCACCTTTACAGGCAAAGCCGGGCGAGGTCGTTTCCTGCGACGCAAACCGTTTGTCCCTCCCGTGCTCTAACCACTGCCAGGGATCTATACACAATCAAGAATGATGAGTGAGGAAAAATGAGTAAGAAAATTGTTCTCGCCCTGGGCGGGAATGCGCTGGGCGACGACCTGGCCGGACAAATGAAAGCGGTAAAAATTACGTCTCAGGCAATTGTTGATTTAATTGCCCAGGGACATGAGGTCATCGTCACTCACGGTAACGGGCCACAGGTGGGCATGATTAACCAGGCCTTTGAAGCTGCCGCAAAAACGGAAGCGCACTCGCCAATGCTGCCGATGTCTGTCTGTGTTGCCTTAAGCCAGGGCTACATTGGTTACGATCTACAAAACGCCTTAAGAGAAGAACTGCTTTCTCGTGGCATTAATAAACCTGTAGCAACGCTGGTTACCCAGGTCGAAGTCGATGCTAACGATCCGGCATTCCTCAACCCGACCAAGCCGATCGGTTCGTTCTTTACCGAGCAGGAAGCAGAGCAACTGACAAAACAGGGTTACACTCTGAAAGAAGATGCTGGTCGCGGCTATCGCCGTGTTGTTGCCTCGCCAAAACCAGTTGATATCATTGAAAAAGAAACGGTTAAAGCTCTGGTAGATGCAGGCCAGGTAGTGATCACCGTTGGCGGTGGTGGTATTCCTGTTATTCGTGAAGGTAACCATCTGCGTGGTGCCAGCGCGGTTATTGATAAAGACTGGGCCAGCGCCCGTTTAGCAGAAATGATTGATGCCGATATGCTGATCATTCTGACTGCGGTAGAAAAAGTGGCCATTAACTTCGGTAAAGAGAACGAACAGTGGCTCGATCGCCTGTCATTAAGTGATGCTGAACGCTTTATCGAAGAAGGTCATTTTGCGAAAGGTTCTATGCTGCCTAAAGTGGAAGCAGCCGCCTCGTTTGCTCGCTCTCGCGCTGGACGCGAAGCACTGATTACCGTATTGAGCAAAGCGAAAGAAGGGATTGAAGGCAAAACCGGAACGGTGATTTGTCAGTAATTTTAAGGCCGGGTAGGTAATACCATCCGGCCAAAGATTGTCAAGTAAGTGCGCTTTGTTGATGCCGGATGCGGCGCGAGCGCCTTATCCGTCCTACAAAACATCGCAAATTCAATAGATTGCAATGCACTTGTAGGCCTGATAAGCGTAGCGCATCAGGCAATTTGGCGTTTGTCATCAGTCTCAGGCCGGGTGGGTAATACCATCCGGCCATTTTCATTTAAGCCACTTCCAGCACTTCTTTTGTCGCTTTAACGCCCTGATGCATCAACATCATTAACGCCTCAAGTACGCCGCCGCCAATTGCCCGGGCTTTATCAGAAACGCTGGTGAAATCAGCTGTTTCACCACGTGGATCGATATCACCAATTTTAAAACCACCGACCACCGCCAGTCCGTCGTTCAACAAGCCACGCACCATCCCCGTCAACGGTGCTTTAATTTCATGCTCACCAATCCAGGCAATCACATCGCCCTCTTTCACCAGATCGCCTAATTTCACGTTGGATCGCATAATGCCTGCAGCAGGAGCACGGATCACCCGTCGGGTGGTATGCCCCATAATATTGCCGGGAACACCGGTATTCTCCTGCGCACAACCAGAGTAAATCACCTGACCGAGCCAGTGCCCGCGATTTGTTTCAATTACCGCATGGCAATCCTTCCCAGCAGTAAAGCCCGGCCCAAGCGCGATTGTTACTGGTGCCATATCTGCCCGCGTACCCAAATTCTGTTTCGCCAGAATAGCGTCCACCACGCAAAGCGGTTTCAGTTCATCAAGCAATGAACAGGCGGGATCTACCATCACAGGGATGAATCCGCGTTCGGTAAGTTTCATCGCTTCCGCAGAGCTGGTTGCCAGGCGGGCAGTGACGCCTTCGACCGTCATTTCGCCATCGAACACGGCCTGGGCAAACGCCACGGTACAACGAATCACTGTCGGTTTTTCCACTTCCAGCATGATCACTTTAAAACCCGCATGATACAGACGTAGCGCCACACCACTGGCGATATCCCCCGCACCGCGAATCACCACCAGCTGGTGTCCGGAAGGATGAGAAGGTTTCATCATCAGCCCACCCGGCGCGTTATTTTTCACCTGTAATATTTCTGCCAGCACGCTGATGGCGATCTCCTGCGGCGTTTCCGCACCTATGTTGTAACCAACGGGCGCATGTAAACGGGCAATATGTTCTTCAGCCACGCCTTTCTCACGCAATTGACGCAGGAAAAGCTGAACCTTGCGACGACTTGCCAGCAACCCCAGCCATGCAATGGGCTGTTCAATGAGTTTGTCGAGGGCTTCACGATCCTGATTATTCGTGGCAATCAGGACAAAATTATCAGGGCGAATATCCAGTGCTTCCACTGCCGCACCAAACGACTCAGCATGGAGAAGCGTGGTTGATGGTGGGAATAATTCAGGATTAAGGCTTTCGCGATATATATCGGCAACGGCAATATCAAATCCTAATAGCGCCGCACTCTGGGCTATCGCCCGGTTGACATGCCCCGCGCCAATCAATACCAGACGAGGACGCATACCATGGACGCTGATAAACACGGACATTGCACCTCCACAATCTGACCCGACAGCATCCACACCGTTACGAGCCATACGTCCATGGAATAATCGCGGCTTACGTTCCTGCAATGCCTGAAGCGACTCTTCAATCACCTTCCGCTCAACCATTCCACCACCAATTGTACCGACGATAGAACCATCGGCGCGCACTAACATTTGTGCAGAATGGCGGGGAGTCGAGCCTCGGCTATCAACAATTTGCGCCATCGCAAACGGACAATTTTGCTCTTCAAGTTTTGCAGCCTCTGTGAAAATATTCATACCAACCTCAATGGATATCCTTTCAGTAACCCGGAATACCCGGGCCGCTAATTCACAAATCTGCGCGCGATTGCAGGATGTTCTTGTATATCGCCCAGCCAGATTGCCTCTACGTCGTGTTGTTGCAGCGGTTGAAGGAGCTCGCTTTGCGCAATCGCATTCTCACATTGAGAAAAACGGTTAATGAACCAGACTCGCCGACAACCTTGCGGTACGTTTTTAAATGCGCCCTGAGGGTGGCGAACCAGCGCAACGAGATCGCTCAGTTGCAAGGTTGCATCAGGTGTTAACCCGGTAATATCAGCAAACTGCGACCAGCGATGGACATTTTCTGTGCTCACTTTCGCACCCAAAATATGTCCTCCCATCACAGCAATCACGCAGCAACTGCTTTTGGGTATGCAAGGTTCGTGCTCATCAGGCGCTTTTAACGGCATTCCACGCGAGCCATCTGCCTCAATGAGAATTACGTCACACTCTGGTCGTTGCACCAGTGCATCAATCGCTTCTGGCATAAATCCCTGCACTTTTCCCTGGTTCGCTTTCCAGCTGTGAAAACAAAATGAAATGGGGGATGTAAGAGACGCATGAGGAAGCATGGCGGGATCACGACAGAAAACCACGGGCCAGTGAGACGTTGGCATAAACATATGTGTCGTCGTAGTGATTAACACACGCCTGCCGCTAGCCTGGAGCAGTTCTGCCAGCCAAAAAAGCAAGCTGGTTTTCCCCCCAGCCCCAACAACAGAAATCACAGTGGGACGTTTCTGCGCGCCTAAATCAATGAATAATGCCGATGGGTCAACTATACTTTTCACGAGTCTTTATGACCTCTCTGGGATAAATTATCCCCAACTTAATCCATCAGGAAGTAACGCAATTATCAGGCGTTATTAGTCCCTATAAATAATGGAACCACTATGTCAGCCATCGACTGTATAATTACCGCTGCCGGATTATCATCAAGAATGGGGCAATGGAAAATGATGTTACCCTGGCAACAGGGAACAATTCTTGATACAAGTATCAAAAATGCGTTGCAGTTTTGTAGCCGAATTATTTTAGTCACCGGCTATCGTGGTAATGAACTGCACGAGCGTTATGCGAACCAGAGCAATATCACTATTATCCACAACCCAGATTATGCGCAGGGTTTACTAACATCAGTAAAGGCCGCAGTACCCGCGGTAAAAACAGAATATTGTTTTCTCACCCACGGTGACATGCCTACCCTCACCATCGATATTTTTAGAAAAATCTGGTCGTTACGAAATGATGGCGCAATACTGCCACTCCATAATGGCATTCCCGGCCATCCGATTTTAGTGTCAAAGCCATGCCTGATGCAGGCAATCCAGCGTCTCAATATCACCAATATGCGTCAGGCACTCCTTATGGGAGAACATTATTCCGTCGAAATAGAAAATGCAGAAATAATTTTAGATATTGATACTCCGGACGACTTTATTACAGCGAAAAAAAGGTATACTGAAATTTAGAAAACGTAGTTAAACGATTGCGTTCAAATATTTAACCCTTCCAGTTCTCTTTATCATAATGATAAGGAATCACTGATTTTGAGAAAAGAGAAAAAGTGATAAATGGGCTGGCAATAATAATTTTCAGGAGTGATTTTAATTCTCATTTGGCACCTGTGAGTTCTTTCACAAAAAGCTCCTAAGTTTCGAGCCGCCTCACATTTTTTTATATTTCCCGCCAAACCTGGCAAGAGTGGTGCGATTGTTGCTCTATCCCCCTAAACCACCGGATTTCTCAACACCGGTCACTCAATGATATCTGTATAAGCTAAGGAGAGGGTTATGGGGGATATTATGCGTCCCATTCCGTTTGAGGAACTTTTGACGCGCATATTTGATGAATACCAACAACAACGCTCAATCTTTGGTATTCCCGAGCAACAGTTTTACTCACCCGTAAAAGGTAAAACTGTTAGCGTCTTCGGTGAAACCTGTGCCACTCCCGTCGGCCCTGCCGCTGGCCCGCACACGCAGCTCGCGCAAAATATTGTCACTTCCTGGCTAACTGGCGGACGCTTCATCGAACTAAAAACCGTCCAAATTCTTGACCGCCTGGAGCTGGAAAAGCCCTGTATTGATGCCGAAGACGAGTGCTTTAACACCGAATGGTCCACCGAATTTACCCTGCTTAAAGCCTGGGATGAATACCTCAAAGCTTGGTTTGCCCTGCATCTGTTGGAAGCGATGTTCCAGCCATCAGGATCCGGTAAGTCATTTATCTTTAATATGAGCGTCGGTTATAACCTTGAAGGGATTAAACAGCCGCCCATGCAGCAGTTCATCGATAATATGATGGACGCGTCTGACCATCCGAAATTCGCACAGTACCGCGATACGCTTAATAAACTACTCCAGGATGACGCATTTTTAGCCCGCCACGGATTGCAGGAAAAACGCGAAAGCTTGCAAGCCTTACCAGCTCGCATCCCTACCAGCATGGTGCAGGGCGTCACCCTCTCCACCATGCACGGCTGCCCTCCGCATGAAATCGAAGCCATTTGCCGCTACATGCTGGAAGAAAAAGGGCTCAATACCTTTGTGAAACTCAACCCGACCTTACTGGGGTACGCGCGTGTTCGTGAGATCCTCGATGTCTGCGGTTTCGGTTACATAGGCTTAAAAGAAGAGTCATTTGATCACGACCTCAAGCTGACGCAAGCGCTGGAAATGCTGGAACGCCTGATGGCACTGGCAAAAGAAAAATCACTCGGCTTTGGCGTAAAACTGACTAACACTCTCGGCACCATCAACAATAAAGGCGCACTGCCTGGTGAAGAGATGTATATGTCAGGCCGTGCGCTGTTCCCGCTCTCCATCAATGTTGCAGCAGTTCTCTCTCGCGCCTTTGACGGCAAACTGCCCATTTCTTATTCCGGTGGTGCCAGTCAGCTGACTATCCGCGATATTTTTGATACTGGTATTCGCCCTATTACTATGGCAACCGACCTGCTGAAACCTGGCGGCTATCTGCGCTTAAGTGCCTGCATGCGCGAGCTGGAAGGCTCCGACGCCTGGGGGCTTGCCCATGTTGACGTCGAACGCCTGAACAAACTGGCAGCAGACGCGTTAACCATGGAATACACTCAGAAACACTGGAAGCCAGAAGAGCGTATTGAAGTGGCAGAAGACCTGCCGCTGACTGACTGCTACGTTGCCCCCTGTGTTACTGCTTGCGCCATTAAACAGGATATTCCGGAATACATCCGTCTGCTTGGCGAACACCGCTATGCCGACGCACTGGAACTCATCTACCAACGCAACGCCCTGCCCGCCATTACCGGTCATATTTGCGATCACCAGTGCCAATACAACTGTACCCGCCTGGATTACGACAGTGCGCTGAATATCCGCGAACTGAAAAAAGTCGCGCTGGAAAAAGGTTGGGATGAATATAAGCAACGCTGGCACAAACCAGCCGGTTCTGGTTCACGCCATCCGGTTGCCGTGATTGGTGCAGGTCCGGCGGGTCTGGCAGCAGGTTACTTCCTTGCCAGAGCGGGCCATCCGGTTACGCTGTTTGAACGCGAAGCCAATGCGGGCGGCGTGGTGAAAAATATCATTCCTCAGTTCCGTATTCCTGCAGAGTTAATTCAGCACGATATCGATTTTGTTGCCGCTCACGGCGTGAAATTTGAGTATGGCTGCTCACCCGATTTGACCGTTGAACAGTTAAAAAATCAGGGCTTCCACTATGTTCTGATTGCCACCGGCACTGATAAAAATAGCGGTGTGAAACTGGCGGGCGACAACCAAAATGTCTGGAAATCACTCCCCTTCCTGCGTGAATACAACAAGGGCACAGCGCTCAAGCTGGGCAAACATGTGGTCGTTGTCGGGGCGGGTAACACGGCAATGGACTGCGCTCGTGCGGCGTTACGCGTTCCAGGCGTAGAAAAAGCAACGGTCGTTTACCGTCGTTCACTGCAAGAGATGCCAGCATGGCGCGAAGAGTATGAAGAAGCGTTGCACGACGGCGTGGAGTTCCGTTTCCTGAATAATCCGGAACGTTTCGATGCTGATGGCACCTTAACCTTGCGCGTTATGTCGCTTGGCGAACCTGATGAGAAAGGTCGTCGCCGTCCGGTTGAAACCAACGAAACAGTAACACTGCATGTAGACAGCCTGATCACCGCCATTGGTGAACAGCAGGATACTGAAGCCCTGAATGCGATGGGCGTGCCGCTGGACAAAAACGGCTGGCCAGACGTCGACCATAATGGCGAAACTCGTCTGACTGACGTCTTTATGATCGGCGACGTACAGCGCGGACCATCCTCCATTGTCGCTGCTGTCGGAACCGCGCGTCGGGCGACCGATGTCATCCTTAGTCGGGAAAACATCCGTTCCCACCAGAACGATAAATACTGGAACAACGTCAATCCGGCGGAAATCTATCAACGCAAAGGCGATATCTCTATCACCCTGGTGGATAGCGACGATCGTGACGCGTTTGTCGCCCAGGAAGCCGCACGCTGCCTTGAATGTAACTACGTTTGCAGCAAGTGTGTGGATGTCTGCCCGAACCGCGCCAACGTATCCATTGCGGTCCCTGGCTTCCAGAACCGTTTCCAGACGCTGCACCTCGACGCTTACTGTAACGAATGCGGCAACTGCGCTCAGTTCTGCCCGTGGAACGGTAAACCGTACAAAGACAAAATCACCGTCTTCAGCCTGTCGCAAGACTTTGATAACAGCAGCAATCCTGGCTTCCTTGTGGAAGATTGCCGGGTACGAGTACGTCTGAATAACCAAAGCTGGGTGTTAAACATCGACAGCGAAGGTCAGTTCAACAACGTACCACCGGAGCTGAACGATATGTGCCGCATTATTAGCCATGTCCACCAGCATCATCATTATCTGCTGGGCCGCGTGGAGGTGTAATCATGTTGATTCTGAAGAATGTCACCGCAGTGCAGTTACACCCGGCGAAAGTGCAGGAAGGCGTTGATATCGCCATCGAAAATGATGTGATTGTCGCTATCGGCGATGCCCTGACGCAACGCTACCCCGATGCCAGCTACAAAGAGATGCATGGTCGGATTGTGATGCCGGGAATTGTCTGCTCGCACAACCATTTTTACTCGGGACTGTCCCGCGGAATTATGGCAAACATCGCCCCCTGCCCGGATTTCATCTCAACGCTGAAAAATCTCTGGTGGCGACTCGATCGCGCCCTTGATGAAGAGTCGCTCTATTACAGCGGACTGATTTGTTCCCTGGAAGCGATTAAGAGCGGATGTACATCGGTTATCGATCACCATGCCTCTCCGGCGTATATCGGCGGGTCGCTCTCCACATTGCGCAACGCATTTTTAAAAGTTGGCCTGCGCGCGATGACCTGTTTTGAAACTACTGACCGTAACAACGGCATCAAAGAGTTGCAGGAAGGTGTAGAAGAAAACATCCGCTTCGCCCGTCAGATTGATGAGGCGAAGAAAGCAGCAACCGAGCCGTATCTGGTGGAAGCACATATCGGCGCTCACGCGCCGTTTACCGTGCCGGATGCCGGTCTGGAGATGCTGCGTGAAGCCGTGAAAGCCACAGGTCGTGGTTTGCATATTCACGCTGCGGAAGACCTTTACGACGTTTCCTACAGTCACCACTGGTACGGCAAAGACCTGCTGGCACGACTGGCGCAATTCGATCTCATCGACAGCAAAACGCTGGTCGCTCATGGGCTGTACTTGTCGAAAGATGACATCGCCCTACTCAATCAGCGCGATGCGTTCCTGGTGCATAACGCCCGTTCAAACATGAACAACCATGTCGGCTACAACCATCACCTTAGCGACATCCGCAATCTGGCGTTGGGAACTGACGGCATTGGTTCGGACATGTTTGAAGAGATGAAATTTGCCTTCTTTAAACATCGCGATGCGGGTGGTCCGCTGTGGCCTGACAGTTTTGCCAAAGCCCTGACTAACGGCAACGAACTGATGAGCCGCAATTTTGGCGCGAAATTTGGCCTTCTGGAAGCCGGTTACAAAGCCGATTTAACCATTTGCGATTACAACTCGCCGACACCGCTGCTGGCAGACAATATCGCCGGGCATATCGCTTTCGGTATGGGCTCAGGCAGCGTTCATAGCGTGATGGTCAATGGCGTGATGGTCTATGAAGACCGTCAGTTTAACTTCGATTGCGATTCCATTTATGCGCAAGCCAGAAAAGCCGCTGCCAGTATGTGGCGTCGGATGGATGCGCTGGCATAAATGACAAATACCCTCTTCCCGTAGGGAAGAGGGTTAAATAAGGAAAGAAGATGATTGAACAATTTTTCAGGCCCGACTCTGTCGAACAGGCGCTGGAACTGAAGCGCCGCTACCAGGATGAAGCCGTCTGGTTCGCCGGGGGCAGCAAACTCAACGCTACACCAACCCGTACCGATAAAAAGATTGCCATTTCCTTACAGGATCTGGAACTGGACTGGGTTGACTGGGATAACGGTGCACTGCGGATTGGCGCAATGTCTCGCTTGCAGCCACTGCGTGATGCGCGATTTATTCCTGCAGCACTGCGTGAAGCCCTCGGCTTTGTCTACTCTCGCCATGTTCGTAATCAGTCGACCATTGGTGGTGAAATCGCCGCCCGGCAGGAAGAGTCTGTGCTGCTTCCCGTCCTGCTGGCACTGGATGCTGAACTGGTTTTTGGCAATGGCGAAACACTGTCAATCGAAGAGTACCTGGCCTGCCCATGCGATCGCCTGCTAACCGAAATTATCATTAAAGATCCGTATCGCACCTGTGCGACCCGCAAAATTAGCCGTTCTCAGGCAGGTTTAACCGTCGTGACGGCAGCCGTTGCAATGACAGACCACGACGGTATGCGAATTGCGCTGGATGGCGTCGCCAGTAAAGCACTGCGTCTGCACGATGTTGAAAAACAAAATCTGGAAGGCAATGCACTTGAACAGGCTGTCGCCAACGCCATTTTCCCGCAGGAAGATTTGCGGGGCAGCGTGGCCTATAAACGCTATATCACGGGAGTTCTGGTAGCCGACCTGTATGCCGACTGCCAACAGGCTGGGGAGGAAGCCGTATGATCATCCACTTTACTTTAAATGGCGCGCCTCAGGAGCTAACCGTTAATCCAGGCGAAAACGTGCAAAAGCTGTTGTTTAACATGGGAATGCACTCTGTACGCAACAGCGATGATGGATTCGGGTTTGCCGGTTCTGACGCAATTATCTTTAACGGTAATATCGTTAACGCGTCCTTGCTTATCGCCGCACAGTTAGAGAAGGCAGATATTCGTACCGCAGAGTCTCTGGGCAAATGGAACGAGTTAAGTCTGGTTCAACAGGCAATGGTTGATGTTGGCGTGGTGCAGTCTGGTTATAACGATCCAGCTGCGGCTCTGATTATCACCGATCTTCTCGATCGCATTGCCGCACCTACCCGCGAAGAGATCGACGACGCGCTTTCTGGTTTGTTCAGCCGCGATGCAGGCTGGCAACAATACTATCAGGTCATTGAACTGGCGGTTGCACGTAAAAATAATCCGCAGGCCACCATTGATATCGCTCCGACTTTCCGTGACGACCTTGAAGTCATTGGTAAGCATTATCCTAAAACTGATGCCGCGAAAATGGTGCAGGCAAAACCCTGCTATGTTGAAGACCGCGTAACGGCTGACGCCTGCGTCATTAAAATGTTACGTAGCCCACACGCTCACGCACTGATTACTCATCTGGATGTCAGCAAAGCTGAAGCCTTACCAGGCGTCGTTCACGTTATTACTCACCTGAATTGCCCGGATATCTACTATACCCCGGGTGGTCAGAGCGCACCGGAACCGTCACCGCTTGACCGCCGTATGTTCGGCAAGAAAATGCGTCACGTCGGCGATCGCGTTGCTGCGGTCGTCGCTGAAAGTGAAGAAATTGCGCTCGAAGCACTGAAGCTCATCGACGTTGAATATGAAGTGCTTAAACCTGTAATGTCGATCGACGAAGCAATGGCGGAAGATGCGCCTGTCGTGCACGATGAACCGGTGGTGTATGTTGCTGGTGCGCCAGATACTCTGGAAGACGATAACAGCCATGCAGCCCAGCGCGGCGAGCATATGATCATCAACTTCCCGATCGGTTCTCGCCCTCGCAAAAATATCGCCGCCAGTATTCATGGTCATATCGGCGATATGGACAAGGGCTTTGCCGATGCCGATGTGATCATTGAGCGAACCTATAACTCAACGCAGGCGCAGCAGTGCCCGACTGAAACTCATATCTGCTTTACCCGTATGGACGGCGATCGTCTGGTTATCCACGCCTCCACCCAGGTACCATGGCACTTACGCCGCCAGGTCGCGCGCCTCGTGGGCATGAAACAGCATAAAGTTCATGTCATTAAAGAGCGAGTTGGCGGCGGTTTTGGGTCTAAACAGGACATCCTGCTGGAAGAAGTGTGCGCCTGGGCAACCTGCGTGACCGGGCGTCCGGTACTGTTCCGCTACACCCGTGAAGAAGAGTTTATTGCTAACACCTCTCGTCACGTCGCGAAAGTCACCGTCAAACTGGGAGCGAAAAAAGATGGTCGCCTGACGGCAGTGAAGATGGATTTCCGCGCCAACACTGGCCCTTACGGCAACCACTCACTCACCGTACCGTGTAACGGACCGGCGCTGTCGCTGCCGTTATATCCGTGCGATAACGTCGATTTCCAGGTCACCACCTACTACAGCAACATTTGCCCAAATGGTGCTTATCAGGGTTATGGCGCACCGAAAGGTAACTTCGCTATCACCATGGCATTAGCGGAACTGGCTGAACAGTTACAGATCGACCAACTGGAAATTATCGAACGTAACCGGGTACACGAAGGGCAAGAGCTGAAAATTCTCGGTGCAATCGGTGAAGGTAAAGCGCCGACCTCCGTTCCTTCCGCCGCCAGCTGCGCACTGGAAGAGATCCTGCGTCAGGGTCGCGAGATGATCCAATGGTCGTCACCAAAACCACAAAACGGTGACTGGCACATCGGTCGTGGTGTCGCCATTATCATGCAGAAATCAGGGATCCCGGATATCGATCAGGCTAACTGCATGATCAAACTGGAATCGGACGGCACCTTTATCGTTCATTCTGGCGGTGCGGATATTGGTACTGGTTTGGATACTGTGGTGACGAAACTGGCAGCAGAAGTGCTGCACTGCCCAGCGCAGGACGTGCATGTTATCTCCGGTGATACCGATCATGCGTTGTTTGATAAAGGCGCATATGCCTCGTCCGGTACTTGCTTCTCGGGTAACGCGGCGCGTTTGGCAGCAGAAAATCTGCGGGAGAAAATTCTGTTCCACGGAGCGCAAATGTTGGGTGAGCCAGTGGCAGATGTCCAACTAGCAACGCCGGGCGTCGTACGCGGCAAGAAAGGCGAAGTTAGTTTCGGGGATATTGCCCATAAAGGCGAAACCGGCACAGGCTTTGGTTCACTGGTGGGAACTGGCAGTTATATCACGCCTGATTTCGCCTTCCCGTATGGCGCAAACTTTGCTGAAGTTGCCGTCAACACGCGTACGGGTGAAATCCGCCTGGATAAATTCTACGCCTTGCTGGATTGCGGTACACCGGTCAATCCAGAGTTAGCGTTGGGACAAATCTACGGTGCCACCCTGCGAGCTATCGGCCACAGTATGAGCGAAGAGATCATTTATGATGCCGAAGGTCACCCGTTAACGCGTGATTTACGCAGTTACGGTGCACCGAAAATTGGTGACATTCCGCGTGATTTCCGCGCTGTGTTGGTGCCGAGCGACGATAAAGTCGGCCCGTTCGGGGCGAAATCGATCTCGGAAATTGGTGTAAATGGCGCAGCTCCGGCGATTGCTACCGCAATTCACGATGCCTGCGGCATCTGGTTACGCGAATGGCATTTCACACCGGAGAAAATACTCACCGCGCTGGAAAAAATATAAGTAATAAATGGCCGCTTCGGCGGCCTGTTTCTCTGTTTGAACGATGACTAAATAGTGACTGCGAAAATGAGATAAGCCGTTCTCAAGGCGTCCTGCGCCCCAAATTCGTGGGAATTTATTTTACTAATTCAGATGATCAAATTTACTTTAAAAGGAGTGAAGGGATGTCTGATATAAACCATGCAGGTTCTGACCTTATATTTGAACTGGAGGATCGCCCTCCCTTTCATCAGGCTCTCGTTGGTGCCATTACCCATCTGTTGGCAATTTTCGTTCCGATGGTAACCCCCGCGTTAATCGTGGGTGCGGCCTTACAGCTTTCCGCTGAAACAACTGCCTATCTTGTTTCAATGGCGATGATCGCCTCTGGTATTGGTACCTGGTTACAAGTAAACCGCTATGGCATCGTCGGTTCTGGCCTACTCTCAATTCAGTCAGTCAATTTTTCATTTGTTACGGTCATGATTGCGCTGGGCAGCAGCATGAAAAGCGACGGTTTTCACGAAGAGTTAATCATGTCGTCGCTGCTTGGCGTATCCTTCGTTGGCGCATTTCTGGTTGTCGGCTCTTCATTTATCTTGCCCTACCTACGTCGGGTTATTACGCCTACTGTCAGCGGTATTGTGGTACTGATGATCGGCTTAAGCCTGATTAAAGTCGGCATTATCGATTTTGGCGGTGGATTTGCAGCCAAAAGCAGCGGTACCTTCGGCAATTACGAACATCTCGGCGTTGGTTTGTTGGTTT
This sequence comes from Escherichia sp. WS3227_2, assembly GCF_046486495.1. NCBI lineage: Bacteria > Pseudomonadati > Pseudomonadota > Gammaproteobacteria > Enterobacterales > Enterobacteriaceae > Escherichia > Escherichia sp. WS3227_2. Next base: position 281,004 of record NZ_JBJQLG010000001.1, read on the forward strand.
TGATTGTGGTGATCGGCTTTAACTGCTGTCGCAGTCCGTTGCTACGCATGGGAGGGATCGCCATTGGGCTATGCGTCGGTTATATCGCGTCGTTATGCCTGGGCATGGTGGATTTCAGCAGTATGCGCAATTTGCCGTTAATCACCATCCCACATCCGTTCAAATACGGCTTTAGTTTTAGCTTCCATCAGTTCCTGGTGGTTGGCACGATTTATCTGCTTAGCGTGCTGGAAGCTGTCGGCGATATCACCGCCACGGCAATGGTTTCCCGCCGACCCATTCAGGGAGAAGAGTATCAGTCCCGACTGAAAGGCGGCGTGCTGGCAGACGGTCTGGTTTCTGTTATCGCCTCCGCTGTCGGTTCATTACCCTTAACCACGTTTGCGCAAAATAATGGGGTTATTCAGATGACTGGCGTCGCTTCACGTTATGTCGGGCGAACCATCGCGGTAATGCTGGTTATCCTCGGTTTGTTTCCGATGATTGGCGGCTTCTTCACAACCATACCCTCGGCAGTTCTGGGAGGCGCAATGACGTTGATGTTTTCCATGATTGCTATCGCTGGGATTCGCATCATCATCACCAACGGTTTAAAGCGCCGAGAAACACTTATTGTCGCCACTTCTTTAGGTTTAGGGCTTGGCGTCTCCTACGATCCCGAAATTTTTAAAATATTGCCAGCCTCTATTTATGTACTAGTTGAAAACCCTATTTGTGCTGGCGGGTTAACTGCGATTTTATTAAATATTATCCTCCCTGGTGGCTACCGACAGGAAAACGTTCTGCCTGGTATTACCTCAGCGGAAGAGATGGATTAACAGTAAAGGAGTCAATGATGTCAGGAGAACACACGTTAAAAGCGGTACGAGGCAGTTTTATTGATGTCACGCGTACGGTCGACAACCCGGAAGAGATTGCCTCTGCGCTGCGGTTTATTGAGGATGGTTTATTACTCATTAAACAGGGAAAAGTGGAATGGTTTGGCGAATGGGAAGACGGAAAACATCAAATTCCTGACACCATTCGCGTGCGCGACTATCGCGGCAAACTGATAGTACCGGGCTTTGTCGATACACATATCCATTATCCGCAAAGTGAAATGGTGGGGGCCTATGGTGAACAATTGCTGGAGTGGTTGAATAAACACACCTTCCCTACTGAACGTCGTTATGAGGATTTAGAGTACGCCCGCGAAATGTCGGCGTTCTTCATCAAGCAGCTTTTACGTAACGGAACCACCACGGCTCTGGTGTTTGGCACTGTTCATCCGCAATCCGTTGATGCGCTGTTTGAAGCCGCCAGCCATATCAATATGCGTATGATTGCCGGTAAGGTGATGATGGACCGCAACGCACCGGATTATCTGCTCGACACTGCCGAAAGCAGCTATCACCAAAGCAAAGAACTGATCGAGCGCTGGCACAAAAATGGTCGTCTGTTGTATGCGATTACGCCACGCTTCGCCCCTACCTCATCTCCTGAACAGATGACGATGGCGAAACGCCTGAAAGAAGAATATCCGGATACGTGGGTACATACCCATCTCTGTGAAAACAAAGATGAAATTGCCTGGGTGAAAGAACTTTATCCTGAACATGATGGCTATCTGGATGTTTACCATCAGTACGGCCTGACCGGTAAAAACTGTGTCTTTGCTCACTGCGTCCATCTCGAAGAAAAAGAGTGGGATCGTCTCAGCGAAACCAAATCCAGCATTGCTTTCTGTCCGACCTCCAACCTTTACCTCGGCAGCGGCTTATTCAACTTGAAAAAAGCATGGCAGAAGAAAGTTAAAGTGGGCATGGGAACGGATATCGGTGCCGGAACAACTTTCAACATGCTGCAAACGCTAAACGAAGCCTACAAAGTGTTGCAACTACAAGGCTATCGCCTCTCGGCATATGAAGCATTTTACCTGGCCACGCTCGGCGGAGCGAAATCTCTGGGCCTTGACGATTTGATTGGCAACTTTTTACCTGGCAAAGAGGCTGATTTCGTGGTGATGGAACCCACCGCCACTCCGCTACAGCAGCTGCGCTATGACAACTCTGTTTCTTTAGTCGACAAATTGTTCGTGATGATGACGTTGGGCGATGACCGTTCGATCTACCGCACCTACGTTGATGGTCGTCTGGTGTACGAACGCAACTAATAATAAAACTTTAACATCCTCGTGAGGACATCATTATGTCTGGAGACATCCTACAAACACCGGACGCACCAAAGCCACAGGGCGCGCTGGATAATTATTTTAAAATTACCGCTCGTGGCAGTACCGTTCGTCAGGAAGTACTGGCTGGCTTAACGACCTTTCTGGCCATGGTTTATTCCGTTATCGTCGTTCCGGGAATGCTGGGCAAAGCAGGTTTTCCTCCCGCAGCTGTGTTTGTTGCCACCTGTCTGGTCGCGGGCTTCGGCTCGTTGCTGATGGGGTTATGGGCCAATTTGCCGATGGCGATTGGTTGCGCGATTTCCTTGACGGCGTTTACCGCATTCAGTCTGGTACTCGGGCAACAAATTAGCGTTCCTGTCGCACTGGGCGCGGTCTTTCTGATGGGCGTCATCTTCACCGCCATTTCCGTAACCGGTGTGCGTACCTGGATCTTACGTAATTTGCCCATGGGTATCGCTCACGGTACAGGTATCGGTATCGGCCTGTTTCTGCTGCTGATTGCTGCTAACGGTGTGGGAATGGTTATCAAAAACCCGATTGAAGGCTTGCCGGTGGCGCTCGGTGCGTTTACCTCCTTCCCAGTGATGATGAGCTTGCTGGGGCTGGCGGTCATCTTCGGTCTGGAAAAGTGCCGCGTACCCGGCGGGATCTTGTTGGTGATTATTGCAATTTCGATCATCGGCTTAATCTTTGATCCAGCGGTGAAATACCACGGTCTGGTGGCGATGCCAAGCCTGACTGGCGAAGATGGTAAGTCTCTGATTTTCAGCCTCGATATTATGGGCGCACTCCAGCCAACTGTACTTCCGAGTGTACTGGCATTGGTGATGACCGCAGTGTTCGACGCCACTGGCACCATCCGTGCCGTCGCCGGTCAGGCGAATTTGTTGGATAAAGACAACCAGATCATCAACGGCGGCAAAGCCCTGACCAGTGACTCAGTAAGTTCAATATTCTCCGGCCTGGTGGGCGCAGCGCCCGCAGCGGTTTATATCGAATCAGCGGCAGGAACCGCCGCCGGGGGTAAAACAGGGTTAACCGCAACCGTAGTGGGGGCGTTATTCCTGCTGATTCTGTTCTTATCACCGCTGTCATTTTTGATCCCTGGTTACGCCACTGCACCCGCTCTGATGTACGTAGGTTTGCTGATGTTAAGTAACGTCTCGAAGCTGGATTTCAATGATTTTATTGACGCTATGGCTGGCCTGGTGTGTGCCGTGTTCATCGTTCTGACTTGTAATATCGTTACCGGTATTATGCTGGGCTTTGTGACACTGGTCGTAGGCCGCGTCTTTGCACGCGAATGGCAAAAGCTGAATATTGGTACGGTGATCATTACTGCCGCACTGGTCGCATTTTACGCGGGTGGTTGGGCAATCTAATAGATTCTCCGCGCCTTTCAGCGCGGAGATTTCTTTCACAGAGGATTCTCACCGCTGGCAACAATACGCTGCTGGCGGACTCGCCTGAGTTCTCTTTCAGTAAGCAACTGCAGCGCCTGTGTTGGGCAAGATTCAACGCAGGCTGGCCCCTCTTCCCGCTGTTCACAGAGATCGCATTTCACGATTTGTTGCCGGGTAGCCCCCGGCAACGACTGAATGGTGATCATTCCAAACGGGCACGCACTGACGCAACTCTGACAGCCAATACAACGGGCAGAATTGGTCTGCACCACCTGCTCGCCCATCGTCAGCGCCCCCACGGGGCAAGCGCCAACACAAGGGGCGTTTTCACACTGATGGCACATCACCGGCGCACTGATGCTGTCCAGTCGCTGTACCTTCAGCCGGGGTAAAAAGACATCGGCATTCAACTCCTGTTCTGAAGGGTGAGCGACCACACAGGCTACTTCACAAGTACGGCAGCCAATACAGTCAGCCGGATTAACGATAATTAACGATTTCATCACGATGCCTTCGTATCAAACAGAGTTAACATATCGCGCGCCGCCTGCCTTCCTGCGGCCATTGCAGTGACAACCAGATCCGCGCCATGAACTGCATCACCACCAGCAAAGACTTTTTTCAGATGCGTCTGGGTAGGTAAATACCCGACGTCACCGGTTTGAATCAGGCCCCATTTATCGAGTTTAATTCCGCTGCCCTGCAACCACGGCATGGCATGCGCCTGGAAACCAAAGGCCATAATGAGAACATCGGCGGGCAATTCAAACTCTGAACCCGCTACCGGACGAGGACGACGGCGACCATCCGGCCCCGGCTCCCCCATGGCGGTACGAATCAGGCCCACTGCAGTTAAACGCCCATCTTCGTCACAAGCGATATATTGCGGCTGAACATTGAACTGAAACTCGACACCTTCCTCGCGCGCATTGACCACCTCTTTGCGCGAGCCCGGCATACTGACTTCATCACGACGATACGCGCAGGTCACGCTGGCGGCATTGAGGCGGATGGAAGTCCGCAAACAATCCATGGTCGTATCGCCACCGCCCAATACCACGACCCGCTTACCTTCCACATCCGTCAGCGGATACTCTTCAGACTCCGGCAACCCCATGAGCTGGCGGGTATGTGCAGTCAGGAACGGTAGAGCCTGAATGACACCGGGCGCATCTTCATGCGGCAGATCTGCTCGCATCATCCCGTAAGTCCCCACGCCGATGAAAACTGCATCATATTCAGAAGTTAAATCGCTAAAGGTAATATCGCGGCCAATTTCACAGTTAAGATGAAAGTCGATTCCCATTGCGGTGAATATCTCTCGCCGCTGGCTTAATACCGTTTTATCGAGTTTGAAAGGAGGAATGCCAAAAGTCAGCATACCGCCAATTTCTGGATGGCGATCAAAGACATCGACCTGAACTCCTGCGCGCGCCAGAATATCAGCACACCCTAACCCTGCAGGCCCAGCGCCAATCACCGCCACTTTCTCGATACGGGGAACAACTTTGCTGACATCGGGACGCCAGCCCATCGCCAGCGCGGTATCGGTGATGTAGCGTTCCAGATTACCGATAGAGACTGCGCCAGAGTGATCTTTCAAAGTACATGCGCCTTCACAAAGACGGTCCTGTGGGCATACCCTGCCGCAGATTTCTGGTAAGGAACTGGTCTGGTGGCAAAGTTCTGCCGCTTCAATAATCTTTCCCTCCTGTACCAGACGGATGTAATCCGGAATAGCGTTATGCAGCGGGCAATGCCAGTTGCAGTTAGCTTTTTCGGCACAATAAACACAGCGATCACTCTCATAAGTCGCTTGTTGTGGATCCAGCCCGCAATAAATTTCGCCAAAGTGGGTTTTCCGTTCACTCGCTGAAATTTTATCTGCGCCTTTACGCGAGTTAACGGGGAGCAACGCTGCACTGCGAGATGGCTGAGCGTCTGATGACGCTTTTCCTGCTGCCGTTTTGCGCTGGCGGGCCACCTTTATCTGCTGCAACCCTTTATCGTCCATCAGCCGTAACGCCTGTGTTGGGCAGACTTCAATACAGGCTTGCGTGCCGGAACTGCGCTGGTTACAAAGGTCGCATTTCTGCGCAATCGTATCGACCATCTCAACGACGCCAAAGGGGCAAGCGATTGCGCATCTTTTACAACCAATACATTTTTGCTCGTCCAGTTGTACGCTATCGGGCTGGAAAGTCAGAGCATTAACCGGACAAGCCGTAACGCAAGGGGCATTGTTGCAGTGATGGCAGGCCACCGGATTCGCAGCCTGGCCTTTCCCTACAACGTGGATACGCGGTCGAAAGTCACTGTGACTCAGCGGCCAGTTTTCTTGATTGTGTGCCACCGCACAGGCAATTTCACAAGCATGACAGCCTATACATTCCGCAGCTTCAGCAGCGATAAACTTATTCATTTGCATCCCTTTCATTTAATGAGTTATGTCTTCTCAAATTTCGCGATGCAATAAACGGGCATATATTAGGTAGCATGACCGTTTTAATTATAATTTTGCGACTGAGTTCAAATTATTGCCCCTTCATCTGTGCCGCTTTCATTATTTCAACATTGCCGACCAAAAGAGCGCTATCCAGATAAAAACGATTAAATGCGAGAGTGCGACATGCCAGAATGATTAATGAAATATCAATATGAGAAAATTACAGATAATTCCATTGTCAGGTTCTCTTCTCATTTTCGTGGTTTAACCACGATTATGTGATTGCCTCCGCAATTCCTGTCTCTAACTCCCCTTCCTCGCAAAAACTGGCACTCCACGAGCATGTGTTTAGACAGTTTCAATAACGTAAACGGTTGCTTTTTACTCTGGCGAGCGAAAGGAGAAACACTGATGAGCGCCATAGATTCCCAACTTCCCTCATCTTCAGGGCAAGATCGCCCAACTGATGAGGTTGACCGCATATTATCACCAGGAAAGCTGATCATACTCGGTCTGCAACACGTCCTTGTCATGTACGCAGGTGCAGTCGCTGTTCCTCTTATGATTGGTGACCGACTGGGCCTCTCAAAAGAAGCTATTGCGATGCTCATTAGCTCGGATCTCTTTTGCTGCGGGATCGTCACATTATTGCAATGTATCGGTATCGGCCGCTTTATGGGGATCCGCCTGCCGGTGATTATGTCGGTGACCTTCGCCGCTGTAACACCAATGATAGCCATTGGCATGAACCCGGATATCGGCCTGCTGGGGATATTCGGTGCCACTATCGCCGCGGGTTTTATCACCACATTATTAGCGCCACTTATCGGTCGCTTGATGCCTTTATTCCCGCCACTGGTTACCGGTGTGGTTATTACTTCTATCGGACTTAGCATCATTCAGGTGGGTATTGACTGGGCCGCAGGAGGTAAAGGGAATCCGCAATATGGTAATCCCGTTTATTTAGGTATCTCCTTTGCCGTCTTAATTTTTATCTTGCTCATTACTCGCTATGCGAAAGGATTTATGTCCAACGTCGCCGTATTACTGGGGATTGTATTTGGCTTTTTACTTTCGTGGATGATGAATGAAGTCAATTTATCAGGGCTACATGATGCCTCGTGGTTTGCGATTGTCACGCCGATGTCATTTGGTATGCCGATTTTCGATCCCGTTTCCATTCTGACCATGACTGCCGTGTTAATCATCGTGTTTATCGAGTCGATGGGGATGTTCCTGGCACTGGGTGAAATAGTCGGTCGTAAACTCTCTTCACACGATATTATTCGCGGGCTGCGTGTCGATGGCGTAGGGACAATGATAGGCGGAACGTTTAACAGCTTCCCCCACACGTCATTTTCTCAAAACGTTGGCCTGGTTAGCGTGACGCGCGTTCATAGCCGCTGGGTGTGTATTTCTTCGGGAATTATATTAATCCTGTTTGGCATGGTGCCAAAAATGGCGGTGCTGGTCGCCTCCATTCCGCAATTTGTGCTGGGCGGTGCTGGGCTGGTGATGTTCGGCATGGTACTGGCGACAGGAATTCGAATTCTGTCGCGCTGTAACTACACCACCAACCGTTACAACCTCTATATTGTGGCGATCAGTCTCGGCGTTGGCATGACTCCGACGCTCTCTCACGATTTCTTTTCTAAGTTACCGGCCGTACTGCAACCGTTGCTGCATAGCGGCATTATGCTCGCAACCCTTAGCGCCGTTGTGCTGAACGTCTTCTTTAATGGCTATCAGCATCATGCTGATCTGGTGAAGGAATCCGTCTCTGATAAAGATTTAAAAGTCAGGACAGTACGTATGTGGCTTCTGATGCGCAAGCTGAAGAAAAATGAGCATGGAGAATAATATGAATCTTTTAATGCGCGCTATATTCAGTCTGTTGTTGCTTTTTACTCTCTCTATTCCTGTCATTTCTGACTGTGTTGCAATGGCCATTGAAAGTCGCTTCAAATATATGATGCTGCTTTTTTAAATGGTTTTACCTGTCGACATCCGCTCAAAACGGGCGGTTGTCGATAAACGCTCACTTGGTTAATCATTTCACTCTTCAATTATCTATAATGATGAGTGATTAGAATTACATGTGAGAAATTATGCAAACGGAACACGTCATTTTATTGAATGCACAGGGAGTTCCCACGGGTACGCTGGAAAAGTATGCCGCACACACGGCAGACACCCTCTTACATCTCGCGTTCTCCAGTTGGCTGTTTAATGCCAAGGGGCAATTATTAGTTACCCGCCGCGCACTGAGCAAAAAAGCATGGCCTGGCGTGTGGACTAACTCGGTTTGTGGGCACCCACAACTGGGAGAAAGCAACGAAGACGCGGTGATCCGCCGTTGCCGCTTTGAACTGGGTGTGGAAATAACAGCACCAGAACCGGTCTATCCTGACTTTCGCTACCGCGCCACCGATCCGAATGGCATTGTGGAAAATGAAGTGTGTCCGGTATTTGCCGCACGCACGACCAGTGCGTTACAGATCAACGATGATGAAGTGATGGATTATCAATGGTGTGATTTAGCAGATGTATTACACGGTATTGATGCCACACCGTGGGCGTTCAGTCCGTGGATGGTGATGCAGGCGACAAATCGCGAAGCCAGAAAACGATTATCTGCATTTACCCAGCTTAAATAAAAAACCCCGACATTTGCCGGGGTTGTGAGCATAACGTAATGCTTATTTCACCGGACGCATCGCCGGGAACAGAATAACGTCGCGGATGGTATGGCTGTTGGTGAACAGCATTACCATACGGTCGATACCAATTCCCAGACCTGCTGTCGGCGGTAAGCCGTGTTCCAGTGCGGTGACATAATCTTCGTCGTAGAACATCGCTTCGTCGTCGCCTGCGTCTTTCGCGGCAACCTGATCCAGGAAGCGCTGCGCCTGATCTTCCGCGTCATTCAGCTCGCTAAAGCCGTTACCGATTTCACGACCACCGATAAAGAACTCAAAGCGGTCTGTGATTTCCGGGTTAACGTCGTTACGACGCGCCAGCGGAGAAACTTCTGCCGGATATTCAGTAATGAAGGTCGGCTGAATCAGATGTGCTTCTGCCACTTCTTCGAAGATCTCGGTAACGATACGGCCCAGACCCCAGCTCTTCTCAACGTGGATGCCGATAGATTCAGCAATCGCTTTCGCAGAGTCGAAGTTGTCCAGATCTGCCATGTCGGTTTCCGGGCGATATTTCTTGATCGCTTCACGCATGGTCAGTTTTTCGAACGGTTTACCGAAGTCCAGCGTTACGTCGCCGTAGGTCACTTCCGTCTTACCGAGAATATCCTGTGCCAGAGTACGGAACAGCGATTCGGTCAGCTCGATCAGATCTTTGTAATCTGCGTAAGCCATATAGAGTTCCATCATGGTGAACTCTGGGTTATGACGTACCGAGATACCTTCGTTACGGAAGTTACGGTTGATTTCGAATACACGCTCGAAGCCACCGACCACCAGACGCTTGAGGTACAGTTCCGGCGCGATACGCAGGTACATGTCGAGATCCAGCGCATTATGGTGGGTGATGAACGGACGCGCAGCCGCACCGCCTGGGATCACCTGCATCATCGGCGTTTCAACTTCCATAAAGCCGCGATTCACCATGAACTGGCGAATGCCAGAGAGGATCTGCGAGCGCACTTTAAAGGTGTTGCGGGATTCATCGTTAGAGATGAGATCCAGATAACGCTGACGATAGCGCGCTTCCTGGTCCTGCAAGCCGTGGAATTTGTCCGGCAGCGGACGCAGTGCTTTGGTCAGCAGACGCAGCTCGGTGCAGTGGATAGACAGTTCGCCAGTTTTGGTTTTGAACAGTTTACCTTTCGCGCCGAGGATGTCGCCGAGGTCCCATTTTTTGAACTGCTCGTTGTAAACGCCTTCCGGCAGATCGTCACGGGCAACGTACAGCTGAATGCGGCCACCCACATCCTGCAGGGTAACGAAAGACGCTTTACCCATAATACGGCGGGTCATCATGCGCCCAGCAACGGCGACTTCGATGTTCAGCGCTTCCAGTTCTTCGTTCTCTTTACCGTCGAATTCTGCGTGCAATTGGTCAGAGGTATGATCGCGACGGAAATCGTTCGGGAAGGCAATCCCCTGCTCGCGCAGGTTCGCCAGCTTCTCACGACGCGTTTTCAGTTCATTGTTAAGATCGACTACCGCGTCAGCGCCCTGTGCGTGTTGTTCAGACATGTTGGTTCCTCATAACCCTGCTTTCAAACTTGCTTCGATAAATTGATCCAGGCTGCCGTCCAGCACGGCCTGCGTGTTGCGGGTTTCTACCCCGGTACGCAGATCTTTAATGCGGGAGTCATCAAGGACATAAGAACGAATCTGGCTGCCCCAGCCGATATCAGATTTGTTATCTTCCATCGCCTGTTTCTCGGCATTTTTCTTCTGCATCTCCAGTTCATAAAGCTTCGCTTTCATCTGCTTCATGGCCTGGTCTTTGTTCTTGTGCTGGGAACGGTCGTTCTGGCACTGGGTCACGATCCCGGTCGGGATGTGAGTAATACGCACCGCAGATTCGGTACGGTTAACGTGCTGACCGCCCGCGCCGGACGCGCGATAAACGTCGATGCGCAGATCCGCCGGATTGATTTCGATATCGATATCGTCATCAACTTCCGGGTAAACAAACGCGGAGCTGAACGACGTGTGGCGACGACCGCCGGAGTCAAACGGGCTCTTACGCACCAGGCGGTGAACGCCAGTTTCTGTACGCAGCCAGCCGTAAGCGTAATCGCCGGAGATTTTGATCGTCACGGATTTAATACCCGCCACTTCACCTTCCGACTCTTCGATGATTTCAGTTTTGAAACCACGCGATTCTGCCCAGCGCAGATACATACGCTCAAGCATGCTCGCCCAGTCCTGTGCTTCCGTACCGCCAGACCCCGCCTGAATATCGAGGTAGCAGTCGGCGCTGTCATATTCGCCAGAGAACATACGGCGGAACTCAAGCTGCGCCAGTTTTTCTTCCAGAGCGTCGAGTTCAGCAACGGCTTCGTTAAAGGTTTCTTCGTCGTCAGCTTCTACAGCCAGTTCCAGCAGACCAGAAACATCTTCCAGCCCCTGTTTCATTTGGTCAAGGGTGTCGACAACGGCTTCGAGGGAGGAACGCTCTTTACCCAGCGCCTGTGCGCGTTCGGGTTCGTTCCAGACATCCGGCTGTTCCAGCTCGGCGTTTACTTCTTCCAGACGCTCTTTCTTGGCGTCATAGTCAAAGATACCCCCTAAGAACGTCGGAGCGTTCCGTGAGGTCCTGAATGCGATTATTTACCGGATTAATTTCAAACATGGTCTGATTTCTTTTCTTGAGCTAGTCAAAATGCGGTGATAAGAGCGGGATTGTACCCAATCCACACTCTTTTTTATAGAGAAGATGACGCTAAATTGGCCAGATATTGTCGATGATAATTTGCAGGCTGCGATTGCCGCGAAACTCGTTGATATCGAGCTTGTAAGCCAGTTGCACTTCGCGCACGCCGTTATCCGGCCAGAGGGCGGTATCGACATTAAAAGCAATACCATCCAGCAGCGGACCGCCGCCGACCGGCTCGACCATCACCTTCAAATGACGTTCGCCCACCAGTCGCTGTTGCAGCAGACGGAAATGACCGTCAAACAGCGGCTCCGGGAACATCTGCCCCCACGGGCCAGCATCGCGCAACAGCTGCGCCACTTCCATGGTCATTTCGGCCGGACTTAACGGACCGTCCGACACCACTTCGCCTTGCAATAGCGAAGGGTCCAGCCACTCAGTAACCAGTTCGCCAAACCGTTGTTGAAAGAGTTCGAATTTATCCTCTTCCAGCGACAAACCCGCCGCCATCGCATGACCGCCAAACTTGAGCATCATGCCAGGGTAGAGTGTGTCTAATCGCTCCAGCGCATCACGCATATGCAGACCCTGAATGGAGCGACCGGAACCTTTCAGCGTACCATCACCTGCTGGCGCAAAGGCGATAACCGGACGGTGAAAACGCTCTTTGATACGCGAAGCCAGAATACCGACAACGCCCTGATGCCATTCGGGGTGATACATTGCCAGCCCGCCGGGTAGCGTGTCACGGCTGCGCTCCAGTTTCTCGCACAGGGTCAGGGCTTCAACCTGCATTCCTTGTTCGATCTCTTTTCGCGTCTGGTTTAGCGCATCGAGTTCATTTGCCAGCACGCGCGCTTCACCGATGTTGTCGCACAGCAACAGCGCCACACCAACGGACATATCATCCAGTCGCCCGGCAGCATTGAGACGTGGCCCCAGCGCAAAACCTAAATCGCTGGCGGCGAGTTTTTGAGCATCACGGTTGGCCACTTCAAGCAGCGCTTTAATCCCTGGACGGCACTTTCCGGCACGGATGCGACTCATTCCCTGCCAGGTGAGGATGCGGTTATTGGCGTCCAGCGGCACCACGTCCGCCACTGTTCCCAGCGCGACCAGATCCAGCAGTTCTGCCAGATTAGGAATTGCGATGCCGCGCTCATCAAACCAGCCCTGATCGCGCAAAAAGGTGCGCAGCGCCAGCATCAGATAAAACGCCACACCCACGCCTGCCAGTGATTTCGACGGGAAATTACAGTCGCGCAAGTTAGGGTTAATGATCGCTTCCGCTGCGGGTAATGTGTCGCCTGGCAAATGGTGATCGGTAACAATAACCGGAATGCCCAACGAACGAGCGTGTTCAACCCCCGCATGGGAGGAAATACCGTTATCCACCGTGACAATTAACTGCGCGCCACGGGCATGAGCCTGATCGACCACTTCCGGGCTTAAGCCGTAACCGTCTTCGAAACGGTTTGGTACCAGGTAGTCGATATTGCTGCAACCAAGCGAGCGCATCGCCAGCACGCTTAGAGCCGTGCTGGTCGCGCCGTCGGCGTCGAAATCACCGACCACAATAATCCGCGTTCCTTCGCGAAAAGCGTTGTAAAGGATCTCAACGGCCTTTTCGACGCCGCTCAGTTGCTGCCAGGGCAACATACCTTTAACACTGCGTTCCAGTTCTTGCGCACTGCGTACTCCCCGGCTGGCGTATAAACGGCGCAGCAAGGGAGGCAATTCAGCGGGCAAGTCTGCCGTTTCATCGACTTCACGGCGACGAAGTTGTATCTGTTGTTTCACGCGAATTATTTACCGCTGGTCATTTTTTGGTGTTCGTCGAGGAATTCTTTCATCTCTTTCGGCGGCTGGTAACCCGGAACAAGTGTGCCATTGCTCAGCACAATTGCCGGAGTACCGCTAACGCCAAGCTGGACGCCAAGTGCGTAATGATCGGCAATATCCACGTCGCAACTGGCTGGTGCGACGCTTTTACCGGCCATCACATCATCAAACGCTTTGTTTTTATCTTTCGCACACCAGATAGCTTTCATTTCTTTCTCTGCATCGCTGTCCAGCCCCTGGCGCGGGAAAGCAAGATAACGCACGGTGATCCCCAGTGCGTTGTAGTCTGCCATTTGCTCATGCAGTTTGTGGCAGTAACCACAGGTAATATCAGTAAACACGGTGATGACGTGTTTTTCCTGCGGCGCTTTATAAACGATCATCTCTTTTTCAAGCGCATTCAACTGCTTTAGCAACATCTTATTGGTGACATTGACCGGAGCCGTGCCGCTAACGTCATACATTGGCCCCTGAATGATATGTTTACCATCATCGGTGATGTACAACACACCGCTGTTAGTCAGAACTGTCTTCATGCCAGCTACGGGCGCAGGCTGAATATCGCTGCTTTTGATGCCCATTTTGGCTAACGTTTGTTGAATTGCCGCGTCATCAGCCTGAGCAAAGCCTGAAAACGCCGCCAACAAAGTAAACAACATAAAACCTTTCTTCATAAATCTTCCCGTTCTTTTCAGACATCACGCCCGCGGGTGATGCTGTTGATGAAGTTGCCGCAGACGCTCGGTAGCGACATGCGTATAAATTTGCGTGGTGGAGAGATCGCTGTGGCCCAGTAGCATCTGCACCACGCGTAAATCCGCACCATGATTTAATAAGTGAGTGGCAAAAGCGTGACGCAACACATGCGGTGACAGCTTTTCGCTGTCGATACCCGCCAGCACGGCATAATGTTTAATGCGGTGCCAGAAGGTCTGTCGCGTCATCTGCTGCGCACGCTGGCTGGGGAACAACACATCAATAGAGACACCGTTCAACAACCACGGTCGCCCATGCTCGAGATACGTTTCCAGCCAGTAAACCGCCTCTTCACCTAACGGTACCAGGCGCTCTTTGTTGCCTTTACCAATGACCCGCACTACGCCCTGACGCAGGCTGATATCACTCATTGTCAGCCCGACCAGTTCAGAGACACGCAGCCCTGTAGCATACAACACTTCAAGCATGGCTTTATCGCGTAGCTCCAGTGGCTGATCAATTAATGGTGCCTGTAATAAACGTTCGACCTGCGCTTCGCTTAAATCTTTTGGCAAACGCTGTGGCAATTTCGGTGAAGCGAGATGCGCACTGGGATCGTCTTCACGAAACTTTTCGCGATAAAGATACTGGAACAATCGGCGCACTGCACTCAGCAAACGCGCTGAGCTGGTGGCTTTATACCCGCCCTCCAGCCTTTCTGCCAGTAATGCCTGCAAATCGTCACTTTGCACCGTCGCCAGCGTCAACCCGCGGTGATGCAACCACTCCACCATCATTGACAGATCGCGACGGTATGCGTTCAACGTATTTTCAGCCAGATTTTTTTCCAGCCACAGAGCATCAAGAAACTGCTCGATGCGTGCCAGATCCTGTTTCACTTGCGCCCCTTATGGTCACTCATTTGATCCATTATGCCTTATTGTGCCGTGACTAAAGCGATTCTGATACACTAGCCGCAAAAGCCACAGCAGAATCGAGAAGCTTACGTTATGAATATGGGTCTTTTTTACGGTTCCAGCACCTGTTACACCGAAATGGCGGCAGAAAAAATCCGCGATATTATCGGCCCAGAACTGGTGACCTTACATAACCTCAAGGACGACTCCCCGAAATTAATGGAGCAGTACGATGTGCTCATTCTGGGTATCCCGACCTGGGATTTTGGCGAAATCCAGGAAGACTGGGAAGCCGTCTGGGATCAGCTCGACGACCTGAACCTTGAAGGTAAAATTGTTGCGCTGTATGGGCTTGGCGATCAACTGGGATACGGCGAGTGGTTCCTCGATGCGCTCGGTATGCTGCATGACAAACTCTCGACCAAAGGCGTGAAGTTCGTCGGCTACTGGCCAACGGAAGGGTATGAATTTACCAGCCCGAAACCGGTGATTGCTGACGGGCAACTGTTCGTGGGGCTGGCGCTGGACGAAACTAACCAGTATGACCTTAGCGACGAGCGTATTCAGAGCTGGTGTGAACAAATCCTCAACGAAATGGCAGAGCATTACGCCTGATGTCACTGACGGCTTAGCGCATATGCTTTGCCGTCATCTTTATCTTTGCGTCTCTTGTTGCAACAAAATCCGCCGTAAATCCCGCCATTCGGCTTCGTCCATGCTGTCGGCTGCCAGCCATAAATGTTGCCGTTTACCGCCATCAGAACGTAAACGCAGCATCATGCCGCTCTTAATCATCCACGGCGCTTTGACGATGCTCCACTCCTGCCCTTGCCAACGCAAACGCCCGTCCATCAACAGACGAATTTCCCCCTGGCGAGCATTAATACGCCGCTGGCTGCGAACGCAATCAAACACCACCAGCGAAAGTAACACCATCCATAACGGGGTGTAACTGAGCGGCCAGGGCATGAGTAAAATAACAGCGGCAACCAGCCCATGAATCAGCAAGGAAAGCCACTGTGCGCGCCAGGAGACGCGCAAATCAGATTGCCACAGGACCACGTTCCCGGTTCCGTGTCTGGATGAGTCGGACCATCATTTCCAGTTCTGCATCGGCCGGTTTACCGTGGTTCATCAGCCAGTTAAACAGGTCCGGATCGTCACACTCCAGCAGACGAATAAAGATGCGTTTTTCGTCATCGCTTAAGCTGTCGTACTCATGTTCGAAAAACGGCATGATTGAAATATCGAGTTCGCGCATACCACGGCGGCATGCCCAATGAATGCGGGCTTTGTTGTTAATGTACATCTTCTTCCTGTCTCACGAAAATCCAGTACCTGGCTATTGTAACGTGTTTTTCGACTTCTTTTGCGGGAATATCAGTAAACACAATCGCGATCGCGAAATTAATTCACAACAATTCAAGGGCTTCATTTTTTTGGAAGTCGCCTCGCAGAAGGCACAGATCGCGTAGTGAAAGCACTTGCATTGCCTCATAGCTCTTTTACCATTAGTCATTAATACGCCGTTAAGCAACTCAGGACTCTATTATGGCTTTTACACCTTTTCCTCCCCGTCAGCCTACGGCGTCTGCCCGTTTACCGCTGACGCTGATAACGCTTGATGACTGGGCGCTTGCCACCATTACTGGCGCGGACAGCGAAAAATATATGCAGGGTCAGGTGACAGCAGATGTCAGCCAGATGACAGAAAATCAGCATCTGCTCGCCGCCCATTGCGACGCCAAAGGTAAAATGTGGAGCAATTTACGTCTGTTCCGCGACGGCGATGGCTTTGCATGGATTGAACGGCGCAGTGTGCGTGAACCGCAGCTGACTGAACTGAAAAAATATGCGGTGTTCTCTAAAGTGACCATCGCGCCGGACGATGAGCGTGTGCTGCTTGGTGTTGCCGGTTTTCAGGCGCGCGCCGCGCTGGCAAATATCTTTAGTGAACTGCCTTCGAAAGAAAAACAGGTAGTTAAAGAAGGCGCGACCACTTTGCTATGGTTTGAACACCCTGCAGAACGTTTCCTGATCGTAACCGATGAAGCCACTGCCAATATGCTGACCGATAAACTGCGCGGTGAAGCGGAACTGAACAATAGCCAACAGTGGCTGGCATTAAACATTGAAGCGGGTTTCCCGGTGATTGATGCCGCCAACAGCGGGCAGTTTATCCCACAGGCGACCAACCTCCAGGCGCTGGGCGGCATTAGCTTTAAAAAAGGCTGCTATACCGGACAAGAGATGGTGGCGCGAGCTAAATTCCGTGGTGCCAACAAACGCGCGCTCTGGTTGCTGACGGGTAGCGCCAGCCGACTGCCGGAAGCCGGTGAAGACTTAGAGCTGAAAATGGGCGAGAACTGGCGTCGTACCGGAACCGTGCTGGCTGCGGTAAAACTGGAAGATGGTCAGGTCGTGGTACAGATCGTCATGAATAACGATATGGAACCGGACAGCATCTTCCGCGTGCGTGACGATGCGAATACATTGCATATCGAGCCGCTGCCGTATTCACTCGAAGAGTAAATCTCTGTGTCGCATCATGCATTTATC
Source organism: Escherichia sp. WS3227_2 (assembly GCF_046486495.1). Taxonomy (NCBI): domain Bacteria; kingdom Pseudomonadati; phylum Pseudomonadota; class Gammaproteobacteria; order Enterobacterales; family Enterobacteriaceae; genus Escherichia; species Escherichia sp. WS3227_2. The sequence continues at coordinate 298,389 of NZ_JBJQLG010000001.1, forward strand.
GCCTGATGCGACAAGGGTGTGTCTTTTCAGGCCTACAAAGGCACACCCATTACGCCTGCCCAATATATAAATAGATCGCCAGAAAGTGGCACACGCTGCCGCCGAGCACAAAGCCGTGCCAGATGGCATGGTTGTAGGGAATGCGTTTGCAGACGTAGAAAATCACCCCGAGCGAGTAAACCACGCCGCCTACAGCCAGTAAGGTAACGCTGCCCGCCGCAAGCTTAATTGCCATTTCATAAATCACCACCAGCGACAGCCAGCCCATCGCCAGATAGGTCACCAGAGATAAAATTTTGAATCGGTGCGCGATGGTCAGTTTGAACAGAATCCCCAGCAGCGCCAGGCTCCAGATAACAATCATCAACCCACGCGCTAACGGAGAATCCAGCCCCACCAGCAAAAACGGCGTGTAGGTTCCGGCAATCAACAGATAAATAGCGCAGTGGTCAAATTTCTTCAGCCACATTTTTGCCCGTTGATGAGGAATGGCGTGATAGAGCGTCGAAGCGAGGAACAGCAGGATCATACTGCCGCCATAGAGGCTGTAACTGGTTATCGCTGTGGCGCTGGCATTGAGATCCACCGCCTGAACCAGTAGCAACACCAGCCCAACGATACCAAACACCAGCCCAATGCCGTGACTGACGCTGTTGGCAATTTCCTCTGCCAGCGAATATCCCTGCTTAATGAGGGGCTTCTGAACCATAACTTACTCCGGAGAAACGTACACGCACATGTATACCTCTCCAGCGTAACTGAGAATAGTTCCAGTGAACACCTGTTAGCTAAAATAAATTCTGATTTGAGATTAATCTCCGAAAAATCATGAAATTAAATGCGAAATTTCAACTAACAGGCGTGAGTTCAATTTAAAGGCATTTAAATTCAATCACATAAAACTGTGTCTGGCCGGGATAGATGTCGGCAATGATCTTTTTCAGTTCTGGCAGGGTCATATTCTCCTGCTCTGCATGTTTTTCCGTCAGCGTATCCAGCGTTACGGTTGAGGTTGCAGTGACTTCAATCGTGCAAAAATAACCGTCATCTTCAAAACGTCCGACACGAAGCACATCACCCGTTTTGAAGTGCGATTCAGACTCGTCGCGGATGGTGATGGTTTTACGCCCAGCCAGAATGTCATCCTGGAAACGTTGAAAAAAAGTGATGTCGTTTGGCTGCATGGTACTATTTCCTGTAAGAATTGACTCATCTGGAGCCTATGATAGTGAAAAAACTCACCTTACCGAAAGATTTCTTATGGGGCGGCGCAGTTGCCGCTCATCAGGTCGAAGGCGGCTGGAACAAAGGCGGCAAAGGGCCGAGCATTTGTGACGTTCTGACCGGTGGCGCACACGGCGTGCCGCGCGAAATCACCAAAGAAGTCTTGCCAGGCAAATACTATCCAAACCATGAAGCCGTTGATTTTTATGGTCACTACAAAGAAGACATCAAGCTATTTGCCGAAATGGGCTTCAAATGTTTTCGGACTTCCATCGCCTGGACGCGCATTTTTCCAAAAGGCGATGAAGCTCAGCCAAACGAAGAAGGGCTGAAGTTTTACGACTCTCTGTTCGATGAATTGCTGAAATACAACATCGAACCGGTGATCACCCTATCCCACTTTGAAATGCCGCTGCATCTGGTGCAGCAATACGGTAGCTGGACCAACCGTAAAGTGGTTGATTTCTTTGTCCGTTTCGCAGAAGTGGTATTTGAACGCTATAAGCATAAAGTCAAATACTGGATGACCTTCAACGAAATTAACAACCAGCGTAACTGGCGTGCACCGCTGTTCGGTTACTGCTGCTCCGGCGTGGTGTATACCGAGCATGAAAACCCGGAAGAGACGATGTACCAGGTGCTGCATCACCAGTTTGTCGCCAGCGCCCTGGCGGTGAAAGCCGCGCGTCGCATTAACCCGGAAATGAAAGTCGGCTGTATGCTGGCGATGGTGCCGCTTTACCCTTACTCCTGTAATCCGGACGATGTGATGTTCGCCCAGGAGTCGATGCGCGAACGCTACGTCTTTACCGATGTGCAACTGCGTGGCTATTACCCGTCCTATGTGTTGCACGAGTGGGAGCGTCGCGGATTTAACATCAAAATGGAAGACGGCGATCTCGATGTGCTGCGCGAAGGCACCTGCGATTATCTTGGTTTCAGCTATTACATGACCAACGCAGTGAAGGCCGAAGGCGGCACCGGCGATGCGATCTCTGGTTTCGAAGGCAGCGTACCGAACCCGTATGTTAAAGCGTCTGACTGGGGCTGGCAGATTGATCCAGTAGGTCTGCGCTATGCACTTTGCGAACTGTATGAGCGTTATCAGAAGCCGCTGTTTATTGTCGAAAACGGTTTTGGCGCTTATGACAAAGTGGAAGAAGATGGCAGCATCAACGATGACTACCGCATTGACTACCTGCGCGCCCATATTGAAGAGATGAAAAAAGCGGTGACTTACGATGGCGTGGATCTGATGGGCTACACACCGTGGGGCTGCATCGACTGCGTGTCGTTTACCACCGGGCAGTACAGCAAACGCTACGGCTTTATCTATGTGAATAAACATGACGACGGTACTGGCGATATGTCGCGTTCACGTAAGAAGAGCTTTGACTGGTACAAAGAGGTGATTGCCAGCAACGGCGAGAATCTGTGATTATCTGATGTGCCGGATGCAACGCCAATTGTGTTGCATCCGGTCAGATAACTTTCCCATCTTATTTTCCGCCCGCCAAATCGATAAAACTTCCCGTGACATAAGAGGCTTTATCACTTAACAGCCAGACGATGGCCTGCGCGACCTCTTCCGCCTGCCCACCGCGCTGCATGGGGATGTTCGACTTAACGCGATCAACGCGTCCAGGTTCGCCACCGCTGGCGTGCATTCCGGTATAGATAAAACCGGGCCGCACGCCATTAACGCGAATTCCTTGCGCAGCGACTTCCAGCGACAGCCCTGTGGTTAACGTATCAATCGCCCCTTTCGATGCCGCATAATCAACGTATTCCCCCGGAGATCCCAGCCGTGAGGCCACTGAAGAGACGTTGACGATAGCACCGCCATTACCGCCATTTTTCAGCGCCATGCGTTTTACCGCCTCGCGGCAACAGAGAAAATGTCCCGTCACATTGGTGGAAAGTACCCGGTTGATTCGCTCTGCGGTAAGGTTTTCTACGGTGCACTGGGTAAACAAGATCCCGGCGTTATTGACCAGTGCGGCTAGCGGTTCATCGTGCAGATCGATTGCGGTAAACATCTCGACGACCTGATTTTCGTCGCTGATATCCGCCTGGAGCACGAATGCCTTGCCACCGGCTTGCGTGATTAAGTTCACCACTTCCTGCGCCGCGTGGAGGTTTTGCTGATAATTAACCGCCACCGTATACCCTTCTTGCGCCAACAGTAATGCAGTTGCCCGCCCGATGCCGCGACTGCCACCGGTCACAAGTGCTATAGCCAATTGTTTTTCCTGGAAAAATTAATTCGTTGACGTATCTTTTAGATTGCTAACAAACTGGCTCAATCTTCAATGTTGGCACGCTTTTCCCCCTCGCCCTTTCAGGGAGAGGGCCGGGGTGAGGGTAAATATTCGCGCCAGTGCCGGCCTGTTCCCCTCACCCTAACCCTCTCCCCAAAGGGGCGAGGGGACTGTCTGAGCACTTTTGTACTTTGTCATCTGACTAAAAAGGCGCCGAAGCGCCTTTAGAAAATAGTCGAATCAGTGAATTACTGGTATTCGCTAATCGGTACGCAGGAGCAGAACAGGTTACGGTCGCCGTAAACATCATCCAGACGTTTCACTGTCGGCCAGTATTTGTCTGCCACGCCTGCCGGGAATACCGCAACTTCACGGCTGTACGGATGCGCCCACTCGGCGACCAGTTCGCTCTGAATGTGCGGCGCGTTCACCAGCGGGTTATCTTCCAGCGGCCAGACACCGGCTTTCACCTGGTCAATTTCTGCGCGGATAGCCAGCATCGCGTCGATAAAGCGATCCAGTTCCACTTTGCTTTCGGATTCGGTCGGTTCAACCATCAGCGTACCCGCCACCGGGAATGACATGGTCGGCGCGTGGAAACCGTAGTCGATCAGACGCTTGGCAATATCCAGTTCGCTGATGCCGGTTTCTTCTTTCAGCGGACGAATATCAAGAATACATTCGTGCGCCACGCGACCGTCGCGACCGGTATACAGCACCGGGAAAGCATCCTGCAGGCGGCTGGCAATATAGTTGGCGTTAAGAATTGCCACCTGGCTTGCTTTTTTCAGCCCTTCTGCGCCCATCATGCGGATGTACATCCAGCTGATTGGCAGGATAGAGGCACTACCGAACGGTGCCGCAGAAACCGCGCCCTGACGGGTTAACATGCCTTCTATTTGTACCACGCTATGACCTGGCACAAACGGTGCCAGATGCGCTTTCACGCCGATCGGTCCCATACCTGGGCCGCCGCCACCGTGCGGAATGCAGAAAGTTTTATGCAGGTTAAGGTGCGAGACGTCCGCGCCAATAAAGCCCGGTGAGGTGATGCCGACCTGGGCGTTCATGTTCGCGCCATCAAGGTAAACCTGACCGCCGAACTGATGCACGACTTCACACACTTCACGGATCGTTTCTTCATACACGCCGTGGGTGGAAGGATAGGTCACCATGATACAGGAGAGGTTATCGCCCGCTTGTTCCGCTTTCGCGCGCAGATCAGCCAGATCGATGTTGCCGTTTTTATCACACGCCACAACCACCACCTGCATTCCTGCCATATGTGCAGAAGCGGGGTTAGTTCCGTGCGCAGAAGCCGGGATCAGGCAGATATCGCGATGCCCTTCGTTGCGGCTTTCATGATAATGACGAATCGCCAGCAGGCCCGCGTATTCGCCCTGTGCGCCGGAGTTCGGCTGCATACAAACGGCGTCGTAACCAGTCAGTTTCACCAGCCAATCAGCCAGCTGCGCAATCATCTGCTGATAACCTTCGGCCTGTTCTGGCGGGCAGAACGGGTGCAGTTCGGCAAATTCCGGCCAGGTGATGGGGATCATCTCGGCGGCGGCGTTCAGTTTCATGGTGCAGGAACCCAGCGGGATCATCGCCTGATTCAGCGCCAGATCTTTACGCTCCAGCGAGTGCATATAGCGCATCATTTCGGTTTCGCTGTGGTAGCGATTAAACACCGGATGGGTGAGGATTTCGTCGTCGCGCAGCATCGCAGGCTGAATAGAGCGACTGTCGTGAGCCACGTCTTTGTCCAGCGTGTCGATGTCCAGCCCGTGGTTATCGCCCAACAGCACGCTGAAAAGCTGCATCACGTTTTCACGCGTGGTGGTTTCATCAAGGGTGATCCCAACCGCGTTCAGAATATCGCTACGCAGGTTGATTTCAGCCGCTTCGGCACGCGCCAGCACGCCCGCTTTGTCGGCCACTTCCACACACAAAGTATCGAAATAGTGCGCATGGCGCAGCTTCAGACCTTTTTGTTGCAGGCCCGCCGCCAGGATATCGGTCAGACGGTGGATGCGGTTAGCGATACGTTTCAGGCCAACCGGGCCGTGATAAACGGCATACAGGCTGGCGATGTTTGCCAGCAGCACCTGGGAAGTACAAATGTTGGAGTTCGCTTTCTCACGACGAATATGTTGCTCGCGAGTCTGCATCGCCATGCGCAGAGCGGTGTTGCCAGCTGCATCTTTCGATACACCGATAATACGGCCCGGCATTGAGCGTTTGTATTCGTCTTTCGCCGCAAAGAATGCTGCGTGTGGGCCACCGTAGCCCATCGGCACACCGAAGCGTTGCGCCGAACCAAAGACAATATCCGCGCCCTGTTTACCCGGCGCAGTTAACAGCACCAGCGCCATAATATCGGCGGCGACACTGACCACAATTTTGCGTGATTTCAGTTCGCTGATGAGCGCAGTGTAGTCGTGGATTTCACCGGTTGTGCCAACCTGCTGTAACAGCACGCCGAAGACGTCCTGATGGTCGAGCACTTTTTGCGCGTCATCGACAATCACTTCAAAACCAAAGGTTTCGGCACGAGTACGTACCACATCCAACGTTTGCGGATGGACGTCAGAAGCAACGAAGAAGCGGTTGGCATTTTTCAGTTTGCTGACGCGTTTCGCCATCGCCATTGCTTCGGCGGCAGCAGTGGCCTCGTCCAGAAGAGAAGCAGAGGCCATATCCAGCCCGGTCAAATCCAGCGTTACCTGCTGGAAGTTGAGCAGTGCTTCAAGGCGGCCCTGGGAGACTTCAGGTTGATACGGAGTATACGCGGTATACCAGCCCGGATTTTCCAGCATGTTACGCAGAATAACCGGCGGTAGCTGCACGGCGGTGTAACCCATGCCGATGTAAGACGTGAAGCGTTTATTGCGACTGGCAATAGCCTTGAGTTCCGCCAGCGCGGCGTATTCGGTCGCCGGTGCGCCAACCTGCGGCGGGGTCGCAAGCTGAATATCTTTCGGCACAATCTGGCCGGTCAGCGCGTTTAACGATTGTGCGCCAACGGCATTCAGCATTTCTTGCTGTTGCGCGGCGTCCGGTCCGATATGGCGTTCAATAAAAGCGCCGCTGTTTTCAAGCTGGCTTAACGTCTGTGTCATGAGCGATGGTTCCTGAAACGTGCAGTGAATTGTGAACCTCTCTCCTTGCGAAGAGAGTGAGGGTGAGGCGTAAAAGTTCCTCACCCTGATCCTCTCCCGCAGAAGAGGAATAAAGCCGTTACTCGTCTTCTAACAATGCTTCGTATGCGGTCGCATCCAGCAGTGATTCCAGTTCGCTTTCATCGCTGGCTTTGATTTTAAAGATCCAGCCGCCTGCATACGGTTCGCTGTTCACCAGTTCCGGGGAATCGCTCAGTGCGTCGTTTACCGCCACGATTTCACCGCTTACTGGCGCATAAATATCTGACGCCGCTTTTACTGATTCGGCAACCGCGCAGTCATCGCCCGCGCTAACCGTTGCGCCCACTTCCGGCAGGTCAACAAACACCATATCGCCTAACAGCTCCTGGGCATGTTCGGTGATACCAACGGTGTAAGTGCCGTCGGCTTCTTTACGCAGCCATTCGTGTTCTTTGCTGTATTTCAGTTCTGCTGGTACGTTGCTCATCAATCAATCTCCAAAAAAGTAAATCACGCGACGGCTTTACCGTTACGCACAAAAACAGGTTTCGTCACTTTAACCGGCATTTCACGGTTGCGAATTTGCACAATCGCTGTTTCACCAATACCTTCCGGCACGCGCGCCAGCGCAATGCTGTAACCCAGCGTCGGGGAGAAAGTACCGCTGGTGATAATGCCTTCATGCTGGTTGCCCTGCGCATCGGTAAAGCGTACCGGCAGTTCATTACGCAGCACGCCTTTTTCGGTCATCACCAGACCAACCAGTTTTTCTGTGCCATGCTCACGCTGCACTTCCAGGGCTTCACGACCGATAAAGTCACGATCTGCCGGTTCCCAGGCGATAGTCCAGCCCATGTTGGCGGCTAACGGAGAGATGGTTTCGTCCATCTCCTGACCATAAAGATTCATACCCGCTTCCAGACGCAGCGTGTCACGCGCGCCCAGGCCGCATGGCTTAACGCCCGCTTCCACCAGCGCACGCCAGAAATCGGCCGCTTTTTCATTGGGCAGCGCAATTTCATAGCCCGCTTCACCGGTATAACCAGTGGTGGCAATAAACAGATCGCCCGCCTGCACGCCAAAGAACGGTTTCATCCCTTCCACCGCCTGACGCTGAGCGTCATTAAACAGTGTGGCAGCTTTTGCCTGCGCATTCGGCCCTTGCACGGCAATCATGGAAAGGTCATCACGAACGGTAATTTCGATGCCGAAAGGTTCAGCGTGTTGGGTAATCCAGGAGAGGTCTTTTTCGCGGGTGGCGGAGTTAACAACGAGGCGGAAGAAATCTTCAGTAAAGTAGTAGACGATGAGATCATCTATCACACCGCCAGAGGCATTCAACATCCCCGAGTAAAGGGCTTTGCCGCTTTTGGTGAGCTTCGCCACATCGTTCGCCAGCAGATAACGCAAAAACTCCCGGGTGCGGCTGCCGCGAAGATCGACGATGGTCATATGTGACACATCAAACATTCCGGCATCGGTACGTACCGCATGATGTTCGTCGATTTGCGAACCGTAATGCAGCGGCATCATCCAGCCGTGGAAATCCACCATGCGAGCGCCGCAAAGCGTGTGTTGTTCGTACAAAGGAGTCTGTTGTGCCATCTTGTCCTCATTGAATAAGCGGGGCTGACAACTTTTCCATGGCGAAATTATCACCACGAAACCCAGCATCGGAGCCACTCCCGGTCCCCAACGCAATCGTTCTCTTTTGCCTGAACTTACCACCGAAACAGACTGTTAACCATAAGGTAAAATTGATCATCACATTAGCTTATGGTTAAAAAACGCCAAAATCGCAACAGAATAAAAAACCAAAAAACACACCAATTTCTATAGAAAGATGATGCGATGAGGAAATTAATTTGAATAAGGCAATATTAAGAGCTGAAAAAATGTCAAAAAACACTAAATCAAAAATTCGCGGCATTAGAAAATATAATGCGAAAACGGAGGTGAAATTAGTTTATTTCAAATGAGGAAAATCTCCCGGCGAAAAAACCGGGAGATGAAAGTGTGATGGGTATCAAATAAACAGCAGAAGAGAAATTTTTAACGCAGCCATTCAGGCAAATCGTTTAATCCCATTGCCTGGCGGATAAGTTGTGGTTTAACGCCAGGAAGCGTGTCGGCCAGTTTTAAACCAATATCACGCAGCAGTTTTTTCGCCGGATTGGTACCGGAAAACAGATCGCGAAACCCCTGCATACCAGCCAGCATCAGCGCCGCACTGTGCTTGCGGCTACGCTCATAGCGACGCAGATAAATGTACTGCCCGATGTCTTTCCCCTGACGATGCAACCGTTTCAGTTCAGCAACCAGCTCTGCAGCATCCATAAAGCCGAGATTTACCCCCTGCCCCGCCAGCGGGTGAATGGTATGCGCGGCGTCGCCCACCAACGCCAGACGGTGCGCGGCAAATTGGCGCGCATAACGCCCCGTCAGTGGGAACACAAGGCGCTCACTCTCAACCTTACATAAGCCCAGGCGATTATCAAAAGCGATATTTAACGCGCGATTAAATTCGTCTTCACTTGCCTGCTGCATCCGCTGCGCTTCCTCTGGCGACAGTGACCAGACAATCGAGCAAAGATGCGGATCGCTAAGCGGTAAAAAGGCCAGAATGCCTTCGCCATGGAAAACCTGCCGCGCCACCGCATCATGCGGTTCTTCCGTGCGAATGGTCGCTACCAGCGCGTGATGCTGATAATCCCAGAAAGTCAGCGGAATATCGGCTTTGTTGCGCAACCAGGAATTAGCGCCGTCCGCGCCAATCACCAGACGCGCCGTTAACATACTGCCATCTTTCAACGTCAGGAAGGTTTCATTTTCTCCCCAGGCGACCTGCTGTAATTCTGCGGGGGCCAACAGAGTGATATCTGACGACTGCTGCGCTTTGTTCCACAGCGCGTAGTGAATCACTGAATTTTCAACGATATGCCCAAGATGGCTATAGCCCATGCTTTGATCGTCAAACGAAATGTGACCAAAGCTGTCTTTATCCCACACTTCCATGCCGTGATAACAGCTGGCCCTACGAGAGAGAATGTCCTGCCAGACGCCAAGACGGGTGAGTAATTTTTCGCTGGCGGCATTGATAGCCGAAACGCGCAGTTGTGGTGGTGCATCCGCCGCCAGAGGTTCCGGTACGCGCTGCTCCAGTACGGCAACGCGTAAGCCGCTCCCCTGTAAGCCGCAGGCAACCGCCAGCCCCACCATGCCGCCGCCAACAATGGCTACATCAACACTTTGCATTGTTTATTCCTTAAAACCGCCTTCAACGCGCCACCCAACCGAGGGTGCGCTGCGCCAGCACATCGCGTGCCGGGGTGAATAATTCCATTGCCATCAGCCCGATGTTGCGCCCGACAACCAGCGGCCCCCAACGGTTGGCAAAAAGATGTACAAGGCTGTCCGTGACGCCGATGGTTGCTTCGCGATCGCGCTGTCGACGCTGCTGATAACGGCACAATACGCCGTAATCACCCATGTCTTCTCCGCGCTCCTGCGCCTGAGTCAGGGTTTCCGCAAGGCTCATAACATCTCGCATACCGAGGTTGAACCCTTGCCCGGCAATCGGGTGCAGAGTTTGCGCCGCATTGCCCACCAGCACGGTACGATGGGTAATAGGTCTGGCGGCGCGGGTTAACGCCAGCGGATAAGCACTGCGTTTACCAGCGTGGGTAATTTTCCCAAGTCGCCAACCAAAGGCCGACTGGAGTTCACGGCAAAACTTCTCGTCGCTCCAAGACAGTACCTCTTCGCGCCGTTCCAGTGGATGACACCAGACCAGCGAACAGCGTCCGTCAGACATCGGCAACATCGCCAGCGGGCCATGTTGCGTAAAGCGTTCAAAAGCGCGCCCTTCGTGCGCAACGGAAGTCGCAACGTTGGCAATCACAGCCAGTTGTTCGTAAGGCTCCTGCTGCCAGTCAACGCCGCACACAGTGGCTAACGCTGAATGGGTGCCATCAGCGGCTACCAGCACGCGGCCCGTCAGCGTTTCGCCACACTCCAGCGTCACTTCAACATGACTCTGAGTACGGGCAACGTTAGCCACGCGATCCGGGCAATGCAGCGTTACGCCAGGTGATTTGCGCAGCAATGCAAACAGCCGTTGCCCGACATTATGCAATTCGACAACCTGCCCCAGCGCCGCCAGTTGGTAATCTTCTGCGGCGAGGGTGACGAATCCGGCATGACCACGATCGCTGACATGCACGCTGGTGATGGCGGTTGCGCAATCAGCCAGAGATTGCCAGACGCCGATGCGCGCCAGTTGCTGACAGGTACCCGCCGCCAGCGCTATCGCTCGTCCATCAAAGCCCGGATGAGCATGTGACTCTGGCGCAGTCGCTTCAATCAAATGTACCGGCAGCGCCCCGTGACTTAACCGGGAAATAGCCAGCGCCAGCGTCGCGCCCGCCATGCCGCCACCGACGATGATTACGCTCATTGCTTTCTCGCAGCAGCCATCAACGCTTCGATTTCTTCCGGCTTTTTCACCACGCTGGCGGTGAGGTTTTCGTTGCCGGTTTCGGTAATCACAATGTCGTCTTCAATACGAATGCCGATACCGCGATATTGTTCTGGCACATCCGCATCCGGCGCGATATACAGACCAGGCTCTACGGTCAGTACCATCCCCGGTTCCAGAATGCGCGAGCGATCCTGACCATAAACGCCAACGTCATGGACATCCAGTCCTAACCAGTGGCTAAGGCCATGCATAAAGAAAGGACGATGGGCGTTCTGAGCGATCAGTTCATCAACATCACCTTTCAGGATGCCGAGTTTTACCAGGCCGCTAACCATGATACGCACCACTTCACTGGTGACTTCCAGAATGGAGGTTCCCGGACGATACAGGCGCAGGCTGGTTTCAAGAGACTCCAGCACAATGTCGTAGATTTCACGCTGGGCCTGGGTGAATTTGCCGTTGACCGGGAAGGTACGGGTAATATCGCCCGCATAACCTTTGTATTCACAGCCCGCGTCAATCAACACCAGGTCACCGTCACGCAGTTCACACTCGTTTTCGGTGTAGTGCAGAATACAGCCGTTTTCACCGCTGCCGACAATGGTGTTGTAGGAAGGATAGCGCGCACCGTGGCGGTTAAATTCGTGGTGAATTTCGCCTTCCAGATGGTACTCGAACATTCCCGGACGGCATTTTTCCATCGCCCGGGTATGCGCCAGGGCGGTGATTTCTCCCGCGCGGCGAAGTACGGCAATCTCTTCTGGTGATTTGAACAGGCGCATTTCATGAACAATGGGACGCCAGTCGATCATCGTTGCTGGCGCGGTGAGATTTTGTCGCGAGCCTTTACGCAGCTTTTCCAGCGCGCTGTTCACGATTTCATCAGCATATGCATATTCGCCCTGGGCGTGGTAAACCACATCCAGACCATTAAGTAGTTGATAAAGTTGCTGATTAATTTCGCTGAATGCCAGTGCGCGGTCAACGCCCAGTTTCTCTGGCGCGGCATCCTGACCTAAACGACGGCCAAACCAGATCTCCGCCGTCAGGTCGCGAACGCGGTTAAACAGAACGCTGTGGTTATGAGTGTCATCGCTTTTAATCAGCACCAGCACCGCTTCCGGTTCGTTAAAGCCGGTGAAGTACCAGAAGTCACTGTTCTGACGATAGGGGTATTCGCTGTCGGCGCTACGTGTTACTTCTGGTGCAGCAAAAATCAGCGCGGCGCTGCCGGGTTGCATTTGCTCCACCAGGGCCTGACGGCGACGCTGAAACTCTTGCCGGGATATCTCACTCATAACACTCTCCTTACGTTTTTTGTTTTTAGTGTAGAGTCGGTTTTTGTACTTCTGGCGCGGTCGGTTGCGGATGAGTAAAGGTGTCATGGCATAACAGCGCGGCAACACGAACGTATTCGATGATCTCTTCAAGCGACATTTCAAGCTCTTCCTGATCTTCGTCTTCGTCGTAGCCCAGCTGCGCGATGTTACGCAGATCGTCGATGGCTTCACCGGTTTCGCCGGTCACTTTGTCCAGCTTCGGTTGCGTAACGCCAAGACCAAGCAGGAAGTGATTAACCCAACCTGCCAGCGCATCAGCCCGATCGAAAACGCTGACATCATCGCCATCAGGCAGATAAAGCTGAAAAAGGAAGCCGTCATCCTGCAGGGCATCGCTGGTGGCAGAGTGCATTTTACGCAGTGCCTGTGCCAGCTCATGACCGAAAGCCATGCCTTCGTTCGTCAGGTCGTGAAGTAGCGGCAGCCATGAGCTGTCATCGTTACCGCCACATATCATCCCACTGATTAAACCATGCATCTCAGCAGGGGTCAGACCCGTCCCTTGTTGGTTCAGATACTGGTTCATTTCGTTGTAACCAGGCATTTCGTTCTGTATAGACATAAGCATTCGTCGTCAAAGGGAGGAATATTCATGATATGCTACCACTTTGGGCCCTGGTGGACCAGAAAAGGGCTTGTCTCTTCTCATCAGGGTAGCTATAGTGTCGCCCCTTCGCAGACCATGGGTCTAAAGACGAAGGCAGCGCAGTCAATCAGCAGGAAGGTGGCATGTCTGCACAACCCGTCGATATCCAAATTTTTGGCCGTTCACTGCGTGTGAACTGCCCGCCTGACCAAAGGGATGCGTTGAATCAGGCAGCGGACGATCTGAACCAACGGTTGCAAGATCTGAAAGAACGCACTAGAGTCACAAATACTGAACAGTTGGTCTTCATTGCCGCATTGAATATCAGCTATGAGTTAGCGCAAGAAAAAGCGAAGACTCGTGACTACGCGGCAAGTATGGAACAGCGTATTCGGATGCTGCAGCAGACCATAGAACAAGCGTTACTTGAACAAGGTCGCATCACCGAAAAAACTAACCAAAACTTTGAATGACACTTTTCGGTTTACTGTGGTAGAGTAACCGTGAAGACAAAATTTCTCTGAGATGTTCGCAAGCGGGCCAGTCCCCTGAGCCGATATTTCATACCACAAGAATGTGGCGCTCCGCGGTTGGTGAGCATGCTCGGTCCGTCCGAGAAGCCTTAAAACTGCGACGACACATTCACCTTGAACCAAGGGTTCAAGGGTTACAGCCTGCGGCGGCATCTCGGAGATTCCCTTCTTATCTGGCACCAGCCATGACGCAACTACCAGAACTCCCACTGACATTATCCCGACAAGAAATCCGCAAAATGATTCGGCAACGTCGTCGTGCGTTAACGCCGGAACAACAGCAGGAAATGGGTCAACAAGCCGCTACCCGGATGATGACGTATCCCCCTGTGGTGATGGCACATACGGTTGCTGTATTCCTCTCTTTTGATGGCGAACTCGACACCCAGCCACTCATAGAACAACTCTGGCGCGCCGGTAAGCGCGTATATCTTCCAGTTTTGCATCCCTTTAGTGCCGGTAATTTGCTGTTCCTGAATTACCATCCGCAAAGCGAACTGGTGATGAACAGGTTGAAGATCCATGAGCCAAAACTGGATGTGCGTGACGTGCTACCCCTTTCCCGATTAGACGTGTTGATCACACCGCTGGTCGCCTTTGATGAATACGGTCAGCGCCTGGGAATGGGCGGTGGTTTTTATGATCGGACCTTACAAAACTGGCAGCGCTATCAAATGCAACCGGTGGGTTATGCGCATGATTGTCAGTTGGTGGAAAAACTCCCCGTTGAAGAGTGGGATATCCCACTTCCTGCGGTGGTTACACCGTCGAAAGTCTGGGAGTGGTAAGGGCGACACACCTGCATCGCCCTGATTGACATCGTTGATTCTTTAACCTAATTTAGTGAGTAAGGGTAAGGGAGGATGACTCCTCCCCTGAGACTGACTGTTAATAAGCTGGGAAACTTATGAGTAACAGTACAATCAGTATGATGACAAGTCGCATCATAACCCTTCTCCTTCAAGCCCTCGCTTCGGTGAGGGCTTTACCGTTACAGCCCCATGCTGCCCTGCCATCGTAAATCCCCATTAAATAAACACAACGCATTGATCTGACTTTGATTTATTTTCTGGAGCAGACTCGCAAAGCAGAATGCACAACGCGGCAACGGTGTGGAGAAGCGATAAAAAAACGGGCAAGTCAGTGACCTGCCCGTTGATTTTCAGAGAAGGGGAATTAGTACAGCAGACGGGCGCGAATGGTACCCGGAATAGCTTTCATTGCCTGCAGCGCCTTTTCGGCAACGTCTTCGTCGGCTTCAATATCAATAACTACATAACCCATCTGGGCGGAAGTTTGCAGATATTGCGCGGCGATGTTGACACCCTGCTCGGCGAAGATTTTGTTCAGCGCAGTTAGCACGCCCGGACGGTTTTCGTGGATGTGCATCAGACGACGCCCACCGTGCAGTGGCAGCGAGACTTCCGGGAAGTTCACCGCAGAGAGCGTTGAGCCATTGTCAGAATACTTGATCAATTTACCCGCAACTTCCAGGCCGATATTCTCCTGCGCTTCCTGAGTCGAACCGCCAATGTGTGGCGTCAGAAGGACGTTGTCGAATTCACACAGCGGAGAGGTAAATGGATCGCTATTGGTTGCCGGTTCCGTCGGAAATACGTCGATTGCCGCCCCCGCCAGATGTTTGCTCGCCAGCGCGTCACACAGCGCCGGAATATCCACCACAGTACCGCGCGAAGCATTAATCAGCAGCGAGCCGGGCTTCATTAGTGAAATCTCTTTCGCACCCATCATATTTTTGGTGGACGGATTCTCTGGTACATGCAGACTCACCACATCGCTCATATTCAGCAGGTCAGAAAGATGCTGTACCTGAGTGGCGTTGCCCAGCGGCAGTTTGTTTTCAATATCATAAAAGTAAACATACATTCCCAGCGATTCAGCCAGAATGCCCAATTGCGTACCAATATGACCGTAGCCAATGATACCCAGCTTTTTGCCGCGCGCTTCAAAAGAACCCGCCGCCAGTTTGTTCCACACGCCACGGTGCGCTTTAGCATTGGCTTCCGGCACGCCGCGCAATAGCAGCAGCAGTTCGCCAATCACCAGCTCCGCAACAGAGCGCGTATTTGAGAACGGTGCGTTAAATACCGGGATCCCGCGTTTTGCCGCCGCATCCAGATCAACCTGGTTTGTTCCGATACAGAAACAGCCAATAGCGACCAGTTTTTCTGCGGCGTTGATCACGTCTTCAGTCAGATGGGTACGGGATCGCAGGCCGATGAAGTGGGCATCGCGGATGGATTCTTTTAATTGTTCATCATCCAGCGCGCCTTTGTGAAATTCGATGTTGGTGTAACCCGCTGCACGAAGGCTTTCAAGCGCCTTTTGGTGCACGCCTTCTACCAGCAGAAACTTAATCTTGTCTTTCTCCAGCGATACCTTTGCCATTTACCCAATCCTGTCTTTTGAAATGTTGTGTGCGGATTTGCATCCGCCTTTCAACATATCAAAAAATAATATTGCGGCAATATGAACGTTTGCGTCGCGATGTTGAGGATATATCACGCAAAGGTATTTCTTGGATGAATATGCTGGTTTAAAGGGTTTATTTAGAGCAATCGACAATAGCCAGGTAAAAACGTGACACATGTCACCAAATTTAATGAAGAGAATTTTTTTAACGGGGGAGGTTCCCCCGTCAGATCATTTCACAATGGTTTTGACACCGTCAGGTGTGCCAATCAGCGCAACGTCCGCGCCACGGTTAGCAAACAAGCCAACAGTCACCACGCCAGGAATCGCATTTATGGCGTTTTCCATCGCTATCGGGTCAAGGATTTCCATGCCGTGGACGTCGAGGATCACGTTGCCGTTATCAGTCACCACGCCCTGACGGTATTCCGGACGACCGCCCAGTTTCACCAGCTGGCGCGCCACTGCACTACGTGCCATCGGGATAACTTCTACTGGCAGCGGGAATTTGCCCAGAATATCAACCTGCTTGGAGGCGTCGGCAATACAGATAAATTTTTCCGCAACCGAAGCAATGATTTTTTCACGGGTCAGCGCCGCGCCGCCGCCTTTGATCATTTGCATGTGGCCGTTGATTTCATCTGCGCCATCAACGTAGATGCCAAGGCTGTCGACTTCGTTGAGATCAAAAACGTGAATGCCGAGGCTTTTCAGTTTTTCAGTGGAAGCATCCGAACTGGAAACGGCCCCTTCAATCTGGCCTTTCATCGTGCCGAGCGCGTCAATAAAGTGTGCGGCGGTGGAACCTGTACCTACACCAACAATGGTGCCGGGCTGAACATACTGAAGTGCCGCCCATCCTACTGCTTTTTTCAATTCATCCTGCGTCATGATCGTTTCGCCTGTGGTATGAAATTTCACACGCATTATATACAAAAAAAGCGATTCAGACCCCGTTGGCAAGCCGCGTGGTTAACTCATCCATAAAATATCGCGCAATGGCGGGCATCCCCTTTCGCCCGGCAAATAAAGCATACAACGGTCTGGGTATGCCGCTCCACGGTGCGAACAGGCGCACCAGTTCACCGTTGGCAAGCCCCTGTTTACAGGCAAATTGAGGCAATAACGCCACGCCATTCCCGCCAAGCACTGCCTGCAACATGACGCGAATGTTATTTGTCTGCAAACGCGCCTCGGGATGCAGCGTAATCTCCTGGTCGCCATTCATTAACTGCCACTGGCTCCCGCCATTGTTCGTCAGGCGGAGGATCCCGTCGACGCGGTTAAGATCGTCAATGGCCTTCACCTGCGGATGGCGGGCCAGCCACTGCGAACTGGCAACTAAAATATCAGCCTGGGTATGTAATTTTTTATAATGCAGCGTCGAGTCCGCAAGCGCGCCGGAAGCCGTAACCAGCGCAATATCAATGCCTTCAGCGACCATATCCACCGGGCGATTAATTGCCAGCAGTTGCACCTTCGCCAGGGGCCAGCGGGCGATAAATTCACTGACGAACTCACCAAACCATGTTTCAGCCATAAATACCGGCGCGCTGACGCGCAGCATTCCCTGTGGGCTTTCCTGGGCGGCCATCACCACCGCTCTGGCCCGTTCCCCCTGAGCCACCAGCGCCCGACACTCGACAGCAAACTGTTCCCCTGCCGCCGTCAGGGCCAGACGCCGCGTAGTTCGCTGAATAAGCCTCACGCCGAGGCGCTCTTCCAGCGCTGCCATTCGACGGCTTAATACCGATTTCGACACACCCGCACGCAGCGCCGCCTGGCTGTAGCTGCCTTCATCGGCAATCAGGGCAAAGTAGTTGTAATCATTCCAGTCGATCATGATTGTTCTATTTTAACAACAATGAAGTTCAATTATGTCTATTTAATCACCATATCAACAACAATTAAACTTCTCTCATCGCAGAAATGAGAGCAAACCCATGAAAATTCTCCATATCGATAGCAGTCCAATGCTTAAGCATTCAAGTTCGCGGAAATTAAGCCAGGCGCTGGTAGAAGCGCTTTGCCAACGTTTCGCGCAAGCCACAATTATTCATCGCGACGTTGGCCTGACGCCCCCACCCCATTTGCGTGAAGAAACCTTTCTGGCGCTTTGCGGTAAAGCGGAGTGCGAGAACGCACAAATTCAGCAGGAGGTGAATGATATCCACGCTGCTATTGATGAACTGGCATCGTGCGATGTGCTCATTATTGGCGCGCCGATGATTAATCACAGCGTTTCATCTGGCCTCAAAACCTGGATAGATCAGGTCTGTCAGGCTGGTTTAACGTTTCGTTTTACTTCCGCTGGTGCCGTTGGGTTACTGACGGATAAACCGACGTTTATTGTCTCGACGCGCGGCGGTATCTATTGCGATGAAGCACATCTGGCGCTGGATCATCAGGAAAGTTATCTGCAAGCCACGCTGAAATTAATGGGCATTACCAATACACATATTTTACGTGCGGAAGGCGTCGACAAAACCCAACCGGGACGCGAACTCGCCGAGCAAAATGCATTAGCGCAAATCCCTGATCTCATAACACACGTATTTAATCATTATCTTTAATATAAAAGGAGTTATTATGTCTATTAAGCAAAATTTATTTGCCGCATTATTTCTTTGCACTCTCACAGGACACGCATTTGCAGCAACCGAGATACACAAACCGGACAATAATCTTGAACAGTTATCAAAAGTGAGCATGTCCACACACAATAGCAATCCAGCGGGCGTTGAAAGCCAAATCAAAGAGAAAGCGGAAGAGTTACAAGCCAGCGATTACTACATCAGTTCTTTCTCCGGTAAAAATTATATCCACGCCACTGTGATTTTCTATAAATAATCACTCTGTTTAACGGGAGCATGGAACTGTTCTATGCTCCGCTGCCAAAATGAAATAAAAAATGAAAAAAGCTAATCTTACAGGTACGTTGGTTTGCTTTGTCGCATGCCTTATTTTTTTGTCGTCCGGTGATATTTTTCGTGAAAAGCCAATCGCGCTAATATGGTTCCTTCGACAAAACATACTCTTTTTTACGGGAACCCTTGCGTGGTGTCTGATGACGCTGACGATGTGTTTATCGTTGCGTTCATCATGGCTTAACAAAGTGCTGGGCGGTCTGGATAAAGCATGGCGATTACATAAGTGGGCAGGAATATGCGCTATAGCGTTTGCTTTCGCCCACTGGCTGGATGAAAAATTACCCCAGTTATTCGTCGCCTTTGGCTGGATTACTCACCCTGGTAAAATCGTTGATATTAACCTGACGCCAGTACAAGAAAATTGGCTCCATGCGGGACTGTTAGCGGGTGAATGTGCAATGTTTATTATGATAGCGATGATTTTCGTGTCTCTTAGCAAAAAAGTTCCCTATCATTTATTTCATCTTGTTCACCGTTTGTTCCCCGTCTTTTATCTGGCAATTGCCTTTCATGTGTTTACTGCTTTGTTTAAATCATACTGGTGGGAAACTCCTGCTGCGTATTTATTAATTTTAATTACTATTCCGGGCGTCTTTGCGGCTTTCATTTCGCTGCTGAAATTAAACGATAGTAAAAACAAGCATCAGGCTACCATTAAAAACATTGTTAACCATCCGGGACAAATTACCGAAGTCACCCTTGAGCTGGAACATGCCATCGACTATTCTCCGGGGCAGTTTGCATTCTTAACGTTCGCACACAGTAAAGAATCTCACCCTTTTACTATCGCTTCATATACCAAAGAGAAGAACACGTTGCGCTTTGCGATCAAACATTTAGGGGATTATACCTCGACTCTGGCATCCTCGATAAAAATCGGCCAGTCCGCCTTCGTTGAAGGGCCATGGGGAAAGTTTGATTTTACTCTCCCTTGCTCCCACCAGGTCTGGATAGCAGGAGGCATCGGCATTACCCCCTTTATCGCCCAGCTTGAGTATCGTAAACATCATGGCGCGTCCTTTGTTCCTGTGGATCTCTGGTATTGCGTCAGCCGAAGCGAGGATGCCTGGTATATTGATAAACTGACCTCACTTTGTGCCCAGGCCAGGGTCACACTGCATCTGCTTGATGCGCATAAAGGTGAGCGCCTACAGGTGCACTATCTTACTGATAAAATAGCAAATAAAGGTGACACCCATTTCTGGTTTTGCGGCCCACAGAGTTTTGCCAAAGCGCTCAGCAAAGGGTTATATGAAAATGGGATTGCCAGCCAAAACTTCCATTTCGACCGTTTTTGTATGCGTTAAATGCTCTGTACCCAACGCAAAATTGTGTCATAGTGCAGGAAAAAGCATTTACCAGGAGCAGACAACAGCAATGAAACGCCCGGACTACAGAACATTACAGGCACTGGATGCGGTGATACGTGAACGAGGATTTGAGCGCGCGGCACAAAAGCTGTGCATTACACAATCAGCCGTCTCACAGCGCATTAAGCAACTGGAAAATATGTTCGGGCAGCCGCTGTTGGTGCGTACCGTACCGCCGCGCCCGACAGAACAAGGGCAAAAACTGCTGGCACTGCTACGCCAGGTGGAGTTGCTGGAAGAAGAGTGGCTGGGCGATGAACAAACCGGTTCGACTCCGCTGCTGCTTTCACTGGCGGTCAACGCCGACAGTCTGGCGACGTGGTTGCTTCCGGCGCTGGCTCCTGTGTTGGCTGATTCGCCTATCCGCCTCAACTTGCAGGTAGAAGATGAAACCCGCACTCAGGAACGTCTGCGCCGCGGCGAAGTGGTCGGCGCGGTGAGTATTCAACATCAGGCGCTGCCGAGTTGTCTTGTCGATAAGCTCGGTGCGCTTGACTATCTGTTCGTCAGCTCAAAACCGTTTGCCGAAAAATATTTCCCTAACGGCGTAACGCGTTCGGCATTATTGAAAGCACCTGTGGTCGCCTTTGACCATCTTGACGATATGCACCAGGCCTTTTTGCAGCAAAACTTCGATCTGCCCCCAGGCAGCGTACCGTGCCATATCGTTAATTCTTCAGAAGCGTTCGTGCAACTTGCTCGCCAGGGCACCACCTGCTGTATGATCCCGCACCTGCAAATCGAGAAAGAACTGGCCAGCGGTGAACTGATTGACTTAACGCCAGGGCTATTTCAACGCCGGATGCTCTACTGGCACCGCTTTGCTCCTGAAAGCCGCATGATGCGTAAAGTCACTGATGCGTTGCTCGATTATGGTCACAAAGTCCTTCGTCAGGATTAATCCATCAAATAATGCCTGATAGCACATATCAGGCGTTATCCTCACTTCTTTTTGTATTCCTTGAATCACATCACAAAATAGACAAATCTCAGGCGGCAAAAAACGACGTCTGAATGCATTTTTTTTGCTGGCGACAAACCCACGTAAAAAGCTCACCGTAGGCGCAAATACCCTCATTTTGATTGCGTTTTACGGAGCAAATAATGTCTAACGTGCAGGAGTGGCAACAGCTTGCCAACAAGGAATTGAGCCGTCGGGAGAAAACTGTCGACTCGCTGGTTCAGCAAACCGCGGAAGGGATCGCCATCAAGCCGCTGTATACCGAAGCCGATCTCGATAATCTGGAGGTGACAGGTACCCTTCCTGGTTTGCCCCCCTACGTTCGTGGCCCGCGTGCCACTATGTATACCGCCCAACCGTGGACCATCCGTCAGTATGCTGGTTTTTCAACAGCAAAAGAGTCCAACGCTTTTTATCGCCGTAACCTGGCCGCCGGGCAAAAAGGTCTTTCCGTTGCGTTTGACCTTGCCACCCACCGAGGCTACGACTCCGATAACCCGCGCGTGGCGGGCGACGTCGGCAAAGCGGGCGTTGCTATCGACACCGTGGAAGATATGAAAGTCCTGTTCGACCAGATCCCGCTGGATAAAATGTCGGTTTCGATGACCATGAATGGCGCAGTACTACCAGTACTGGCGTTTTATATTGTCGCCGCAGAAGAGCAAGGTGTTACACCTGATAAACTGACCGGCACCATTCAAAACGATATCCTCAAAGAGTATCTTTGCCGCAACACCTATATTTACCCGCCAAAACCGTCAATGCGTATTATCGCAGACATCATCGCCTGGTGTTCCGGCAACATGCCGCGATTTAATACCATCAGTATCAGCGGTTACCATATGGGTGAAGCGGGTGCCAACTGCGTGCAGCAGGTAGCATTTACGCTCGCTGATGGGATTGAGTACATCAAAGCAGCAATCTCCGCCGGGCTGAAAATTGATGACTTCGCTCCTCGCCTGTCGTTCTTCTTCGGCATTGGCATGGATCTGTTTATGAACGTCGCCATGTTGCGTGCGGCACGTTATTTATGGAGCGAAGCGGTCAGTGGATTTGGCGCACAGGATCCGAAATCACTGGCGCTGCGTACCCACTGCCAGACCTCAGGCTGGAGCCTGACTGAACAGGATCCGTATAACAACGTTATCCGCACCACCATTGAAGCACTGGCTGCGACGCTGGGCGGTACTCAGTCACTGCATACCAACGCTTTTGACGAAGCGCTTGGTTTGCCTACCGATTTCTCAGCACGCATTGCCCGCAACACCCAGATCATCATTCAGGAAGAATCAGAACTCTGCCGCACCGTCGATCCACTGGCCGGATCCTATTACGTTGAATCGCTGACCGATCAAATCGTCAAACAAGCCAGAGCCATTATCCAACAGATCGACGAAGCCGGTGGCATGGCGAAAGCGATCGAAGCAGGTCTGCCAAAACGAATGATCGAAGAGGCCTCAGCGCGCGAACAGTCGCTGATCGACCAGGGCAAGCGTGTCATCGTTGGTGTCAACAAGTACAAACTGGATCACGAAGACGAAACCGATGTACTTGAGATCGACAACGTGATGGTGCGTAACGAGCAAATTGCTTCGCTGGAACGCATTCGCGCCACCCGTGATGATGCCGCCGTAACCGCCGCGTTGAACGCCCTGACTCACGCCGCACAGCATAACGAAAACCTGCTGGCTGCCGCTGTTAATGCTGCTCGCGTTCGCGCCACCCTGGGTGAAATTTCCGATGCGCTGGAAGCCGCTTTCGACCGTTATCTGGTGCCAAGCCAGTGTGTTACCGGCGTGATTGCGCAAAGCTATCATCAGTCTGAGAAATCGGCCTCCGAGTTCGATGCCATTGTTGCGCAAACGGAGCAGTTCCTTGCCGACAATGGTCGTCGCCCGCGCATTCTGATCGCTAAAATGGGCCAGGATGGGCACGATCGCGGCGCGAAAGTGATCGCCAGCGCCTATTCCGATCTCGGTTTCGACGTAGATTTAAGCCCGATGTTCTCTACACCTGAAGAGATCGCCCGCCTGGCCGTAGAAAACGACGTTCACGTAGTGGGCGCATCCTCACTGGCTGCCGGTCATAAAACGCTGATCCCGGAACTGGTCGAAGCGCTGAAAAAATGGGGACGCGAAGATATCTGCGTAGTCGCCGGTGGCGTCATTCCGCCGCAGGATTACGCCTTCCTGCAAGAGCGCGGCGTGGCGGCGATTTATGGTCCAGGTACACCTATGCTCGACAGCGTGCGCGACGTACTGAATCTGATAAGCCAGCATCATGATTAATGAAGCCACGCTGGCAGAAAGTATTCGCCGCTTACGTCAGGGTGAGCGTGCCACGCTCGCCCAGGCCATGACGTTGGTGGAAAGCCGTCACCCGCGTCATCAGGCGCTAAGTACACAGCTGCTTGACGCCATTATGCCGTTCTGTGGTAACGCCCTGCGACTGGGCGTTACCGGCACACCCGGCGCGGGGAAAAGTACCTTTCTTGAAGCCTTTGGCATGTTGTTGATTCGTGAGGGATTAAAGGTTGCGGTTATTGCGGTCGATCCCAGCAGCCCGGTCACTGGCGGTAGCATTCTCGGGGATAAAACCCGCATGAATGACCTGGCGCGTGCCGAGGCGGCGTTTATTCGCCCGGTACCCTCCTCCGGCCATCTGGGCGGTGCCAGTCAGCGAGCGCGGGAATTAATGCTGTTATGCGAAGCGGCGGGTTATGACGTAGTGATTGTCGAAACGGTTGGCGTCGGGCAGTCAGAAACGGAAGTCGCCCGCATGGTGGACTGTTTTATCTCGTTGCAAATTGCCGGTGGCGGCGATGATCTGCAGGGCATTAAAAAGGGGCTGATGGAAGTGGCAGATCTGATCGTTATCAACAAAGACGATGGCGATAACCATACCAATGTCGCCATTGCCCGGCATATGTACGAGAGTGCCCTGCATATTCTGCGACGTAAATACGACGAATGGCAGCCACGGGTTCTGACTTGTAGCGCACTGGAAAAACGTGGAATCAATGAGATCTGGCACGCCATCATCGACTTCAAAACCGCGCTAACTGCCAGTGGTCGTTTGCAACAAGTGCGGCAACAACAATCGGTGGAATGGCTGCGTAAACAAACCGAAGAAGAAGTACTGAATCACCTGTTCGCGAATGAAGATTTCGATCGCTATTACCGCCAGACGCTTTTAGCGGTCAAAAACAATACGCTCTCACCGCGCACCGGTCTGCGGCAGCTCAGTGAATTTATCCAGACGCAATATTTTGATTAAAGGAATTTTTATGTCTTATCAGTATGTGAACGTTGTCACTATCAACAAAGTGGCGGTCATTGAGTTTAACTATGGCCGAAAACTTAATGCCTTAAGTAAAGTCTTTATTGATGATCTTATGCAGGCATTAAGCGATCTCAACCGGCCGGAAATTCGCTGTATCATTTTGCGCGCGCCGAGTAGATCCAAAGTCTTCTCCGCAGGTCACGATATTCACGAACTACCGTCTGGCGGTCGCGATCCGCTCTCCTATGATGATCCGTTGCGTCAAATCACCCGCATGATCCAAAAATTCCCGAAACCGATCATTTCGATGGTGGAAGGTAGTGTCTGGGGTGGCGCATTTGAAATGATCATGAGTTCCGATCTGATCATCGCCGCCAGTACCTCAACCTTCTCAATGACACCTGTAAACCTCGGCGTCCCGTATAACCTGGTCGGCATTCACAACCTGACCCGCGACGCGGGCTTCCACATTGTCAAAGAGCTGATTTTTACCGCTTCGCCAATCACAGCCCAGCGCGCGCTGGCTGTCGGCATTCTCAACCATGTTGTGGAAGTGGAAGAACTGGAAGATTTCACCTTACAAATGGCGCACCACATCTCTGAGAAAGCGCCGTTAGCCATTGCCGTTATCAAAGAAGAGCTGCGTGTACTGGGCGAAGCGCACACCATGAACTCCGATGAATTTGAACGTATTCAGGGGATGCGCCGCGCCGTTTATGACAGCGAAGATTACCAGGAAGGGATGAACGCTTTCCTCGAAAAACGTAAACCTAATTTCGTTGGTCATTAATCCCTGCGAACGAAGGAGTAAAAATGGAAACTCAGTGGACAAGGATGACCGCCGATGAAGCGGCAGAAATTATCCAGCATAACGACATGGTGGCATTTAGCGGCTTTACCCCGGCGGGTTCGCCGAAAGCCCTTCCCACCGCCATTGCCCGCAGAGCTAACGAACAGCATGAGGCCCAAAAGCCGTATCAAATCCGCCTGCTGACGGGGGCGTCAATCAGCGCCGCCGCTGACGATGTACTTTCTGACGCCGATGCTGTTTCCTGGCGTGCGCCATATCAAACATCGTCCGGTTTACGTAAAAAGATCAATCAGGGCGCGGTGAGTTTCGTTGACCTGCATTTGAGCGAAGTGGCGCAAATGGTCAATTACGGTTTCTTCGGCGAAATTGATGTTGCCGTCATTGAAGCATCGGCACTGGCACCGGATGGTCGAGTCTGGTTAACCAGCGGGATCGGTAATGCGCCGACCTGGCTGCTGCGAGCGAAGAAAGTGATCATTGAACTCAATCACTATCACGATCCGCGCGTTGCAGAACTGGCGGATATTGTGATTCCTGGCGCGCCACCGCGGCGCAATAGCGTGTCGATCTTCCATGCAATGGATCGCGTCGGTACCCGCTATGTGCAAATCGATCCGAAAAAGATTGTCGCCGTCGTGGAAACCAACTTGCCCGACGCCGGTAATATGCTGGATAAGCAAAATCCCATGTGCCAGCAGATTGCCGATAACGTGGTCACGTTCTTATTGCAGGAAATGGCGCATGGGCGTATTCCACCGGAATTTCTGCCGCTGCAAAGTGGCGTGGGCAATATCAATAATGCGGTAATGGCGCGTCTGGGGGAAAACCCGGAAATTCCTCCGTTTATGATGTATTCGGAAGTGCTACAGGAATCGGTGGTGCATTTACTGGAAACCGGCAAAATCAGCGGGGCCAGCGCCTCCAGCCTGACAATCTCGGCCGATTCCCTGCGCAAGATTTACGACAATATGGATTACTTTGCCAGCCGCATTGTGTTGCGTCCGCAGGAGATTTCCAATAACCCGGAAATCATCCGTCGTCTGGGCGTCATCGCTCTGAACGTCGGCCTGGAGTTTGATATTTACGGGCATGCCAACTCAACGCACGTAGCCGGGGTCGATCTGATGAACGGCATCGGTGGCAGCGGTGATTTTGAACGCAACGCGTATCTGTCGATCTTTATGGCCCCGTCGATTGCTAAAGAAGGCAAGATCTCAACCGTCGTGCCAATGTGCAGCCATGTTGATCACAGCGAACACAGCGTCAAAGTGATCATCACCGAACAAGGGATCGCCGATCTGCGTGGTCTTTCCCCGCTTCAACGCGCCCGCACCATCATTGATAATTGTGCACATCCTATGTATCGGGATTATCTGCATCGCTATCTGGAAAATGCGCCCGGCGGACATATTCACCACGATCTTAGCCACGTCTTCGATTTACACCGTAATTTAATTGCAACCGGCTCGATGCTGGGTTAATGACTCGTCCCGTCACGATCTTCAGCAATATGCTGAAGCATCGTGGCGGTATAACGATGATTTCTGATTGAATAAAGATATTCCTGCATATACATCGGCCTGTGCGGCGCATCAAAATATTTCAGCGTTGCCGGATTCACCAGTCGCCAGGCAAAATGCGGGATCACCGTCAGAAAATGTCCGCGCTCCACGGCGCTGATTTTGGCCATAAAACTGTAGGGTCGATAAATAATGGTGGGATTGATCCCACAAGGTCGCATATTCGCATCAATCATTGCTTCGAAGTTGGCCCGGTTCTGAAAGCGCATTTGCAGCCAGGGTAGCTCCTGAAGCAGCTCTTGCTCTTGTCGCTCTTCATAACGGCGAGAAACGAGAAAGCCCAATCGCAGCGGTGGTAGTTCACTGATAGTCAGGTTTTCCAGTTCCTGAACTCGTGCAGATACATGCTGTGGGGAGATTATAAAATCTAACTGACGGTCAAAAAGATTATCGATAACGCCGTTTTCGCTGAACTCAACTGGCTGGGCGGTCACGCCTTCGTACTTATCTCCGAGACTAATCAACTGATCAAAAATAATGGTCGGATAAGTATTATCTATGCCAATCACAATTTCTCGTGAACGACGCCCTGAGTTATGGATTTCATTATCAATCGCAGAAAGTCGTTGATAAACCGGGAACAGTTTTTGATACAGTTCCTGTCCGGCTTTATTGAGGCTGATATTATTATCTTTGCGGGTAAATAGCGTATAGCCAATTTGTTCTTCCAGCGCGGCAATGCTTTTACCAAATGGCGAAGCCGTCATATGGATTTTTTCTGCCGCCCGGGCAATATTATTGGTTTGCGCTAATAAAATGAAATTGCGCATCTTTTTCGAAATAAAAATGTCCATACCCCCTCCCCCGCATCCTTGTCCGCTTAACCGTTTCAGTCAGCCTATCCTTGATGAAACCGCGAGCAAAGATAGGTGATTACGTCATGGTTTTACAGAAAATTACAGAAAAAGGAGGCAATATCGGGTAAAGGCATTAGCCCGACGAATACGTCGGGCTACAAATATTATTGTGCTGCAGGTGTTTTAGCGGGTTGTTGATCCACAGGTTCTAACTGGAAGACCACATCGACCTGATCATCAAACTGAATAGCGGCCTGCTCGTAAGTTTCCTGGGCGGACACCGGCGCGGCATCGGCTTTCATCATCCGCACCATTGGGCTGGGCTGATAGTTGGAAACATGGTAGCGCACGCTATATACCGGCCCCAGTTTACGATGAAAGCCGTTCGCCAGTTCCTGCGCCTGATGAATCGCGTTATCAATCGCTGCCTTACGCGCTTTGTCTTTATAGGCATCCGGCTGCGCCACGCCCAGCGACACAGAACGAATTTCGTTAAGACCCGCCTTCAGCGCGCCGTCCAGCAAGGAATTCAGTTTGTCTAACTGACGGAGCGTGACTTCCACCGTTCTCACAGCACGGTAGCCTTTCAGGATACTTTTACCATCCTGATAATCATAATCTGGCTGGGTGCGTAAGTTCGCTGAGCTGATATCTTTTTTCGCGATCTGATTGAGTTCAAGGAAGGAAATGTATTGTGCGACGCGCTCATCCGCCTGTTTCTTGGCAGTAGCGGCATCCTTCGCGGCCACGTTGACTTCAATCGCAAGAGTGGCAATGTCTGGCACCGCATCCACGCTTGCCGTACCGGAGGTGACAATATGCGGTCCATCCGGCAATTCGTTAGCCTGCGCTGCCATCCCGCTAATACCCATTAATGCCGCCAGGGCGATAACTTTGAACTTCA
The DNA here is from genome assembly GCF_046486495.1 of Escherichia sp. WS3227_2. Lineage (NCBI taxonomy): Bacteria > Pseudomonadati > Pseudomonadota > Gammaproteobacteria > Enterobacterales > Enterobacteriaceae > Escherichia > Escherichia sp. WS3227_2. The sequence continues at coordinate 327,024 of NZ_JBJQLG010000001.1, forward strand.
CGTTAGTCTCTCCGTGTTAATTGACTTGCCTAAAATTCAGGACCTCTGGAGGCAAGCTTAGCGCCTCTGTTTTATTTTTCCATCAGATAGCGCCTAACTGAACAAGGCTTGTGCATGAGCAATACCGTCTCTCGCCAGCTGCAAGGCAATAAACCACATAACACATCCCACAACCAGATTGATAATGCGTTGTGATTTTGCCGTGCGCAGGCGCGGTGCCAGCCAGGCTGCGAGAATAGCCAGACCAAAGAACCACAGGAAAGAGGCGCTAATAGTCCCGAGCGCAAACCAACGTTTTGGTTCCACATCAAGTTGCCCGCCAAGGCTGCCCAGTACAACAAAAGTATCCAGGTAAACATGCGGATTCAGCCAGGTCACTGCCAACATGGTGGCGATAATTTTCCATCTGCCTTGCTTCAGGACTTCGGCACTGGCTAACTCAATATTACTGCTCATCGCTGTTTTAAAAGCGCCAAAACCATACCACAGCAAGAAGGCTACGCCGCCCCAGGTGACCAGCGCCAGCAACCACGGCGACTGCATCAATAACGCGCTGCCACCAAAAATCCCGGCGCAAATCAGGACCAAATCGCTGATAGCGCAAAGTAAGGCAATCATAATGTGGTACTGACGACGAATGCCCTGATTCATCACTAAAGCATTTTGTGGGCCGAGCGGCAGAATCATAGCTGCCCCAAGGGCAAGGCCTTGAAAGTAATAAGAAAACACGTTGGATATTCCGAATTAAGTATCTGATGCAGAGACTATATCGCGGGATTGTTATTAGCGGAAATTGATAATATTAATTGGCAATCAGAAAAACTAATAAGAGAGAGGCCAGAGAGTATTATCTGGCCTCAGCGTTGATTATGCAGCTTTGTCTTCTTTCACCCGCTTAAAGTTCACATCCATTTGCGGGTACGGGAAGCTGATACCGGCGGCATCAAATTCACGTTTAATACGCTCCAGCACATCCCAGTACACGTTTTGCAGATCGCCGCTGTTGCTCCAGACGCGGACCACGAAATTAATCGACGATGCGCCAAGTTCATTCAGGCGCACAGTCATTTCGCGATCTTTCAAAATGCGATCTTCAGACTGGATAATATTGGTCAGGATCTGCTTAACCTGATCGATATCGGAATCATACGCCACGCCAATAATAAACTCGTTACGGCGAGCTGGCTCGCGGGAGAAGTTAATAATATTTCCGGCAATAATTTTACCGTTCGGAATAACGATAATTTTACCGTCTGCAGTACGCATGGTGGTGGAGAAAATCTGCACACTCAGCACAGTACCGGCTACGCCGCCGAGGTCAACATATTCTCCGGCACGGAACGGGCGGAACATGACAAGTAACACGCCAGCGGCCAGGTTAGACAGTGACCCCTGCAAAGCCAGACCAACCGCTAAGCCTGCGGCACCGAGTACAGCAATGACTGACGCTGTTTGTACGCCCACGCGTCCCAGTGCAGCGATTAGCGCAAAGGCGATAATTCCGTAACGGACTAATGCAGAAAGAAAATCAGCAACAGTGGCATCGATTTTACGGGAGATCATCAGGCGATTCACCGCGTTGGAAATCATCCGCGCGATAATCAAACCAACGATGATGATCGCGAGTGCCGCCACGATGTTTACTGCATAACTTAGCAGCAGCGCCTGGTTAGCCACCAGCCAGCTTCCCGCGCCGTTTATGCTATCGACAACATTCAAATCTTCCATTCAATATTCCTTTTCAACTGACTCAAAATGGAGAAATACACTCCGCCGCCTTATGACGGGCAGTCTGACAAGGGTAAACAATAAAGCATAATTTTGCCAAATAGATCACAGATTTCTCATCTGCATCACCTTGCTTTTGGCGAAAAAAAGACCCGCAGAGCGGGCCTTGAGATAAGCAGAAAGGAATGACTTACAGAACGTCGATCGCGTTCAGTTCCTGGAATGCTTTTTCCAGACGAGCGATCATAGAAGTCTGACCGGCACGCAGCCATACGCGCGGATCGTAGTATTTCTTGTTCGGCTGATCTTCGCCTTTCGGGTTACCCAGCTGACCCTGCAGGTAAGCTTCGTTCGCTTTGTAGTAGTTCAGAACGCCTTCCCAGGTTGCCCATTGGGTATCGGTATCGATGTTCATTTTCACTACGCCGTAGCTTACGGAGTCTTTGATTTCCTGAGCAGTAGAACCGGAACCACCGTGGAATACGAAGTTCAGGCTGTTGTGCGGCAGGTTGTGTTTCTTAGAAACATATTCCTGAGAATCACGCAGGATGGTCGGAGTCAGAACCACGTTACCCGGCTTGTAAACACCGTGTACGTTACCGAAGGACGCTGCGATGGTGAAACGTGGGCTGATTTTGCTCAGCTCGGTGTATGCGTAATCAACGTCTTCCGGCTGGGTGTACAGTGCAGAAGCGTCCATGTGGCTGTTGTCTACGCCGTCTTCTTCACCACCGGTGCAACCCAGTTCGATTTCCAGAGTCATGCCGATTTTGGACATGCGCTCCAGGTATTTAGAGCAGATTTCGATGTTCTCTTGCAGAGATTCTTCTGACAGGTCGATCATGTGAGAAGAGAATAGCGGCTTACCGGTAGCAGCGAAGTGTTTCTCACCCGCGTCCAGCAGACCGTCGATCCACGGCAGCAGTTTCTTCGCGCAGTGGTCGGTATGCAGGATAACCGGAACACCATAATGTTCAGCCATCTGGTGAACGTGATGCGCACCAGAGATCGCGCCCAGGATAGCAGCACCCTGCGGAACGTCAGATTTCACGCCTTTACCAGCGATAAAGGAAGCACCACCGTTGGAGAACTGAACGATAACCGGCGCTTTAACTTTAGCAGCGGTTTCCAGCACGGCGTTGATGGAGTCAGTACCGACGCAGTTTACTGCTGGCAGTGCGAAGTTGTTTTCTTTTGCTACCTGGAAAACTTTCTGTACGTCATCACCAGTGATTACGCCAGGTTTTACGAAATCAAAAATCTTAGACATGTCTCTTGTCCTGTATCGTCGGGCCTTATACTCGTCATACTTCAAGTTGCATGTGCTGCGTCTGCGTTCGCTCACCCCAGTCACTTACTTATGTAAGCTCCTGGGGATTCACTCTCTTGTCGCCTTCCTGCAACTCGAATTATTTAGAGTATGAAAAAGTGCGTGCTTTAAAAGCGCGCTGAAACAAGGGCAGGTTTCCCTGCCCTGTGATTTTTTACTTCTTAGCGCGCTCTTCGAGCATCGCTACTGCAGGCAGTACTTTACCTTCCACGAATTCGAGGAATGCGCCGCCGCCAGTGGAGATGTAGGAGATTTTGTCAGCAATGCCGAACAGGTCGATTGCTGCCAGAGTGTCGCCGCCGCCAGCGATGGAGAACGCTTCGCTGTCTGCGATAGCGTTAGCCACGATTTCAGTACCTTTGCGGAAGTTCGGGAATTCGAACACGCCAACCGGACCGTTCCACAGAATGGTTTTTGCATTCTTCAGGATTTCAGCCAGTTCCTGAGCGGAAGCATCACCGATATCCAGGATCTGCTCGTCAGCTTTCACATCGTTAACAGATTTCAGGGTAGCCGGTGCAGTTTCAGAGAACTCAGTTGCTACGCGAACATCAGACGGAACCGGGATGTTGCAGGTGGTCAGCAGACGTTTTGCTTCGTCAACCAGATCAGCTTCGTACAGGGATTTACCCACATCGTGGCCTTGTGCCGCGATAAAGGTGTTAGCGATACCACCGCCAACAATCAGCTGGTCAGCGATTTTAGACAGGGAATCCAGAACGGTCAGTTTGGTAGATACTTTAGAACCACCAACGATAGCCACCATCGGGCGAGCAGGTTCTTTCAGTGCTTTACCCAGCGCGTCCAGTTCAGCTGCCAGCAGCGGGCCTGCGCACGCAACGTCAGCGAATTTACCGATACCGTGAGTAGAAGCCTGCGCGCGGTGAGCAGTACCGAATGCGTCCATTACGAACACGTCACACAGTGCAGCGTATTTTTTGGACAGGGTTTCGTCGTCTTTCTTCTCGCCTTTGTTGAAGCGAACGTTTTCCAGAACAACCAGTTCACCTTCAGCAACGTCAACGCCGTCGAGGTAATCTTTAACCAGACGAACCGGGTTAGACAGTTTGTCTTTCAGGTAGTTAACAACCGGCAGCAGAGAGAATTCTTCGTTGTACTCGCCTTCGGTAGGACGACCCAGGTGGGAAGTTACCATCACTTTTGCGCCTTGTTTCAGGGCCAGTTCGATGGTCGGCAGAGAAGCACGGATACGCGCATCGCTGGTTACTTTCCCGTCTTTTACTGGTACGTTCAGATCCGCACGGATAAATACACGTTTCCCAGCAAGATCCAGATCGGTCATCTTAATTACAGACATGGTGAATCCTCTCGTTGATTCTAAAAGTTTTGCAGACGCTGCTTGCGTCTTACCTGAAAGCAACAGTAGCCATAGCTAACGTCGTGTCGAGCATTCGGTTAGCAAAGCCCCATTCGTTATCGCACCAGACCAACGTTTTGATCAGGTGTGCGCCACTAACCCGGGTTTGGGTGCCATCGACAATGGCACTGTGCGGATCGTGGTTAAAATCTACAGAGACCAACGGCAATTCCGTATAGTCAACTATACCATGAAATGCACCTTGTGCTGCTTTTTGCAGCAACAGGTTGACTTCATTGGCTTTTACAGGTTTCTTCACCGTCACGCTTAAATCGATTGCCGTCACATTTATGGTTGGTACACGTACCGCAATCGCTTCAAAGCGATCGTTAAATTGCGGAAAAAAACGTGTGATACCGGCGGCCAGTTTGGTATCGACCGGAATGATCGACTGACTGGCTGCCCGAGTGCGACGCAGGTCAGGATGGTATGCATCAATAACCTGTTGATCATGCATGGCGGAGTGAATTGTGGTCACAGTGCCAGACTCAATACCGTACGCATCATCTAACAATTTGATGACGGGAATTATGCAATTCGTGGTACAGGAAGCGTTAGAAACGATGCGGTGTTCCGCACGAAGTTGATCCTGATTGACGCCATAAACAACGGTCGCGTCGAGATCGTTACTGCCAGGATGTGAAAAGAGCACTTTTTTAGCCCCGGCGGCAATGTGTGCTTCACCATGCTCGCGGGAGCCATATACGCCGGTGCAGTCGAGGACTACATCAACGCCAAGTTCACGCCAGGGGAGCGATTGCAGTGAACGTTCATGCAATACGCGGATGGCGTCATCACCAACAAAAAGTTGATCACGTTCCTGTCGTACTTCCCATGCAAAACGGCCATGGCTGGTGTCATATTTCAACAAATGCGCCATGCCCGCAGCATCCGCCAGTTCGTTGATTGCCACCACGGTAATTTCCGCCCGGCGTCCGGATTCATACAAGGCACGAACCACATTACGCCCGATGCGACCGAAGCCATTTATCGCTACGCGTACGGTCATAGATCTCCTGCAAGGTTTTCCCTGAGCAAATTTGCCAGACAGAGTAATCCAGCAAATCGTCCGGGGAAACCTTACCTGTCGCAAACTGCGACTGATTGGTTAATTGTCGAACATTTAATCGACTGAAACGCTTCAGCTAGGATAAGCGAAACGTGGAATAAAAGGAATGATTGTCCAGCCGAAGAAGACATTTATCTGACTTACATCACACTTTTATCCCCTTTTGTAGGGGGCTTTATTCCAGGCTGGCGTAATAATACCCCTGCAATAACTGGAATAAATTGTCAGCTTTTGAAGTGATATCTGCCTTCTTCGGTCATCTCTACTATCAGATTGGCCTGACGACTATTCACCAGCACACGCTCGACATTGGGACCATCGGTTCGGGCATAAAAAGCTTCGGCTTCTTGCCGCGATAATCCTCCCGCAATTTTACGACTAATCAAGCGCTCCCGCAGAATTTGAGCAGGTGCATGAATAAAAATAGAAAAATCGCAGAAAGATGCCAACTCCTGCCACTTTTCATCATCCAGTAATAGCCAGTTTCCTTCGACGATGACGAGTGGTGCGGTAACGTGCAACGCATCTTCAACAGGATCATGCTTTTGTCGATCGTACTGCGGCCACGTACAATCCCCTTCCACGACCTGGCGCAGATTTTCCGCCAGTTTCGCAACGTCAAATGTCTCTGGTGCGCCTTTGAAGGGGCGCAATTGATGCGCATCCAGCCAGCTATTGTAATGATGAAAACCATCCATCGGCAGCGTCTGAATAGCGGGCAGTTCCGGGTCTTGTTGCGCGAGATATTCCCAGAAGGTGGTTAGGGTAGATTTACCCGTCCCCGGCGGAGCGCAAAGAAAAACCACCGTACGCCGCTGCGGATTTACCGTCTGTAAGGCCGCCAACATGCGCAGCAACGGTTTATGTACATTTTCTATCTCATCAACATGGTACTGTGCTGATACCTTCAGACCATTCACCGTTAATTCAATTTTCACGGCGTTAATTCCTTTAAGGTGGTCGTTACTGCCAGCGTCAGCGCCGTTTTGACCATCCCGCTAAAACGCGCCTCTGACCAGACGGCGAAATCGGCGAACTTCATCGCTTTCAACGCGTCATAGAGCGTCGCATTGCGGGTTATGCTATTGACGTTGCTAATAAAATCCCAGGTCATGTCATCGGCAAATCCGGGCATTTCATTCTGTTCGTTCAGGTAATGCCAGAACTGGGAAAAATGCGTGATATCGGCGTACAGCCATTTATCCATTTTCCCCAGCGCATAAATCAAACGCAGTGCAACATCAATATCGTCAAGCGGGCCGCTTTGGGCGAGTAACGGCTTCACTGCATATTCGACGATCTCTTCATCATTATCGACAAACAGCGACGGCAGAAACTGGCGTATCCCCTGGAGCAAAATAGAATGCGCAGTTTTCATAAATGAAAATAAATTGTCCTGTGCATCCAGTTGCTCAAGCACATCATCTTCTGTCAGCGTCGCCATTGGTCTTCCGATAGATCACCATCAATGCAGGGAGTCTATTATATTACACGTTTGGTCCGCGCCGCCGATCAGTAATGTCTGCGTCCGCACCCCATTCGCCGTCTGTTGGATTCCGTTCACCAACTCGCCGCCCGTCACGCCCGTAGCGCTAAAGAGGATATCGTTCCCCCTCACCAGTTCATCGAGCGAGTACACACGGTTAACGTCAACGCCCATTTCCTTGCAACGCTTGCGCTCCTGCTCTGCAATCTGCCGATTTTCCGTGTAATCCCCTTTAGCCTGACAAAAGTCAATCAGCTCGGCCTGCATATCCCCGCCTAATGCTTTAACGGCACAGGCAGAAATCACGCCTTCTGGCGCACCGCCGATGGTGTACATCACATCGAAAGGATTATCCTGCCAGCAGGTCAGCACGCTGGCGGCGACATCGCCATCCGGCAGGGCAAAAACCTTCACGCCCAGCTGTGTTGCTTCCTCAATTGCGGCACTCAGGCGCGGTTTATCCAGCGTAACCATACGCAGCTTGTCCAGCGGTTTGCCTAACGCTTTCGCCACGTTGCGCAAGTTGTCCGCCAGAGGCATGGACAGATCAATCGCGCCCGCCGCCAGCCGATTAACAACCAGTTTTTTCATATACATATCGGGCGCGTGTAACAGGCTATCTCGAGGGGCGAAAGCCATGACCGCCAGCGCATTGCTCTGCCCCATCGCCACCATCCGGGTGCCTTCAATCGGGTCAACCGCGATATCGACTTCTGGCCCATCGCCTTTGCCCACCTCTTCGCCAATCCACAGCATCGGCGCATGGTCAATCTCTCCCTCGCCGATAACCACTCGCCCACGAAAAGCGACGTCGTTTAATGCCTGGCGCATCGCGGTGACCGCCAGGCCATCAATTTTATTTTTGTCGCCACATCCGGTTTGCGGCCAGGCAGCCAACGCTGCCTGTTCCGTAACGCGAAATAATGGCCACGCCAGGGACATCATTGCGCGGCCTCCCCAATATCAACGCCAAATTGCGCCAGCAGATATTTCTCGGCCTGCTCATTCCAGATGCCATGCGTTTCCTCAACCAGCCGCGCCAGTTCTTTAAACAGCGGATCGGTTTTGCCTTTTTCGGCAAAATCGGCAATGGCAGTCAGCGGCATGGTCACGCCGTTATAAATGAGTTTTTTACCGCCGGGGATATCCGGCAGATTGAGCACGGTTTCTGGCACTGTATCCAGGCCACCGATATGGGTCACCATAAACGACGGCTGTAACTGCCCCGTGGCGCTAAGCACAATCGCCTCTTTCATGTCGTCCGTTGAACCGCCGGATGTACCGACGACATGCGTGCTGTTGTAATGGACGTTGTAGAAATTAAACGGCACTTTGAAGTTTTTATCCGTCGGCCCGGCAAAGAAGTTCAGGCAGCCATCTTCCGCCAGTAATTCATCAGCCATCTCGACGACTGAAGGCACCGCTGCATAGACAAATACGTCATCAAATCCGGCATCATCCGTCAGCGCCCGCAGCGTCTGGACCGGATCGCTCATCCCTTTGGTATTCACATACACCAGCTCAATGCCTTTACTGGCCGCCAGTTCCACCGGCAGCAGCTTTTGTACCTGCGCCAGGCGTTTGTCGTCGATATCGACCACCACCACCCGCGACGGTTGTATGCCGCCGTTAATAGCATAATCGATAGCGCCAATGCCCATCGGACCTGCACACGCCAGCAGCGCAATATTGCCGCCAGGTTTAACGCCCATGCGATGCTCATAAACATATTGCGTGGTGTGATAATTGGCATGATAAGCGCCAATAATGCAGCACATAGGCTCTGCCAGCGACGCCGCAGCAAAATAAGAGCCGTGATACGGTAATACGCAGCCCAAATTAATGGCGATTTCGGGAATAATCATATAGGTGGCGTTACCGCCAAAATATTCGTAGCTGTAGCCCGCTGAATATCCGCTTGGTAACCCCATCGCCGGTTGCAATACAAAACGCTGGCCTTTTTTATATTTGTCGGTGAGATTTTTACCCACTTCAACAATAACCCCGGCACATTCATGCCCGGTAATGACCGGATGATTTTCTAAATCGTCGGGTACGCGTTTATGTTCACTACCGAGTAACGCCGCTTTCCAGGTCGATAAACAGACGCTGTCAGAAATCACACTCACTAACAGTTCATTATCGGTAATTTCTGGCAGTTCAAATTCGCGCAGACGGACATCCCGCTTGCCATAAATAGCAGCAACTTTGGTTTTCATTTTTACCTCTGTAATCAGTGTTTATGTTCGGCGGTTAATTGATTAAATAAAGTGTCGAGTTTTGGATCGCCAATATAGTTATTAATCAGTATCAGCGGTTTATCCGTCACATGTTTCACGCGCCCTTCCAGACTGGAATGAGTAACAACGATATCCGCATCCGCAGGCACGTTTTCTATCGCGTAATGTTTTACTTCAATTGCCACCCCCGCTTTTTCCAGACATTTACGGAAGGTGGTTGCGCCCATCGCGCTGGAGCCCATCCCCGCATCGCAAACAAAGGCGATACGCTTAACCCGGCTTAACGAGAATGCACCCTCTTGTTTCATCGCCTTAACCGCATTGGCTGACTGAGCAAACTCATCTTCGCTCTCCGTTTCCACCGTTTTTTCCATCTTCAGTATCAGCGAAGTGATAGCAAAGGACACCAGGGTACCTACCGTAACACCGGCAATTGTCGCCAGGAACGAGCCTTTCGGCGTCAGTGCCAGGTAAGCAAAGATAGACCCCGGACTTGGGCCAGCCACCAGACCACCGTCCAGTAAGTTAAATATCCAGGTGCCAGACATACCGCCCGCAATCATGGCAATAATGGTCAGCGGCTTCATCAGCACATATGGGAAATACAGTTCGTGGATACCGCCGAGGAAGTGAATAATCATCGCACCAGGTGCAGAGCGCTTACTCATCCCTTTACCAAACAGAGTGAATGCCAGCAACAGTCCTAAGCCAGGCCCTGGATTGGATGCCACCATAAAGAAGATGGATTTGCCGTTAACTGATGCCTGTTGCATTCCCAGCGGATAATAGACGCCCTGATCGATCGCATTATTAAGGAAAAGCACTTTCGCCGGTTCATTGATGACTGACAGCAAAGGCAGATAACCCGCATGTACCAGCGCCTCAATACACTCTTTGACGAAAGTATTGGCAATTAACACCGCAGGGCCGATCACTTCAAAACCCAGCAGACAAAGGAGCATCCCCGCGATACCTAATGAGAAGTTATTGATAACCATCTCAAAACCGGCAGGTATGCGTTTTTCCAGTGCCTTATCGATATATTTAATCACCAGACCACCGAGCGGCCCCATAATCATCGAGCCAAGGAACATCGGGATTTCAGCGCCGACGATCACACCAATCGTACCAATTCCGCCCATGACCGCGCCGCGTTTGCCGCCGATCAGATGACCACCAGTAGAACCAATCATCACGGGTAATAAATAGGTAATCATCGGACCGACAATTTTGGCGAAATGCTCATTCGGCAGCCAGCCGGTGGGAATAAATAACGCCGTTATAAAACCCCAGGCTATAAAAGCGCCGATATTGGGGATGACCATTGCAGTCAAAAAGCCCCCAAAAGCCTGGACCTTTGCACGAGCAGACTTGTTTTCCATAATATTATCCTGTAGAGGAGAGAGTAATTATCCGCGGCTGATTATGTCCGCTAATTGTTTTTCTGATGCTGCTGTTAATAATTGGTTGAGTATTTCTTCTTCACACAATAATTCACTTAACGCCTGAATAGCGCCAATGTGCGAATCGGCATCGGCAGCAGAAAGGCCGATGAGTAATTTTATCGGTTCGTCATTCCCCGGAAAATAAACACCTTGTTTAAGTAACGTTAAAGACATCCCGGTTTTAAGCGCCCCACATTCCGGTCGAGCATGAGGCATTGCCACGCCTGGTGCGAGAATATAATAAGGACCATTGCTGATGGTGGAGTCTTTAATAGACTGAATGTAATTCTCGCTGATATAGTTTTTATCCCGCAATGATGCCATCGAGAAATCGATAGCTTCCTGCCAGTCTTTTGCTGAATGTATAACTGAAATTGATAATTCTGGAAAATAATTAATAAGCCGCATAAATTATCCTTATTTTATTTTTAGGGTGCCGTCCGGCGGTAAAAATAAAATACTCGTGCAGTTTAATGAAAGCAATTGGGTACGCGAGAAGAAAAACCCCATGAACAAAAATAATAAAACTTTAAATAACAACAACATGAAATAAATACTTACAAAGTCAACTTTGTATTTGTTATGTTTATCACAAAATCAACATTTTGTTTGTTATTGTATTTGTGATGCATGTCTCTATTTATTTATTGAATGTCCGAAAGCATACTTTTCTAATGCAATGTTTTTTCGCTATACCCCTTTATAGATTCTGAATTCTCACCTGTCGGCTGTTTTCTCCTCACCTCATGTGACATATTCCCACACTTAACTCAAGGAAGATTGTCATGAAAGCACCTGTTTCAATAACCTCATTTCGCCCACAAAAATCTATTGCTATCGTCATTGGCGTGCTTGCCGTGGTTGTGCTGCCATTTCTCTCGTATTACACCGTTAATGAAGGTGAACGCGGCATTTTGCTGCGCTACGGAAAAATCGTAAAAGTTGCCGAGCCGGGTCTGGGTTTTAAGATCCCTTTTATGGAAAGCGTGGAGAAAATTTCCACGCGTAATCAGGCTGTGGTTTATCAGGGATTACAGGCCTACAGCCGCGACCAGCAACCGGCACAAATGACAGTATCAGTCAGCTTCCACATTAAACCTTCAGAAGCTGGCGCAGTTTATACAACCTACAACACCATTGAATCTTTAAAAGAGCGTCTGATCGTCCGCCAGCTGCCAACCCAACTGGAGAATGTTTTCGGGCAATATACCGCCATTAGCGCGGTACAAGATCGTACGAAACTGGTGCAGGATCTGCAAAACGCGATGCGTAAAGCCGTTGTTGGCCCGGTGGTGATTGATGGTGTTCAGATTGAAAATATTGATTTTTCTGACGCTTATGAAAAATCGATTGAAGATCGAATGAAAGCAGAAGTCGCCATTGCCACACGTAAGCAAAATCTGGAAACAGAGAAAATCCAGGCGCAAATAGCGGTAACTCAGGCCCAGGCAGAAGCAGATAGTAAACTGGCGGCAGCCAAAGCAGAAGCTGAGACTATTCGCGTAAGAGGCGCGGCAGAGGCTGAAACTATTCGTTTAAAAAGTGCGGCTGAAGCAGAAGCGATCCGCCTGCGCGGTGAAGCTCTGCGGGATAATCCCGGACTTGTTGCCCTCACCACTGCTGAGCGTTGGGACGGTAAGCTACCCGATACCATGATCCCCGGCAGTACAGTTCCGTTTATCTCTACTAAGTAAAAAAAGGGCCGCTTTCGCGGCCCTTGAGACTGATGGCAAAGGCAAAACTGCCTGATGCGCTACGCTTATCAGGCCTACATACTTCCTGCAATATATTGAATTTGCACGATCTTGTAGGTCGGATAAGGCGTTCACGCCGCATCCGACATGAACAACGCGCACTTTGCCAATAATCTGAAGGGCCGCTTTCGCGGCCCTTCTCACAAAACGTCTTACTGATTACAGCAGCGCTTTGGCTTTCGCAACAACGTTGTCAACGGTGAAACCAAACTCTTCAAACAGTTGCTCTGCCGGAGCAGATTCACCGAAGGTGGTCATGCCGACGATAGCACCGTTCAGGCCAACATACTTGTACCAGTAGTCAGCAATACCCGCTTCTACCGCAACGCGTGCAGTAACCGCTTTCGGCAGGACGGATTCACGGTAAGCCGCATCCTGCTTGTCGAACGCGTCGGTAGACGGCATGGAAACCACGCGCGCCTTCACGCCTTCGGCTGTCAGTTTTTCGTAGGCGGCAACAGCCAGTTCAACTTCCGAACCGGTCGCGATGAAGATCAGTTCCGGCTGACCGGCACAGTCTTTCAGCACATAACCACCGCGCGCGATGTTTGCCAGCTGCTCTTCAGTACGCTCCTGCTGCGCCAGGTTCTGACGGGAGAGGATAAGCGCAGTCGGGCCGTCCTGACGCTCAACGCCGTATTTCCACGCGACCGCGGATTCAACCTGGTCACACGGACGCCATGTGGACATGTTCGGGGTCACGCGCAGTGAAGCGACCTGCTCAACCGGCTGGTGAGTCGGGCCATCTTCGCCCAGACCGATGGAGTCGTGGGTGTAAACCATCACCTGACGCTGTTTCATCAGCGCAGCCATACGTACGGCGTTACGTGCGTATTCCACGAACATCAGGAAGGTGGAGGTGTACGGCAGGAAACCACCGTGCAGGGAGATACCGTTAGCAATCGCGGTCATACCGAACTCGCGAACACCGTAGTGGATGTAGTTACCCGCAGCATCTTCGTTGATTGCTTTAGAACCAGACCACAGGGTCAGGTTAGACGGTGCCAGGTCAGCAGAGCCGCCGAGGAATTCCGGCAACAGCGGACCGAAAGCTTCAATCGCATTCTGAGACGCTTTACGGCTGGCGATTTTCGCCGGATTAGCCTGCAGTTTAGCGATGAACTCTTTCGCTTTGGCGTCGAAGTCAGACGGCATTTCGCCTTTCATACGGCGGGTAAATTCAGCGGCTTCCTGCGGATAAGCTTTCGCGTAAGCAGCGAATTTCTCGTTCCATGCGGATTCTTTCGCCTGGCCTGCTTCTTTCGCATCCCACTGAGCATAGATTTCAGACGGGATTTCGAACGGTGCATATTTCCAGCCCAGCTGTTCGCGGGTCAGGGCGATTTCAGCGTCGCCCAGCGGCGCACCGTGGGAGTCGTGCGTACCGGCTTTGTTCGGTGAACCGAAACCGATGATGGTTTTGCACATCAGCAGGGACGGTTTGTCAGTCACTGCGCGCGCTTCTTCTACTGCGCGTTTGATGGATGCCGCGTCATGACCGTCGATGCCGCGAATAACGTGCCAGCCGTAGGCTTCGAAACGCATTGCGGTGTCGTCGGTGAACCAGCCTTCAACGTGACCATCGATAGAGATACCGTTGTCATCGTAGAACGCAATCAGTTTACCCAGCTTCAGCGTACCCGCCAGAGAACAAACTTCGTGGGAGATGCCTTCCATCATGCAGCCGTCGCCCATGAAGGCGTAGGTGTAGTGGTCGACGATGTCGTGGCCCGGACGGTTAAACTGCGCCGCCAGCGTTTTTTCTGCAATCGCCATACCGACTGCGTTGGCAATACCCTGACCCAGCGGACCTGTAGTGGTTTCCACGCCAGCGGTGTAACCCACTTCCGGGTGGCCCGGAGTTTTAGAGTGCAGCTGACGGAAGTTTTTCAGTTCTTCCATCGGCAGATCGTAACCGGTGAGGTGCAGCAGGCTGTAGATCAGCATGGAGCCGTGGCCGTTGGACAGCACGAAGCGGTCACGGTCAGCCCAGGACGGATTCTGCGGGTTGTGTTTCAGGAAATCACGCCACAGGACTTCGGCAATGTCAGCCATACCCATAGGGGCACCCGGGTGACCGGATTTGGCTTTCTGTACTGCGTCCATGCTCAGCGCACGAATAGCATTGGCAAGCTCTTTACGTGAGGACATTTTGACTCCAGATCGGATGATGAAGGGCACGCCCTTAACGACTTGACGACAGCGCGTTTTGGGCTACGCCGGAAAATTTGCCAACAATTTACCGCAAGCCGCGCGTCATGTACATGGAACATCCTTTTGCCGCTTCAGAAATCTCTGGATCATGCTCGCATGTTGCGCAATCTGCTCGCCCGTCCGCTGCGCTTTTCCTTATACTGAGACTAAGCGTCGATTCACCTGCAAACGGCGCATTTTTAGAATAATCCTGACCTTGTGCGGAAGAGAAAACATGAAAATTCGCGCCTTATTGGTAGCAATGAGCGTGGCAACGGTACTGACCGGTTGCCAGAATATGGACTCCAACGGACTGCTCTCATCAGGAGCGGAAGCTTTTCAGGCTTACAGTTTGAGTGATGCGCAGGTGAAAACCCTGAGCGATCAGGCATGTCAGGAGATGGACAGCAAGGCGACGATTGCGCCAGCCAATAGCGAATACGCTAAACGTCTGACAACTATTGCCAATGCGCTAGGCAACAATATCAACGGTCAGCCGGTGAATTACAAAGTGTATATGGCGAAGGATGTGAACGCCTTTGCAATGGCTAACGGCTGTATCCGCGTCTATAGCGGGCTGATGGATATGATGACGGATAACGAAGTCGAAGCGGTGATCGGTCACGAAATGGGGCACGTGGCGTTAGGCCATGTGAAGAAAGGGATGCAGGTGGCACTTGGTACAAATGCCGTGCGAGTAGCTGCGGCCTCTGCGGGCGGGATTGTCGGCAGTTTATCTCAATCACAACTCGGTGATCTGGGCGAGAAATTAGTTAATTCGCAATTCTCCCAGCGCCAGGAAGCAGAAGCCGATGATTATTCTTACGATCTTCTGCGCCAACGCGGCATCAGCCCGGCAGGTCTTGCCACCAGCTTTGAAAAACTGGCGAAGCTGGAAGAAGGCCGTCAAAGCTCAATGTTTGACGACCATCCAGCATCCGCCGAACGCGCCCAGCATATTCGCGATCGTATGAGCGCGGATGGAGTTAAGTAAGCATTTTATTACGCCGGATTTGACGCATAACGCATCTTATCCGGCGCTTACTCGCCCTTTTTCGCCGCCTGGATATACAGCATCTCCAGCGCCAGCGTCGCCGCAGCCAGAGCGGTGATTTCCGACTGATCGTATGCCGGAGCCACTTCCACTACGTCCATCCCAACAATGTTGAGATCTTTCAGGCCGCGTACCAGTTTAATAGCGCGATCGGAGGTCAGGCCGCCAATTACTGGCGTACCGGTTCCCGGCGCGAAAGCAGGATCCAGGCAGTCGATATCAAAGGTCAGGTAAACCGGCATATCACCCACAATCTGTTTCACTTGGGCGATAACGTCATCCACGCTGCGATCGTTCACCTGGCAGGCGTCCAGCACGGTAAAGCCGTTGTCTTTATCGAACTCAGTACGAATACCAATCTGCACGGAATGATTCGGGTCGATCAGACCTTCTTTCGGCGCGGTATAGAACATGGTGCCGTGGTCAAATTCACAACCGTTCGCATAGGTGTCGGTGTGGGCGTCAAAGTGTACCAGCGCCATTTTACCGAAATGCTTCGCATGAGCACGCAGCAGCGGCAGCGTAACAAAGTGGTCACCACCGAAGGAGAGCATACGCTTACCGGCAGCCAGCAGCTTCTCGGCGTGCGCCTGCAGCTTCTCGCTCATCTCACGGGCATCTCCGAAGGCATATACCAGATCGCCGCAGTCCACGACGTTCAGGCGCTCACGCATGTCGAAATTCCACGGGAAGCGATTGTGTTCCCAGGCCAGATTCGTCGAAACCTGACGGATCGCTGCCGGACCGTGGCGTCCCCCCGCACGACCAGAAGTGGCCATATCGAACGGCACGCCAGTAATCACCCAGTCAGCATCGCTGTCATATGGCTGGAAGTTCATCGGCAGGCGTAAAAAACCAAAGGCGTTGGAAACCAGTGAGTTATCGTATTGATGACCTAAGGTGCTCATGGATGGACTCCTATTACAAAGTCGATATAAAAAAACCCTTCCGCGTCGTTAGGCCCGACGAGGAAGGGTTGGATTTGCGAAACACAAGTTTGTGCTAATTATCGCCTTAAATGGACGAGGCATCAAGCGAGGTTGCTATTTCCGACACGGTGGCGGCGCATAGCCATTGTTATCTGCCGGAAAGGCTTGTCCAGAGCACGGCGGCATCGCGTTTTGCGCCGGGCCTTGTAATTCAAAGGCGGCAAAGCCGATTACCCCGGTATTACGCACATCCCCTTGCGCCGAATTGGCTGCGTAGGAATCAGCAACGTTGGCGAACTGAAAAGCCGCTTCAGTATGTTTATCTTTGCGGAATCCTTTAATCGCTAACGAATCTCCGGCATTCACAATATAGCCTTTGTTATTCAGCGAACCTTGCTTGCCGTTCAGCACATCCAGGCCATCAACCGTAGCAACGATCTCGTAGTTGGTGTTACGACTGTAATTGCGGACATATAATTGATAATTCATTCCTACTCTGGCATGGATAATATAGCGTGGTTCATTATTTGATGAATCATAAACCCGCGTAATAGGTAGAGAATTAAAATTACCATCGCGAATAGCATATTCCAGTTCGTTAATACGAATGCTATAAACGCGGTCGTAGCCGGAAGGAACATTAGTCGAATAACTAATAACGATCATCTCTGCCGGATCGCGCCAGACTCGTTCAGCAGATACGCCCTGAACCGATGAGTGTACATCCCCACCCCAGGCGGTGCCGACATTGCCTGATGCACTGCTATTATACTGCGCATTACTGGAACAACCGGCCAGCAGCACGGCTAATGCTATCAACGCGCTACGTACTTTCCATTTTTTCATAACCGTTCCCTCTGCATTTAATTAATGCAGCGATTGTAGGGAGATTATTTAATAAGAAAAGCAACTAAATTATTTTTAAGAATATATAAAAAGAAAGCGGGCCGATTTACGTAAATAAATCGACCCGCCAGCGGAATAATCTTAATTATTCATCTTCAAGATAGGTATAACCGTACAAACCTGCCTCGAACTCTTCAAGGAACTGTTGTTGCAGTTCAGCATCAAGATCGGTTTTCTTCACTTGATCGCGGAACTGGGTTAACAGCGTTTTCGGATCGAGCTGTACATATTGCAGCATGTCCGCCACGGTATCGCCTTCGTCAGACAGTTCTACTTCTACGCTACCGTCAGGGAAGACGAACACGTCAACCGCTTCGGTATCACCGAACAGGTTGTGCATATTGCCGAGGATCTCCTGATATGCGCCGACCATGAAGAAACCGAGCATCGGCGGATTCTCTGGATCGTACTCCGGCATTGGCATTGTCGTGGCAATACCATCACCATCGATGTAGTGATCAATAGCACCGTCAGAGTCACAGGTAATATCCAGCAGCACAGCGCGGCGTTCCGGCACTTGCTCCAACCCTTCCAGCGGCAGAACCGGGAACAACTGGTCGATCCCCCATGCGTCCGGCATCGACTGGAACAGCGAGAAGTTGACGTACATTTTGTCAGCCATACGTTCCTGCAGTTCGTCGATAATCGGACGATGCGCACGGTTTTGCGGATCCAGTTGCTTCTGCACTTCATGGCACATGCTCAGATAGAGTTGTTCTGCCCATGCACGTTCTTGCAGGCTAAAGGTGCCGGAAGAGTAGCCGATATGAATATCGTGCAGATCCATCTGGCTATCGTGTAACCATTCACGCAGAGAACGGCGAGTTCCCGGTTCGTGCATCTCCTGCCAGGTTTCCCACATGCTTTGCAGGGCGCGCGGTGCGTCTTCTGCAGGCGCAGTCGGCACCGTGTATTCGTTACGTTCCACGCCGATGATATTCGACACCAGTACGGTGTGATGTGCAGTCACCGCACGACCCGACTCGGTGATTACTGTCGGATGTGGCAGACCATTTTCTTCACACGCATCACCAATCGCCCAGATGATGTTGTTAGCGTATTCATTGAGGCCGTAGTTCACCGAACAGTCGGACTGCGAACGGGTGCCTTCATAGTCCACGCCCAGACCGCCGCCGACGTCGAAGCACTGAATATTGACGCCCAGCTTGTGCAGCTCAACATAGAAACGCGCGGATTCACGAACGCCTGTCGCGATATCGCGAATATTCGCCATCTGCGAACCGAGGTGGAAGTGCAGTAGTTGCAGGCTGTCGAGACGCCCGGCTTCACGCAGGGTTTCAACCAGTTGCAGTACCTGAGTCGCCGCCAGGCCGAACTTCGATTTTTCCCCGCCGGAGGACTGCCATTTACCGGAGCCCTGCGAAGCCAGACGCGCACGCACGCCCAGACGAGGAACGACATTCAGACGTTCTGCTTCATCCAGCACAATGGCAATTTCTGACATCTTCTCAATGACCAGATAGACCTTGTGGCCCATCTTCTCGCCAATTAATGCCAGGCGGATATATTCGCGGTCCTTATAACCGTTGCAGACGATGACGCTACGGGTCATGCCAGCATGTGCCAGCACCGCCATCAACTCCGCTTTGGAACCGGCTTCCAGGCCCAGCGGTTCGCCCGAATGAATCAGGGACTCAATCACGCGGCGGTGCTGGTTAACTTTGATCGGATAAACGAGGAAGTAATCGCCGTTATAGCCGTAGGATTCCCGCGCACGTTTGAACGCGGCGTTAATAGAACGCAAACGGTGCTGCAGGATCTGTGGGAAACAGAACAGTGCAGGCAGACGCTGGCCCTGTGCTTCACGAGTTTTCACTAACTGCGCGAGATCGACGCGAGCTTCCGGGACGTCCGGGTCCGGGCACACGCTAATGTGGCCCAGCTCGTTAACGTCATAGTAGTTATTGCCCCACCAGGCAATATTGTAAGTACGCAGCATCTTGCTGGCTTCCTGGGAGCTCATTGCAACCTCCTGCATGGAGCGTAGTACACCGTGTTCGCCCGCTGACGAAGGCAAACCCATAGACATGTCGTCAGACATAGCGAACCTCAAATTATTTTATTAAGTGTAAAACAGTTAACGACTATCGCAGCCTGGAACTGCGATAACAACCCATAAGCACATGGATTTTCCAGCAGTGAATGCTGACGCTCCAACTGCGCAACCGGTTTCTTTTTCATAACATTATTAAGCACATAACCGAACGTAAGTGTGACAGTTCGGCGAAACCACGAGAAAACTCTTGTTTTTACAAGAGCGCCCTTGTTCAGTCCTCAGTAACTGTAACCAGCTCTTGAATCCTGAGAAGCGCCGAGATGGGTATAACATCGGCAGGTATGCAAAGCAGAGATGCAGAGTGCGGGGAACGAATCTTCACCAGAACGGTGAGACAGGTTAAGCAGCAGACAACGGTTCATTATTTCGTATCACCTCCACGGCCGCCTGTTAAGACGAACCCACAAGCCAAAACTCTGATTTCAACCCGGCTGGAAGTGGCAACACGAAAGAAACGTCGTGTGCTTTTTATTTAAGCCGCGCGCCGCGTTTTAT
This sequence comes from Escherichia sp. WS3227_2, assembly GCF_046486495.1. Taxonomy (NCBI): domain Bacteria; kingdom Pseudomonadati; phylum Pseudomonadota; class Gammaproteobacteria; order Enterobacterales; family Enterobacteriaceae; genus Escherichia; species Escherichia sp. WS3227_2. Next base: position 347,108 of record NZ_JBJQLG010000001.1, read on the forward strand.
ACCCCACAATGGCAGAAAATTGCAAAAGATAAATACGCAGAATGCCAGCATTGTCAGGAAAAATTTCCAGCCACGTTTTTAACAGAATGAGACACGATTCAAAAAAAAGTGGAAATCGGGTGAAGAATTGACCTAAAATAGCCATCCAGATGTTAATCCATCCATACCGATTAACACTCAGACTGCCAGTGTTTTTAACCTGCAGAGTCGTGGTAGGATCCGCTACCACAGAAAATCCACACAACAGTTTGAGCTAACCAAATTCTCTTTAGGTGATATTAAATATGGCAAAACACCTTTTTACGTCCGAGTCCGTCTCTGAAGGGCATCCTGACAAAATTGCTGACCAAATTTCTGATGCCGTTTTAGACGCGATCCTCGAACAGGATCCGAAAGCACGCGTTGCTTGCGAAACCTACGTAAAAACCGGCATGGTTTTAGTTGGCGGCGAAATCACCACCAGCGCCTGGGTAGACATCGAAGAGATCACCCGTAACACCGTTCGCGAAATTGGCTATGTGCATTCCGACATGGGCTTTGACGCTAATTCCTGTGCGGTTCTGAGCGCTATCGGCAAACAGTCTCCTGACATCAACCAGGGCGTTGACCGTGCCGATCCGCTGGAACAGGGCGCGGGTGACCAGGGTCTGATGTTTGGCTACGCAACCAATGAAACCGACGTGCTGATGCCAGCACCTATCACCTATGCACACCGTCTGGTACAGCGTCAGGCTGAAGTGCGTAAAAACGGCACTCTGCCGTGGCTGCGCCCGGACGCGAAAAGCCAGGTGACTTTCCAGTATGACGACGGCAAAATCGTTGGCATTGATGCTGTCGTGCTTTCCACTCAGCACTCTGAAGAGATCGACCAGAAATCGCTGCAAGAAGCGGTAATGGAAGAGATCATCAAGCCGATTCTGCCCGCTGAATGGCTGACTTCTGCCACCAAATTCTTCATCAACCCGACCGGTCGTTTCGTTATCGGTGGCCCGATGGGTGACTGCGGTCTGACTGGTCGTAAAATTATCGTTGATACCTACGGCGGCATGGCGCGTCACGGTGGCGGTGCATTCTCTGGTAAAGATCCATCAAAAGTGGACCGTTCCGCAGCCTACGCTGCACGTTATGTCGCGAAAAACATCGTTGCTGCTGGCCTGGCCGATCGTTGTGAAATTCAGGTTTCCTACGCAATCGGCGTGGCTGAACCGACCTCTATCATGGTGGAAACTTTCGGTACTGAGAAAGTGCCTTCTGAACAACTGACTCTGCTGGTACGTGAGTTCTTCGACCTGCGCCCATACGGTCTGATTCAGATGCTGGATCTGCTGCACCCGATCTACAAAGAAACCGCAGCATACGGTCACTTTGGTCGTGAACATTTCCCGTGGGAAAAAACCGACAAAGCGCAGCTGCTGCGCGATGCTGCCGGTCTGAAGTAATTTTTCTTCACCTGCTTTCAAAGGCCAGCCTCGCGCTGGCCTTTTTCTTTTACCTCACCGCGGTGGATAGGCGTTCACGCCGCATCCGGCAAAAAGCTGCCCGCACAATAACATCATTCTTCCTGAACACGTTTTACCGCAAATTATCATCGCTACTGAAACCGATTACACCAACCACGCCAGACAAATATTTGTAATATTTTCATATTATTATTTGGATTTCATAGTTGTTACATTTCTTTTCAGTAAAGTCTTAATTGCAGATAACAGCGTTTAATCTATGATGATATAACTCAATTATTTTCATGCACTTAAATCATAAACAAGATAAATGTTAGTGTAAGCGATTACACTGATGTGATTTGCTTCACATCTTTTTACGTCGTACTCACCTATCTTAATTCACAATAAAAAATAACCATATTGGAGGGCATCATGCCTGACGCTAAAAAACAGGGGCGGTCAAACAAGGCAATGACGTTTTTCGTCTGCTTCCTTGCCGCTCTGGCGGGATTACTCTTTGGCCTGGATATCGGTGTAATTGCTGGCGCACTGCCGTTTATTGCAGATGAATTCCAGATTACTTCGCACACGCAAGAATGGGTCGTAAGCTCCATGATGTTCGGTGCGGCAGTCGGTGCGGTGGGCAGCGGCTGGCTCTCCTTTAAACTCGGGCGCAAAAAGAGCCTGATGATCGGCGCAATCCTGTTTGTTGCCGGTTCACTGTTCTCTGCGGCTGCGCCAAACGTTGAAGTACTGATTCTTTCCCGCGTTCTGCTGGGGCTGGCGGTGGGTGTGGCCTCTTATACCGCACCGCTGTACCTCTCTGAAATTGCGCCGGAAAAAATTCGCGGCAGTATGATCTCGATGTATCAGTTGATGATCACTATCGGGATCCTCGGCGCTTATCTTTCTGATACCGCCTTCAGCTACACCGGTGCATGGCGCTGGATGCTGGGTGTGATTATCATCCCGGCAATTTTGCTGCTGATTGGTGTCTTCTTCTTGCCAGACAGCCCTCGTTGGTTTGCCGCCAAACGCCGTTTTGTTGATGCCGAACGCGTGCTGCTGCGCCTGCGTGACACCAGCGCGGAAGCGAAACGCGAACTGGATGAAATCCGTGAAAGTTTGCAGGTTAAACAGAGTGGCTGGGCGCTGTTTAAAGAGAACAGCAACTTCCGCCGCGCGGTGTTCCTTGGCGTACTGTTGCAGGTAATGCAGCAATTCACCGGGATGAACGTCATCATGTATTACGCGCCGAAAATCTTCGAACTGGCGGGTTATACCAACACTACCGAGCAAATGTGGGGGACAGTGATTGTCGGCCTGACCAACGTACTTGCCACCTTTATCGCAATCGGCCTTGTTGACCGCTGGGGACGTAAACCAACGCTAACGCTGGGCTTCCTGGTGATGGCTGCTGGCATGGGCGTACTCGGTACAATGATGCATATCGGTATCCACTCTCCGTCGGCGCAGTATTTCGCCATCGCCATGCTGCTGATGTTTATTGTTGGCTTTGCCATGAGTGCCGGTCCGCTGATTTGGGTACTGTGCTCCGAAATTCAGCCGCTGAAAGGCCGCGATTTTGGCATCACCTGCTCCACCGCCACCAACTGGATTGCCAACATGATCGTTGGCGCAACGTTCCTGACCATGCTCAACACGCTGGGTAACGCCAACACCTTCTGGGTGTATGCGGCTCTGAACGTACTGTTTATCCTGCTGACATTGTGGCTGGTACCGGAAACCAAACACGTTTCGCTGGAACATATTGAACGTAATCTGATGAAAGGTCGTAAACTGCGCGAAATCGGCGCTCACGATTAATCTCCTCAGGCTTCCTCCCGTCGCGGAGGAAGCCGCCTCTTGCAGTCATCTTTTCTTCGCTCTATCCTCTGCCGCTATGAAAACATCCCGTCTCCCTATCGCCATCCAACAGGCCGTTATGCGTCGCCTGCGGGAAAAACTCGCCCAGGCCAACCTGAAGCTAGGGCGTAACTACCCGGAGCCAAAACTCTCTTACACCCAGCGCGGAACCTCCGCCGGAACAGCCTGGCTGGAAAGCTATGAAATCCGCCTCAATCCCGTTTTGCTGTTGGAAAACAGTGAAGCCTTTATTGAAGAAGTGGTGCCGCACGAACTGGCACATTTGCTGGTATGGAAACATTTCGGCCGCGTAGCGCCACATGGCAAAGAGTGGAAGTGGATGATGGAAAGCGTGCTGGGCGTTCCCGCCCGTCGTACGCATCAATTTGAACTGCAATCCGTGCGTCGCAACACCTTCCCCTACCGCTGCAAGTGCCAGGAGCATCAGCTTACCGTACGCCGCCATAATCGCGTAGTTCGTGGCGAAGCCGTCTATCGCTGTGTTCACTGCGGCGAACAGCTGATTGCAAAATAACCATCTGAACTATCAGGAACTTTCCTGATCTGGCTGATTGCATACCAAAACAACTTTCGCTACGTTGCTGGCTCGTTTTAACACGGAGTAAGTGATGTACCGTTATTTGTCTATTGCTGCGGTGGTACTGAGCGCAGCATTTTCCGGCCCGGCGTTGGCCGAAGGTATCAATAGTTTTTCTCAGGCGAAAGCCGCGGCGGTAAAAGTCCACGCTGACGCGCCAGGTACGTTTTATTGCGGATGTAAAATTAACTGGCAGGGCAAAAAAGGCGTTGTCGATCTGCAATCGTGCGGCTATCAGGTGCGCAAAAATGAAAACCGCGCCAGCCGCGTAGAATGGGAACACGTCGTTCCCGCCTGGCAATTCGGTCACCAGCGCCAGTGCTGGCAGGACGGTGGACGTAAAAATTGCGCCAAAGATCCGGTCTATCGCAAGATGGAAAGCGATATGCATAACCTGCAGCCGTCAGTCGGTGAGGTGAATGGCGATCGCGGCAACTTTATGTACAGCCAGTGGAATGGCGGTGAAGGCCAGTACGGTCAATGCGCCATGAAGGTCGATTTCAAAGAAAAAGCTGCCGAACCACCAGCGCGTGCACGCGGTGCCATTGCGCGCACCTACTTCTATATGCGTGACCAATACAACCTGACACTCTCTCGCCAGCAAACGCAACTGTTCAACGCATGGGACAAGATGTATCCGGTTACCGACTGGGAGTGCGAGCGCGATGAACGCATCGCGAAGGTGCAGGGCAATCATAACCCGTATGTGCAACGCGCTTGCCAGGCGCGAAAGAGCTAACCTACACTAGCGGGATTCTTTTTGTTAACCCCTACCCCACGCGTACAACCGCGTGGGGAGACGACGCGGATTTTTAACTATGCGTATCCCCCGCATTTATCATCCTGAACCACTGACCAGCCATTCTCACATCGCGCTTTGCGAAGATGCCGCCAACCATATCGGGCGCGTACTGCGTATGGGGCCGGGGCAGGCGTTGCAATTATTTGACGGCAGCAACCAGGTCTTTGACGCCGAAATTACCAGCGCCAGCAAAAAAAGCGTGGAAGTGAAAGTGCTGGAAGGCCAGATCGACGATCGTGAATCTCCGCTGCATATTCACCTCGGTCAGGTGATGTCGCGTGGTGAAAAAATGGAATTTACGATCCAGAAATCGATCGAACTCGGTGTAAGCCTCATTACGCCACTTTTTTCTGAACGCTGCGGCGTTAAACTGGATAGTGAACGTCTGAACAAGAAGCTCCAGCAGTGGCAGAAGATTGCAATTGCTGCCTGTGAGCAGTGTGGTCGTAACCGGGTGCCGGAAATCCGTCCAGCGATGGATCTGGAAGCCTGGTGTGCAGAGCAGGATGAAGGACTGAAACTGAATCTTCACCCGCGCGCGAGTAACAGCATCAATACGTTGCCGTTACCGGTTGAACGCGTCCGCCTGCTGATTGGCCCGGAAGGCGGTTTATCGGCAGATGAAATTGCCATGACTGCCCGCTATCAATTTACTGATATCCTGTTGGGACCTCGCGTTTTGCGTACAGAGACAACTGCGCTCACCGCCATTACCGCGCTACAAGTACGATTTGGCGATTTGGGCTAACGGAGAAGAATAATGATCAAGCTCGGCATCGTGATGGACCCCATCGCAAACATCAACATCAAGAAAGATTCCAGTTTCGCTATGTTGCTGGAAGCACAGCGTCGTGGTTACGAACTTCACTATATGGAGATGGGCGATCTGTATCTGATCAATGGCGAAGCCCGCGCCCATACCCGCACGCTGAACGTGAAGCAGAACTACGAAGAGTGGTTTTCGTTCGTCGGTGAACAGGATCTGCCGCTGGCCGATCTCGATGTGATCCTGATGCGTAAAGACCCGCCGTTTGATACCGAGTTTATCTACGCGACCTATATTCTGGAACGTGCCGAAGAGAAAGGGACGCTGATCGTTAACAAGCCGCAGAGCCTGCGCGACTGTAACGAAAAACTGTTTACTGCCTGGTTCTCTGACTTAACGCCAGAAACGCTGGTTACGCGCAATAAAGCGCAGCTAAAAGCGTTCTGGGAGAAACACAGCGACATCATTCTTAAGCCGCTGGACGGTATGGGCGGCGCGTCGATTTTCCGCGTGAAAGAAGGCGATCCAAACCTCGGCGTGATTGCCGAAACCCTGACTGAGCATGGCACTCGCTACTGCATGGCGCAAAATTACCTGCCAGCCATTAAAGATGGCGACAAACGCGTGTTGGTGGTGGATGGCGAGCCGGTGCCGTACTGCCTGGCGCGTATTCCGCAGGGGGGCGAAACCCGTGGCAATCTGGCTGCCGGTGGTCGCGGTGAACCTCGTCCGCTGACGGAAAGTGACTGGAAAATCGCCCGTCAGATCGGGCCGACGCTGAAAGAAAAAGGGCTGATTTTTGTTGGTCTGGATATCATCGGCGACCGTCTGACTGAAATTAACGTCACCAGCCCAACCTGTATTCGTGAGATTGAAGCAGAGTTTCCGGTGTCGATCACCGGAATGTTAATGGATGCCATCGAAGCACGTTTACAGCAGCAGTAACCCACCTTAGCGAGAAGGATCTCGTTGAGACTCTGAGTGACAGCGCCCTTCTTTCCACGCATACTGGGCGCTGTTGCTTTTTTGAACCAGGAAACAGAACCTCTGACAATGAATTTACAGCATCACTTTCTTATTGCCATGCCTGCTCTCCAGGATCCGATTTTCCGTCGTTCCGTGGTCTACATTTGCGAACATAATACCAATGGTGCAATGGGGATCATCGTCAACAAGCCGCTGGAAAATCTCAAAATTGAAGGGATTCTGGAAAAGCTGAAGATCACGCCGGAGCCGCGTGATGAATCAATCCGTCTGGATAAACCGGTTATGCTCGGCGGTCCGCTGGCTGAAGATCGCGGGTTTATTTTGCATACTCCGCCCTCTAATTTTGCTTCCAGCATTCGCATTTCAGACAACACGGTGATGACCACTTCCCGCGATGTGCTGGAAACGCTCGGCACCGATAAACAACCGTCTGACGTATTGGTGGCTCTGGGCTATGCCTCCTGGGAGAAAGGTCAACTGGAACAAGAAATTCTCGATAACGCGTGGCTAACCGCCCCGGCGGATCTGAATATTCTGTTCAAAACACCGATTGCCGACCGCTGGCGCGAGGCGGCAAAACTGATTGGTGTGGATATTCTCACCATGCCTGGTGTGGCAGGGCACGCCTGATGAGTGGAACCTTACTCGCCTTCGACTTCGGTACCAAAAGCATTGGTGTAGCGGTCGGCCAACGCATTACCGGCACCGCTCGCCCTTTGCCTGCAATTAAAGCGCAGGACGGTACGCCGGACTGGAACCTCATCGAACGTTTACTGAAAGAGTGGCAGCCGGACGAAATCATCGTCGGTTTACCGCTGAATATGGACGGCACAGAACAGCCGTTGACTGCCAGAGCGCGTAAATTTGCCAACCGTATTCATGGTCGTTTCGGTGTTGAAGTAAAGCTCCATGACGAGCGTCTTAGCACCGTAGAAGCGCGCTCCGGTCTGTTTGAACAAGGTGGCTACCGGGCGCTTAATAAAGGCAAAGTCGACTCTGCCTCTGCGGTTATTATTCTCGAAAGTTATTTCGAGCAGGGGTATTAAGGCGATTTACGTCATCGCTCCTTATTGCCGGATGCGGCGTGAATGACTACGTTTGTAGGCCTGATAAGCGTAGCGCATCAGGCATATTTACTAAACTAATCAATCACTTTAGCCTCACAAACGTCCTTCCCCTACCCGCTGCTGATAACTCTGCTGAAACGTTAACATCCCCACCTGCTGCCCGGTTTGAATAACATGCGGCAACTGGTGGGTTTTCCCTTCGCGAATCAAATTCCCCACCGCGGGAATGTTAATCAGCAATTCAAACAGCGCCACGCGTCCTTCCTGTTTATCCACTTCCAGCTTTTGTGACAACACCGCCCGTAAACTCCCTGCCAGTTGATTACGCACGGGATCTTTTTCCTGCGCCGGAAACGAATCCACCAGTCGCTCAACTGCCTGCGCTGCGCCGCGCGTGTGTAATGTCGCCAGCACCAGATGCCCGGTTTCTGCCGCCGTCAGCGCCAGACGGATTGTCTCGCTGTCACGCAGCTCTCCCAGCAAAATCACATCAGGATCTTCCCGCAATGCAGCCCGCAATCCCGATGCGAACGTCATACAGTGCAAACCAATCTCCCGCTGCTGGATCAAACATCGCTGGCTGGCATAGAGATATTCAACAGGATCTTCCAGCGTCAGAATATGCGCATCGGCATGTTGATTGAGATAGCCAACCATCGCCGCCAGCGTGGTAGATTTGCCGCTCCCCGTCGCCCCCGTCACCAGAATCAGGCCATTCTCGCTCTTGAGTAATTCCGGCAATACCGGTGGCGCACCAAGCTGTTCGAGCTGTGGACAGTGCGAAGGTAACAACCGTAATGCCAGAGAAATACCTTGCCGTTGCGCGAACGCACTGCCACGCAACCGCTGGTTTTCCGCCAGCGACACAGCAAAATCCAACTGACCATTCTCCAGCAATATTGTCCGCTGATCGTCATCCAGCCACTCCCGCAGTAGCTCTTCGACGTCCGGCGCATCAAATGGCGCAGCTTCCATTCGCCCGCGAATGCGCCATCGTGCGGGCCAGGCGCTGCACAGGTGTAGATCCGAGACGTTATGCTTTACACTAAGGGCCACAATTTCTTCCATATACATACTAAGATCCTCGGAAAATGAACGATATTGCGCATAACCTGGCACAGGTCCGGGACAAAATCTCAGCGGCTGCAACGCGTTGCGGCCGTTCTCCAGAAGAAATTACGCTGCTTGCAGTCAGTAAAACAAAACCTGCGAGCGCCATCGCAGAAGCCATTGATGCCGGGCAGCGTCAATTTGGTGAAAACTACGTTCAGGAAGGGGTAGATAAAATTCGCCACTTTCAGGAACTGGGCGTAACAGGATTAGAATGGCATTTTATTGGCCCGTTGCAGTCTAATAAAAGCCGCCTGGTGGCAGAGCATTTCGACTGGTGTCATACCATCGACCGTTTGCGCATTGCTACCCGCCTCAACGATCAGCGCCCGGCAGAACTTCCCCCTCTTAACGTACTGATTCAAATTAATATTAGTGACGAAAACAGTAAGTCCGGGATTCAACTGGCAGAACTGGACGAGCTGGCAGCTGCGGTCGCTGAACTACCGCGTTTACGTCTGCGCGGGCTGATGGCAATCCCTGCGCCTGAGTCAGAATATGTAAGGCAGTTTGAAGTTGCACGCCAAATGGCTGTAGCATTTGCCGGACTGAAAACGCGCTACCCGCATATCGACACGCTCTCTCTGGGAATGTCGGACGATATGGAAGCCGCCATTGCGGCAGGTAGCACGATGGTTCGTATCGGCACTGCAATTTTTGGTGCGCGTGATTACTCTAAAAAATAAGGAATTAAAGGAACGCCATGAATACGTTGACTTTCCTGCTTTCAACGGTCATTGAGCTGTATACCATGGTGCTGTTATTACGCATCTGGATGCAGTGGGCTCATTGTGATTTTTACAACCCCTTCTCACAGTTTGTAGTGAAGGTAACGCAGCCAATTATCGGGCCACTGCGCCGCGTTATTCCGGCTATGGGTCCCATTGACAGCGCCTCGCTGCTGGTTGCCTATATTCTCAGTTTTATCAAAGCCATCGTGCTGTTTAAAGTGGTGACCTTCCTGCCAATCATCTGGATTGCCGGTTTACTGATTCTGCTGAAAACCATCGGCCTGCTGATTTTCTGGGTCCTGCTGGTGATGGCGATTATGAGCTGGGTAAGCCAGGGTCGTAGTCCGATTGAATACGTGCTGATTCAGCTGGCCGATCCGCTGCTGCGCCCGATTCGCCGCCTGCTACCGGCAATGGGTGGGATTGATTTCTCGCCGATGATCCTCGTTCTGCTGCTGTATGTCATCAATATGGGTGTCGCAGAAGTCTTGCAGGCGACCGGAAATATGCTGCTGCCGGGGCTGTGGATGGCGTTATGAGTGCCGTAACAGTTAATGATGACGGTCTGGTTTTACGGCTCTATATTCAGCCGAAAGCCAGCCGTGATTCTATTGTCGGTTTACATGGCGACGAGGTAAAAGTCGCCATAACCGCGCCGCCGGTTGACGGCCAGGCCAACAGCCATCTGGTGAAGTTTCTCGGTAAGCAATTCCGGGTTGCCAAAAGCCAGGTGGTGATTGAAAAAGGCGAACTTGGCCGCCACAAACAAATTAAAATCATTAATCCGCAACAAATCCCGCCAGAAATCGCGGCGTTAATTAATTAGGTATCCTATGCAAAAAGTTGTCCTCGCAACCGGCAATGCCGGTAAAGTGCGTGAGCTGGCGTCGCTGCTTAGCGACTTCGGTCTTGATATCGTGGCCCAAACAGACCTCGGCGTAGATTCCGCTGAAGAAACCGGCCTGACCTTTATCGAAAACGCGATTCTGAAAGCGCGCCATGCGGCAAAAGTGACCGGTTTACCGGCAATTGCCGACGACTCCGGTCTGGCGGTAGATGCGCTGGGTGGCGCGCCGGGTATTTACTCCGCGCGTTATTCCGGTGAAGACGCGACCGATCAAAAGAACCTGCAAAAACTGCTGGAAACAATGAAAGACGTACCGGACGACCAACGTCAGGCGCGTTTCCACTGCGTGCTGGTATATCTGCGTCACGCGGAAGATCCGACTCCGCTGGTATGCCACGGCAGCTGGCCGGGCGTGATTACTCGTGAACCAGCGGGTACTGGCGGCTTTGGTTATGATCCAATCTTCTTCGTACCTTCCGAAGGAAAAACCGCTGCCGAACTGACCCGCGAAGAAAAGAGCGCCATTTCCCACCGTGGTCAGGCGTTGAAACTGCTGCTGGACGCTTTACGTAATGGTTAAATTACCGCCGCTGAGTCTCTACATTCACATCCCGTGGTGCGTGCAGAAATGCCCGTACTGCGATTTCAACTCTCACGCGTTGAAAGGAGAAGTGCCGCACGACGATTATGTTCAGCATCTGCTTAACGATCTGGACAACGATGTGGCTTACGCTCAGGGCCGTGAAGTGCAGACAATCTTTATTGGCGGTGGTACGCCGAGCCTGCTTTCCGGCGCGGCGATGCAAATGCTGCTGGACGGCGTACGTGCGCGTTTGCCGCTGGCAGCGGATGCAGAGATTACTATGGAAGCGAACCCTGGTACGGTTGAAGCCGATCGCTTTGTCGATTATCAGCGTGCTGGTGTGAACCGCATCTCTATTGGTGTGCAGAGTTTTAGCGAAGAAAAGCTGAAACGACTTGGGCGCATTCATGGCCCGCAAGAAGCGAAACGAGCGGCAAAACTTGCAAGCGGGCTGGGGCTGCGTAGTTTTAACCTTGATTTGATGCATGGGCTGCCGGATCAATCACTGGAAGAGGCGCTTGGCGATCTGCGCCAGGCCATTGAACTGAATCCGCCGCATCTTTCCTGGTATCAACTGACCATCGAACCTAATACGCTGTTTGGCTCGCGCCCTCCTGTACTGCCGGACGATGACGCGCTGTGGGATATTTTCGAACAGGGGCATCAGTTATTAACCGCAGCGGGCTATCAGCAGTATGAAACATCCGCTTACGCCAAACCAGGTTATCAGTGCCAGCACAATCTCAACTACTGGCGATTTGGCGACTACATCGGTATTGGCTGCGGCGCGCACGGCAAAGTGACCTTCCCGGATGGGCGCATTCTGCGTACCACCAAAACGCGTCATCCGCGTGGTTTTATGCAAGGAAGGTATCTGGAAAGCCAGCGTGATGTCGAAGCCGCAGATAAGCCGTTTGAGTTCTTTATGAATCGCTTCCGTCTGCTGGAAGCCGCGCCGCGCGTGGAGTTTAGCCAGTATACTGGCCTTTCTGAAGAAGTTATTCGCTCTCAGTTAGACGAGGCCATCGCTCAGGGTTATCTCACAGAATGTGCGGATTACTGGCAGATAACGGAACATGGTAAATTATTCTTAAACTCACTTCTTGAATTATTCCTCGCTGAGTAATCATTAATGCGCCTGCGGGCGCATTAATCACTTCTTTTACCCCCCCGTTAATTAACTTCGGCAAAAATATATTTCTTACTGAATAAATATCGACGATATTTATTATATATATTTAGTGAATATTTACTCATCATTTATTGATTATAAACATGTACAACCTGGCGCACAAAATTAATATTTAATTTCTGACTTTATTTCAAGTTGTGATAAACATAGACAAGTTGTCAGACAGGTTAACCAATTTGTCGCACAAAGCACTGATAAGCACAATTAGATATCAACCAATTTCCATCCTTCAACAGGGAGTTTTTTTATGAAAATGAGGTCATTTACCCGCTCATTAGTCTGCGCATCCTTGCTGGCTCTGGTTAGCACTGGCGTAAACGCCGCAGAAAAAGTGACGTTAAAGTTAGCACACAACCTGGAAAGAAGTCATGTTGTACATCAGAGTTTTGAAGAGCTGGCGAAAGAGGTAAAACAGCTGTCAAAAGGTAATATGGTGATCCGTATTTATCCCAGCAGCCAGATGGGTAATGCGCGAGAAACTATGGAGTTGTTGCAAAATGGTGCACTGGATATGACCAAAGGTTCCGCCAGTGATCTGGAGTCTTTTGATAATATTTATGCTATCTATAATTTGCCGTTCTTATTTAAAGATCAGGCGCACTTCAACAAAGTGGTTTTTGGTGAAGTTGGTAAAGAAATTATGGATTCAACAAAAGATAAAGGCTTTTTTGCTTTATCAGCTTATGTAGCGGGTACACGCAGTTTCTATGCGAAAAAACCGATTACTAAGCCAGAAGATCTTAAAGGGCTGAAAATTCGTGTTCAGCCAAGCCCGACCACCATCAAAATGATTGAACTGATGGGTGGCTCACCCACTCCAATTTCATTTGGCGAAGTTTATACTGCGATGCAGCAAGGTGTAGTAGATGGCGCAGAAAATAACGTGCCTTCCTGGGTGCAGACTCGACATATCGAAATTGCCAAAGTCTTTTCTGAAGATGAACATGCCTCAATTCCTGACTTTTTGGTTATCTCCACCAAAACATGGAATAAATTAACCCCAGAACAGCAACAAATCCTCGAAACAGCGGCGAAGAAATCCGAAGCTTATCAACAAAAATTGTGGGAAAAAATTGACGCTGACACACGTGCTCAGGCGAAAGCTATGGGTGGTGAAATCGTTAAGGTTGATAAAGCCCCATTCCGTGCCGCAGTTCAACCTCTGTTTGACGACTTCAAAAAAGATCCAAAACAAGCTGCTTTGTTAGAGAAATTCGACAACGCTGCTCAATAATATTTCGGGCCAGTCTCTGGCCCTGATTTTCCAGGATGCTTACAATGATATTTAACCGCCTGAAACTTGCGGTAGACCGCGTCATTGCCGCGTTTTCTGTCGCCGTAATGCTTGCTCTGGTTGTATGCGTAGTCTGGCAAGTATTTAGCCGCTACGTACTTAACCAGCCAAGTACATTAACCGATGAACTGGCACGCTTTTTGATGATCTGGGTAGGATTATTAGGTGCTGCATATACCGTCGGCGCGCAGAGACATCTCTCTATCGATTTATTTGCTCTCGCCCTGAATAAGCGCAAGCAATTACTTCTTAGTATAGTCATTAACGTTCTTATTTTAGGTTTTGCCGGTTCGGTCATTGTGACTGGTGGCCTGAAATTAATTGATAAAACACTGGCAACATCACAGGTATCTGCCGCGATGCAAATACCGATGGGATACGTATATATCATTCTGCCATTAAGTGGATTGGTGATGATGTTTTATGCCTTGTGTTTTATTAATCAAAGCATTCAACAACTGAAACAACCTGCGCAGGAGGCCAGTTAATGGATAGTTATATCGCGCTTACACTGTTTGGCTGTTTTTTTGTGCTGGTCTTTATTGGTGTGCCCATTTCGTTCTCAATCGGTATTGCCACTGTAGCTTCAATGCTGTTGATGTTTCCCTGGGATATCGCGGCAATCACTGTTTCGCAGCGACTGGCTAATGGACTGGATAACTTTGCCCTATTGGCAATCCCCTTTTTCATCTTTGCCGGAACGCTGATGAACAGCGGCGGTATTGCGATACGTTTGATTAACCTCGCCCAGGTAATGGTTGGCCGCGTTCCTGGTTCGCTTGGTCATGTGAACGTCCTGGCGAATATGATGTTTGGTTCCATTTCTGGTTCAGCCGTTGCGGCAGCTGCTGCCGTTGGTGGCACACTGAATCCCATTCAGACCAAAGAAGGTTATGATCCGGCATTTTCTACCGCTGTAAACGTCTCATCTTGTATTACTGGATTACTGATACCGCCCTCAAACGTGTTAATTGTGTTTTCCCTGACAGCTGGCGGCGTTTCTGTAGCATCGTTATTTATGGCGGGATATTTGCCAGGGATCTTAATGGGTCTCGCGGTAATGATAGTCTGCGGCATTATTGCTAAACGCCGTGGCTACCCACTTTCAGAAAGAGCAACCTTTGCTCAGGCATGTAAAGCTTTTCTGGATGCCTTACCAAGTTTGCTTCTGGTGTTCATTGTAATGGGCGGCATTCTGGGCGGCATTTTTACCGCAACTGAAGCGTCAGCAATTGCCGTTGTCTACACATTTATTCTCTCGGTGCTGATTTACCGGGAAGTAAAATGGCGCGATTTACCCAAACTGATTCTGGAATCGGTTGTTACCACTTCGATTGTATTACTGTTGATCGGTTTTTCCGTGGGCATGTCCTGGGCAATGACCAATGCTGATATTCCTTATATGATCAGCGACGCATTGATGGGGATTTCTGATAACCCACTGATCATATTGCTGCTGATTAATATCGTCTTATTAATTGTCGGCATCTTTATGGACATGACACCGGCTGTACTAATCTTCACACCAATCTTCTTGCCGATTGCACAAGAGCTGGGAATGGATCCGGTACATTTCGGTATTATGATGGTGGCTAACCTTTGTATTGGGCTGTTAACACCGCCGGTGGGTAGTGCGCTATTTGTTGGTTGTTCTATTTCAGGTGTGAAGATTCAACATTTGATCAAACCATTGCTGCCATTTTATGCCGCATTGTTAATCGCGTTGATGATGATCACTTACATCCCGCAAATATCCTTGTTCATTCCACAGCTACTAGGGCTAATGTAAAAAATAATTTGCCGGATAACTTTTTATATTATCCGGCAAAGGTACTTAACATGAGTTACTTAATCACTCCATTGCGCCGCAGTTGTTCGGTATCTTTTTTCCAGCGTTCATTAGCCTGATTGATATCGTCAATTTTCATCAAAATCGCGACTTTTTTACTGTTTATTTCTGAAACTTTCATCGTTAACGGATATTGCCCTTTCTCGAGCGTTATCCAGTCATCCTGCAATTTACGGCTAAGTTTTTGTGATTGCAGAAAAGTCTGTCGCCGTTGTTCGTTGATATCGAAATCTCGCTTCTGCTGAATTGGCACTTCATAACACTCTGCACTCTGTTTATGACATGCCACAATCGCCGGTTGATAAACCTCTTTGTCATATTTAACCGCGAAAGCCTCGCTATCGTTCTGTTTATTAAACTCATCACGCTGTTGGTGAATTTTTTTAAAGGCGTCTTCGCGGGTCATTTGCTTACCGTTTGCATCTTTTCCCCAATATGCATCCGCTGCTTTCTGCGCCGCCACCATTTGCTTATCAAGCGCTTTCACTTCCTTTTCCAGCGCAGGAATCGAGTTCTTCTGGTTATTCAACGCTGATTCAAGCTGACTAAAGCGATAATTGAAATCTTCGCTATTCACGATCAGATATTTATTATTCGTTTTGATATCGTCGACCACCCGTCCACGATCGCTGGCTGCCGCCTGAAAAGAGTAAAAGTTCACCGACCAGCCAGACGCGGGCGTTCCTTTACTGGTTAACATCGCCGAGAATTTTACCGGTTTATCTTTCGTCCAGGTCTGTTCGAGCAGTTCGTAATCTGCCAACTGACCGACCCAGGTATAGAGATCGTCACTGGAAGAGACATCGCCTTCCGCTGACCAGGTGGCCTGATTACCCTTAGCATCAAGATTTTTTAAGCTGATGGCATCAAGCTTGAGAATGCCGTGATACTGCTTTTTGAATTGATCTTTTAAGATATTTTCAGTTGGCGGTTCGCCATCTGCCCAGACATTACCAGTCATCAACATAAGCAGCGCCGTGCCAACAATCCATTGCTTTTTCACCCGAAAACCCTCTCGCGGAATAATTTACTGCGGTGATTATCATTAGGGTAATGAAAATTGGCAATGGACGTAAGTCTGAAGTGAAAAAGCCCCGGCACGATACCGGGGCGAGGTGATTAGTACTGATTGAAGATCTGCTGGATCTGCTGCGGATCTTTGGTTTGCGTCAGAGCCAGTTGCAGCAGAACGCGCGCTTTTTGCGGGTTCAGCGTGCCAGAGGCCACGAAGCCATATTTCGCATCATCCACTTCGGCATCCTGAGTGGTAGCGCCCGTCGGTACGCGGGAAGAACGCACGACTGCAGTGCCGTTTTTCGCGGCGGTCGCCAGAGTGTCGAACACGGATTTATACAGGTTACCGTTACCCACACCAGCGCTGACGATACCATCATAGCCCGCATCTACCAGTGCTTTAGCCGGAAGATCGGATGCGTTAGCGTAGTTATAAACGATGCCGACTTTCGGCAGCTCATTCAGCTTAGATACATCGAATGGCGTATCGCTGGTGTGCTTACGTGCCGGGGTACGTTGGTAGTCAATCTTACCGTTGTGAATGTAACCCAGAGGACCGTAGTTAACAGACTTGAAGGTCGCTACGTCGGTGGTGTTGGTTTTGGTGACATCGCGACCGTCCAGTACGGTGTCGTTCATCACCACCAGCACGCCACGATTAGCTGAGGCCTTATCAGCTGCGGTCACTACCGCGTTATACAGGTTGAATGGACCGTCTGCGCTCATGGACGTGGACGGGCGCATTGCGCCGACCATCACCACCGGTTTGTCGCATTTCACCGTCAGGTCGAGGAAGTAAGCGGTTTCTTCCATCGTGTCGGTACCGTGGGTAATGACGAAGCCGTCGGTTTTATCGCAGTCGGTGTTAATTTTTTTCGCCAGTGTCAGCCAGACATTATCGTTCATGTCCTGGGAGCCGATATTCACTACCTGCTCGCCTTTAACGTTCGCAATGTCCTTCAGTTGCGGCACCGCATTAACCAGATTTTCTACGCCAACTTTACCCGCTGTGTAGTTAGATTTGGTTGCGGAGTCACCACCACCGGCAATGGTCCCGCCGGTTGCTAAAATGGTGATATTGGGTAATGCCAATGCTGCACCACTAAAACCCATAACCAGTGCGGCAAGTGCCGTCTTTTTGAAAAACTCCATTTCATTCCTCCAGTTACGTGAACGCTACGCATTATCCCTTAGCTTTGTATGGGAAATTTGACGTTAAACAATTTACAACGTGAATATATTTTGGAGATCTACAAAGTTAGAGGCAGGTAACAAAACGAAGAATTAAACGGCATAAAAAAGTATTATGCCGTCTTAAAATAGAGGATTATTTTAAATTCCCGACCAGGGCTTTGCGACTATCTTCCAGAGTCACAACGCGGCTACAAACATCTTTGCCAAACTGCTGGAAATCTTTTTCCTGCTTTTTCCATTCGGTTTGGATTGAGGATTGCAGACCGCCCAGGCTTCCCAGCACGTTCTGTAATGGGTTACCGCCGCTTTTCAGCACCGCTTTCGCGCCCATTTCATTAATGCTGTCCTGTAAAATTCCGCCCATTGCCTGATTAACTAATTGCTGGCCTTCGGCGCGAACCTGATCAATGGCTTTATAGTGAAACGTCAGGCCATCGCTGCGCGTTTCGATAATGCGGTTCATCTGCTCTTTCAGCTGCGCATCAAGTTTGGTCAGACGGCTGCGCATTTTGCTGCTTTCGCCCATCTCCTGAACGATAATTTTATCCAGCGCAATACGGGCTTTCTCGACGCGGCTTTTCGCGCCTTCATCAATCCACGGCAGCGTGCTGCGTAGTTCAGCCTGATAATCCTTCGCCTGCTCGCGCTGGGCGGCGTTCAGGGAATATTGCTTACCGTTATACATCACGTTGCCGTCTGGCGTGATCACCAGATTGCCGTTTTCGCCTTTCACCTGCACGGTTTGCGGGCTGACAATCACATCGTCACGCGGCGTGACGCTGCACTGGTAGTCGGCGTGAGCGGTCATTGCCGTCACTGAAAGTGCTGCCGCCAGCAGCATTTTGCGCATCATAGTCTTCCCTCAAGAAAAAATTAGGCCAGCATTTGCTGGCCCGTATGCTTTATTAGTCCCACCAAACGTCGAAAAGTTCGCTGGTGCGTACCTCATCCAGTTTGCGCTCTTCCAGCCACTTACGCACAATCGCCTGATGTTCTTCGGTGCATTTGCCGATTTCCTGCATGCAGATCAGACCTTCCCAGGCCAGATAACCGCTGCCGTCAAAGGCCAGTTTGTTCGGTTCGATAACCTCGTTAATAAAGTCATCAACGGTTTTATCAATCTGTTCTTCCGATGTACCTTCCGGGAATCGCCATGCCACCGAAAATCCTAATTCCTGGAATTCGTCGATGTGCATTTTTTTACGCAGACGACGGCTACGGTTCTTTGCCATTATTTCACCCTCTCGAACATTAAGTCCCATACTCCGTGACCAAGACGATGACCACGTTGTTCAAATTTCGTCACCGGACGTGATGCCGGACGAGGTACGTAATCATTGCTCTCTGACAGGTTTTTATAACCGTCAATAGAAGACATCACTTCAAGCATATGTTCCGCATAAGGTTCCCAGTCGGTCGCCATATGGAATACGCCCCCCAGTTGCAGTTTGCTTTTTACCAGTTCGGCAAACGGCACCTGAACGATACGGCGTTTATTATGGCGCGCTTTGTGCCACGGGTCAGGGAAAAAGAGCTGCACCATGCGCAATGAATTGTCAGGAATCATTTTATGCAGCACTTCAACCGCATCGTGACACATCACGCGCAGGTTGCTTAAGCCCTCTTCATGCGCAGAAGCCAGGCACGCACCAACGCCCGGTGAATGCACTTCAATGCCGAGGAAGTCCTGCTCAGGGCGATCTTTAGCCATTGCCACCAGCGACGCCCCCATGCCAAAACCAATCTCAAGCGTCACCGGCGCTTCTCGGCCAAAAAGCGCGGGGAAATCCAGCATATCTTCGCTGAACTCAACGCCCATCACCGGCCAGTAGTTTTCCAGCGCATGTTCCTGGCCTTTGGTCAGTCGCCCCTGGCGGCGCACAAAACTACGGATACGGCGCAGTGGGCGGCCGTTTTCATCAAATTCCGGTGAGATGACGTCGTTTTTCATAAAGATTTAGTCGCTTGTGAAAGTGTTCTGAAAACGGGCATTATCCAAAGTTAGTTGCCGGATGCAAGCATGATAAGGCCGTGGCTGCGGAAAGTTCCGGTTTACACCCTGCCGTCGCTGTGCTGCAATCTTGCCCCCAACAACAGTGAATTCGGTGACCATGCAAGCGTCGCAATTTTCAGCCCAGGTTCTGGACTGGTACGATAAATACGGGCGGAAAACGCTGCCCTGGCAAATTGACAAGACGCCCTACAAAGTATGGCTCTCAGAAGTGATGTTGCAACAAACTCAGGTTGCGACCGTTATCCCCTATTTTGAACGCTTTATGGCGCGCTTCCCGACGGTGACCGATCTCGCCAATGCACCGCTGGATGAAGTTCTCCACTTGTGGACCGGGCTTGGCTATTACGCCCGCGCGCGCAATCTGCATAAAGCGGCACAACAAGTGGCGACCTTACACAGCGGTAAATTCCCGGAAACCTTTGAAGAAGTCGCGGCGTTACCGGGCGTCGGGCGTTCCACCGCAGGCGCGATTCTCTCGCTTTCTCTGGGTAAGCACTTTCCGATTCTCGACGGTAACGTCAAACGCGTGCTGGCGCGCTGCTATGCTGTAAGCGGCTGGCCTGGGAAAAAAGAGGTCGAGAATAAACTGTGGAGTTTAAGCGAGCAGGTGACGCCCGCGGTTGGCGTGGAACGGTTTAATCAGGCGATGATGGATTTGGGCGCGGTGATTTGCACGCGCTCGAAGCCGAAATGTTCGCTCTGTCCGCTACAAAACGGATGTATTGCCACCGCCAACAATAGCTGGTCGCTTTATCCGGGCAAAAAACCGAAACAGACGCTGCCGGAGCGTACTGGCTACTTTCTGCTGTTACAGCACGAAGATGAAGTATTGCTGGCGCAGCGTCCGCCGAGTGGATTGTGGGGCGGTTTATACTGTTTCCCACAGTTTGCCGACGAAGAAAGTTTGCGGCATTGGCTGGCGCAACGGCAAATTGCTGCCGATAACCTGACGCAGCTGACCGCGTTTCGCCATACCTTCAGCCATTTCCACTTAGATATTGTGCCTATGTGGCTTCCCGTGTCGTCATTCACCGGCTGCATGGATGAAGGCAATGCGCTCTGGTATAACTTAGCGCAACCGCCGTCAGTTGGCCTGGCGGCTCCCGTGGAGCGTTTGTTACAGCAGTTACGCACTGGCGCGCCGGTTTAGCGCGTGAGTCGATAAAGAGGATGATTTATGAGCAGAACGATTTTTTGTACTTTCCTGCAACGTGAAGCAGAAGGTCAGGATTTTCAGCTGTACCCCGGCGAACTGGGAAAACGCATCTATAACGAGATCTCCAAAGAAGCCTGGGCGCAGTGGCAGCACAAACAAACCATGCTGATTAATGAAAAGAAACTCAACATGATGAATGCCGAGCACCGCAAGCTGCTGGAGCAGGAGATGGTCAACTTCCTGTTCGAGGGTAAAGAGGTGCATATCGAGGGCTATACGCCGGAAGATAAAAAATAAAAACAGTGCCGGAGCACGCCTCCGGCAACTTGCATAAAAACAAACACAACACGCACCCGGAATGATGAAAAAATATCTCGCGCTGGCTTTGATTGCGCCGTTGCTCATCTCCTGTTCGACGACCAAAAAAGGCGATACCTATAACGAAGCCTGGGTCAAAGACACCAACGGTTTTGATATTCTGATGGGGCAATTTGCCCACAATATTGAGAACATCTGGGGATTCAAAGAGGTAGTGATCGCCGGTCCTAAGGACTACGTGAAATACACCGATCAATATCAGACCCGCAGCCACATCAACTTCGATGACGGTACGATTACTATCGAAACCATCGCCGGGACAGAACCTGCCGCGCATCTGCGCCGGGCAATTATCAAAACGTTGCTGATGGGTGACGATCCGGGTTCGGTCGATCTCTATTCCGACGTTGATGATATTACGATTTCGAAAGAACCTTTCCTTTACGGTCAGGTGGTGGACAACACCGGGCAGCCGATTCGCTGGGAAGGTCGCGCGAGCAACTTCGCGGATTATCTGCTGAAAAACCGTCTGAAGAGCCGCAGCAACGGGCTACGTATCATCTACAGTGTCACCATTAACATGGTGCCGAACCACCTTGATAAACGTGCGCACAAATATCTCGGCATGGTCCGCCAGGCGTCACGGAAATATGGCATTGATGAGTCGCTGATTCTGGCAATTATGCAGACTGAATCTTCCTTTAACCCGTATGCGGTCAGCCGTTCCGATGCGCTGGGATTAATGCAGGTGGTACAACATACTGCCGGGAAAGATGTGTTCCGCTCGCAGGGGAAATCTGGCACGCCGAGCCGCAGTTTCTTGTTTGATCCTGCCAGCAATATTGATACCGGCACCGCGTATCTGGCGATACTGAACAATGTTTATCTTGGCGGAATTGATAACCCAACGTCGCGGCGTTATGCCGTCATCACCGCCTATAACGGCGGTGCAGGCAGCGTGCTGCGAGTCTTTTCGAATGACAAGATTCAGGCGGCCAATATTATTAACACCATGACGCCGGGCGATGTTTATCAAACGCTGACGACCCGCCATCCCTCTGCGGAATCTCGCCGTTATCTTTATAAAGTGAATACCGCGCAAAAATCCTACCGCCGCCGATAATTCCACTAACCGCCCCTGACGATGCTCAGGGGCAAAAATGTTATCCACATCACAATTTCGTTTTGCAAATTGGGAATGTTTGCAATTATTTGCCACAGGTAACAAAAAACCAGTCCGCGAAGTTGATAGAATCCCATCATCTCGCACAGTCAAATGTGCTTTTTCAAACACTCATCCGCATCACGATGTGAGGAAATTAACATGAATCTTAAGCTGCAGCTGAAAATACTCTCTTTTCTGCAGTTCTGTCTGTGGGGAAGTTGGCTGACGACCCTCGGCTCCTATATGTTTGTTACCCTGAAGTTTGACGGTGCTTCTATCGGCGCAGTTTATAGCTCACTGGGTATCGCCGCGGTCTTTATGCCTGCGCTGCTGGGGATTGTGGCCGACAAATGGTTAAGTGCGAAATGGGTATATGCCATTTGCCACACCATTGGCGCTATCACGCTGTTCATGGCGGCCCAGGTCACGACGCCGGAGGCGATGTTCCTTGTGATATTGATTAACTCGTTTGCTTATATGCCAACGCTTGGGTTAATCAACACCATCTCTTACTATCGCCTGCAAAATGCCGGGATGGATATCGTTACTGACTTCCCGCCAATTCGTATCTGGGGCACCATCGGCTTTATCATGGCAATGTGGGTGGTGAGCCTGTCTGGCTTCGAATTAAGCCACATGCAGCTGTATATTGGTGCAGCACTTTCCGCCATTCTGGTTCTGTTTACCCTGACTCTGCCGCATATTCCGGTTGCTAAACAGCAAGCGAATCAGAGCTGGACAACCCTGCTGGGCCTCGATGCATTCGCGCTGTTTAAAAACAAGCGTATGGCAATCTTCTTCATCTTCTCAATGCTGCTGGGCGCGGAACTGCAGATTACCAACATGTTCGGTAACACCTTCCTGCACAGCTTCGACAAAGATCCGATGTTTGCCAGCAGCTTCATCGTGCAGCATGCGTCAATCATCATGTCAATTTCGCAGATCTCTGAAACCCTGTTCATTCTGACCATCCCGTTCTTCTTAAGCCGCTACGGTATTAAGAACGTAATGATGATCAGTATTGTGGCGTGGATCCTGCGTTTTGCGCTGTTTGCTTACGGCGACCCGACTCCGTTCGGTACTGTACTGCTGGTACTGTCGATGATCGTTTACGGTTGCGCATTCGACTTCTTCAACATCTCTGGTTCGGTGTTTGTCGAAAAAGAAGTTAGCCCGGCAATTCGCGCCAGTGCGCAGGGGATGTTCCTGATGATGACTAACGGCTTCGGCTGTATCCTTGGCGGCATCGTGAGCGGTAAAGTGGTTGAGATGTACACCCAAAACGGCATTACCGACTGGCAGACCGTATGGTTGATTTTCGCTGGTTACTCCGTGGTTCTGGCCTTCGCGTTCATGGCGATGTTCAAATATAAACACGTTCGTGTCCCGACAGGCACACAGACGGTGAGCCACTAATTACGCAAAGAAAAACGGGTCGCCAGAAGGTGACCCGTTTTTTTCTTACTTCAACACATAACCGTACAATCGTTTCATGCCATCTGCATCGGTTTCGCTATAGACACCTTGCAGCTCCGGCGAAAATCCCGGCAACAAATTCACCCCTTCTTCCAGCGCAAGGAAATAACGTTGGACCGCCCCGCCCCAGACTTCCCCGGGCACCACGCAAAGCACGCCTGGTGGATAAGGCAACGCCCCTTCTGCCGCAATTCGCCCCTCGGCATCACGAATCCGCACCAACTCCACTTCACCGCGAATATAAGCACTATGCGCATCCTGGGGGTTCATCACCACTGACGGGAAACTCTGCTGGCGGAACATCGCTTTTTGTAGGTCTTTGACGTCGAAACTGACATACAGATCGTGCATCTCCTGACACAACTGGCGCAGGGTGTAGTCGCGATAGCGCACCGGATATTTGTTATAAACGCTCGGCAACACCTCAGCCAGCGGCGAGTCATCCTCAATATGCTGTTCAAACTGCGCCAGCATCGCCACCAGTTGCGCCAGCTTCTCGTGGCTTTCCGCCGGCGTTAATAAGAACAGAATGGAATTGAGATCGCACTTCTCCGGCACAATGCCGTTCTCACGCAGATAGTGCGCCAGAATCGTCGCCGGAACGCCAAAGTCGCTATATTCGCCAGTTTCGGCATTGATACCTGGTGTAGTGAGTAACAGCTTGCACGGATCAACAAAATACTGATCCACGGCATATCCTTCAAAGCCGTGCCACTTCGCCCCCGGCTCAAAACTGAAAAAACGACGGTCACTGGCTAACACTGATGTCGGATAATCCTGCCACAATTTGCCATCAACAACGGGCGGGATAAACGGGCGGAACAGCTTACAGTGCGCAAGAATAGCCTTGCGCGCTTCAATCCCTATCACAACGCACTCAGCCCACAGCCGACGCCCACTCTCCCCTTCATGAATTTTGGCGTTAACGTCCAGCGCGGCAAACAACGGATAGAACGGGCTGGTAGAAGCATGGAGCATAAAGGCATTATTCAACCGCTTATGCGGGCAAAAACGCGCCTGTCCGCGGATATGGTTATCTTTTTTATGGATCTGCGACGTCTGTGAGAATCCCGCCTGCTGTTTGTGCACTGACTGGGTCACAAAGATCCCCGGATCGTTTTCGTTAAGTTCTAACAGCAGCGGCGAGCTATCCGCCATCATCGGGATAAACTGTTCGTAACCGACCCACGCGGAATCAAACAGAATGTAATCACACAGATGCCCAACGGTATCGACCACCTGACGGGCGTTATAGACAGTGCCGTCATAGGTTCCCAACTGAATAATCGCCAGGCGAAACGGGCGCGGCAACTCAGCTTTTTCTGGCGCAACGTCGCGAATTTGCTGGCGCAGATACTCTTCATTAAAACAGTGCGCATCAATACCGCCAATGAAACCAAACGGGTTACGTGAAGCTTCCAGATAGACCGGCGTCGCCCCCGCCTGAATCAGCGCGCCGTGATGATTCGACTTATGGTTGTTACGGTCGAAGAGCACCAGATCGCCACGCGTTAACAGCGCATTCGTCACCACTTTATTCGCTGCCGATGTGCCGTTCAGGACAAAATAGGTTTTATCGGCATGAAAGACTTTGGCTGCGAATTTCTGCGCATCCTTCGCCGATCCTTCATGAATAAGCAGATCGCCCAATTTTACGTCAGCGTTACACATATCGGCGCGAAAGACGTTCTCACCAAAGAAATCGTAAAAATGGCGTCCGGCAGGATGCTTTTTAAAAAACGCACCATGTTGATGTCCAGGGCAAGCAAAGGTGCTGTTGCCCATCTCAACGTACTGCGTCAGCGTGTCATAAAACGGTGGCAGCAAATTCTCTTCATACTGACAGGCTGCGGATTCCAGCTCCAGCCACTGCTGCTCGTTGCCGTTGATTACCGCCGTAACGCCCGCAGGTAATTCAACAACATGTTCGGAATACAAAAACACCGGTAGATGAAAACCGGTGCGCTTAAGCAACGTAAGAATGCCACTGCGACTATCCGCAGCGGTAATGACGACTGCCGCGACGTCCGTAAAATCAGTATCTCCCAACGCCACCACGCGGCGATGAGTAGAAAGTCGGGATACCAGTTCACTACTGGCGGCAATATTCATTGATTTCATAAGCGCAAACCCGTTTCGGGGAAGTAAGAATACCGGACAAGGTGGAAAACCCTGCCCCATGAGATATGGGTCAAACTGGTCACCAGCTCCGACCGCCAGACATCAGTAAAAGCAGAAACGCTCTGATTTTACTGTTGTCCTGCAGTGAGCGTGCGTTAACTTCACCGCATGAGCAGTAGCATAAAAAGAGAAGAGTTTCGCGCGAAACGGCGATAAGCGAGAGAATGTAAGGAGGTGGCGTACATCGGGCAAACTCCGTACAGAGAGGAGAAAATTCGCGCAATCATGGCACCTTTCGCTAAAGCGTGCAAGCCAGGACTTTGCGAACAAACAAGCCATCGACGGCACCAAACGGTCATAATAAGAAAATCAGACAATGCAGCTAACAGGAACTCTTGTGGTCATCGGTCCTTTTATCAACGCAAGTGCAGTATTACTGGGTGGCGTGCTCGGTGCACTGCTTAGCCAACGCTTACCGGAACGTATCCGCGTCTCCATGACATCAATTTTTGGTCTGGCATCGCTGGGGATTGGTATTTTACTGGTGGTGAAATGCGCCAACCTTCCGGCGATGGTTTTAGCAACCTTACTCGGTGCATTAATCGGCGAAATTTGTCTGCTGGAAAAAGGCGTCAATACCGCGGTCACCAAAGCACAAAATCTGTTTCGCCACTCACGTAAGAAGCCAGCGCATGAATCTTTTATTCAGAATTATGTCGCGATTATTGTCCTGTTTTGCGCCAGCGGCACCGGGATCTTCGGGGCGATGAACGAAGGGATGACCGGCGATCCGAGTATTTTAATCGCCAAGTCATTTCTTGATTTCTTTACGGCGATGATCTTCGCCTGCTCGCTGGGTATTGCGGTATCGGTGATTAGTATCCCATTACTGATCATCCAGTTAACGCTGGCGTGGGCTGCCGCGCTGATATTACCGCTGACCACACCGTCGATGATGGCAGACTTCAGCGCCGTAGGCGGTTTATTGCTGCTGGCAACCGGATTACGCATCTGTGGCATTAAAATGTTCCCGGTGGTCAACATGCTTCCAGCACTCCTTCTGGCAATGCCGCTTTCCGCCGCCTGGACCGCCTGGTTTGCTTGACAATGCGTGCAATAGCGGCAAAGTGATGATAGATTGTGCAGTCTGCAGTAAATTGAAGAAATTTGATTGACGAGACGTGGCGAATCAGGTTTAATGCGCCCCGTTGCCCGGATAGCTCAGTCGGTAGAGCAGGGGATTGAAAATCCCCGTGTCCTTGGTTCGATTCCGAGTCCGGGCACCACTAATTCTTAAGAACCCGCTCACAAGGCGGGTTTTTGCTTTTGGATCTTTATATAAAATAAACTTGGGAGCATAACGCCATCAGGTCTTAAACACTCCCGAATCATCAATAAACATCCCCCGCTAACAAAACACAGTTCAGTTCACATAACATCCCTGTTATCCCACACATATCTGCTGGCCGAACGACGCCAGTGCGCGTACGGAGGCAAGAGCAGCCCTGCACATGGCAGCGCTTGTGGTAACCTGGTTTAATCCGGTGATAAAGGCGTTTTACATGCATCTGCCAGCAGCCGGAAAAACCAAAAAAGTGGCGCTGGTTGACTGTATGCGTAAATTGCTGACCATCCTGAACGCAATGCTCAGAAAGAACGAAGAGTGAAATGAATCGTAGCATCATGTTGCTCCATAATTTTTACGTTCAAGACAGTTGATTATCGGCGCATATGACTCAAAAAGAGCCTGATGATTGCCTCTTTTCCATAGGCTCTTTCTCTGAAGTGAAGGAAGGCCCGGAAGAAAGCACTCGCTGGCATACGTGACTCCAGCTCAACCGGAGATAATCACCATTGTTATTTTTCTATTTAATAATAATCTCCTGAAAAATAGATATAGCAAAAATACAATCCGGCCAGATTTAATTCCGCATTCATTACCAGAAATAATCAACACCACAACTATCATATCATTCAATAGTCACCGCTAAAATTTTATTATTTTCCTCTTCTTTACATAGAAATTGTCAACCTGTTTATTATGCCGCACTTAAATAGTTAATCACAAAACAACATCACCATTATTTGCGTGTTTTATTTATTAATAACATAGTCATACGTTCTTTTTTTACAAGGAAATAATCAATTGATAAATTGTTTTTGGTCTTAATAGTCAAGTAGGAAACATTTTAATAAATGATAAAAATCCTAAATTCCTTGTTCATAATGTAGGGGTGTGTTAAATAGGTGGGCAAAATTTGGTTCCCCTTCTCGCCTGTAATATTGCAGCATCTTCGCACCTCCATGAGACATTGCGACTTAATAAGAAGGTGATAAGTCCTGCATATAAGCATGGACTGACCATGGTTTTATATTCATTAAAAATTTTGTTACAACCCATTGATTTAGCATAAATAAATTATAGTGGGTTCGGGTTTGTTGTGACTGTGGCATTATTTCCGTGCAAAGGAGCTGATATGTCTGAAAGACATTTACCTGATGACCAGAGCAGTACTATCGATCCATATCTAATTACCTCTGTTCGCCAGACTCTGGCAGAACAAGGCGCAGCATTACAAAACTTGTCTAAACAACTGGATTCCGGGCAGTACCAGCGTGTCCTTAATTTGATAATGAACTGTAAAGGGCACGTTATTCTTTCGGGAATGGGTAAATCAGGGCATGTCGGTCGTAAAATGTCAGCGACGCTGGCCTCTACGGGTACGCCTAGTTTCTTTATTCATCCTGCAGAAGCTTTCCATGGCGATCTGGGCATGATTACGCCTTACGATCTTCTGATCCTTATTTCTGCCAGCGGTGAAACGGATGAAATCCTCAAGCTAGTTCCTTCACTGAAAAATTTCGGCAACCGAATTATCGCCATTACCAATAATGGAAATTCCACGCTGGCGAAAAATGCTGATGCCGTGCTGGAACTCCACATGGCGAATGAAACCTGCCCGAATAATCTTGCACCAACAACGTCTACCACGCTGACGATGGCGATCGGCGATGCGCTGGCGATTGCCATGATCCACCAACGCAAATTTATGCCGAATGATTTTGCGCGCTATCACCCGGGCGGTTCATTAGGTCGTCGCCTGCTGACCCGCGTTGCTGATGTCATGCAGCATGATGTTCCTGCGGTACAGCTGGATGCGTCATTTAAAACCGTGATTCAACGTATCACCAGCGGATGCCAGGGAATGGTGATGGTAGAAGACGCAGAAGGTGGGCTAGCGGGCATTATCACCGACGGTGACCTGCGTCGCTTTATGGAAAAAGAGGATTCTCTGACATCCGCCACGGCTGCGCAGATGATGACGCGTGAACCGCTGACGCTACCGGAAGACACCATGATCATTGAAGCGGAAGAAAAAATGCAAAAGCACCGCGTCTCAACGTTATTGGTGACCAACAAGGCAAATAAAGTCACTGGCCTTGTGCGCATTTTCGACTAATTAAGCAACGGGGTTCGAGAGGTTAGTCTCTCATTGAGTTTGCGCCCCACTGAAACTTTGATAATCGTTACATGTTGATAAAAGTGAAGTCTGCCGTATCCTGGATGCGTGCTCGTCTGTCTGCCATCTCACTGGCAGATATCCAAAAACACCTGGCGAAAATCATCATTCTGGCACCGATGGCGGTGCTGCTGATCTATCTGGCTATCTTCAGCCAGCCTCGCTATATGAGCGAGTCGAAAGTCGCCATTAAACGCTCGGATGATTTAAACAGCGGCAGCCTGAATTTTGGTCTGCTTCTGGGTGCCTCTAACCCCAGTTCCGCAGAAGATGCGTTGTATCTGAAAGAGTACATCAACTCGCCGGATATGCTGGCGGCGCTGGATAAGCAACTAAATTTTCGTGAAGCGTTTAGCCACAGCGGGCTCGATTTTCTTAATCATCTTAGCAAGGATGAAACTGCAGAAGGCTTCCTGAAGTACTACAAGGACCGTATCAACGTCTCGTATGACGATAAAACCGGATTACTGAATATTCAGACGCAGGGCTTTAGCCCGGAGTTTGCACTTAAGTTTAACCAGACCGTGCTGAAAGAGTCAGAGCGCTTTATCAATGAGATGTCACATCGCATCGCGCGTGACCAGCTTGCCTTTGCAGAAACGGAGATGGAAAAGGCACGCCAGCGTCTGGACGCCAGCAAAGCGGAATTGCTCTCTTATCAAGACAACAACAACGTTCTGGATCCACAGGCACAGGCACAGGCGGCGAGCACGTTAGTGAATACGCTGATGGGCCAGAAGATCCAGATGGAAGCGGACCTGCGGAACTTGCTGACGTATCTGCGTGAGGACGCCCCGCAAGTTGTGAGTGCGCGTAATGCGATTCAGTCATTGCAGGCACAAATTGACGAAGAAAAAAGCAAAATCACAGCGCCGCAGGGTGACAAGCTAAACCGTATGGCGGTGGATTTTGAAGAAATCAAATCAAAAGTAGAGTTCAACACCGAGCTGTACAAACTGACCCTGACCTCCATTGAAAAGACCCGTGTAGAAGCGGCTCGTAAGCTCAAGGTGCTGTCAGTGATCAGTTCGCCACAGTTGCCGCAGGAATCGTCTTTTCCAAATATCCCTTATTTGATCGCCTGCTGGTTACTGGTGTGCTGCCTGCTGTTCGGCACCCTGAAACTGTTGCTGGCTGTTATTGAAGATCACCGAGACTAACGCTGTCGCTGAATGAGTTTGTGATGAAATTATTTAAATCAATTTTACTGATTGCCGCCTGTCACGCGGCGCAGGCCAGCGCGGCCATTGATATTAACGCTGACCCAAACCTTACAGGAGCCGCGCCGCTTACCGGTATTCTGAACGGGCAACAGTCGGATACGCAAAACATGAGCGGCTTCGACAATACCCCGCCGCCCGCACCGCCGGTGGTAATGAGCCGTATGTTTGGTGCTCAACTTTTCAACGGCACCAGCGCGGATAGCGGTGCGACGGTAGGATTCAACCCTGACTATATTCTGAATCCGGGTGATAGCATTCAGGTTCGCTTGTGGGGTGCGTTCACCTTTGATGGTGCGTTACAGGTTGATCCCAAAGGTAATATTTTCCTGCCGAACGTTGGTCCGGTGAAAGTTGCTGGCGTCAGTAATAGTCAGCTAAATGCCCTGGTCACATCCAAAGTGAAGGAAGTATACCAGTCCAACGTCAACGTCTACGCCTCCTTATTACAGGCGCAGCCAGTAAAAGTGTACGTGACCGGATTTGTGCGTAATCCTGGTCTGTATGGCGGTGTGACGTCTGATTCGTTACTCAATTATCTGATCAAGGCTGGCGGCGTTGATCCAGAGCGCGGAAGTTACGTTGATATTGTGGTCAAGCGCGGTAACCGCGTGCGCTCCAACGTCAACCTGTACGACTTCCTGCTGAACGGCAAACTGGGGCTTTCGCAGTTCGCCGATGGTGACACCATCATCGTCGGGCCGCGTCAGCATACTTTCAGCGTTCAGGGCGATGTCTTTAACAGCTACGACTTTGAGTTCCGCGAAAGCAGCATTCCCGTAACGGAAGCTTTGAGCTGGGCGCGCCCTAAGCCTGGCGCGACTCACATTACGATTATGCGTAAACAGGGGCTACAAAAACGCAGCGAATACTATCCGATCAGTTCTGCGCCAGGCCGTATGTTGCAAAATGGCGATACCTTAATCGTGAGCACTGACCGCTATGCCGGCACCATTCAGGTGCGGGTTGAAGGCGCACACTCCGGTGAACATGCCATGGTACTGCCTTATGGTTCCACTATGCGTGCGGTTCTGGAAAAAGTCCGCCCGAACAGCATGTCGCAGATGAACGCGGTTCAGCTTTATCGCCCATCAGTGGCTCAGCGTCAGAAAGAGATGCTGAATCTCTCGCTGCAAAAGCTGGAGGAAGCCTCACTTTCTGCCCAGTCATCCACCAAAGAAGAAGCCAGCCTGCGAATGCAGGAAGCACAACTGATCAGCCGCTTTGTGGCGAAAGCACGCACCGTGGTTCCGAAAGGTGAAGTGATCCTCAACGAATCCAATATTGATTCTGTTCTGCTTGAAGATGGCGACGTCATCAATATTCCGGAGAAAACATCGCTGGTTATGGTTCATGGCGAAGTGCTGTTCCCGAACGCGGTGAGCTGGCAGAAGGGTATGACCACCGAGGATTACATCGAGAAATGTGGTGGCCTGACGCAAAAATCGGGTAACGCCAGAATTATCGTCATTCGTCAGAACGGTGCTGCCGTCAACGCGGAAGACGTGGATTCACTCAAGCCGGGCGATGAGATTATGGTTCTACCGAAATATGAATCGAAAAATATTGAAGTTACCCGTGGTATTTCCACCATCCTCTATCAGCTGGCGGTGGGTGCAAAAGTGATTCTGTCTTTGTAAGGAGTTGAAATGAGCAAAGCTGTTATTGTCATCCCGGCTCGTTATGGCTCATCGCGTCTGCCGGGTAAGCCGCTACTCGATATTGTCGGCAAACCGATGATCCAGCATGTTTACGAGCGTGCGTTACAGGTGGCGGGCGTCGCAGAAGTTTGGGTGGCAACAGACGATCAGCGTGTTGAAAAGGCCGTGCAGGCATTTGGCGGGAAAGCCATTATGACGCGCAACGATCATGAATCCGGCACCGATCGGCTGGTCGAGGTGATGCATAAAGTCGAGGCAGATATCTACATTAACCTGCAGGGCGACGAACCAATGATTCGCCCGCGGGATGTAGAAACGCTGCTACAAGGAATGCGTGATGATCCTGCGTTGCCAGTGGCAACGCTATGCCACGCGATTTCTGCCGAAGAAGCGGCTGAGCCAAGCACGGTAAAAGTGGTGGTAAATACCCGCCAGGATGCGCTTTATTTCAGCCGTTCGCCTATTCCGTATCCGCGTAATGCTGAAAAAGCGCGCTACCTGAAACACGTTGGTATTTACGCTTATCGTCGCGATGTGCTGCAAAACTACAGCCAGTTACCGGAGTCCATGCCGGAGCAGGCGGAATCACTGGAGCAGCTGCGGTTGATGAGCGCGGGGATCAACATCCGCACATTTGAGGTTGCCGCAACCGGTCCGGGCGTCGACACCCCAGCATGCCTGGAAAAAGTGCGCGCCCTGATGGCACAGGAACTGGCTGAAAACGCATGATTGGCATTTACTCGCCTGGCATCTGGCGTATTCCGCATCTGGAGAAATTTCTGGCGCAACCGTGCCAGAAACTTTCTCTGCTGCGCCCTGTTCCGCAAGAAGTTGATGCTATCGCCGTGTGGGGACATCGTCCCAGCGCGGCGAAACCAGTCGCCATCGCCAAAGCAGCGGGAAAACCCGTCATTCGTCTGGAAGATGGATTTGTGCGTTCGCTGGATCTTGGCGTCAATGGCGAGCCGCCGCTTTCTCTGGTGGTGGATGATTGTGGCATTTACTACGATGCCAGCAAGCCTTCAGCACTGGAGAAACTGGTACAGGATAAAGCCGGAAATACAGCTCTGATAAGCCAGGCCAGAGAAGCGATGCACACCATCGTGACCGGGGATTTGTCGAAATATAACCTGGCACCTGCGTTTGTGGCGGATGAATCAGAACGTTCAGACATCGTTCTGGTTGTCGATCAGACATTTAATGATATGTCAGTGACGTGTGGCAATGCTGGCCCGCATGAGTTTGCTGCCATGCTGGAAGCCGCGATGGCGGAAAATCCTCAAGCCGAAATTTGGGTGAAGGTGCATCCGGATGTCCTGGAAGGAAAGAAAACAGGTTATTTCGCTGATCTGCGCGCCACACAACGAGTACGTTTGATTGCCGAGAATGTCAGCCCGCAGTCGCTGTTACGACACGTTTCCCGGGTTTACGTCGTGACCTCCCAATACGGCTTTGAAGCCTTGCTGGCAGGAAAACCAGTGACATGCTTCGGCCAGCCCTGGTATGCAGGCTGGGGCTTAACGGACGATCGCCATCCGCAGTCTGCGTTGTTATCCGCCCGACGCTGTTCTGCCACGCTGGAAGAACTTTTTGCCGCAGCATACCTGCGTTACTGTCGCTATATCGACCCGCTAACGGGGGCCGCAAGCGATCTGTTTACCGTACTGCAATGGCTGCAATTACAGCGCAACCATCAGCAACAGCGTAATGGCTATTTATGGGCGCCAGGCTTAACGCTGTGGAAGTCAGCGATCCTGAAACCTTTCTTACGAACGGCGACAAACCGGCTGAGTTTTTCACGTCGCTGTACTGCGGCAAGCGCCTGCGTGGTATGGGGTGTAAAGGGAGAACAGCAATGGCGAGCCGAAGCGCAGCGAAACTCACTGCCATTATGGCGAATGGAAGATGGTTTTCTGCGTTCATCCGGACTTGGCTCTGACCTGCTGCCATCGCTATCGCTGGTGCTGGATAAACGCGGAATCTACTATGACGCCACGCGCCCCAGCGACCTGGAAGTGCTGCTTAATCATAGCCAGCTAACGCTGGCGCAGCAGATGCGAGCTGAAAAATTACGCCAGCGACTGGTTGAAAGTAAACTGAGCAAGTACAACCTGGGAGCCGATTTCTCTCTACCAGCCGAAGCCAAAGATAAAAAAGTTATCCTGGTGCCGGGTCAGGTAGAGGACGATGCCTCTATTAAAACAGGCACTGTCTCGATTAAGAGCAACCTTGAGTTATTACGCACAGTACGCGAGCGTAATCCGCACGCCTACATTGTTTATAAACCGCACCCAGATGTACTGGTGGGGAATCGCAAGGGCGATATTCCGGCAGAACTAATTGCTGAACTCGCTGATTATCAGGCACTGGACGCAGATATTATTCAATGCATTCAGCGCGCAGATGAAGTGCACACCATGACATCATTGTCCGGGTTTGAAGCGTTATTACATGGCAAGCACGTACATTGTTACGGCCTGCCCTTCTATGCCGGTTGGGGTTTAACCGTTGATGAACATCACTGCCCGCGCCGCGAGCAAAAATTAACGTTAGCAGATTTGATCTATCAGGCGTTGATTGTTTATCCAACCTATATCCACCCAACACGGCTACAACCTATTACGGTAGAAGAAGCTGCGGAATATTTAATCAAGACGCCGCGCAAGCCGATGTTTATTACCCGAAAAAAAGCGGGGCGGGTAATACGCTATTACCGCAAATTAATTATGTTCTGCAAGGTCAGATTTGGCTAAACAATTTCATAGTTGACTATTACGCAAATTATTTATGCAAGGTAATGCACTAACCGTTTTATTATCCGGTAAAAAATATCTGCTATTGCAGGGGCCGATGGGACCTTTTTTCAATGACGTCGCCGAATGGTTAGAGTCATTAGGACGTAA
This sequence comes from Escherichia sp. WS3227_2, assembly GCF_046486495.1. Classification (NCBI taxonomy): domain Bacteria; kingdom Pseudomonadati; phylum Pseudomonadota; class Gammaproteobacteria; order Enterobacterales; family Enterobacteriaceae; genus Escherichia; species Escherichia sp. WS3227_2. The sequence goes on from NZ_JBJQLG010000001.1 coordinate 382,005, forward strand.
CGCTGTGAATGTTGTATTCAACGGCGGGGATCGTTTTTACTGCCGTCATCGACAATACCTGGCTTACTACCAGACACCGAAAGAGTTTCCCGGATGGTTACGGGATCTCCACCGACAATATGACTTTGACACTATCCTCTGCTTTGGCGACTGCCGCCCATTGCATAAAGAAGCAAAACGGTGGGCAAAGTCGAAAGGTATCCGCTTCCTGGCATTTGAAGAAGGATATTTACGCCCGCAATTTATTACTGTTGAAGAAGGCGGAGTGAACGCATATTCATCGCTACCGCGCGATCCGGATTTTTATCGTAAGTTACCAGATATGCCTGCGCCGCATGTTGAGAACTTAACACCTTCAACAATGAAACGTATTGGTCATGCGATGTGGTATTACCTGATGGGCTGGCATTACCGTCATGAGTTTCCTCGCTACCGCCACCACAAATCGTTTTCCCCCTGGTATGAGGCTCGTTGCTGGGTTCGTGCATACTGGCGCAAGCAACTTTACAAGGTAACACAGCGTAAGGTATTACCGAGGTTAATGAACGAGTTGGATCAACGTTATTATCTTGCCGTTTTGCAGGTATATAACGATAGCCAGATTCGTAACCACAGCAATTATAACGATGTGCGTGACTATATTAATGAAGTCATGTACTCATTTTCGCGTAAAGCGCCGAAAGAAAGTTATTTGGTGATCAAACATCATCCGATGGATCGCGGTCACAGACTCTATCGACCATTAATTAAGCGGCTAAGTAAGGAATATGGTTTAGGTGAGCGAGTCATTTATGTGCACGATCTCCCGATGCCGGAATTATTACGCCACGCAAAAGCAGTGGTTACGATTAACAGTACGGCGGGGATCTCTGCGCTGGTTCATAACAAACCACTCAAAGTGATGGGCAATGCCCTGTACGACATCAAGGGCTTGACGTATCAAGGGCATTTGCACCAGTTCTGGCAGGCCGATTTTAAACCAGATATGAAACTGTTTAAGAAGTTTCGTGGGTATTTATTGGTGAAGACACAGGTTAATGGGGTTTATTATGGGGAATAAAAAAGAGCTAACATATGCATGGACGATGACAAAAAATCAAGATAATCATATTTACCACATGAAACATGTTATATACAAGATATTTTAATTTTTCAATAATAGTGTTTTTTATAACTTGATTGATTTAATACGGAAATAATTTCATCTTGTATGTTTTCAATTTTATTCTGGGCGCTTATAGTCTTCATCTTAATTAACTGATTTAAAACTTCCCTTTCAGGCTCAATTATAATCTCCTTATTTAATCCACACCGAGAAAAATCTAAACCTATATTTTTATTTGTTAAAAGACAACTTTGTGAATAATAATATATATTGGCATGATAATCTAAGTAATCAACACACATAAAATCATCTAAAAATATTATATCGGTAATATCTCCTTCATGTATAGAGATCTCATCATTATCTAAAGTTTCAAAAAATGAATCATAAAATGGCAACTCTCCAATCACATAAGCTTTTTGTATGTTATACTCGGCAATTAATTTCTCCTTTATTTTTTCTATGGCGTGTATGTAGGATGGTTGCTTTCGATTGGGAACGATTAAAACATTGGTCGAAATACGGGGATATATATTTAATTGAGGAACATTATCAATTTTTATTTTTCTATTAGCAATATAACTATCTGTATGCCATCCATGTCTATCTAATATTAAGTTAGAGTTTATTTTACTTAGGAAAACAACCGGTTTTTTTAAACTCTTTATGAAAATATTTTTCTTTACATCATCTGTAAACCCTATATCTTCAACAATTATTATATCCGGATTAAGATCTTTGATTTTTTCATGTACCATTTGTAATCTAGCCACCCAATTAAATGTATAGACATCATTATATTCAATGTTATTTTCACATCTTGACAATATTGTTATGGCGAAATCATTACTTTTGAAAAAATGATATAAAGTACTAACAGACTCAGAATCATTTAATAAGGCCAAGAATTTTATAGGACGATATTCTAAATCGTTCCACGAATGCCCTTTCAATTCGTAAGGTATATGTTTCTTTTGTGCATGCTCAGTGCTATAATCTAGACCTTTATAAACACCAGATTTATTAGATATATTTGTCTCAATAAATTTTGTTCCATTAATATAATCCTCATTTATCCTCTTGATTGCCTCTTCAAACGCCTCTTTAGGAGGATAACTATTATTATTGTAATTATCTACTATTTCTTTTATTTTATCAGTAAATGCGAATACATCTTCATAATCAATTACTGATATAATTGATGGTGAGGCTATTTCAGCATTGCCACCGACATCCCAACATACAACCGATGTTCCAACACCAATACTTTCAAGAATAACCATAGAACAATTTTCGAACTTACTCAACGATAAAGAGACTTTAGCTCTTTTGAGAATCTCGAATTTTTCATCACCTTCAACATGTTCTCTAATTGTTACTTTACACCTAACTCTACTATCTAAATAAAATTTTTCCTCTTGTTTTCCTATCAATATCACATTATAACTTTCTGGTAACATTCGTAAAATTGGATTTAAATACTCCACACCTTTCAACCTGTTAAATCTAAGTAAAAATACAACATCAATATCTTTATTGATATCACTTAGATCAACATTTGTAAGATCAATCGGATTCTTAAATACATGTATATCATCTATATCCAATTCATTTTTTAATAAATTTAGCATTCCGTGTGATGGTGAAGACACCGCTCTCGCCTTATATATCCCCCTAACCTCTTCAGAAAAACGTTGTTCATCAGGTTCTTCTTTTATTATTTTTTTATAAAGATAAAATGGGCAATGCATTCTAACATGCACATTAAAACTTCTAGGAATTAATAGTGCTGACGCCTGAGACTCAGCGACTTCGATAATAACTTCTTCCGGACTGTAATTAAATTTCATCATTCTCAGGAGCCTATTCCTAAACGCCTCCTGTGTTTCATTTTGCCCTTTATATACGATTTTGTAATTTGCATCGATAACAGAGTTTACAGCTTTAGTATAATTAATTACGCCGTTACTGAATGAGCCATTATATGGGAAATGACTTACAATTATTCTTTTCATTTTTAATCCTTATTGCCTTAATTAGATTTAATATATTTATTTAGCAAAACCGCTTCAGACTTCCAAAGATGGGAACTATATTCAACTTTATGCTTGTTTACAAAATAGTGTTCGCTATTATGTTTTTGTTGCTGACCAAAAGAAAAGCCAAAAACATGTTTTTTATTCACTGGACCAATTATTTTATATATCCAATAAATAATTGCAAGTCCCGCTGATGGGGTTGCACCTAATTCAAGGAATAGTTCCTCATAAATTCTCTTTGGAACACAACATATTTGAGCTTTGGTATCCAACACATCCAAAAATAAATCAACCCCCATGGCATTTCTATGAGAAGGATTATATCCTGAAATAATTACTAACTTAAAATAATTAAAATCCCTTCGAGGAACATCGAGATATGCACCAGTTTTAACCCAAATATCTGTTTTAACACCATAATCTCTAGATTCAGGATAATCAGCACTATAAGCATTAAAACGTATAATTAATTTTTTTTCGTCAATTGCATCTCCATTATTTAAACCAATTTCAGAAGGAGCATTACCAACAATTGCAAAACTGTCGTAATATTTTCTTATGAGATATTCAAAATAGCTTTGCCCATCTTTTAGTTTTTGAGAGATTTTAGATATTATTAGGCCCAATTTATTATCTATATAGCCCTTAAAATACAAATGCTCTAACAAATAAAAATACTGGACTTTGAGCAGTATATCTTTATCACTTTCTTTCGCAATTAAATATTGCCTCTCCGCTAATAAATACCTCCCAGCTTCGCAATATATTGCCGCTAATAGCATCCGATTAACCGGGGTTATATTCTGATTATTTAAAATACCACAATGAGCTAATAGCTCTGGCCCAACACCATACATTCCCCAAATGTACTTAATTAATTCAATTCTTGCTTTATAAACATTAGGAGGACTTAACTCTATCGCATTAATCAAAATTTTTTTAAGCTTATCACTTTTATCACCTCGCTCCTGAAGACTATAAAATAACTCCATCAAGACCCGATAATTTTTAACTCTAGATGATAAAGCCTCACAGATATATATCGCACTATCATACCTATGGTTTTTTCTATAAATTTGCGACATTAAAATCACAAGTTCTATATCCCATGGTTTTTTATTCCATTGCTGATAACAAACTCCCTCAGCTTTAATAAAATCACCAGCCAACATCAATTTTTTTATTTTATCGTAGACATTACATTCTATATTTTTCTTTTGTATTTCTTGCGCTTGTTTTTTTCTTTTTTCGGAAATATCACAAAGTAATAACTGAATAGCTTCCTCTATTGTAATTAAGTCCCCATTTAAAGCTGAATAATATTTTGGGTAAACTATATACGCTAAAGCAAATAATTGCTCTTTGGTTAGCTTCCTTTTTTTCCGAATATTATTTTGCCTGTCATCAGTCAACCCCCAATTTGAATAAAATGCATCACCTAATGTAGTTACTTTAATTCCGCGTAAAATAGCCTCAAAACCACTAAGAGATGTTATAGTATAAACATGATCTATTGTTTGAAACGCTGATGCTAAAGATATATTTTCTTTCAGAACCAAACAAATATTAGCAACATCTCTTGGGTCAGAATAATATTTTCTGTATCCATTGAGAACATCAGGATGTGGTTTATAAATTATTTGTGCTGTTGGGTTTTCTGCAGCCGCCAGTTTAACCAGATCATTATTAGTAATGTGACCTTTGTATCCATATTTAATTGATGCGTCATCTTCTACTTGTCCTATAACAAGGACTCTATACCTATCTTTTTTTCCGTATATTTTAGAAACATCTTTAATAGGAGCGCTATTGTATTTGCTAATGTTATTCTCGATTATTTTACTTATAATAGAAGATGCCCGAGGAATAAGTGAAGGATCTTTTTCAAAATTATAGTTATTTAACAAATCTTCTAAAGCAGTTTTTTTTGTTGAATCAAAATAAGCAGCTTTATTATCAATGCATAATGATAATGGTGGACATTTTGTTGCACCTAACTCAACTGATCGAATAAAACCATCTTCAACATAATTTATTTTAATATTTTTATTTTTTAGCAGCCTTACATTTTCATCACTTATTTTATACCCCCAAATAAATACACTAATATCATACTTCCCATATTTGATTAGTATGGATGAAAGCGTTTTTACGTCTATATTTTTATCGACAAATAAAATCTCATACTCTTTGAAATAATTTCTTATGTATTTTTTCCACGTGCTAAATCCTATAAATATAGCAATTTTATCTATTTCTTTTTTTGTTATTTTTTTTATTAACTTTGAGTCATTAAAAAAGGCTTTAGGATTTTTTAACAGCTTCCTAATTTTACGCATTATAAAGTCCGATATATTGAAAATTACGATTTATAACCATTTGGATTCTTCAATTGCCAGCGCCAGGCATCCTCAAGCATTGTTTCCAACTCCCTTTTAGCACTCCAATTGAGATACTTATTTGCTTTTTCGGGTGATGACCAACTTTCAGCAATATCCCCTTCTCTTCTCGAAACAATTTCATACGGAATTCCAACCCCAGATATTTTTTCAAAGGTAGAAACCAATTCTAAAACAGAATATCCTTTACCAGTACCTAAATTAAAAACATGATAATTAGTGTTATTGCAACTGGAAAGGTAAGATAAAGCAGCCACATGCCCTTCTGCTAAATCCATTACGTGTATATAATCACGAACACCGGTTCCATCCTTTGTAGGATAATCCCCCCCAAATACCATAAGTTTTTCTAGCTTACCCATCGCAACTTGTAATATATATGGAACTAAATTGCTTGGTATATCTGCAGGATTTTCCCCGATTATTCCCGACTCGTGAGCACCTGTTGGGTTAAAATATCTCAGACATAAAAAATTAGTGTCACTATATTTTTTTGCAATATCTCTAATCATCAGTTCTGATATATACTTCGATGTGCCATATGGGTTTAATGTTCCGCCTATATGGCAATCTTCTGTAACAGGCATTATTTCGCTTTCGCCATAAACCGTTGCAGAAGAGCTAAAAATAAAATTAGCCACATCGTTTTTTATAGCGCAATTGATTAATTGCAACGTCCCTGCAACATTATTATCATAATAAAATATAGGTTTTATTAAAGATTCAGCAACAGACTTTGCACCGGCAAAATGCATTACACAATCAACTTTGTGTTTTTTTAATATTTGATCAACTTTTTTTCCATTATTGATGTTTAATTCATAGAAAACAACTTTTTTTTTAGCTAGTAATTCAATCCTTCGAATGCTCTCGCAAGATGAATTACTTAAGTTGTCAATTATTACAACATTGTAACCTTTATTCAGAAGACATAAACTAGTATGCGAGCCAATATAGCCTGCTCCACCTGTAACTAATATATTCATATTTCACCCTCGAAAACAACATCAGTAATTATTTTGTTCCGTTATATACTCAGCAACACCCTCCTGAACATCCTCATGAAAACTAACCGCATTGTCATCCTTAAACACAATCGCCACATCACAAAACTCTTTCAATGAATTCAAACTATGTGAAACCATTAAAAAACTAGACTCTTTATGCCTTTCTTTAAACAATTGAGCGCATTTTTCTTTAAACCTGGCATCACCGACTGCGGTTACTTCATCGACGATATAATAATCAAACTTAAATGCCATGCTTAAACCAAAGCCCAGACGAGATCGCATACCTGATGAGTAAGTTTTAATCGGCATATCGAAGTACTTACCGAGTTCGGCAAATTCTTCGACAAACTCAATTTTCTCTTTCAGCTCTTCTTGCTTAGCGTATAACCGCGCAACAAATTTTACGTTTTCGCGTCCGGTTAAACTTCCCTGAAATCCACCTGCGAGGCCGACTGGCCATGATATTGTTTTATTAGTGATGATCTTTCCACTGTCGGGGCGGTCAATGCCGCCAATCATTCTCAGTAACGTTGATTTACCTGCACCATTACGACCAATAAAGGCAACGCTTTTTCCTGAAGGGATTTCGAGGTTTAAATCCTTAAACACATAGTGTCGACCTGTTGGCGTGCGATAGGACTTCGTCAAATTCTCAATCTTAATCATGACGTCAGCATTGCCTCTTCACGCGTTCGGTATAGCGCCAGACCGATGAACAGGGTGACCAGAGTGAACATTGCCAGGTAGTTCAGACTCACGCCTTCGCTGATATAGCCAGGCATAACTGCCTCGCGGCTTAACTCTACGACATGCACTAATGGATTCCAGAGTAGATATGACCAGTATTGCTTCGGAATCGAATGTAGAGGGAACATGATGCAGGAGATGAAATACAGCGGCTTAAGCAGTATCGGCAGGACCTTTTGCATTTCAGGGAAGGTTTTACCAACGACCATGAATATTAAGCCGATGCCACATGAAAGAATGATTAACAAACTCCAGGTGAGCACTAGTTGTAAAAAGTTTGTTATCTCGAAATATTCACCTGCCATCCAGACGATAAGCATGAGCAATATATAAACAGCAACGTAAATCAGCGTCTCAAGCAGTGCGCGTGCAATGATCGTATCGATGGGTTTTACTGGTCGATAATTAAACAACCCCTGGTTCGCTTCAATAGCGCCTACAGAACGATTGCTGATGCTGCTAAAGATAAAAAAGGGAATCAGGCCATTAAGTAAAAACACCGGGAATGAGATGTCTGGCATCGTGCGGTGCATAATGTAACCAAAAATGCCCAACAGTATCAGCAAATGCGCAGAGGGTTCGAGAATCGCCCACAAATACCCCAGACGAAACTTACCAAAACGTGTTCGTATTTCTCGTAGAAATAATGCCTCTACGGTGACTTTCTGGACTTCAAATCCACTTCTTGCCATTTGATGATGTGATCCTAATATCTTCAGGTATGCTACCGCCCTTGGCTTAACAGCTACCAATACACTGGAGGTAATACTTGACTTGTTTGTAACTGGATAAAATTCATTCAGACGGCTTGACCTTTTTAATAGCCAAAAACAATTTCAGCAGAAATTATTTCCGCAGGGATAAATAGATCTATTTCCGTCTCGTTTCTTCTAATCCATTCTTCAGGCATGAATGTATTCGGTCTTCTGGTAATTTCAGAAAACTGGCCGTTTTAGAATGTAGAGTTAATTTCCCAGGAAATTATTTTTTGTTATTACTGTTAACTACTTGATTATAATACCCCATGGATTTTATGCGTAACAATACCTGCAATCTGTTTCAAACCAGAACGCACGCGATTGATCACCAATAAATTATTCACTGAGAAACTATTTCCCTATTTAAAATTCACTCGTGTACTTCTTATTTATATCTACAGCCCCCTCTTTACAGCCATATTTGTGATTTATATCACATTTAAATGGTGTTATTTAAGTCGCATCAATAATCCCGAAGGTAATTATTTTCGTCGATTAAAATATACATCTTGATTATTTTGTGTATTTATTTTAACCAGTGTTACAACCAACACCATCCCTCAGTAGATATACCTGAGCAGACATTTCTTAAAATCGACGAATAGTTTCACTGGAAATTATTATGCTTATTTGAAATTCCCTTTCTGATTATCTCCAGGAATTTTACTAATTTCCAAGCTACACAAAATACAGATCACACAAGAATTATCCTATATGTTTTGGCCTATCAATTGTTACTCAATGATTTATTGCAACTATTAATAATCATAATGTGTCAAAACACTTAAGCAACTTTACAGTCTGAGAAAGGTGTCGATTAACGAAGGCTACATGGTGAAAAACAGGTTCCTTCAGTGTTACCGAATATTCCGTGGTGGTCTGGAGGGAGATAATTCTTGCTACATCGAAAGTCAGCCCGGTGAGCGGGTTTGACAGTTCCGCACTCACCATTGGGCTAAGGGTTATCAGGTGGGGTTAAGGAAATGGCAATACCTACCCCCGTCCAAACTCCAGTCGCTGCACATTCACCATCCCAGGCTTCTCAGCAGCACTGACATCAATTTGTGTCACCCGCAGCGCATATTTTTCATCCAGTGCTTTTAACCAGTTCAGCAGGTCATTAAACACCACAGGTTCTATCCAGACCTGAATATTCTCCCCGCGCTCGGCTATTCGCTTGATGACCACAGAGTGCACGGAAGCACTGTCACTGATGACCCGTGATACCTGCGCAGGCGTTGTTGTGGCAGATTTTCGCGCTGCGATAATATCCGGTGCGGCGCTCTTCAGTCGGGTGTTCATCGCCGCCAGCTGCTGCAATATTGTCTCCTGTTGCTCAATCCGTTCGCTCAAAGGCTGCCAGATGAGGACGTAATATCCGGCGCTAAACAGGAACACCACCGCTGCCAGTAACATGCCCTTTTCACGCGGAGAACGCCCCGCCAGGTGTTGTGTCAGCCAGTGTTCGCCACGGCTTAACTGGCGTTCACGCCATTGCTGAAAATAGTGAATAAATTTATCGCGTAACATGTTATTTCCTCCGCAACGTTACGCCGCCGGAAACCACATCACCCTCTTTCTGTAACGCGTCCTGTTGCACAACATAATCTGCCGCCAGTGCGCTACGCAGTTTGTCGAAACTGGCAAAGTTCGCGGCCCGCAACTGAAGGTGGAGCGTCTGGCGTTTTTGATCAAAGGTGAAACCACGCATTTCGATGTCGGAAAGTGATGCTGATTTCAGGGTGCTGGCTATCGCTGACAATTCTGCGAGCAGCCGGGTATCGTCGGCCTGTGGGCGATATTTTTTCAGCGCCATCGTCACCTGAGAGCGTAAATTCACAATCCTTTTTTGTTCCGGGAACAGCGTTAAGAACTGTTTCTCCGCCTGGGCGCGGCTTTGCGCCACCTGTTCGCTGACGCTCCATAACGTCACGCCCCGTTCCACTGCCAGCGCAACCAGAATCAGCAATATCGGCAGAATCATCACCCGCCAGCGCGCCCACTGTTTTCGGTAGCTGACCCGAGGCTGCCACGGCCCTGTTAGCAGATTCCCTTCCGGTTCGCCATAAATGGTAATGGCGGGCAGAGCCGTAACGGTCAGGCGTTCGGCGTCCGCACCAGCCCATGCTGATAGTTCTTCCGGAGCAATGCCGACCACGGTTAGCGAAAGCGGTAAATCCTGCTCATTGAGCTGGGCGTGGAACATGACCGGAGCCAGCGTTCGCCCGGCGCTCCATCCCCGGCATTCATCGATGCGGCAGATAACCCGTTGCGCATCGCCAGCCATAAACCCACAAGGAATAGACATCCAGTCCGGCGCGACGGTAGCGCGGGTGATGCCGTTTGCCTGCAACCACTGCGCAATGTTGCGCATATGCTGCTGGTGAATCACAGCTACGGTTGCCAGTTGCTGGTCGACTTTCAACGGGGCGAAATGCAGTTCATCGATATCCTGGTTCAGCTCTTCCTCCAGCAAGGCGGGCAGAATAGTCGGTATCTGCTTGCGGGGGATATCAGGCAGTTCAACCTGCCAGACGCTGATCCATTCGCCGGGAATGTAGAGTCGAATCGCATCAGTTTGCAGCCATTGCTGGAGCTGTTCGTTGTCAACGTCAGACCAGATGCCGTGCTCCACGTCGGTGGTACGGTGCTGCCAACGGATGGGATCGGAGGCGCAAAGCGGGATAAAAATCTCAAGCATGGAACTCACTCACTTTCTCCTGTCTGATGCCAGAGAACCGAAAAGTGTTTTGGGCCCATGCGGACAATTAACGAATTCATCGTCAGTTCAATCTCATTCACGGTGATATCTGAACGCAGCCAGAAGTAATTGCTGTCCACGCTCAGGACGGTTTTTAGCTGTTTTTTAGTACGCTCATCGACGTCAGCAAGTAGCGGCTGTGCAAGAAACTGATCGACATCTTCCCAGCCCTTCGCCGGACGTTGTTGTAATAACGCCCGCGCCTGAACAGGGCTTAACCACGGGTCAAACAGCGCCTCAAGAATCACACTTTGCGCGACGTCCAGGGTATTAATGTTGATTTGCTGGCGGGTCATCGGCAGCGCACAGACCAACGGTTTCAGTTTTTGATAAAGCCCGGCGTCCATTCCCTGCACCACGCGCATCTCGCTGATATCCGCCAGCGGTTGATTAGCGGCGTAGAACGGCACCGAGCGGGAGAGATACTCGCTGTCTTCACGACCCAGACGCGTCTGCACGCTGCGGTCTTCGTCAATAAACTCCCACAGGCTTTCGGCTATCAGTTCGGCCCGATAAGCAGGTACATCAAGGCGCGAGATCAGGGCAATCAGTTGTTGTACCGCGAGCGGACGCGACGCCGTCGTCGGCTGAGCGAGGGCATTCAGGTTAAAGCAGGCCTGTGCGTCACGCAGAGTGACGGCGATTTGCCCCTGCGGCAGTGGGAAAAAACGAGGGCCGGAAGCCCACGGCTGCGCCAGATGCACGCGCTTTTCATTTTTCAGGCTCAGACTGAGTGCGCTCAACGCCAGGCTTTCCGCACTGGCGCTGTACCACAGCGCCTGCTGGTACTCCTGCTGGCTGCGCGTTCGCCCAAGTTGTTGCTGCATTCGCCCGGAAAGCGTGATGGTCACCAGCATCATAACCGCCAGCAATACCAGCACCACGACCAGTGCCATTCCGCGTTTTGGTGGTGAGGTGATCATGATAATTGCGGCCCGCGTAACAACCAGATGCGTTCAATCTCGCCCCATTGCGGCGAATGCAGGGTCATGCGCACTGCCACAGGGATCGCCTGTACTGACGACCAGCTCTCCTGCCAGCGCGTGCCGTCGTAGAACTGCAAGCGGAGCGAATCCGCCGGAATCAACTTTTGCATTGTCGGCTTCACGCTGCCTGCGGCATCGGTCAGCGGCCAGGCTAACCGTTCGAGATAACCACCATGAATGCGGTAACCGACGGTGAGCAGATTACTGCGCGGCAGACGCATCAACGGATTAACCACGCCGCCACGTACAAAACGCATCCCTTCACTCTCAGACGCCAGTACGCCAGCGCCCGCCAGTAACGCTGGTTCACGCTGGCCCTGATCGCCTCTTACCGGACGCGGCATCATTTGTGTCAGATCGTGGGTCAGAAAACTCATCGTTTGCTGCATGAGGTTTAGTTTTTGATCGTGTCCGGCGACGGCGCTATTCACGCGTGTGACGCCGTTAGTCACCTGCTGCGCCATCAGTGCCAGCGAGGCAAAAATGGCAATTGCCACCAGCATTTCCAGTAACGTGAAACCAGCGCAAGTCCTTCTCACTATTGGCCTCCCACGGCGCTAAACCAGGCGCGTCGTGACTGAATCACCGACGAAAAGTCTTCGTGACGGCTGACTTCAATATCCACTGCCTGGAGCAGCGCGTTGCCTGTACTCAGCGGTGTGGTTCGCCAGTACCAGCGGCTTCCTGCCATATCGCTCTCGCCCTGGTGGCTGACCGCCCGCTGCTCGCGGGTCATCAGGTAAAGCAGCGCAGTCTGGTTTTCAGCTACCCAGCCCGCTACCGTTTTCTCCTCAAGGATTTGCTGATTACTCAGCGCACCGCTGGCAATCTGTAACACCGCCGTGGCAGCCAGCGCAAAAATCGCCAGCGCGAGCATCACTTCCAGCAAGGTAAATCCGCGCTTCATCGCATCCTCTCATCACATTGATTGAGGGATAACGCGCCATCGTGTGCCAGTTTTACCGCCCAACATGCGTTTTGCGCCGCCGAGTAGAAGCGCAGCGTAAACGGCGTGGCGGGTTCAAAAGGCGAAAAACGGATCTGCGGCGTCTTCTTTTTCGCCTCTTTTTGCAGCTCCAGTTCAATATCGTGCAGCGTCAGGCGACGACGCTGCAGCTCCAGCGCATATTCCTTCTGCCAGATATCACTTCCGGGTTGTAACAGCATCTGCACCTGTTTCGGCACCGTAACCTGTGCCGATAACCGGGTCGCAGAAACGGGCAACCACTGCCCCTGACGACGCTGCATAAACTGGTATCCCGGCGGGTCGATTAGTACACCGAGTGTCTGCCCTTCGATCACTGCCCTGTCTTTAAACTGCGCAAAGCGAGTCAGAAAATCCTGCGCCGCTTTTTTCGCGGGCGGCTCTGAAGCGGTCGCAAACGTCTGTACCACGCCCGCACTGGCAAGGCCGATAAGGAAAATCACCAGCATGATTTCCAGAAGAGTGAATCCGCGTCCAGGCACTGATTACTGAAACTCCTGCAAATTCCAGTTACCGATATCTGCGCCAGCGCCTTCCCCGTTTTCCTGACCATCCGCCCCCAGGGTGTAAACATCAAACAGTCCTTTTTCACCCGGACTGAGATACTGATAATCATTGCCCCACGGATCTTTTGGCAGTCGTTTAATGTACCCACCGGTACGGTAGTTACGGGAATCCGCCATATTGGCCGGTTGCTGGATCAGCGCCTCAAGCCCCTGTTCTGTGGTCGGATAACGCCCGTTATCCAGTCGGTACATATCCAGCGCATTCTCCAGCGCCACGATATCGCTGATGGCTTTTTGCCGATCGGCTTTCTCTTTGTTGCCCAGCAGGTTAGGCACCACCAGACTTGCCAGGACGCCAAGAATAACAATCACCACCATCACTTCCAGCAGGGTAAAACCTGCCCGTGGTTTTTGTGTGCGGGATAACGAATTCATGTGATAACTCCGTAAATTACATTCCAACCATATTGTTCAGTTGCAGCATCGGTTCGAGGATGGCGATGACAATAAACAGCACCACGCCCGCCATCATCACCACCAGCGCAGGCTCAAACAGCCCCAACGCCAGCCCCACCTGGGTATCAAATTCCCGTTCCTGGTTGACTGCGGCCTGTTCAAGCATGGTTTCCAGTTCACCGCTCTGTTCGCCGGAGGCGATCATGTACAGCATCATCGGTGGGAACAGGCGCAACTCCGCCAGCGCAGCGCGCAGACTGCTTCCTTCGCGGACGCGATCTGCCGCCAGCAGCAGTTGTTGCTCGACATAACGATTTGCCGACACGGCGGCAGCGGTCTGAATGCCTTCCAGTAGCGGAACACTGCTGGCGGTGAGGATGCTTAATGTGCGAGAAAAACGCGCCGTATTCAGCCCGCGCGCAACACGCCCCGTCACAGGCAGGCGCAGCACGGTTTTGTCCCAGCGCAGGCGCATCGCAGGATTTTTGAGTAGCCGTTGCCCCAGCACCAGAAGCCCCAGCAGGCCTGCAAGCCAGTACACGCCGCTGGCCTGTAACGCGTCGCTCATGGCGATGAGCATTCGGGTAGAGGCGGGTAGCGCGTGTCCGAGATGATCAAACTGTTCGATGATTTTCGGCACCACTGCCGTCAGCAAAATAGTGACTACGCCCGTTGCCACCACCAGCAGAACCAGCGGATAGAGCATGGCCTGCAATAGACGTGATTTCAGGCGCTGTCGCTGTTCGGTGTAATCCGCAAGGCGATTGAGCACCACGTCGAGATGCCCGGATTTTTCTCCGGCGGCGACCATCGAACAAAACAGGGAGTCAAAGACGCGGGGATGTTCGCGCAGGCTGTCCGACAGGGTATAACCTTCCTGAATCCGGCTGCGCAGCGCCATTCCGAGGCTTTTCACATGCAGTTTTTCACTTTGCTCACTGACCGCCTGTAAGCAGGTTTCCAGCGGCATTGCTGCCTGCACCAGCGTTGCCAGTTGGCGGGTGAACAGCGCCAGATCTGCCGCCGCCACGCGACGATGTGCGTGCCGCCGACGCTGTAACATTCCCCCTGCCGATGCATTCATCCTGGCTTCAATGTGCACGGGGATAAGCTCTTTACCGCGCAACAACTGGCGGGCATGACGCGCGGAATCCGCCTCAATCATGCCTTTGGTTTTGCGACCATTACGCTCCAGCGCCTGATAGTAAAACAGTGCCATTACGCCTCCATGGTTACCCGCAGAACTTCATCGAGAGAGGTTTCTCCGGCGAGCACTTTCTCAATGCCGTTGCTGCGGATACCCGCAGAGTGTTGCCGGACATAACGTTCCAGCTCCAGTTCCCCGGCCTGACGGTGGATCAAATCACGCAATGTGGCGTCCACCACAATCAGTTCATGGATAGCGGTACGTCCGCGAAAACCTTTGTGATTACAGGCGGGGCAGCCCTGCGGATGGTACAGCGTGACGGTACGCGCGTCGGTAATTCCCAGCAGGCGTTTTTCTTCGTCAGTGGCAGGCGCGGGCTGGCGGCAGTCGGGGCACAGCGTGCGGACCAGTCGCTGCGCCATCACACCCGTCAGACTGGAAGAGAGCAGGAAAGGCTCAACGCCCATATCCTGCAGACGCGTGATCGCCCCCACCGCCGTGTTGGTATGCAGCGTGGAAAGTACCAGGTGCCCCGTGAGCGACGCCTGAACAGCGATTTCTGCGGTTTCGGTATCGCGGATTTCACCGACCATCACCACATCCGGGTCCTGACGCAAAATCGCGCGCAGGCCACGGGCGAAGGTCATGCCGACGCGGGTGTTGACCTGCGTCTGACCGATCCCTTCAATCATGTATTCGATGGGGTCTTCAACCGTGAGAATGTTACGCGAATGGTTGTTCAGCTCCTGCAATCCGGCGTACAGCGTGGTGCTTTTGCCGGAACCCGTCGGCCCCGTCACCAGAAAGATGCCGTGCGGTTTGTGCAGTAGCTGGCGCAACTGCGCGGTCAGTTCGTGACTTAAACCCAGACGCTCCAGCGTCAGGCGGGCCTGGTTTTTGTCCAGCAGTCGCAGCACCACGCGCTCACCCCAGGCGGATGGCATGGTGGAGACACGCACGTCGATCGCCCGACCGCCCAGCAGCAGCGCAATACGGCCATCCTGCGGTACGCGCTTTTCGGCGATATCCAGCCGCGCCATCACCTTGATACGCGATACCAGTAGCGAGGCCAGTTTGCGCCCCGGGCGCAGCATTTCATGTAATGTGCCGTCAACGCGAAAACGGATCACCAGGCTCTTTTCAAACGTCTCGATGTGGATATCCGAAGCGCCTTCTTTAATTGCCTCTGCCAGCATGGCGTTGAGCAGTTTGATGATCGGTGCATCGTCGTCACTTTCCAGCAGATCTTCCGTTTCTGGCAGTTCTTCGGCGAGGGTAAAAAAGTCCTCGGCAGAACCGAGATCTTCCATCAGCTGGCGAGCCTCGGTAGAGTCACGCTGCCAAACCGCATTCAGCCGCTGTTCAAATTCGGCTTCGTCGATTTGCCGCAGCGTAAAGGGCGCGTTCAGCCCCCGCTGCAGCTCCTGCAAAACAGAGAGCGACAACGGATGAACGTGGAGGATCTCCAACGATGCTTCGCACCATGCCACCAGGCTAAACCGACGGCTGAAACTGTAGGGCAGACGCACGGTGTTAGCAGTGGTTTCCTGTGCTACAGGCACCATTAACGCGTTCTCCCGGCATTAAGGAACGCACGTACTTCCGGCGGTAAGGCCTGGTTTTGCGCTGGCAGTACCGGCTGCGCGGTGTGCGGCATCAGGCTTAAGCCTTGCTCATCACGATAGATCTGTTCGGCGCGCATGTAGTTATATTTGCGCTGCGACACGCCGTCTGCCGCCATACCGTCACGCAGAATGGTCGGGCGGATAAACACCATCAGGTTACGTTTTTCTTTTTTATCCGCCGTCGATTTAAACAGGTTACCAATCAACGGGATATCGCCCAGCAGCGGCACTTTCGCCACGCTTTCTCCCGCCTGGTCGTCCATCAGACCGCCAAGCACGATCAGTTCACCATCGTTAGCCAGCACGGTGGTCTTCAGTTTGCGCTCACCAAACACCACGTCGAGGCTGGTCTGTCCTTCCACCTTCGACACTTCCTGCTCAATCACCATCTGTACCGCGTTACCTTCGTTAATCTGCGGCGTGACTTTCAGCATGATGCCGACTTTTTTCCTCTCTACTGTATTGAAAGGATTGCTGTTATTGGAGCCAACGGTAGAGCCGGTTAATACCGGAACATCCTGGCCCACCATGAAGAAGGCTTCCTGGTTGTCCAGCGTGGTGATGCTCGGCGTGGAGAGCACGTTCGAGCTGGAGTCGTTTTTGACCGCCTGTACCAGCGCCATCCAGTCACCTTTCACCACGCCAACCGCCGTACCGCTAAAGCCGGAAAGTAGCTGAGCAAGCGTGGAGAGATCGCCGTTAGTATCCGGATTTATGGTGGTAGCGCCGTTTTCACTGATTACCGTCGAGCCTTTCTGCGGTTTCGCCTGAGAAATGGCTGCCCCCAGCGTGCCAATAGGGATCTGCGTACCGTTAGCAAACTGCATTAATCCGGCATCTTTCGACGCCCACTGCACGCCGAAGTTGATATTGCTACCTTCGGCAACTTCCACGATCAACGCCTCGACATGCACCTGAGCACGGCGAATATCCAGTTGTTCAATCACGCTTTGCAGCGACTGCATGATGTCCTGTGGCGCAGTAACAATCAGGGCATTACTGTGTTTGCTGGCGGCGATGGAGACAACCTCACGCCCGCTACCGACCGTGCCTTCCGCCTCTTCTTTAGCCGCCGTGAGCGTGCCGCTGACCTGCTTCAGTACATCGACCAGATCTTCGGCTTTGCTGTATTTGAGATAGAAAACCTGGCTGTTGCCGCTGCGCTCCATTTCTGAGTCCAGCCGACGGATCAGGCGGCGCATTTTGTCCCGCGTGGCGGGGTCACCACTGACAATCACACTGTTGGTGCGTTCATCGGCGACAATTTGAGATTTTAGCGTTGCTGGCTGGTTCTCGCCGCTGTTTTTGGTCAGGCTTTCCAGCACGCGGGCGATTTCCGAAGCCGAGGCGTTATCCAGCGGGATCACCTCTTCAGTGCGATTACCCGCGTGATCCACGCGCTGGATCACTTCTGTCAGCCGCTCCACGACGGAGGCGCGTCCGGTGAGCATAATTACGTTGGAGGGATCGTAATTAACAACGTTGCCTGAGCCTGCGCTGTCGATCATCTGGCGCAAAATCGGTGCCAGTTCGCGGACCGACACATTACGTACCGGCACTACTTTGGTGACCATTTCATCGCCCGCGTAGTTGTCGCTGCCTTCACCGACCAACGGCAGTGGCTCGACTTTCGCGGCGCTGGATTTCACCACCTTCAGCACGTCGTTTTCCATCGGTACGACGGCATACCCCTGTGCTTCCAGCAGGTTAAGGAATAGCTGGTAATACTGGCGTTCATTGAGCGGAGTCATGGTACGAATACTCACTTTCCCCTGTACGCCCGGCCCCATAATGATGGTTTTATTAAGGTTAGCGCCGACGGTTTCGATGAACGATTTCAGGTCGGTATCTTTAAAATTGGCGGTGAAAGTGGCTTCTTCCGCCCAGACCGGTGAACTGCATAATGCCGCTGCCAGCACCAGCGGCAGTAAACGCTTTTTTGTTTTGAGGCCAGTTGTCTTCTTACGCCAGACCGACAACGTAATATCACGCCAAAACACGATGAATGATTCTCCTGGATTAAATGCGGTTAGCGCAGCGCGATGGAAATGTCGTGGCGCGCACCCTTGCGTAAAACCGTAAGTTGAATGGAATCCATTGAAGGTAACTGCCGCATCAGAGCAATCATTGCTCGTGGATCAGTGAAATCCTGCTGATTTAGCGCAATGGCGATATCGCCTTCCCTGAAACCGCTGGCATCGAACAGAGAACGATCTGCCCCCGGCTTCACTGCATAACCGACAATCCCCTCCTTACGCACAGGCGTAAGCTGGATATAGTTAAAAATTTTCTGCGGATCTTTCGCCAGTGCCTGACGCACGGCAGTCGGGATCTCAATTGGCGCACTGACAGCAGGTTCAGCAACAGCTTGCTTTGCTTCGTCACTGACAGCTTTTTTGTTGGTCACGGCAACGGTGGGACGCTCCTCTTCAGCCAGGCTCAGGCGCTCTATTTTTCCCTGATAACGCAGCATCACATGGTCGCGGTTGATTTCCTCAATCACCGCGTTGTGAGAACCAAGCCGTTCCCCCTGCAAATAGACCTGCTGTTTGCCGCCTTCTTCAATAACCGCGCCAGGTCTGGCACCAAAGGCGATCCCGCGCAGCACCACATTAAGACGCGTTTCTGCCACAGGCACAGGTTCAGGTTGTTTTACCGGTGCGGCGACGGGCTGATATTTGCCAAACCAGTTTTGCTGGCTGATTAATTGCACGTCATTTTTATCGAACGTTTTTGCATCTGCACGGGGCGGTTTATTCGCCGATGGGGAAACCGCCGTATATTCCGCAGAAAAGGAGAAATAGCGCCAGAGTGAATGCGCCACTTTTGCAGAAATAATAAGCAGCATCAGCCAGAACATCGCGCGTACAATTTTTCGCAGATGCTCTTTGTCTGTATTAAGAGATTGTCTCTGGTTAAGAGTGTGACGAATTTTTGTCAGCCATTGAATGAGATAAATTCGTGCGTCACGAAAAACAACCCGCGCCAATTTATATCTACCCGACGTTATGCTTTGACTATTCCACAGGTGGTACGATCCAGTTTCCGCTGATACTGGTTACCTGTACGTGTATCATTAATCGTTATGCTGTAATTAATTCCCTCGGTAATCATTAATTTCACCGTCGGGTCAGCGCACATTTGTCGTTGATAGCTGGTTAAAAAGGCATCAGGCGTCTGCGTGGTCTGAGCACCCGCTTCGCTGATAATGGTCATTTTTACCGTCGTGCCGCTACTTTGCGCCAGCACTAAGGTATATCCCGCAGATTTAATCGGCAGGTTTTGGCTGATATTTTGCGCCTGTTTTTTCGCCAGTAAACTGGCATTTTCATTATGGCTGGCACAGCCACTTAATAATCCTGTAACGCTCAACAATAGCGATATTAATACCCTCCCTGGCATTTGTTTTATCGACATGGTAAATAATCTCTAAGGTTATTAATAAGAGTTAAAATGTCACTTTGATAATGACGTTGTTATCATTAAAACAATGCCTGTAGATAAAGTGTTGCTATACCGCCCAGACTTAAACACGGTCCAAAAGGCAGTGTGGTTGATCCTCTTTTTGTAATAACGGCATATATCAGGCCGCAGCATGAGGCGATTAAAGCAACGTTGGGCAGTGATAACGCCCCCACCCAGCCACCTAAAGCGGCGAAGAGTAATACATCGCCCATGCCTAATGCTTCTTTACGCAGAACTATTCCGGCTATCCAGCGCAGGGAGTAAAAAGTGATAAATCCCACCAGTACGCCGGTGACTGCATCTTGTAGCGTGAGCGGGCTCTGCTGCACCCATGCCGCAATTAGTCCCGTCCACAATACGCCCTGAGTAAAAACATCGGGCAGCCATTGGTTATCGAGGTCAATGATGCTCGCGGCAATCAGCCAGGCCGATAATATCATCACCGCCAGCGCCCATCCACTTTCCGGCCACACCAGGCTCGCCAGCAAAAAAGCGAGTGCCGTCAATAACTCCACCAACGGATAACGCTTGCTGATTTTCGCCTGACAATCACGGCAGCGCCCTTTGAGCATCAGCCAGGAGAGCAGCGGTATATTGTCACGTATCCGGATGGTCTGCTGACAATGTGGGCAGTGCGAACGCGGTAGCGCAAGGCTTATTTTTGACTGCGTACTCGGCATTTCACCGTGAAACTCCGCCATTTGTTGGCGCAGCATGATAGGGTAACGCCAAATCACCACATTCAAAAAACTGCCGATAATCAATCCTCCGACGGTAGCCAGGACGGGCATCGCCGCGGGGTATTGCTGAAAAACATCAAAAAGCATGGTTAAAGGTTGTTTGTTGTAATTTGCCGGATGCGGGCCTGCGGGTGTATGCCATATGGCTTTCCTCCAGGCCCGATAAGCTGGCGCATCGGGCATATGTGTTGACCCGATGCGCCTTATTTCATGCCGGATGCGGCGCGAGCGCCTTATCCGGGTTATTCAGCAGGCATCGAATATTCGGTAACCTTATTAATGGTTTCCGGCCCTTGCTTCGGTTTCGGCAGATCGAGTGACGCGAGCGTGTTGTAAGCCGACTGGCTCACACCGCCTTCGAAGCTCATCTCCGTCGCTCCCGGCAACTGGTAAGCATTCGCGCCCGGATTCCATTTCTTAAAGAACTCCGAAAGATCCGTCTGGGCGACCCAGGAGGCACACAGCATCAGCGTGTCGGCAGCGTTACCGTTAGATTCAGCACAGTAGTTCTTACTGCCGAACTTGTTATTGCCAACCTCATCGCCGCGCGCTTTACGGTGCATCAACTGGAACAGGTTCCAGCCTTTCATCCCTTCACGCTCGCTGTAAAACTCTGGCAGAGGAGTGCCATCTGGATACCATTTCTTGATATCAAAGTTTTTCTCTGCCCACTCCTTCAGCTGCGCGTACATCAGCAGACGGTCACCCGCACCGCCGCGTGCCCATGCCTGGTTGTTGCTCTCCTCCAGATATTCCGGTGCGACGGTAATATCGTCAGCGACACGATTCATCTTGCCGAGATAGCGATCCTGCATGTACAGCGCCAGCACGTTGTTCGCCACTTCGGTCGCGCCTGGAACAGTCAGCGGCGTTTCGGCGGCGTTGTGACCAACTTCGTGCCAGATCAGCCAGTCGTTCAGCGGCGTCGTCGGCAGCGTGGTGCTGTTCGTCGAGAAGCTGCTGTTCATTACCGGATAACCAGAGTGCGCATCACCGATGGAGATCTGCACATCGTTGGTGAAACGATGCTTGTGGCCCGTCAAGTTTTTATAGGTAAACATCCGGTGCTTACCGTCTTCATCATTACGACCGTAGAAGTCATTCATCGAGCTGGCAAAGGTATCCAGATCTTTAGCGAATTGCTCCAGTCCGCCAGTGTAATTGCTGGCATTCAGGTTCTTCTTCGGTGTGGTATAGACGAACGACGCAGACTCCAGTTCGCCCAGCGGGGCAGGAGAGTTCAGATCGTTTTTCCATGCGCCGTCTTTATAGAACGGTGCTTTTACCACGCCAGTAAAGGTGAAGCTGGCAGATTCATTGGTAGAGCTATTGCCTTTGATATAAATCAGGCCACCGTAAGGCACCTTGAACTTCACCGTACCGCTAGCGTCCAGAGAGTACGTTTTAGTCACTCTTGGCGGACGGTTCAGCGCAACTTCATGCTTCTCACGTCCGGTCAGGTCGTCAGCCAGCGCCACGGTGACGGTCACAGGAACGTTCGCATTGGACTTAATGGTGACCTCTTTCTGAGCCGGTGCCCACAGGCCAGTTGACTGCATGTTACCTGCAAACCATTTGGTCGGATTCGAGTACAGGCTGATGGTTTCAGTAACCTCTTCTCCCCCTACAGATACCGCTCCTGGGTACTTCTCCACATCAACCTTAATGTTCAGATCCCACCAGGAACGGCCCAGCATCAGGCGCGTCAGCGGTTTTTCCATATAGTTGAGTGGATAGCTCGGGTTCATCATGCCCGCTTTGCTGCTACCGTCACCGTAGATCATGTTGTTATCGACCAGCGATTTTTTCAGATCTGCGGAGCACTGTGTGCCATCGGTATAGGCATCGTTGGTATAGCAGTTCAGGAACTCGGTGAACGTTTTAAAGCCCAGCTCGTCATTTTTGCTGCTGTCATAGCTATATTCAATTTCATTCCACAGCCAGACCGACATGTTCTGGTACAGACGTTCCAGATCGACGCTGCTCAGACGCTCGCCTTTACTGCCTTTAGTACGGAAATAAAGCTCATGTTGATACAGACGCTGAATGTTGGTGCCTAAATCTGCAGCCTGCACCATCGCTTTCGCAGTGTCGGCGTCAAGATTCAGTTGCGTATAGCGTGGAACAAACATGCCAGTATTATTCTCTGGCGTTACAGGAACCCCCGTGCCTGGACGGTATTCGAGGCAGTTGACCTCATAGTGATAGTCAGGATCCTTACACTCTTCCAGCCCAGGGAACGCATCCAGAATTCTCTTCTTCGCCGCAGCCAGCAACTCAGGCGTTTTGTAGTCGGCTTCATCAATAAACGCGTATTGAGTTACTTGTTCACCATCAACCTCTTCTTGCCAACTGGCAACTTCCAGCTTCGGTTTCTTATCAGGTTTGTTATCAATCTGATATTTCCAGGTAACTTCGCCTGTCTCAGAATTAATGGTGTACGGCAGCGCACCTTCCACAACCGGATAACGTTCATAAACCCAAATGCCATCCGCTCGGCGCTGGCGCACGCGGTTCGGATAACCCTGCGGATCGTTGTTCACCACCGATTTGTTCAGAGCCATTGACAGACCCGCGGCATCCAGCAGACGCACAAAACTGGACGCGCTCTCTTCCTTAAGATTGCTCATCACGTTTTCCATGATCAGCACCGAACCGCCTTTGTTCAGATAGGCGATCAGATCAGTCACATCCTGCTGAGTCAGCTTCGGTTTGCTGGTATCTGCACGCAGAGGCACAGCATAGGGATCGCCAGACCACTGAGTCACATATTCAAAGCCGTTGAGGATCAGCAACGGAACTTCTTCCGGATTTAGATCACCATAGCTGGTCAAATGTTTAACTGAGATACCCGCAAAATCCGGATGGAAGCCGAACGCAGCACTATTTCCTGTAACCTGACCATGACGTTTGAAATAGACGGTATCCAGGTTGGTGCCTACGGTCATGCTGGCTTTCGCGTCCGGCGTCCATTTATCGTCGGACAGATAGCGCAGTACGTTCTGCATAAAGTGCTTCATGTCATCAGAATCACCGCTGAGCGTACACTGCCCGTCTTTATTAACGCCCCCGTTCCAACTGTAACCATTAGGGCAACGCAAAATGCTGTTGTAGTGCGGGTTACCGATAACCATCAGTTTCCCGTCGCCGACTTGCCCCAGCGAAATAAACGGCAGGTTGAAGGTCGCGGTATCGCGCGTAACGTTCTCTGGCTGCACAATGGAAGGCGCTTCCGTAATGTACGCCAGCTCATTTTTATCCCAGGCGCGTTTTTCACCGAAGGCCAGCCAGTAGTTTTTATCATTACGCGCCATCAGAATCGGGAATGCCGCGTTGGAGATATTCACCACCGCCTGACCGCGCGCGTTACCGGTGCTGCCATAGAAGTTGGTAGAGTCATGGAAGACGTGGAACTTGCTGACAGACTGATAGTTCGTATCCACGCCCCACAGCTTGTTGATAACACTCTGAATCTGGCCGTCATTAACATTGCGCGTCGTCAGCGAGAACCAGCGAGCCTCGTTACAACCGTCGGTTTTCGCACAAATCGCGGTATCGATCTCTTTGGCTTGACCCGTCTTAAACTGCTCAATAAATTCGTTTGGCAGATTAACAACTTGCTCACCTTCATCCAGCGTCGCACCGTTGGATAACGAGAGATTGATAATCTCGTTGATCACGTTGGGATATTCGGCAAAGACCTTGCGTACATCGTCCGGAACAACACGGGTATTATTTTGCCCGGTCGTCGAATAGCGATGAATAAGCTGATCGATATTCGCCCCGCGAACTTCATCACCCAGTTCAGTCAATGCAATGGTCGACTTATTGCCGCGCACTGACCCCAGTTCAAAGGTATCGATACCAAAGGAGATGGTTTCGCCCCAGCTAAAGGAAAATTCACCATTTTCCCCTGTCACGCCACGGCCTGAATTGGTGTAGTAGTTGACGCCAGCAACACCGTTCCCCAGGCTATCCACCAGTTGGCCTTCGGAAAGAATGATTTCAGTGGGTTGATACTGATAAAACTGTTCCGCGTTAGCCGACACGAAGGACGCGTTCAGATCCGGTTTTGTTCCCTCTGTCGTGACTGGCACTACCGTTGAGGTATGGGTGGACGGCGCTTTATCAGTCGCAGCATTGTTTTCCACCTCTTCATTGACCAGCTTGCTGAAATTGTCTGTTGCCAGATCAATTTGCTTATACAGTTTTTCAAATCGCGCGCGATCAACCACTGACGAGAAAGTAAGACAAAGCTGTTCTGCATCTGCGGGGCAACTGTCGCTGGACGTCACCAGAGAGATGGCGTTGGTTTTCTTATTTTCAGAATTCGCCAGCTCCTGCGCGTCCTCCAGACTAAACGACACTTTGTCAACCGCACGCAGGCTACGCGCAGCTTCTGACTGGGTGTTGAAAGTTGCAATGGTCGTACTGCCAACGACACAACTCACGGTGTTGCCAGGTGTAAAAGTAAAGCCATCGCTGGATTCACCATTACAGGTAGCACCAGTTACCCGCTGGCTTCCGCCCAGGGTCAGATAACCCGTTTTCGTAGGAACAGGTTCTGGCTCCGGTTCTGGCTCTGGATCAGGTGTCGGTTCCGGCGTAGGTTCTGGGTCCGGCGTTGGCTCAGGCGTCGGCTCCGGGTTTGGTGTTGGATCAGGTTTCACTTCCGGCAAAGACCCTGTTCCAGAATCTACAGGCGGCGTATCGGAGGAAGATCCGGAACCACCGCCATCACAACCGGCTAACAGGGTTGCACTCAAAATAGCCGCTAAAAGCGATTTCTTATATTTAAATTTCTTATTCATTAATAACGCAAGTGACAAAACAATGTTAAAAAATTCGTAACTGGGAGAAATAGTTTTATGCTTTATCTTCTCTAATAACTTCCTCCATTCTTAATAAAACGGCATCATTGATAGCAAAGCAGGTGAAATTTATAAGAATAACCCCTATTCGATGTCTGGCTGGTGATTGTTACGAAATTTCATTAAACAAAAAATTAACAACTTTTCACAACGTAACTATATAAATTCGTTGGTAGTTTTAACGATTAAGATTGCAAAAGCAACAGATAGAACGGTGTTTGCTCATCAAGCGAACATAATTAGTACAGACTTGTTTTGCGTGATAAAAAATAGATGTTCTCACGATCTTAATTATTTAGCAGGTTATCTAAACACAAAACATTATTGCCGCATGGATAATAAAGCGAGAAATAATTTTTAATTAATAAGACAGAATAATGTAAATGAAGCCGGATGATATTAACGATCATCCGGCATTATTGATTTACGAGACTAACATCCCAGTAAACACATACGCCTGCAACAGCGTGATAATGCCGATAACGCTGGCAAAAATCAGACTGTGCTTCACGGTGTAGCGGAACAGTTCAGATTCCCGGCCCACCATGCCCGTCGCGGCGCAGGCCACGGCGATAGATTGCGGGGAGATCATCTTGCCAGTTACGCCGCCACTGGTATTTGCTGCCACCAGCAGTGTGTCAGAGACGTTGATTTGCTGCGCCGTGGTCGATTGCAGTGAACCAAACAGGGCGTTAGAGGAGGTGTCCGAGCCGGTAAGGAATACCCCCAGCCAGCCGAGGAATGGCGAAAAGAACGGGAACATCACGCCTGTACCTGCCAGTACCAGCGCCAGCGTGGTGGACATACCGGAATAGTTGGTGACGAAGGCGAACGCCAGCACCATGCCAATCGACAATATCGGCCACTTCAGACTAATTAGCGTTTCGGCAAAGACGCCAATCCCTTTCTTGATGCCCACGCCGAGGATGAAGATAGAGATAATCGCCGCAATAAAAATAGCGGTGCCGCCAGCCGAGAGAGGGTCGAATTTAAACACCGCATCCATTGGCGTTGGTTGGGCGACAATGGGTGCCGCTTTCAACACTTGTTGATGCAAATGAGGGATCTGGAAATTAATCACCAGTGAATAAAACGCGCCGCCCGGAGCAAATAACGCTTTAAACGGCTTCATGGTCCAGATGGTGACCAGCACCGTTAAGATTAAAAACGGTGACCACGCACGAATGATTTGCCCCAGACTATATTCTGAAGGCACGGGACCGCCAGAAGATGGTTTATTCACCACCATCGCTCCTGCGGATTGTCCCATGCTGATTGCCGTTTCGGTATTTTTCGGCCGCCAGACTTTAAGGAATAAAGCGAGTGAGACGATACTCACCAGCGCCGAAGTAATATCCGGCAGTTCCGGACCAATATAGTTAGAGGTAAAGAACTGCGTGACAGCGAAGCTTCCCCCAGCAACCAGCGCCGCTGGCCACGTCTCTTTCACCCCTTTCCAGCCGTCCATCATTGCTACCAGCCAGAACGGTACAAGAACCGACAGGAACGGTAACTGACGTCCCGCCATTGCGCCAATGTGGAACGGATCGATTCCCGTTACCTGACCGGCGACCAGAATCGGCACGCCCAACGCACCAAACGCCACCGGCGCAGTATTGGCAATCAGACACAGCCCCGCCGCGTATAACGGTTTGAAGCCCAGGCCCACCAGCAGCGCACCGGTAATCGCCACCGGCGCACCAAAGCCAGCCGCCCCTTCCAGCAGCGCGCCAAAGGAGAAACCAATCAGTAACACCTGCAAACGCTGATCGTCAGTGATGGAGATAACCGAGCTGCGGATAATATCGAACTGACCGCTGGCAACGGTTAATTTATAGAGGAACACCGCCGCAACAATAATCCACGCAATAGGCCATAATCCATAAATAAAGCCATAGCCCGCAGCAGCAAATGCCATATCAATCGGCATTTTAAAGGCGAATATTGCAATCAGGATAGATAATATAAGGGTTATTGCTCCAGCGACATGTCCTTTCAGACGTAATACCGCGAGTGCAACGAAGAAGAATATTATCGGGATCAGGGCGACCAGAGCGGATAGCCCCAGTCCTCCCATCGGCATATACATTTGGGTCCAGGTAACCATATTGTTCAGTCTCTTGTTATCTTTATATGCTTGATATACTTAAGGTTGTAATAAGCAAAAGAGGACTGAACTGTAAAATATAGGCGTTATACTTTACAGCAACAGTACGCCGCTAACGCAATTGCTACCTCTGGCATAACAAGTATATCGGGTAAGGGTTTCTGTTCCGCACACGCAGGCGCAGAGTATCGTTAAGATGTCCATATTGTTGTTTTAGGCCCGCTAGTAATGCGCTACGGGTATTTAATATTGTTAAACCCTGATAATCGCTCCGGTTATTTCCGGGATAAATGTACTACCGCAGTTACTATCATAGCCCCGACAATAAAACTTGCCGGGGCTTTTTTGACGCTATTAATGACTTTCTTTTTCGCGTAAACGCCAGGCGTGTAATAACGGTTCGGTATAGCCGTTTGGCTGTTTCACGCCGAGGAAGATTAAATCGCTGGCAGCTTTAAAAGCACACGAGTTAGCGAAATTTCCCGCCATCGGACGATAAGCCGGATCGCCAGCGTTTTGCTGATCAACCACTTTCGCCATATTCTCCAGCGACGCCTGCACCTGTTCTTTGGTCAGAATACCGTGACGTAACCAGTTGGCGATATGCTGGCTGGAGATACGCAGCGTTGCGCGGTCTTCCATCAGCGCCACGTTGTGAATATCCGGCACTTTTGAACAACCAATCCCCTGCTCCACCCAACGCACCACGTACCCCAGAATCCCCTGCACGTTGTTATCCAGCTCTTGTTGGATCTCTTCCACCGACCAGTTAGCGTTTTCAGCCACCGGAATAGTCAGCAGATCGTCCAGCAGCGGTTCAAATTCAGCATTGAACTCGGTCTGGGCAATGTTGGCTTGCACGCTCTGTACGTTGGTTTGGTGGTAGTGCAGCGCATGGAGCGTAGCAGCGGTTGGTGACGGAACCCAGGCTGTGTTTGCCCCGGCACGCAGTTGGTCGCCCTTCTGGCTGTACATGTCTGCCATCAGGTCCGGCATTGCCCACATGCCTTTACCGATTTGCGCTTTACCGCGCAGCCCACAGAACAGACCGGAAAGCACGTTATTACGTTCGTAGGCTTTGATCCACGGCGTCGATTTCATCTGGTTTTTACGCAGCATCGGGCCAGCTTCCATCACCGAATGCATTTCATCGCCGGTACGGTCGAGGAAACCGGTATTGATGAACGCCACGCGGTTACGCGCCTGAGCGATACAGCTACGCAAGTTCAGCGAGGTCCGGCGTTCTTCATCCATAATGCCCATTTTCAGGGTATTCGGTGCCATACCGAGCATTGTCTCAATGCGGGTAAACAGTTTGTTGGCGAACGCCACTTCCTGCGGACCGTGCATTTTCGGTTTCACAATATAGACGCTGCCAGTGCGCGAGTTTTTCTGCACTTTTAAATCATAGAGGGCAATCGCGCCAGTCATGACGCCATCAAGAATGCCTTCCGGGATTTCATTGCCTTCGCTGTCCCAAATCACAGGAATGGTCATCAAATGACCCACGTTGCGGATAAACAGCAGCGAGCGTCCGTGCAGAGAAATTTCAGAGCCATCGGCGGCGGTGTAATGACGATCGTCATTCAGTTTACGCACGATTTGCCGACCGTTTTTTTCCATTTTCTCTTGCAGAGTCCCCTGCATCAGGCCCAGCAGGTTGCGGTACAACAGGATTTTATCTTCCGCATCAACCGCCGCGACCGAATCTTCGCAGTCGAGAATGGTACTGATGGCCGCTTCGACGATAACATCGTTGATATGCGCCGGATCGTCTTTGCCAATCCGTCCGTTGGCATCAATTTGCAGCTCAATATGCAGGCCGTTATTTTTCAGCAAAATGCAGGTCGGCGCAGCGGCATCGCCACGGTAACCGACAAACTGTGCTGGAGTACGTAACGTGGTTTCTTTACCATTTTTCAACTGGATGCGTAATAGTTTATCGACCACCTTAAACGCCACCACATCCTGATAGCTGCCTTTTTCCAGCGGTAGAGATTCATCGAGGAAACGCCGAACCCAGGCGATAACCTGCTCACCGCGCTGCGGATCGTAGCCGCTGACCATCGCCCCTTCCTGCGGGATGATGTCGCTGCCGTATAACGCATCGTACAGTGAGCCCCAGCGCGCGTTCGCCGCGTTCAGCGCGTAGCGGGCATTCATCGCCGGAACCACCAGCTGTGGCCCCGCCTGGCTGGTGATTTCGCTGTCGATGCCCGTAGTTTCCACCGTCACATGCTCCGGTTGCAGCACCAGGTAGCCCAGTTCACGCAGGAAAGATTTATAGGCCGCTTTATCTTTTACCGGCCCCGGATTGCTGCGATGCCACTCATCAAGCGCCGCCTGAATGCGATCGCGCTCTGCCAGCAACTGACGATTTTCTGGTGCCAGATCGTGAACAATCTCATCAACATTGCGCCAGAACGCGGCAGCATCCAGTTCCACGCCCGGCAAAACCTCTTCATCCACAAAACGTTTAAAATTGGCGTCAATGCGTAAACGGCCCTGGGTTATGGTTTGACTCATTGTTTCTCTCCTCGTTTTCGCTTATTTCGCCAACACCGCTGCTGCCGCTTTCGCGACCTGCGCATCCTGTGCTCCGGTTAAACCAGAAACGCCCACGGCACCAATAATTTGCCCATCCACAACAACCGGTACGCCGCCTTCCAGCGACGTCAGTAACGGCGCAGTCACGAACGCGGTACGTCCGTTGTTCACCATCTCTTCATAGCCCTTAGTTTCACGACGCCCCAGCGCGGCGGTACGCGCTTTCTCCTGGGAGATGTAAGCCGCAATCGGCGCGCAATCGTCCATGCGACTTAACGCCAGCAGATGACCGCCGTCATCGGCAACAGCAATGGAAACTGACCAGTTGTTTTTCTGAGCCTCTTCCTGACCTGCGGCAATAATTGCACTCGCCATTTGCTGGCTAAGAATGACTTTAGTTTTCATTTTGTTATTCCTTTTCAAGGGCTTGTTCTACAATTTCAATCCAGTGACGCACAGAGGTACGACCGGCGCTCGCCAGATGCGTCTGGCAACCAATGTTGGCGGTGACGATCATTTCCGGTTTGCCGCTTTCCAGCGCATTCATTTTGTTATCCCGCAGCTGGCGCGCCAGATCGGGATGCGTTAACGCATATGTTCCCGCTGAACCGCAGCACAGATGGCTGTCGGGAACGTCCGTTAAGGTAAATCCAAGACGAAGTAACACTTTTTCCACTTCGCCGTTCAGCTTTTGCGCATGTTGCAGGGTACACGGGCAGTGGAAGGCCAGTTTTTTATCGCCGCGAATTGCCAGTTTTTCCAGCGGTTCCTCGCGCAGAAGTTCGACTAAATCGACCGCCAGCTCACTGACCTGACGCGCTTTATCGGCATACAACGCATCGTTTTTCAGCATCTGCCCATACTCTTTGACAAACGCGCCACAACCGCTGGCGGTTTGCAAAATTGCCTCGGCACCTGCTTCAATCGCGGGCCACCAGGCATCAATATTATTGCGCGCCCGCGCCAGCCCTTTCTCTTGCGCATTAAGATGATAGTCCACCGCGCCACAACAGCCTGCTTCGTTAGCTGGCATGACGCTGATCCCCAGACGATCCAGCACTCGCGCAGTTGCCGCGTTGGTGTTGGGCGAAAGCGTAGGCTGGGCGCAGCCTTCCAGCATTAAAACCCGACGCTTATGGCGCAGCGGTGGACGCGGTTTAGCTTTCACGGTTTCAGCAGGCAGTTTTGCTCTGACCTGTTCCGGTAAAAACGGTCGCAGCACCAGCCCTACCTGCGTCAGCGCACGGAAGACCGCCGGACGCGGCACTACCTGGCGCAATCCTTCGCGCAGCATTCGCTCCGGCAGTGGGCGTTTCACTTTCTGCTCGACAATATCACGCCCGATATCCAGCAAATTGTGATAGCGCACACCAGAAGGACAGGTGGTTTCACAATTGCGGCAAGTGAGACAGCGATCGAGATGCTCCTGTGTTTTAAGCGTGACTTCGTTGCCTTCCAGCACCTGTTTAATCAGATAGATGCGCCCGCGCGGCCCGTCCAGTTCATCGCCCAGGAGCTGATAGGTTGGGCAGGTTGCGGTACAAAATCCGCAGTGAACACAGGCGCGCAGGATGCTGTCGGCTTCCAGCGCCCGCGCGTTCTGCCGCATCTCTTCGGTTAATTGGGTTTGCATAGCCTGCTCCTTAAAGCTCCGCGTACATGCGACCGGGATTAAACACGCCGCAAGGGTCGAGCTGCTGTTTAAGCTGCTGGTGATAGCGGAATAAAGGAGCCGGTAGCGGGGCAAAACCACCATCTCCGGCACTAAAGCGGGTCGCATGACCGCCAGCGTTGCGGGCGATGCGATGGATTTGATTGTCATCGGCTGTCGATTTCAGCCAGCGTAGCGCCCCGCCCCAGTCGATCAGTTGCTCGCCGGGTAAATCTATCATCGGCGCATCGCTGGGTAAGGAAATGCGCCATAAGGTACCTGGTAACGAGAAGAACGGCAGTTGTTGTTCACGCAATTGCTGCCAGAACTGACCCGCAACCTCTTCGCCACCCAGCAGTTCACGCGCTGCTTTTACCGATCCTTCGCCGCCCTCAAGGCGGATCCACAACGCATTGTCGAAGTAACATAAGCCACTAATGGGTAATGGCTGGAGTTGCCACTGGGCGATTTCATTCATGGCTTCTTGCAGGCTGATTTCCCGACGCAGACTCAGGGAGGCGCGCGGTCGCGGTAACACTTTCATCGAGATTTCAGTGAGCACGCCAAGACAACCGTAGCTTCCGGCCATTAACCGTGAGAGATCGTATCCGGCAACGTTTTTCATCACCTCGCCACCAAAACGCAGATGTTTTCCAGTGCCGGTAATGATGCGCGTGCCGAGGACAAAATCGCGGACCGAACCGCTCCACGGGCGACGCGGCCCCGCCAGCCCGCAGGCGACCATCCCGCCCCAGGTGGCTTCTTCACCATAATGCGGCGGCTCGCAGGGGAGCATTTGCCCGGCGCTCTCCAGCGCCGCTTCAATGGCTACCAGCGGCGTTCCGGCACGCGCGGTTATCACCAGCTCGGTCGGGTCGTAATTAACAATGCCTCGATGACAACGCACATCCAGCGTTTGCCCGGTGACAGGACGACCTAAAAAGGCTTTGCTATTGCTGCCCTGAATCACCAGCGGCGTTTTATCGCTAATCGCCTGATTCACCTGCTCCAGCAGCGCCTGGCTGTAATCACACTCGCGTAGCATCAGAAACGCTCCAGTTCAGGGAAAGGTAAATGACCGTGATGCACATGCATGGCACCAAATTCAGCACAGCGGTGTAGCGTGGGAATGTTTTTCCCAGGGTTCAGCAAACCATCGGGGTCAAACGCCGCCTTGACCGCATGGAAGGTCGTGATTTCATCGCTGTTGAACTGGGCGCACATTTGATTGATTTTTTCTCGCCCGATGCCATGTTCCCCACTGATGCTGCCGCCAACTTCAACGCAGAGTTCGAGGATCTTCCCGCCCAGCTCTTCCGCGCGGGCAAATTCACCGGGTTCGTTGGCATCGAAAAGGATTAACGGGTGCATGTTGCCATCTCCGGCATGAAAGACGTTAGCAACACGTAAATCATATTGCTGCGATAAACGGGCAATGCCTTCCAGTACGCCAGGCAGGGCGCGGCGCGGGATGGTGCCATCCATGCAGTAGTAATCCGGGGAGATACGTCCTACCGCCGGGAACGCATTTTTGCGACCGGCCCAGAAACGTACGCGCTCTGCTTCGTCCTGTGCCAGACGGACGTCAGTCGCGCCCGCTTTCAGCAAGATGTCGTTAACCCGCTCGCAGTCCTCCTGTACGTCAGACTCCACGCCGTCCAGCTCGCATAACAAAATCGCTTCGGCGTCGACGGGATAACCGGCATGAATAAAATCTTCCGCTGCGCGGATCGACAGGTTATCCATCATCTCCAGCCCGCCGGGGATAATGCCATTGGCGATGATGTCACCAACCGCAAGTCCGGCTTTTTCTACCGAGTCAAAGCTGGCTAACAGAACCCGCGCCACGGGCGGCTTCGGCAGCAGTTTTACCGTCACTTCGGTGGTCACGCCGAGCATACCTTCCGATCCGGTGAACAGCGCCAGCAGGTCAAAACCAGGCGAATCCAGCGCATCCGATCCCAGCGTCAGCGCCTCGCCGTCCAGCGTTTGCACTTCAATTTTCAGCAGGTTATGTACGGTCAGACCATATTTCAGGCAGTGAACGCCACCGGCATTTTCCGCCACGTTGCCGCCAATCGAACAGGCGATTTGTGAGGAAGGATCCGGCGCGTAATAGAGATTATGCGGCGCAACGGCCTGGGAGATCGCCAGGTTACGCACGCCCGGCTGCACGCGCGCGCGGCGACCAACGGGGTTAATGTCGAGGATCTCTTTAAAGCGCGCCATCACCAACAACACACCTTTTTCCAGCGGCAGCGCGCCACCAGAAAGCCCGGTGCCTGCACCACGGGTCACCACCGGTACACGCAGGCGGTGACAAACAGCCAGAATCGCTGTCACCTGTTCCATTTGCTTAGGCAGAACAACCAGTAATGGACGCGTGCGATACGCGCTCAACCCGTCACACTCGTAAGGAATGATCTCCTCATCGGTATGCAGGATCTCCAGTCCAGGGACATGCTCACGCAGTGCCATCAGTACCGATGTGCGGTCGACATCGGGTAAAGCGCCATCAAGACGCTCTTCGTACAAGATGCTCATGAGTAGGCTTCGCTTTGTTGTGTTGTGTGGCAGCTGATTTTTGCGCGCTGCTTCTGTGAACAGTTATTAAGCGGGCTTTTCGTTTTCGTCTATCTCTTTAGCTACCGGTCAGACCATTTTTTTTCCAGCTCTGTGACCTTGTCTTGGTTAACTTAATGTTAAATTGATGTAACATAATCACTTACGTGATGTGCGTGTTTTGCGAGTTAAGAACAGAAAAATTGGTCCTACCTGTGCACGAGGTCCGGGAATGAAAGATGAACGTCGCCCTATTTGCGAAGTGGTTGCAGAGAGTATCGAACGGTTAATTATCGACGGCGTACTGAAGGTCGGTCAGCCGCTTCCCTCGGAACGTCGACTGTGTGAAAAGCTCGGCTTCTCACGCTCCGCACTGCGTGAAGGGCTGACCGTGCTGCGCGGGCGCGGGATTATTGAAACAGCGCAGGGTCGCGATTCTCGTGTCGCACGGCTTAATCGGGTGCAGGACACCAGCCCGCTGATCCATCTGTTCAGTACGCAGCCGCGAACGCTGTATGATCTGCTCGACGTTCGCGCATTACTGGAGGGCGAATCGGCAAGGCTGGCGGCAACGCTGGGAACCCAGGCTGATTTTGTTGTGATAACCCGCTGTTATGAAAAAATGCTCGCCGCCAGTGAGAACAACAAAGAGATTTCGCTGATCGAACATGCGCAGTTGGATCACGCTTTCCATCTCGCCATTTGTCAGGCTTCTCACAATCAGGTGCTGGTGTTTACACTGCAATCATTGACCGACTTGATGTTTAATTCAGTGTTTGCCAGCGTAAATAATCTCTACCATCGACCACAGCAAAAAAAGCAGATCGATCGCCAGCATGCGCGGATCTACAACGCGGTGTTGCAGCGGCTGCCGCACGTCGCCCAGCGCGCAGCACGCGATCATGTGCGGACCGTGAAAAAGAATCTCCACGATATCGAGCTGGAAGGTCACCATTTGATTCGCTCGGCGGTGCCGCTGGAGATGAACCAGAGTTAGCTGGTATTAAATCTGCTTTTCATACAATCGGTAACGCTTGTACGGCTCCGCCCCAATGCGTTCCAGCATGTTATTCATGCCTGTATTGGTTTCGAGGATCCATGACATTTCCAGCGCATCGATCTTCCGGCGGGCAAACGGATCGCGTAAGGCTTCAATCAATAACAGCGCAATCACCGGGCCGATGCGGCTAAACTGATACTCGTCCCGCACGCCCATCAGCGGTACTCGCGCAGTTCGCACACCGCTGACTTTTAAACGCCACAGCAATTTTGCCCAGCCGAAGGGAAAGAGCGATCCGTTCAGATCGGCAATCGCCTCGTTGATGTTTGGCAAGCCGACAATAAACGCGCAGGGTGCAGAATCAATCTCAGCGATGTAGATCATATCGTCCGGCACCAGATATTTAAGTTGATCGCCCATGGTCGCGAATTCATGTTCGGTAAACGGCACAAATCCCCAGTTGTGCTGCCAGCCAGAGTTGAAAATCTCACGCAGGATCTGCATCTCTTCGGCAAACCGCTGGCGATTGATGCAGCGAATGGTCACCTTCTTACGCACCTGATCCATCAGTTTTTTTAGCGCCGGAGAGAAAGTGAGATCGGTTCGCTGCATCCACCACGCCAGTAAATCAATGCCTTTGTGATAACCCAATTGTTCAATATGCGCGGCATACCACGGTTTGCCATGTGGCATCATCGCACAGGGTGGTGTGTCAAAACCTTCAATCAGTAATCCGCTTTCCTGATTGATATTCAGGCTGAAAGGCCCGCTGATCTTACTTGCACCTTGTGACTTCAACCACGCTTCCGCTGCGCCAAACAACGCGGCAAAAACCTGCGGATCATCAATGGCGTCAATCATGCCGAAATGACCGGTATCTTCGCCGTAACGCTCACGGTGCAAGGTATCGATTTGCGCGGTAATTCGCCCAACTATCTGCCCGGCTTTTTTTGCCACCCACGCCTGCCAGATGATATGGTCCGTCCCCGGATTCTTCGTAGACAAATGCTCGCTGCGTTCAATGAATAAAGGGGGTATCCAGTTTGGATCATCGGGATAAAGTGATGACGGAAAAGCGATAAATGCCTTAAGGTCATTTTTATTAATTACTTTTTCAATTTTAATCATCAGCAGATCGCATTCCATATCTCTGTGGATAACAAATAATTAACGGTGACAAACAGATTGCAACAGCAACGAACGGCACCTTAATAATCAACCCAATGAATACAAACGACGAATAAATAGTATTTATTAATGATTACGATAAGGTTAGAGACTACACAGAAGCGCCACAATGCCTTTTGTCGATTTAAGGCGACCGGACAAGGCTTCTTCTTAATATATTCACAAATTAAATATCATTCACAATAAAAACAAAAAAACTCAAACTCATTATTTAAATCAATGTTCATTTTCACACTGATGAAAATACTATCTCATTTATCTTTTATGCCTATATAATCCACCGCATTATTGTCATTTTATTTTTGATATCCAATTTTTTCGTGGTGTATATGTCTAATAAAATCTTTACGCATTCCCTACCTATGCGCTATGCCGATTTTCCAACGCTGGTTGATGCTTTGGACTACGCCGCTCTGAGTAGCGCCGGAATGAATTTTTATGACAGACGTTGCCAACTTGAAGATCAACTGGAATATCAGACGTTAAAAGCGCGTGCCGAAGCTGGTGCGAAGCGGTTGTTATCGCTGAACCTGAAAAAAGGCGATCGCGTGGCGCTGATTGCCGAAACCAGTAGCGGGTTCGTAGAGGCTTTTTTTTCCTGCCAGTATGCCGGCTTAGTCGCCGTCCCGTTGGCGATTCCAATGGGCGTCGGTCAGCGGGATTCCTGGAGCGCCAAACTGCAGGGTTTACTGGCAAGTTGCCAGCCCGCAGCCATTATCACTGGTGATGAGTGGTTACCGCTGGTCAATGCCGCGACGCATAACAACAACCCCGAATTACATGTTTTAAGCCACGCCTGGTTTAAGACATTACCGGAAGCCGATGTTGCGCTCCAGCGTCCAGTTCCGAACGATATCGCCTACCTCCAGTACACTTCCGGCAGCACCCGTTTTCCCCGTGGCGTCATTATCACCCATCGCGAAGTGATGGCTAATCTACGTGCTATAAGCCACGATGGCATTAAATTACGCCCTGGCGACCGCTGCGTCTCCTGGCTGCCTTTCTACCATGATATGGGACTGGTCGGCTTTCTCCTGACCCCCGTCGCCACGCAGCTTTCAGTAGATTATTTGCGCACTCAGGATTTTGCCATGCGTCCTCTGCAATGGCTTAAATTGATCAGTAAAAATCGCGGCACCGTTTCCGTTGCGCCGCCGTTTGGCTATGAATTGTGCCAGCGCCGCGTGAATGAAAAAGATCTCGCTGAACTGGATCTTTCCTGCTGGCGCGTCGCTGGTATTGGTGCAGAACCCATCTCCGCAGAACAACTCCATCAATTCGCTGAATGTTTCCGTCAGGTCAACTTTGACGATAAAACTTTCATGCCGTGCTACGGACTGGCAGAAAATGCGCTGGCTGTCAGCTTCTCTGATGAAGCTTCCGGGGTTGTGGTTAACGAAGTGGATCGCGACATCCTCGAATATCAGGGCAAAGCCGTCGCGCCGGATGCTGAAACACGCGCCGTATCGACTTTCGTCAACTGCGGTAAAGCGTTGCCGGAACATGGCATTGAAATCCGCAATGAAGCAGGTATGCCGGTCGCGGAACGTGTGGTAGGCCATATTTGCATCTCCGGCCCCAGCCTGATGAGCGGTTACTTTGGCGACCAGATTTCACAAGACGAGATTGCCGCGACGGGCTGGTTAGACACCGGCGACCTCGGTTATCTGCTGGACGGTTATCTGTATGTCACCGGACGCATTAAAGATCTGATTATTATTCGTGGCCGTAATATCTGGCCGCAGGATATTGAATATATTGCGGAACAGGAACCGGAAATTCATTCTGGCGATGCGATTGCTTTTGTTACCGCCCAGGAAAAAATCATTTTGCAGATCCAGTGTCGGATCAGCGATGAAGAACGTCGCGGGCAGCTTATCCACGCGCTGGCAGCACGGATCCAAAGCGAATTTGGCGTGACCGCGGCTATCGATCTGTTGCCGCCCCACAGTATTCCCCGAACGTCCTCCGGCAAGCCTGCCCGTGCGGAAGCGAAAAAACGTTATCAGAAGGCTTATGCTGCAAGCCTTCATGTGCAGGAATCCCTGGCATGAATCAAACTGTCGCGGTGACGGGCGCTACCGGGTTTATCGGTAAATATATTATCGATAACCTGCTCGCCCGCGGCTTTCACGTTCGCGCATTGACGCGTACTGCCCGCGCTCACGTCAATGACAATCTCATCTGGGTGCGCGGTTCTCTGGAAGATACTCATTCACTTAGCGAACTGGTTGCCGGAGCCAGCGCGGTGGTCCATTGCGCCGGACAAGTGCGCGGGCACAAAGAAGAGATTTTTACCCGCTGTAACGTTGACGGCAGCCTGCGACTGATGCAAGCGGCAAAAGAGAGCGGCTTTTGCCAACGTTTTCTGTTTATCTCTTCGCTGGCGGCGCGCCATCCCGAACTCTCCTGGTACGCAAATTCCAAACACGTCGCCGAACAACGGCTGACCGCAATGGCTGACGAAATTACGCTGGGCATTTTTCGCCCGACAGCCGTGTATGGTCCCGGCGATAAAGAGTTAAAACCGCTGTTTGACTGGATGCTGCGCGGCCTACTGCCACGACTTGGTGCGCCAGATACACAGCTCTCTTTCCTGCACGTCACCGATTTCGCGCAAGCCGTGGGGCAGTGGTTAAGCGCCGAAACTGTACAGACGCAAACCTATGAATTATGCGATGGCGTCGCCGGCGGCTATGACTGGCAACGCGTAAGACAGCTTGCCGCCGACGCCCGTTGCGGTTCCGTTCGAATGGTTGGTATTCCTCTGTCGGTACTCACCTGCCTTGCGGATATCAGTACTGCGTTGAGTCGCCTGGCAGGTAAAGAACCTATGCTGACCCGCTCGAAAATTCGTGAATTAACCCACGCCGACTGGTCGGCAAATAATAACCGTATTTCTGAAGATATTAATTGGTTTCCCGGGATTAGCCTGGAACACGCATTACGCAACGGGCTATTTTGATTGTCTTGTTTAAAGGTGTGTTAACGTTTCTATGGTAAATCGTGAAATAGTAATGGATTACATCCTTTCCTGTTTACAGGATTTGGTCGAAAACGGTGTGGAAATTAAGCCCGACAGCGATCTCGTCAACGATCTTGGCCTGGAGTCGATCAAAGTGATGGATCTCTTAATGATGCTGGAAGACAGATTCGATATTTCCATTCCTATTAATATTCTGCTGGATGTCAAAACCCCTGCGCAATTAATGGAAACACTACTTCCATGG
Organism: Escherichia sp. WS3227_2; assembly: GCF_046486495.1. Classification (NCBI taxonomy): domain Bacteria; kingdom Pseudomonadati; phylum Pseudomonadota; class Gammaproteobacteria; order Enterobacterales; family Enterobacteriaceae; genus Escherichia; species Escherichia sp. WS3227_2. The sequence continues at coordinate 421,890 of NZ_JBJQLG010000001.1, forward strand.
CTGGAGAATAAATAATGGGGCTATACGATAAATATGCGCGCCTTGCTGGCGAGCGACTGCAATTTAGTGACAACGGGTTAACACCGTTTGGCACCTGTATTGATGAAGTGTATTCCGCCACCGAAGGTCGGATTGGCAATAAAAAAGTGATTCTGGCCGGGACCAATAATTATCTCGGTTTAACCTTTAATCATGATGCCATCGCCGAAGGTCAGGCAGCGTTAGCGGCCCAAGGCACCGGCACCACCGGTTCTCGTATGGCAAACGGCAGTTATGCGCCGCATCTGGCGTTAGAGAAAGAGATCGCCGAGTTTTTTAATCGCCCTACCGCTATCGTTTTTTCAACCGGTTATACCGCTAATTTAGGCGTCATCAGCGCACTTGCCGACCATAACGCCGTGGTGTTACTGGATGCCGACAGCCACGCCAGTATTTATGACGCCTGTTCTCTCGGTGGCGCGGAAATTATTCGTTTCCGCCATAACGATGCTAAAGATCTGGAACGGCGCATGGTTCGCCTCGGTGAACGGGCAAAAGAGGCGATTATCATCGTTGAAGGCATCTACAGTATGCTCGGTGACGTTGCGCCGCTGGCGGAAATTGTTGATATCAAACGTCGTCTCGGTGGTTATTTGATTGTCGATGAAGCGCATTCGTTTGGCGTGTTAGGCGCAACGGGGCGCGGACTGGCTGAAGCCGTTGGCGTTGAAGATGATGTGGATATTATCGTTGGTACCTTCAGTAAAAGTCTGGCCTCGATTGGCGGTTTTGCTGTCGGTTCGGAAGCGATGGAAGTGTTGCGCTACGGCAGCCGCCCGTATATTTTTACCGCCTCTCCTTCTCCGTCCTGCATTGCGACCGTGCGCTCGTCGTTAAGAACCATTGCCTCACAACCAGAGTTGCGGCAAAAGCTGATGGATAATGCCAACCATCTGTATGACGGTCTGCAAAAACTGGATTATGAGTTAAGTTCACATATTAGCCCGGTAGTGCCAGTAATAATCGGTTCGAAAGAGGAAGGTTTACGCATCTGGCGCGAGCTTATTTCGCTGGGCGTTTATGTGAATCTTATCCTGCCACCTGCCGCGCCTGCAGGCATCACGCTGCTGCGCTGTAGCGTAAACGCTGCCCACAGTCGTGAGCAAATTGATGCCATCATTCAAGCGTTCGCTACTCTGAAGCAGTAATGTGAGCCCGCTGTGGTGTTGCGCCACGGCGGGTTTAATGTTGTCTGTCATACCAATACACCAGGCTCAACGCCACCAGCACAAACGCTACCGGTAAACCGAGCGCGGTAACAGGTGCGCTCAACGCAAATAGCAATCCCAGATTGACCATGATTTGATAGCTGATCCAGGTAAGTAAGCCCACGATGACGCCTACAGCGAGACGGCTACCCATCCCAGGCGAACGCGGGGCACTAAAGGTAAACGGCACAGCCAGCAAAATCATCGCCAGGGTCAGGATGGGTTGTCCCAGTTTTTCCCACAGTGCAAGGCGGTATTCGCTGCTGGGTTGCCCAGTTTCCTGCAAATAATGGATGTAATGATTAAGTTGACGGACAGAAAAAGTATTTCCCGGCATCGATAACTCTTCAAGATTCATACTGGTGAAGGCCGATTGCCAGGCAAGATTATCTGATGTTTCCAGCGTTTCTTTGCCATTCAACCATTTTTTATGATTCACACCATGCAGGATCCATGTTTTGTCGTCTTCAATGGAGGCACTGCGTGCAAAAATGTAGGATTCGAGCGAGAGATCGTCGCGATAATGAAATATCTCCACGCCCACAGGCTGGCCCTGCTCGTTCAGCGATTTCACCGTCACAAATTCATTACCGCGCCTGGCCCAAAGCATATTGCCGGTAATGTCATCGTCCTCCCCCAACGCGGTGGCAGTCGATTTGATTTGCAGCGCCTGTTGCTGCAATGGCGACGCCACCCACTCATCTATCGCGCCTAACGAAACAGTCCACAATATCCCGGCAACCAGCGCCACCAGTGCAATACGGAAGATAGAAAACCCAGTGCTGCGAATGGCGGTAAGCTCACTGTTTTTCGATAACTGCCCCAGGCCAACAATCCCTCCCAATAATGCGATAAACGGCGAAAGTTCGACCAGTGTACGCGGTAAGGTCATCAGCACCACCAGCACCGCCTGAGTCCAGCGATAACCGCCCGGGCTGACATCATCCAGTTCGTTAATCAGGTTGAAGGTGGTAAAAAGCGGCAGCAATAGCCCTGCGGCGGCGGCAAAACCGAGAAAGAGATGACGGATTAAATAGCGACTGAAAACATTCATCGGGAAAATTTCTGCAGCAAAGAGAAGTCGCGTGCGACCAGCATCAGCAGGCCCATTAGCATGAGTCCGGGTACTAACCACAAACCAGGAATGAGGGGAATCGCGCCGTTAGCCACCAGCGTACGGCAGACGTCGCCGCCATAAAAAATGGCAATAAACAGCAACGTCAGTGGCAATAATGTTGAAAATCGCCCTTGCCGCGGTTTTACCCGACTTAATGAAATGGCCAGCAGCGCCATCAACAATGCTGTCAGGCCACGGCTTTGTCGCCATTGCAGTTCGGCATGATCGGCTGGAAAGACGGAGCGCGCCAGCTCCGTGACCGATTTCGCTTTGCGTTTGACGTTAGGGCTTTGATCCAGCGGATTCAGATGTAATTGCAGATTACGGTAGATCTGTTCGTTGTCGTCACGCCCCTGATGATCGAGAAGATAGGCAGTGCCGTTGTGCAACATAACAGTCGGTTTCTCAGGTGATGGGTCAACCACATCAACCGAACGGGCGCGGAAAATGCGGGTTCGATTGGCAGTAGAAGTATAAATCAGCGCGTCAGTCAGGCGATTATTATCCTGATCAACCGTCTGCGAAAGGATCATTCGTCCGTTATCGTTAGTGTTAAATTTCTTTGCCCGCAACTGGCGAACATCCAGCTCCGACTGTGACTGTTGCTCCAGTTGATAAATCTGCGCATAAGCCCACGGACGACCATACATCGACAGAAGGGTGACAAAAATACTTAGCGGTATCGCCAGATAAAGAACGGCTTTGTACAAGCGTCCCGGACTGCCCCCCGCCGCGGAGATAGCGGTAATTTCCGAGTCGGTATACATTTGCCCTAGCGTCACGCCAACTGAAGCATATAGTCCAACAGGTAACAGCATCTCCAGTGCAATCAGCACTTTGTAGAAAACGATATCCAGCACAACATCAAGAGCTAATGTCCCATTTGCCGCTTCGGTCAGATAACGCTGTGCGGAGTAGCTGGCGAAAATAAAGATCAGAAACCCGACGATAATCAGCACCAGACGGCGCGTACCACGCATGATGTAGTGTTCAACCAGCTTCATCTCGCTAACGCCCTAAATCCTTTGAATTTTTTATTCATTGATCAGTTTCTGCGCCAGCGCAATGACATGATCTACCTCTTCCGGCGTCAGGCTGCCGTCCTTTGCCCACTGAATTTGCCCGTCTTTATTCAGCACCAGAATGGTTGAACTCTGCTCCGGCAACCGCCAGGCAACGCGTCCCAGTCCATTGCCGTCAATAACGAATTGCGCCCACGGATAGCGGCGTTTATTTTTTTCGATTTTGCCAACGACAAAATAGCCAGTACCAAAGATGGCATCATCGGTGTTCACAATGGTGGTGGGCTGAAAACGATCCTGCGGAAAGTTTGCCGCTTCAACCGCTTTAATTAACAGTGAGTTCTTTTTCTTCGCCGACTTACGCCCGGCGATATACTGAATAATGCGGACTTTTCCCGCCAGCTGTGTGCTGTTCCACTTTTGGTAGTGAATTTCGTCGTCGCTATTCAGAAGCAACTCACCGCCTTCCTGGATATAAACAGGGGTAACCGTTTTGCCAGTGACGAAATTGTGTGCCTGCACACCCGGGGCTAAGAGCATGATAATCAGCGCAATAATCAAACGAGATGACATCATTGCTCCGGTTATAGCGGAAAACGCGAAATCAGCAGCTCTAAGCGCTGGCGAATATCGCTATCCAGCGCCACCGGTGCATCATACGACTGGCGGTTTTCCATATCATCCGCCACCATGTCGTCGTGTTTATCCCCCATCAGGCCATTAATGGCGGCGAGGAAGCGGGAAATCTGTAACGCTTCTTTATTTTCAGGATCAAGCGATCTTAAGGTGTCGTAATAAGAAACCTGCTGGCTGATGATTTTTCGCACATCATGAAATTCCCTGCCGGTTAGTCGCGGTTTGGCAATTATCTCTTTCAGGGTATGCATTTGCTTTTGCCGATAGGCAATAAAACCGCTTACGCTTTCTAACTGGCTATGGCGTAATGAATAGTTCACCAACGACCAGACCGGAGAGCTTAAATAAACCCGTAACAGGTTGCCGTAATACGACACAATATTTTTCTTACCGTTACGAAAGCCGTCCTGAAAACGCCCCAAAAAAACGGTCGTTTTGCCGAATAAAAATCCGGCCTGATGCTTCTTTAAATACAGCCGTTGCGCAAAGCGCAGATGCTTGTAGCGCGCTCGCATGTATTTATACTTTTTGCGCTCGTCTGTCGTCAGTTCATCGCCTTTCGCCTGTTTGCGGATTAAACGCAGTAGCTCCTGACGATTAACACCATCCAGCCAGAATTTCAGGCATAACGCGTAATTATCATGGATGATTTCGGTGGTACAACTTAGTGCGATAGTCGGCGGCAAACTGACCTGTGCATCAACGACATCATCTTCTTCAATCGCAACAAATAGACGCTCGCTAGCCTCAAGCGGGAAATATTTTCTCATCATCAGGATTTCTCTCCGGCTGCGTTATAAAGCAAGGAATGGCGCTGAAAAAATGCCTTTAAGGTTGGAATTAGCGAGAGCACCACATCCAGACATTGCCCAGCGAAGTAAGCAAATGCAGCCCCCAGCACGCCAAACAGATGACAGAACATGAACAGCAATACGATGTAGCCGATTGAGGCGATGGTTTGCGCCACGAGAAAAGCACGCTGTTTTCCCGCCATCAATAGCAATGACTCCTGTGGGAAGCCCAGCATTGAAATCACAATTGCGCCTAGCATCACCTGAATCAGGTCATACGCTTCGAGATACTTAACGCCAAACACCAGCGAAATGAGTGGCTTGCCGACGATCAACACCACGAGCGCCACCAGAATACCGATTCCGCCCGCCAGTAAACCGGACTTCACGCCTAACAACCACGGCCTGGTGGTGCGCGGATCTAAACGCATCACCTCTGGGTAAAAACTTTTACCCAGCAAACCCGCTGGCGTTCCGGCGGCGTCGAAGAATGTCATGGCGATTTTAAATAACCCGGCGGCAGCGGGTCCTAACACGATCCCCACCAACACTGTGCTGCACGAGTTACGCGCCGACCAGATGGAGTGGGCAATGTTGGTTGACCAGACAAAACTCCACGCGCCTTTAATGTGTCGGGCAGACTCAAACAGATTCAATTTGAAGGCGTTATGGATATTTCTGCGGCGTAATTCGCGCGCGGCAAACCACCAGTACATGGTGCCGCCAACCAGATTCGATGCGTACCAGGCAATAACAAAACCCGCAAAACCAAAATCAAAATACCAGGCTACGACGCTCCCCGCTGCGCGCAGAAAAGGTTTCGTCGCCTGCTGTACAGCAATCAAATCGAAGCGATCTACCGCACGCAGAATGCCGGTCGGCGTGGAGGAAGCCATTGAAGGAATGAGCGTGCAATACAGCGCTGCCAGCCAAAAGCTTTGGTCATCCAGACCTAATGAATGGGAAAGAAAAGGGAGTAAGGCAATGCCGCCGACAATCGCCACCGCGCCGCTGACGATATCCAGCGAGAAGGAAAATGAGACGACATTGCGGAATTGCTGCGGATTATTGTTGGTTAATGCTGGTGTTCCGTACTGCACCACCAACTGCCATGTCTGAAACTTAATAAAATCGCTGATCGACTTGGCGTACGATTGCACAATCACCAGTACGCCAAACATGGCGGGCGTCATCCCTTTACCGGCACACGAGAGCGCCAACAGACCTAGCAAGGCGCTCACGACATTACTGGAGCCTAACCAGGCGCTATTGCGAATAATGGTGCGAAACGCGCCATCTGCAAACCAATGTTTGATGTTAAAACCCGCCAATTCAGCCTGACCTTATCGTTGATAGTAAAAAGTATCCCGCCAGCCTTAAGTTAAACTTCGGCGGTCAGAAACGATGGCAACCAGAGAAACCGCCTTCTGTGCCTGTTCCAGCACTTCGCTGTAGGGCGCTCTGGAATCAATCTCAAGAATTTTTGTGCCGTTATAGCCAATCGTCGACATGACGCCGATTTTGTCCTGCAGCTCGGCATAGTCATGGTCAGGCTTGCGGGAGATGGCAGTATCAATATCAATCCCCAAACGAATGATTAATTCAGGACGGTATTGCGCCATTTTTTGGTATAAACGCCGTTCGCGCTGCGCCAGAAACATGCTGATTTTCCCGGTCGCACGTTCGACGCCGATCCCCGGTCCGTCATAATAAAAGCCCGAAATTTCAGCCTGCGGGAAGCGATCGCTGACCACCAGAACGCCACTTTGCGCCAGTCGCTGAACCTTGCGTAGATTCGCCATTCTTCGCAGCGAGAAGCAGTACATAATCACCGCCGCCCATAGCGCTGGAGATTTGGTTTTCATGCTTTGGGTTTTCGAGGATTTGGCCGCCAGTCGCCGTTCGAGCCAGACGCCAACCAACGGCAATCGTTTGATTGTGTCGCCGTCTTCGCCCGAGAGCAGCCCCAGATAGCGCCGCTCGGTTTGCCAGTGTTGTTGCAGCGATTTCACCAGGTCGGTGGTCAGTGTGGATTTACCGGTGCCATCACACCCGACCACCGCAATCAGCCCCGGAATGTAGTTGGGCTGCGGCACGGTTGTACTATTAACAGTTTGTGTTTGTAGTGCATCCATTCGTTAAATCATCCCCTATCCATTTTGGTGATCAGGAAAGCACGGCGTGAATTGCGCGTAGTGACGCTTGCATAATTTCATCGGCTGGTTGCCGACCATCCAGTTCAAGGATCTTTGCGCCATTGAATGTCAGTTGCGGCGTAACGGCGATTTTTTCCTGTAACGCTGCCAGTTGGTGGTCAGGTTTACGCGAAAACGCGGTTTGTTCATCAATGCCAAGACGAATCAACAATACGGGCAAATAAGACGCCATCCATTGGTACAGCTTCAGCTCGCGCTGCCTTAACATTTTTATCCAACCGTTACCGCCCGTGGTTTTTGCCAATTGCGGGCCATCAAAGCGAAAACCCGGCACTTCAACCTGCGGGTAGCGGTCGGTGATGAGCAGATAGCCTTGCTGGCTTTTACACAACATTTTGCGAAACTTATACGCCCGCCAGCAGGAAAGCAGATAGATAACCAGCGCAGTAATATTGCCAGGCGGTGTTGAGGGCTTTTCGTGCACATGTGCCGCTTTACTTCGCAGATAACGCCCAAAAGGTGCGCCAATAACAGGGAGCTGTGAAATCCATTCGCCAATTCGCCCGGACGATTGCCCGAGATAAATGTGTTCTGTTGGCATTCTTGCTGCCAGTTCATTTACCAGGCTTGCCGTGAGGGTCGATTTACCTGAACCATCACATCCTACAATGGCAATAACACGCACTGGCGTGGAATTAATTATTGACATATTACGTTGATTCACGAAAAACCCGGCAGCAAATAATGTATTGAATATTACGTGGTCCGTGCTCAGAATATCCGTTCAACCTTATTGTGACAATGGTTAATTGTGACATTGACCTGAATTACGCTTTCATAAAAACATATTAACCAAATAAATATTTTTAATGGATATTTAAATTAAAGGATATATTCATGCAGTCAATAACACCTCCATTAATTGCCGTTATTGGTAGCGATGGTTCAGGCAAGTCAACGGTGTGTGAACATCTCATTACCGTTGTCGAAAAATATGGTGCTGCCGAAAGAGTTCATTTAGGAAAACAAGCCGGAAATGTCGGTCGTGCAGTGACAAAATTACCGTTGATGGGAAAATCCTTACATAAAACAATTGAACGAAATCAGGTGAAAACAGCAAAAAAATTGCCTGGCCCTGTTCCGGCGCTGGTAATTACAGCGTTTGTCGCCCGTCGCTTACTGCGCTTTCGTCATATGCTTGCCTGTCGTCGTCGCGGGTTAATTGTTCTAACCGACCGTTATCCTCAGGACCAAATTCCTGGCGCTTACGATGGTACAGTGTTCCCACCTAACGTTGAAGGCGGCCGGTTTGTCTCATGGCTGGCAAGCCAGGAACGTAAAGCATTTCACTGGATGGCGAGCCATAAGCCTGATCTGGTCATCAAACTCAATGTTGACCTTGAAGTTGCCTGCGCGCGTAAACCCGACCATAAACGGGAATCGCTGGCGAGGAAGATTGCAATAACGCCACAGTTAACCTTTGGTGGTGCACAACTGGTTGATATCGATGCCAATCAGCCACTGGAAAAGGTGCTGGTTGATGCAGAAAAAGCGATTACGGATTTTATGACCGCGCGTGGTTATCACTAGCCAAAAATGGAAATGCCCGATCGCCAGGACCGGGCATTTTCAGGAAGGTTAAATCAACTGCAATGCTATCCAGTACAACCCACCAGACAGAAAAATCGCCGCTGGTAAAGTAAACACCCACGCCATCAGGATGCTGGTTACCGTTTTACGCTGTAACCCACCGCCGTCCACCACCATCGTCCCTGCTACCGCAGATGAGAGGACGTGTGTTGTGGAAACAGGCATCCCAATATAACTGGCAAGGCCGATAGATACCGCCGCCGTCATCTGCGCCGCCATCCCTTGCGCATACGTCATGCCGCGCTTACCAATCTTCTCACCGATGGTCATCGCTACACGACGCCAGCCAATCATGGTGCCAATGCCGAGCGCCAGTGCTACCGCCATGATGATCCACACCGGAGCGTACTCAATGGTGCTTAACATATCGCTGCGCAATTTTTTCAGCAGGTTCTGATCTTCTTTACTGACACCTGGCAGTTTCGCCAGCTTCGCAGAGGTATCAGAGATGCACAGCATAATGCGGCGCAGCTGGCTGCGCTGACTCACGCTTAACGGCTCGTAGCTTTCCATATTACCTGGCAACATCGTTTTAACGCGCGCAATCGCATCAAAGGTATTTGCCGGATGACAATGAAACTCCGTTACTTGCGTGCCATCAGTCGATGCCGCAGGCAATGGAGGTTCCATCGCAATCAACTTCTGCGGCAGTTCAGGATGCTGTTGCAGATAGTGTTCAAAGTTGGTGACGGCATCGCGAGTACGGGTAATTTCATAGCCGGACGCATTCATATTGACGACGAAACCAGCAGGGGCAATCCCCACCAGTACCAACATCACCAGGCCGATCCCTTTCTGCCCGTCGTTCGCGCCGTGCGAAAACGCCACGCCCGCAGCGGAAACAATCAGCGCAATACGCGTCCAGAATGGTGGCTTACGTTTGCCTTTTTTCTTTTTGCGATCTTCCGGAATGCGGTGAATACGGTCACGCTTTTTCGTCCCGCTCCAGTAGCGGCGCAGCAGGAATATCAGGCCTCCCGCAATGACCAGGCCGACGATAGGGGAAACAATCAGCGAGGAGAAAATTTTGGTCACTTCACGCAGGTTTAACGCATCCATCACCGATGAGCCGGTTAACAGCGCGTTGGTTAAACCGATGCCGATAATCGCACCAATCAAGGTATGCGAACTGGAGGCCGGTAAACCAAAGAACCACGTTCCCAGGTTCCAGATAATCGCCGCCAGCAGCATGGAAAAGACCATCGCCAGGCCGTGAGTTGACCCCATATTCAGCAACAAATCGGTTGGCAACATATGGACAATGGCATAGGCAACGCTAAGTCCGCCTAGCAATACGCCAAAAAAGTTAAAAAATGCCGCCATCACCACGGCAAGCTGTGGCTGCATGGCACGAGTATAAATAACGGTTGCCACCGCATTCGCCGTGTCATGAAAACCATTGATTGCTTCGTAGAACAACACAAATGCCAGAGCAAGTAATAACAAAAGCCCTGTGTATATATCAAGGCCAACAAATAAATTTAGCATATATTAGATTACGCCATTTTGAATTTACGAACGGACGCATTATCAGTGACTTTAACGGCGTGGGCAAAGTGAAATATCATTTTTTAACGATAAAAAGAGTGTTATTTCTTGTGTATCAGATAATAAGCATTCATTCAAAACCTTTAGAAATAATCAAAACACAGGTATTCCACTGGTTAATACATTCACATATGAAATGAATAAATATTGGAATATATAAATATTGAATATTTTGATTAATCCCTGCACTGATTATTCTTCATAATCAGTGCGGGGTTGCTACAACATGTATTACTCTTTCACCACAATTAACGGTTCAATATCACTCTCTTTTTTAATGACCAGTGATTCATCACCGCGCAAACACGTCCCACCGTAGTTGCCGCCAACGGTGAAGGTACATACCTGAATGTATTTACCGTCCACTTTCGGCAAACACCACAGTTGCTGATAGATGTTTTTCTGCTCGGCAAATTTACCGCTGGTTTTGTCCAGCACCTCTTCATGATGGCTGACGAGGTCGATGTTACTGCCACAGCGACCGGCGATCGGTTTCACTGCGTAACCTGTTTTTACCAGTTCATCATTAACAGTGAAATCGGTATCCAGCAGGTAACGATGGTGCGGGAACAGCGACCAGAGGATCGGCAGAATCGCTTTGTTGCCGGGGATCACTGTCCACAGAGGTTCAAAGACCAGCACTTCCGGGCGCAGCAATACGTCGATAAGACGCACTTCATTTTGCGGATGACCGGTACGGATCGGCACCGCAGCAAACTCACGGTCGCTAACTTCACGAATCTGATCAAACGCGGTTTCCCACGCCCAGGTTTTCCACACGCAGTTAACCAGTCGCCCTTCCCCATCAATCAGTTGCCCGGCAGCATCCCAGCCCAGTTCATCCAGCCCGCGCAAGATACGCGTTTCAAAGCCCGCCTGGTGCAGCGCCTGCTCCATAAACTGCGCGTGATAGTTTTCCTCGATATCTTTGTCCTGCATGATATGGACAAACGGACGTGCACGACTGTGTTTCCAGGCACCAGCCAGTTCGTTAATCAGCCCTTCCGCCGGATTGAAGCCGTTGCCTTTATAGCCATGCTCCGCCCAACGTTCGAGGATCAAGCCAGCTTCGGTATGACAGGAGGCGGAGTCGGCGTTGTATTCGTAAACCTTCAGACCACGCTCATCCATGCAGAAATCCATACGACCGGTGATCATATGGTGACGGCGACGCTGCCAGGAGAGACGCAAACGTGGCCAGAGGATTTTCGGAATGTCGAACAGCGCCAGCAGGTTGTCATCTTTCAGCACCTTGTCGGTTGCGTGAAGATACATCAGGTGCAGCTCGTTGGTGGCTTTAATCAGCTCCTGCTCGGCGCTCTCGGTAATGGTGTAGTAATGATACGGATCCTGATTGATCACCTGACCGTTGGCCTGCACATAGGCGTTTTGCAGCGGATCTTTTTCATCCAGCCATTTACCGTCAAACTGGCCTTTGTTTTCCAGACGCGCTCCGCTGATTTTCAGCAGCTCGCCTGCAATTTCCGGCTGCGGTAAGCTGTATTCAGTATCTTCCGTCTGGATCATCCAGCCCAGAATGGTGGTGTCATCAAAAGTGTCTTTAAGGGTATAGCAGCCGTTTTCGACCACCATCTCCAGTTCGCGCGTCCACTGTTGCCCTTGCGGCAACGGGGAATGAATCACGTTCTGTTCCGCAATACGGACTTTGTTGCCATGTAATTGGGTAATGATGGCGACATGGCCAGTGTCTTTAAATTCACCGCCTTTATCCCAGATAAGAAGCGCACCCGCGACCGGTGCACGCGGCGAGCCATTAGGAAATGCCTGCAATGGCAGGATGTTGTCATTAACCACTTCACGCAGGAAGCGCAGCGAGAAAATCTCCCACGCCATACCCACGTCAGTAAAGACCACACCGTAATTCAGAAAGAGAAAACGGCGAGCAAATTCAACGCATTGCCATTTGTGGCCCATATATTCGTCGTCGATATAGCTACGGAATACGGCGTCATCTTCGTATTCCTGCGGATCGAGAGAACTGTAATCTGAAGAGTAGATTGCTACCCCACCTGGGGCGTAGCCCAATAATGTCCCGAACGGGGCATCCTGGCTGGTCGTTCCTTTGCTCATCACTTTACCTTTAACAATACAACCTAAGCAGTTGGCGTAATTGTTGTGCTCTGATTACCTGCTCAGCGACATTAACCGGACAGAGGTCAGACTAATCATACACCTCATCGCAGCGGCTGGCGCAAAGGGTTAAAAAATTCACATTCTGTACAGCAAGTGACCTGCTACACTGCTTCAACACTACCACTGAGAAGGCAACTCACTATGACAGACAATACTTATCAGCCCGCGAAAGTCTGGACGTGGGATAAATCCGCTGGCGGCGCGTTCGCCAATATCAATCGCCCGGTTTCTGGTCCGACGCATGAAAAAACGCTGCCGGTGGGCAAACATCCGCTGCAACTCTATTCGCTGGGAACGCCGAACGGTCAGAAAGTAACGATTATGCTTGAGGAGCTGCTGGAGCTGGGCGTTACTGGCGCAGAGTACGATGCCTGGCTGATACGCATAGGCGATGGCGATCAATTCTCCAGCGGCTTTGTCGAAGTGAACCCGAATTCGAAGATTCCGGCATTGCGCGATCATACTCATAATCCACCGATCCGCGTGTTTGAGTCTGGATCGATTCTGCTTTATCTGGCGGAGAAATTTGGCTACTTCCTGCCGCAGGATCTGGCAAAGCGTACTGAAACGATGAACTGGCTGTTCTGGCTACAGGGGGCTGCACCGTTCCTCGGCGGTGGTTTTGGTCACTTTTACCATTACGCGCCGGTGAAAATTGAGTACGCCATCAATCGCTTTACCATGGAAGCCAAGCGCCTGCTCGACGTGCTGGATAAGCAACTGGCGCAGCATAAGTTTGTTGCAGGCGATGAGTACACCATTGCGGATATGGCGATTTGGCCGTGGTTTGGCAACGTGGTGTTAGGCGGCGTGTATGATGCCGCAGAGTTTCTGGATGCGGGAAGTTATAAACACGTACAACGCTGGGCGAAAGAATTGGGCGAACGTCCGGCAGTGAAGCGTGGGCGTATTGTTAACCGCATCAACGGACCGCTGAACGAGCAGTTGCATGAACGCCATGACGCCAGTGATTTCGAGACGAATACGGAAGATAAGCGTCAGGGGTAAGTCGCAACATTGGCAGGCTTATCGCTATGTAGCCGGATAAAGCATTTACGCCGCATCCGGCTTTAATCATCACGCGCTGGTAATGTCGTAATCCATTTGGCGCAGTGCGTCTAATGTGGCTTTGGCTTCATCTTCGTCGATGATACTCATGGCAAATCCGACGTGTACCAGTACCCACTGGCCCAGCAGATCGGCAGGGTTACCTTCACAAATCAGGGCGATATTCACGTCGCGCTTGATACCACATACTTCAACCTGCGCAAGCTGGTGAATATCTTCACCGACAGCCAGCACCTGGCCTGGAACGCCAATACACATTGTTAACTCCGGTTATTCAACTTCAATACTTTTGACGATCAGCGAATCGCCGGTATCGACACGCAACCGCTCGCCATGACAGATCGGACACTGCGCATCGTGCTGATGAATCTCCACCACCTGGCTGCAATCCCAGCACCAGGCCTGGGCGGGTTTATAGACGATATGTAAATCGCACCCTTGCGCCACCGTTCCGTGGCAGACAATTTCAAAACTAAAACGGACGGCGCTCTCCTCAACGCAGGAGAGCGCGCCAATTTCCAGCCACACGGCGGTGACGCGCTTAACATCGTGCTGCTCCGCCTGCCGTTGGATAATTTCAACGGCGCTCTGGCAAAGCGACAACTCATGCATTTTCGCCACTCCTGCGGCCAAACAGCAGGGCGCGACGCCCTGCGTGTGGTACATCCGGATTCGTGACTGGCAGCGAAAGGATCATTCGTGCGCAGTCATCCGTCAGGCGTTGGCCCTCTTCAATCGACATGCTGTGCGAAAGCGGTGACATCAGCGAACAGGAGAGATATTGAGAAACACCGTCCAGTTCGCCAACGGTAAAGGTCATAGTGCCATACGGCAGTTGCAGACCAATTTTTTCACTCACTTTGCGCAGCGGCCAGAGTTGATCCGGGCCGGGGAAGATAACTGCACTCAGCATCCACGGGGTGATCACACACCCCGTCCACTGACCTTCGAACAGCGTAAAGTCAGAAACATACACCGGCATTGAAGGATGCAGAAAAGAGAGAGCATGCATCGAACGCCGGGCAATTTCTTCAAAAGCTGCCTGTACTTGCGCCTTCGGGGAGGTCTGGAAACCTGCTATCTCTTCAGTCATGAGTCGCCTCCCGTGGGATGGCTTCCACGCCTGATTCGCGCAGCGCAGCCAGAACCTGCTCAAGCGCAGGTTCAATCATCGCTTCGACCGTCGGCGTTAAGCCGATGTGTGGCTCCAGCGATTCCGGGATCACGCCGACCAGCGTCAGCTTTTTCGGAAACTCACCGGTGAAGTGCAGGGCCGACAATACGTCGGCCAAGCCAAGCTGATGCGGAGAGATTTTGTTGGTAAACAACGCCGGAACTTCTTCATCCCGCAGGATCATCATCGTTCCCGGCGCGTTCTTTTTCGACACAATGGCATCCGCAATAATCAGATGATCGCGATTTGCCATGTCGCCAAGCAGCTCCATTCCCGCCGTGCCGCCATCGAGGATCTCAACATAATCCGGCAGAATGTATCGTTGCTCTAACGCTTCGACAATCCGCACACCGATGGCTTCATCGGTCAGCAAAATATTGCCAACCCCTAAGACTAAAATACGCATTACAGAACCTTCACTGAAACCACTTCGTTGCCGTCGGCATCCACTACGTGTACCGCACAGGCCATGCACGGGTCGAAGGAGTGAATGGTACGCACCACTTCCAGCGGTTTATTCGGATCAGCAACCGGTGTACCCACCAGCGACTGCTCGTAAGGACCGACGTCATCATTGAAGTTACGCGGGCCAGAGTTCCAGGTTGATGGAACAACTGCCTGGTAGTTGCTGATGATACCGTCTTTGATCACCATCCAGTGAGAGAGCATACCGCGCGGCGCTTCGAGGAAGCCAACACCTTTGAACTCACCCGTTGCCGGAATGTTCGGTTTCACGAAGGTGGTGTGATCGCCTTTGCCGATATTGGTGATCAGTGCACTGTATTGATTTTGCAGGATATCCTGCAATTCGCAGCAGTGAACGGTACGACCAATAATACGGCCCAACGTGGAGTGCAGCTGTGCCACTTCCAGCGTATTGCCAGTCAGTTTCTGATAAATCGCAACGATTTCATTCAGTTTGTTCTGGGTAGACTCGCGTCCTGCCGCCAGTTTCACCAGCATGTTAGCCAGCGGACCCACTTCTACCGTTTTGCCGTAGAAAGTCGGTGATTTCACCCAGGAATATTTACCGTCGTCAGACCAACCATCATAAGCCGGAATGGTGGTACCTTCCCACGGTGCCTGCGGCGCTTCGTCTTTATACCAGGAGTGCTTCGCGCTCTCCTGAATGCCTTTAATCAGGTATTCATCGGAGTGGGAAGTGATCGGGCGATACGAGGACAGATCCGCATTCTCAATGTAGCCGCCCGGGAACAGGAAGCTGCCGTTTTTGCTGTCGGTCGGGAATTCCGGCACGCTCAGGTAGTTCACCGCACCTTTACCACGCGTCAGCCATTCCGGGTAGAACGCGGCGATAACCGCGGTATCAACCTTGTAAACCTGCTCAACAAAGTCACTCAGCTTGTCGATGAAGGACTTGATGTACATCAGGCGCTCAAGGTTCAGCACGCCCAGACCGTCGAGGTTGATTGGGTTCGCGACCCCACCTACCGCCAGGTTCTGAATATGCGGCGTTTTACCGCCCAGCAGCGCCACAACGCGGTTAGCGTCACGCTGGCACTCCAGCGCCTGCAGGTAGTGCGCTACAGCAATCAGGTTCACTTCCGGCGGCAGTTTCATTGCCGGGTGACCCCAGTAGCCATTGGCGAAAATGCCCAACTGACCGCTGGCAACCAGATCTTTGATCTTGTTCTGAACTTTGGTGAACTCTTCCGGGCTGTTCAGATGCCAGGTCGAAACACCTTTCAGCATTTCGGAGGCTTTGGTTGGATCAGCTTGCAGTGCAGAAGTGATGTCCACCCAGTCCAGCGCCGAAAGCTGATAGAAATGAACAATATGGTCATGCGTGGTGTGCGCAGCCAGAATGATGTTACGGATGTATTGCGCGTTAACCGGAACGTCGATATTCAGCGCACTTTCTGCCGCACGAACGGAAGACAGCGCGTGAGTGGTTGTACATACGCCACAGATACGTTGCACAATCATCCATGCATCGCGCGGATCGCGGTTTTTCACGATCTCTTCCATGCCGCGCCACATGGTACCGGAAGCCCATGCTTTCGAAACGACGCCATTTTCGATTTCGCAATCGATGCGTAAATGCCCCTCAATACGGGTTACCGGATCAATAGTAATTCTCTGGCTCATGCTTTGCTCGCCTCATGACGATTATGATCGTTTTGTTTTAAAGGAGGAAGTATCGGCAGTAGACGAATGAGTACGATGTAAGCGCAAATCTCAATAGCCACAAAACCAATAGAAATCAACAGTTCTTCCCAGGTCGGGAAGTAGGCGTAACCGCCGCCCGGGTTGAATGCCACCAGCGAATAGGTCAGACGCCAGGTTGCACAACCTAACAGCGCGCTCAGTGCTGACAGGAACAGCATGCGGGAATCATTACGCAGCTTCGCCACACGCAGAACGACCAGCGGGAAGAGCATCAGCAGGACTTCAATCCAGAACATCACGGAATAGAAGTCACCGGCAAACGCTAACGACAGCTTGTCGCGATAGATAAGCTCGCCAAAGCGCAGCACGATGAAAATCGCCAGCAACACACTGATGGTGTTGGTCAGCTTGACGAACAGGCTCTTTTCATCTGGACCGTTGCCACGCAGACCCGCCTGCACCAGCGAACCTTCAAAGATGACAATCGAGAAGCCCATGATGAACGCCGTCAGCAGCGAGAACAGCGGCAACATTTCATAGCTCTGCCACAACGGATGCACCTTGTAGCCCGCCGAGATCATCAGCGACCCCATTGAAGACTGGTGCATGGTCGGCAACAGCGCGCCAAGTGCAATGATGAAGAACATCACCTTGTTCAGACGCTTGAGAGAAACCTTCCAGCCCAGACGTTCAAACAGTGCCGGAGCAAACTCCAGTGCCATCACACCGATGTAGATGGTCATACAGACCGCCGTCTCGAACAGTACCGAGTTCACGTTGAAGTGACCCGGAATGTAGAAGTACGGCAGGTTCCAGTAGCGACCCACGTCGATAGTGATCGACAAGCCACCCAGTGAGTAACCAAACAGACTCGCCAACAGTGCCGGACGCACCAGCGGATGGTATTGCCCACGGTTAAAGACGTATACCGCCCACGCCAGCGCCCAGCCGCCACAGGCAAAGCCGGTGCCAATCAGCAGGTCAAACGCGATCCACACGCCCCACGGGAAGCCGCCGTTCAGGTCAGAGACAGAGCCCAGACCGAACACCAGACGCTTCACAATCAGGAGCATACAGATGACGATTAACGGTCCAAAAATCATGACCGGTTTACTGATGATTTTGCCGCCCAGCGGTTGTGGATCATGACTCATGATCGTCTCCTCCGTCGTGATGGTCGTTTTTGGTGTTGCGACGAACCAGCACGGTTAAGCCCGCCAGCACAGCCAGTGGTAGCATCATGCCTTTATACAGGGTGTGTTGAATATTTTCGGAACGCGCACCGGTAGAAAGATCGTCCAGTTTCGGCAGGTCGAGATTTTCATAAGGCACACCCGTCAGTACCAGAACCTGAGTACCGCCGCCCTCTTTCTCGCCGTACAGATGCGGATAATATTTCGGCACCGTATGCAGATAAGTGTCGCCAGATTTCAGCGTCTGACGCGGATAGTGGTATTCGCTGCCTGGCTTCAGCGCCAGACGTTTTTTCGCCTCAGCCATCAGCTCTTCACGCGTACCAAAAATCACCGCGCCCGCCGGGCACACTTCTACGCAGCCAGGCAGACCGCCTTTATCAAGACGTTCCACACCTTTCTGGTTGCACAGTTCACACTTATGCAGCGCACCAAATGGGTTGTTGTAGTCGTACTTCGGCACGTTGTATGGGCAGGCGACCATGCAGTAACGGCAGCCAGTGCACACATCTTTGTCGTAATGGACAATGCCGGTTTTCGGATCTTTTTTCAGCGCAGAGACCGGGCACACAGAGACACAATTCGGATCGACGCAGTGCATACACTGTTTCTTAATGTACGCGTAGCCGTTCTCCTCCTGGTCTTTGTTGACCCCCGAGCCGCTGGTCCACACCTGAATGATGTTATTGGTGTACGGCGACAGTTTGTCGTTGTTCGACCAGGTCTGTTCCCCTTGTGGGTTACGTTCAGGGAAGTTGATATCCTGACACTTGGTGACGCAAGCCTGGCAGCCTACGCACAAAGTCGAGTCGTACAACATCCCCAGCGATCCCGGAATTGGCGGGCGGTTTTCGGCAGCCGCATGGCTAACAGACGGCAGTGCGCCCGTCAGCAATGCCCCGCAGGAGGCTGCTTTAATAAAATTACGTCTGTTCACGGTTATTCTCCCCGTGAGTCAGCGTTATCTTTCTTTTGCTGACGACCCAGTTCACGCACCGCCATCACGCTGACACCGGCAACCAGCCCAACCACACCGCCGAGCAAACCAATAGCGCCCGCAGAGACGTTGCCGCCTTCTTTAGCGTTAACATCCGGTTTCTGTGAACGCGGAGTCTGGTTTTCGACGTTGGCAAGCTGATGGATGCCTTTATGGAAGCCGATACCTTCTTCGTTACAGCCATAGCACGGGTGACCAATCGCCACCGGCCACACACCGCCAACGTCACAGAATTGCAGCGTTGAGCAGTTGCCGTAAGTTTCTGGCCCTTTACAGCCGAGGTGGTACAGGCACCAGCCTTCGCGGTGGCCTTCATCACCGAACTCTTTGGCAAAACGACCAGCATCGAAGTGCGGGCGACGTTCGCAGTGTTCATGAATCAGACGACCGTAGGCGAAAGTCGGACGGTTTTTATCATCCAGCTTCGGTGGTTTGCCGTAAGTGATGATGTGCGCAACGGTCGCGAGGAAGTTGTGCGGGTTCGGCGGGCAGCCCGGAATATTGATAACGGTTTTGCCTGGCAGAACTTCTTGCAGGCTGACTGCGCCAGTTGGGTTAACTCCAGCTGCGGCAACACCGCCCCACGCAGAGCAGGAACCGATAGCGATAATGGCTGCTGCGCCTTCCGCCGCTTTGCGGATGTGATCCACAATCGGCTCACCGGCAACCATGCAATAAATACCATTATCTTTTAATGGGATGGAACCATCCACCACTAACACATACTGCCCTTTGTACTTCTCGAGAGCGTTATGTTTGTTCTCTTCGACCTGATGACCGAAGGCGGCGGAAAGCACTTCGTGATACTCCAGAGAGATAGTCTCCAGCACGAGATTTTCTACCGTTGGATGCGTTGCACGAAGCAGAGATTCCGTACAACCGGTACACTCCTGCGCGCCAATCCAGATAACTGGCGGACGCTGCGGGTTAGTAACCGATTCGGCCATCTCTGCAGCGGCTTTGCTACTTAACCCCATGGTGGCGGCTAATGCTGCACAAAGCTTCATGAAATCACGACGGTTAATGCCGTGAGAATGGATGAGGGTGTTATCTCCAGTCATTTATAGTTATTCCGTTGCGAAGACCTGGCATATATTTTGCCTCAATCGCAAAATCAATAATGCGATCGATGCGCCATTTACCACACATTTATTATGGTTATCGATATCATGATACTGCGGCGGGGCGCTAAAACGAAGGGAAGAAGCATTAGTGTAATTAATTAAAGCAAGATAATACGTATGTTTGATCAATTTTCGAGGCGATAACCGGCCATAAAAAAGCGCAACGTAGAACAGGAATTATTCTCACGAAAGAAATCCATTACCATCTCTTTATCCAGTCCATAGCGGCGCGTCAGAATACCCGCTTCCCAGGCGCTAAGCTGGCGATCTCCGGTCTTTTCGTACATCCGGTGTGAGTAGCCTAATACAAAACCGCGTTTATAATCGGCACAGTATTTTGTCACATTAACCGCACTGTCGGCATGCGTTGCTTTTAATCCCGCCATTAAGCCTTTACCAAAATGGTTATTCATCGTTCACCTCATTCGCTATATATTGTCATATATAGCGATATTTTAGGCAAAGAACGACTTTTGCGCACGCTATTTTTTCATGCTTGTTTAAGACGTAATCCCGTAAGAGATAAACCTATCAGGAGAGATATTTATCGAACCATTTCAGCGTCCTTTGCCAGGCAAGATCGGCGGCAGATTTGTCATAACGGGGCGTGGAATCATTATGGAATCCGTGATTAACCCCCGGATAGATATACGCCTCATAGACCTTATTATTGGCTTTCAACGCCGCCTCGTAAGCAGGCCATCCCTCGTTGATTCGGGTGTCCAGTTCCGCGTAGTGGAGTAGTAAAGGCGCTTCAATCTTCGCCACATCGGCGGTGGGTGCCTGTCGACCATAAAACGGCACCGCGCAGGCCAGTTCCGGATACGCGACAGCCGCCGCGTTCGATACGCCACCGCCATAGCAAAATCCGGTAATACCCACTTTGCCTGTCGCTTGCGGATAGCGTTGCATAAACTCAATTGCGGCAAAGAAATCATTCATCAGTTTGGTTGGATCAACCTGCTGTTGCAGCTCACGACCTTTATCATCATTACCCGGATAACCTCCAACGGAACTTAAGCCGTCAGGTGCCAGGGCGATATACCCCGCCTTCGCTACTCGCCGTGCCACATCTTCGATATACGGATTCAGTCCACGATTCTCATGCACCACCACCACGGCTGGTGTTTTGCCGCTCATCTTCGCGGGCTTCACCAGATAACCACGTACGTCACCGTGACCATTTGGCGAAGGATACGTAATGTACTCAGCAACAATTTCCGGGTCGGTAAACTCCACCTGGGTCGCCCATGCGTAATTTGGCCTGAGCAAATCAAACAATGCTAATGCCGTCATCCCACCCACCGCATACTTCGCTGCCATATTGAGGAACTCACGTTTCGAAATTTTCCCGTGAGCGTAATAGTCGTAGTAATCCAGCAACTCTTGTGGGAAATCTTTGGCGGTTAAACGCGGCATCGTTGCACTCCTCAGCTGGTGTTTTTTTAATCAAAGCATAAGCGCGTGTTTTTGCCCAGTTTTTCGTCACTCTGTGAGCCAGACTACGGGATACGCGCTGGCGAATCGCTAAACTAGAAACATTGTTTCGAAATTGAATGGTGGAAAGGAGAGGTCATGGTCTGGTTAGCGAATCCCGAACGTTACGGGCAGATGCAATACCGCTATTGCGGAAAAAGTGGTTTACGCCTGCCCGCGTTATCGCTCGGTTTATGGCACAATTTCGGTCACGTTAACGCACTGGAATCACAACGTGCGATCCTGCGCAAAGCCTTTGATTTGGGCATTACGCACTTTGATTTAGCCAACAATTACGGGCCGCCTCCAGGAAGCGCAGAAGAGAACTTTGGTCGCCTGCTTCGGGAGGATTTTGCCGCTTATCGCGATGAACTGATTATCTCTACCAAGGCTGGCTACGATATGTGGCCCGGCCCTTACGGCTCTGGCGGTTCACGTAAATACCTGCTCGCCAGCCTCGACCAAAGCCTGAAGCGTATGGGGCTTGAGTATGTCGATATCTTTTACTCTCATCGCGTCGATGAAAATACGCCGATGGAAGAAACCGCCTCTGCGCTGGCTCATGCGGTACAAAGCGGTAAGGCGCTTTATGTCGGGATCTCCTCTTACTCGCCAGAGCGGACGCAAAAAATGGTCGAGTTACTGCGCGAGTGGAAAATTCCGCTGTTAATTCATCAACCTTCGTACAATTTACTGAACCGCTGGGTGGATAAAAGCGGCCTGCTGGATACCCTGCAAAATAACGGCGTGGGCTGCATTGCCTTTACTCCTCTGGCTCAGGGATTGCTGACCGGAAAATATCTCAACGGCATTCCGCAAGATTCACGGATGCATCGTGAAGGGAATAAAGTCCGTGGTCTGACGCCGAAAATGCTCACCGAAGCCAACCTCAACAGCCTGCGGTTATTGAATGAAATGGCACAGCAGCGTGGACAATCAATGGCGCAAATGGCGTTAAGCTGGTTGCTGAAAGATGAACGCGTCACCTCGGTGTTGATTGGTGCCAGCCGACCGGAACAACTGGAAGAGAACGTGCAGGCGTTAAACAACCTGGCATTCAGTGCCGAGGAGCTGGCGCAGATTGATCAGCATATCGCCGATGGCGAGCTGAATCTGTGGCAGGCGTCTTCCGATAAATGACCTGTTAATAACGGGCGCGAGAACCGCGCCCGAATCAGATCAGTGATTATGACGAGTCAGTCGGTCAAGATAGCCCATCACAAATGCAGAGAGCACAAACGTCAGATGGATAATGACGTACCACATCAGTTTGTTATCAGGGACATTTTTCGCATCCATAAAGACGCGCAGTAAGTGAATGGAAGAAATTGCCACAATCGACGCTGCTACTTTGTTTTTCAGCGACGTTGCGTCCATTTTCCCCAGCCAGTTCAGCTTCTCTTTGTTCTCGGAGATATCCAGCTGCGAGACGAAATTCTCATAACCGGAAAACATCACCATCACCAGCAAACCGCCAACCAGCGTCATATCCACCAGCGACAGCAACACGAGGATCAAATCTGATTCCGCCATCGAGAAGATATTCGGCAGTACGTGAATAATCTCCTGGAAGAACTTCAGCGCCAGGGCAACTAACGCCAGCGAAAGGCCAAAGTACACGGGGGCAAGCAGCCAGCGAGAAGCATACATTGCATTTTCAAGAAAACGTTCCATACATTCCTGTCGTGTAGTTAAAACGGGCAACAGTATATCGCAATTGAGTAAACAGCGCGCAACAGCAAATCAACATATCCGTTAAACCTTTGTCGCATAAATCCGAGGTTTAGGGATCTTCCTGGTTCCCTTATCAACGCATCGAGAGCGTCTACCCTTAAAGGACGTTGAACCTGAAGGGAGAAAAACGATGTCTCATTTAAAAGACCCGACCACGCAGTATTACACTGGTGAATATCCCAAACAGAAACAACCGACGCCAGGCATCCAGGCGAAAATGACACCGGTGCCGGATTGCGGCGAGAAAACCTATGTTGGTAGCGGTCGCCTGAAAGATCGTAAAGCACTGGTGACAGGGGGCGATTCCGGAATCGGTCGCGCTGCCGCCATTGCTTACGCGCGTGAAGGGGCTGACGTGGCGATCAGTTATCTTCCCGTAGAAGAACAAGACGCTCAGGATGTGAAAAAGATCATTGAAGAATGCGGACGCAAAGCCGTCCTGCTGCCAGGCGATTTAAGCGATGAGAAATTCGCCCGTTCGCTGGTTCACGAAGCGCATAAGGCGTTAGGCGGGCTGGATATTATGGCGCTGGTCGCCGGGAAACAGGTTGCCATTCCTGATATTGCAGACCTCACCAGCGAACAGTTTCAAAAGACCTTTGCCATTAACGTTTTCGCGCTGTTCTGGCTAACCCAGGAAGCGATCCCCCTGCTACCGAAAGGTGCCAGTATCATCACCACTTCGTCAATCCAGGCATACCAGCCAAGCCCGCATTTACTGGACTATGCGGCTACAAAGGCGGCGATTCTGAACTACAGCCGTGGCCTGGCAAAACAGGTCGCAGAGAAAGGTATTCGGGTGAATATTGTTGCGCCAGGCCCGATCTGGACAGCACTGCAAATTTCCGGCGGACAGACGCAGGATAAGATCCCGCAGTTTGGTCAGAAAACGCCGATGAAGCGTGCGGGGCAACCGGCGGAACTGGCCCCTGTATATGTTTATCTGGCAAGTCAGGAGTCTAGCTACGTCACCGCAGAAGTGCATGGCGTGTGCGGCGGCGAGCATTTAGGCTAAAAAAATGCCCGGTTGTGAAAAGCAACCGGGCATCATTTTTATTTCGCTTTGGCAGTTTCTTCGCCGACCAGACCTATCTTCAGGTAACCCGCCTGATGCAGCGTATCCATTACCTTCATCAACGTCTCGTAATCGACGGTTTTATCCGCTCGGAAGAAGATGGTGGTGTCTTTCTTACCTTCAGTTAACGCATTCAACGCCGTAATCATTGTTTCATCGGTGACCGGATCGTTACCGATAAACATCGAGTTGTCTGCCTTCACCGACAGATAAACCGGTTTTTCCGGGCGCGGCTGCGGCGTGCTGGTAGAAGCAGGCAAGTTCACCTTCACATCTACCGTCGCTAACGGTGCCGCCACCATAAAGATAATCAGCAGAACCAACATCACGTCGATAAACGGCGTCACGTTGATATCATGCATTTCGCCGTTATCGTCGAGGTTTTCGTTAAGATGCATTGCCATCGGACATTATCCTGCGCGTAATTTTTGTGCGACACGAACAGGATGCGCAGCGGCGCTAGCTTCCAGATCCAGGTCACGGCTTTGCAGCAACAATACCTGCGCTGCGACATCACCCAGCATCGCTTTAAAGCCGCCAATCTGACGTGCAAATACGTTATAGATAACGACCGCCGGAATCGCTGCCACGAGGCCGATTGCCGTTGCTAACAGAGCTTCTGCAATACCCGGCGCAACGACTGCCAGGTTAGTGGTCTGCGTTTGCGCGATACCAATAAAGCTGTTCATGATGCCCCAGACCGTACCAAACAGACCAACGAACGGCGAAATCGCGCCGATGGTTGCCAGATAACCGTTACCGCGGCCCATTTGACGACCTACTGCGGCGACCCGACGCTCCAGACGGAAGCTGGTACGTTCTTTAATACCTTCGTTATCGTCGCTGCCTTCTGACAGTTCCAGCTCATTCTGCGCTTCATTGAGCAAATGCAGGCTTAAGCTTTTGCTACCAAAATCAGCGGCGATATCGTTGGCCTGGTTTAAGGAACGCGCTTCAGCCAGCAGTTGCTGCTCGCGCTTAAGGCGACGCTTCTGAGTGAAGAACTCTACGCTCTTACTGAAGAAGATTGCCCAGGTGACTACGGAGGCCAAAATAAGCCCAATCATCACGCACTTAACGACAATATCGGCGTGCTGATACATACCCCAGACGGAAAGATCCGTCTGCATTAAATTATTACCCACTGTGTATCTCCAGGACGCAAGTCACAAAATCTGCGCATAATAATATCAAAACGACGTCGAATTGATAGTCGTTCTCATTACTATTTGCATACTGCCGTACCTTTGCTTTCTTTTCCTTGCGTTTACGCAGTAAAAAAGTCACCAGCACGCCATTTGCGAAAATTTTCTGCTTTATGCCAATTCTTCAGGATGCGCCCGCGAATATTCATGCTAGTTTAGACATCCAGACGTATAAAAACAGGAATCCCGAGATGGCGGACAAAAAGCTTGATACTCAACTGGTGAATGCAGGACGCAGCAAAAAATACACTCTCGGCGCGGTAAATAGCGTGATTCAGCGCGCTTCTTCGCTGGTCTTTGACAGTGTGGAAGCCAAAAAACACGCGACGCGCAATCGCGCCAATGGCGAGTTGTTTTATGGACGGCGCGGAACGTTAACCCATTTCTCCTTACAAGAGGCGATGTGCGAACTGGAAGGTGGCGCAGGCTGCGTGCTGTTCCCCTGCGGGGCGGCGGCGGTTGCTAATTCTATTCTTGCTTTTGTCGAACAGGGCGATCATGTGTTGATGACCAACACCGCCTATGAACCGAGTCAGGATTTCTGTAGCAAAATCCTCAGCAAACTGGGCGTAACGACATCATGGTTTGATCCGCTGATTGGCGCAGATATCGTTAAACATGTGCAGCCAAACACTAAAATCGTGTTTCTGGAATCCCCAGGCTCCATCACCATGGAAATCCACGACGTTCCGGCGATTGTTGCCGCCGTGCGCAATGTGGTGCCAGATGCCATCATTATGATCGATAACACCTGGGCGGCCGGTGTGCTGTTTAAGGCGCTGGATTTTGGCATCGATGTTTCTATTCAGGCCGCCACCAAATATCTGGTTGGGCATTCAGATGCGATGATTGGCACTGCGGTGTGCAATGCCCGTTGCTGGGAGCAGCTACGGGAAAACGCCTATCTGATGGGCCAGATGGTCGATGCCGATACCGCCTATATAACCAGCCGTGGCCTGCGCACTTTGGGTGTTCGCCTGCGTCAACATCATGAAAGCAGTCTGAAAGTGGCCGAATGGCTGGCAGAACATCCGCAAGTAGCGCGAGTTAACCACCCTGCTCTGCCTGGCAGTAAAGGCCACGAATTCTGGAAACGAGACTTTACAGGTAGCAGCGGGCTATTTTCCTTTGTGCTTAAGAAAAAACTCAATGATGAAGAGCTGGCGAACTATCTGGATAACTTCAGTTTATTCAGCATGGCCTACTCGTGGGGCGGTTATGAATCGTTGATCCTGGCAAATCAACCAGAACATATCGCCGCCATTCGCCCACAAGGCGAGATCGATTTTAGCGGGACCTTGATTCGCCTGCATATTGGTCTGGAAGATGTCAACGATCTGATTGCCGATCTGGATGCCGGTTTTGCGCGAATTGTATAACATTGCCACTTTTGGACAATTTTGCAGACATTTTATTGTGAAAAGTCTTAAATTGTTGCGTCCGGGATCAAGGCGTCCCGGACGAATCAGGAGTACAATAGGCAGATAAAGGCTTAAACGCTGTTCCACAGGAAAGTCCATGGCTGTTATTCAAGATATCATCGCTGCGCTCTGGCAACACGACTTTGCCGCGCTGGCGGATCCTCATATTGTTAGCGTTGTTTACTTTGTCATGTTTGCCACGCTGTTTTTAGAAAACGGCCTGCTGCCCGCCTCATTTTTGCCAGGCGACAGCTTGTTGATATTGGCTGGCGCATTGATTGCCCAGGGGGTTATGGATTTTCTGCCTACGATTGCGATTCTGACCGCCGCAGCAAGTCTGGGCTGCTGGTTAAGTTATATTCAGGGGCGCTGGTTAGGGAATACCAAAACGGTGAAAGGCTGGCTGGCACAGCTTCCCGCTAAATATCACCAGCGCGCCACCTGCATGTTTGACCGCCACGGTCTGCTGGCGCTGCTGGCTGGACGTTTTCTTGCATTTGTCCGTACGCTGCTGCCAACCATGGCAGGAATTTCCGGTTTGCCAAACCGCCGTTTCCAGTTTTTCAACTGGTTAAGCGGATTGCTGTGGGTCAGCGTGGTAACCAGTTTCGGCTATGCCTTAAGTATGATTCCGTTCGTTAAACGCCATGAAGATCAGGTAATGACGATCCTGATGATCCTGCCAATTGCCTTGTTAACCGCTGGCTTGTTAGGCACGCTGTTTGTGGTGATTAAAAAAAAATACTGTAACGCCTGACGATTTTCCCCGTTCCCGGTTGCTGTACCGGGAACGTATTTAATTCCCCTGCATCGCCCGCATTCTTGCCGCATCTTCCCCCGGCGTCACACCAAAGTAACGTTTAAACTCACGGCTAAATTGCGATGCGCTTTCGTAACCGACGCGCATCGCTGCCGCACTGGCTTTCATGCCGTCGTGGATGATCATCATCCGCGCCTTATGCAGACGGTAATTCTTCAAATACTGCAACGGCGAGGTGCTGGTGACAGACTTAAAATTATGGTGGAACGCCGATACGCTCATGTTGGCTTCTGCCGCTAGTTGCTCGACGCTCAGGTTTTCGGTGTATTTATTCTCAATCCGTTTCAGCACGCGGCTAATCAGGCTGAAGTGAGTCTGGCGACTGACCAGCGCCAGTAACGCGCCGCCGCAAGGTCCGGTCAGCACGTAGTACAGAATTTCGCGGATGATCTGTTTGCCGAGAATACGCGCATCCAGTGGTCGCTCCATCACGTCGAGTAACCGCTCCGCCGCGCATAAAATCTCTTCTGATAACGTGGCAGAGTTAATCCCGCTGGCTGCCATCGACGGCTGGAAATGCTCATCTTCGCCAATGTCCATCAACAGTTCCTGTAACTGCAAAATATCGACATTGAGACGCAACCCTGCCAGCGGCACCTCTGACGTGGCATAGGTTTCGCACTCAAACGGCAATGAAAAACATCAGGCAGATCGTTCTCTGCCCTCATATTGACCCAGCAAAGGGAGCAAGTAATGAACAACTTTAATCTGCACACCCCAACCCGCATTCTTTTTGGTAAAGGCGCAATCGCTGGTTTACGCGAACAAATTCCTCACGATGCTCGCGTATTGATTACCTACGGCGGCGGCAGCGTGAAAAAAACCGGCGTTCTCGATCAAGTTCTGGATGCCCTGAAAGGCATGGACGTGCTGGAATTTGGCGGTATTGAGCCAAACCCGGCTTATGAAACGCTGATGAACGCCGTGAAACTGGTTCGCGAACAAAAAGTGACTTTCCTGCTGGCGGTTGGCGGCGGTTCTGTACTGGACGGCACCAAATTTATCGCCGCAGCGGCTAACTATCCGGAAAATATCGATCCGTGGCACATTCTGCAAACGGGCGGTAAAGAGATTAAAAGCGCCATCCCGATGGGCTGTGTGCTGACGCTGCCAGCAACCGGTTCAGAATCCAACGCAGGCGCGGTGATCTCCCGTAAAACCACAGGCGACAAGCAGGCGTTCCATTCAGCCCATGTTCAACCCGTATTTGCCGTGCTCGATCCGGTTTATACCTACACTCTGCCGCCGCGTCAGGTGGCTAACGGTGTAGTGGATGCCTTTGTGCACACCGTGGAACAGTATGTTACCAAACCGGTTGATGCCAAAATTCAGGACCGTTTCGCAGAAGGCATTTTGTTGACGCTGATCGAAGATGGTCCGAAAGCCCTGAAAGAGCCAGAAAACTACGATGTGCGCGCCAACGTCATGTGGGCGGCGACTCAGGCGCTGAACGGTTTGATTGGCGCTGGCGTACCGCAGGACTGGGCAACGCATATGCTGGGCCATGAACTGACTGCGATGCACGGTCTGGATCACGCGCAAACACTGGCTATCGTCCTGCCTGCACTGTGGAATGAAAAACGCGATACCAAGCGCGCTAAGCTGCTGCAATATGCTGAACGCATCTGGAACATCACTGAAGGTTCTGACGATGAGCGTATTGACGCCGCGATTGCCGCAACCCGCAATTTCTTTGAGCAATTAGGCGTGCCGACCCACCTCTCCGACTACGGTCTGGACGGCAGCTCCATCCCGGCTTTGCTGAAAAAACTGGAAGAGCACGGCATGACCCAACTGGGCGAAAATCATGACATTACGCTGGATGTCAGCCGCCGTATATACGAAGCCGCACGCTAAGCTTTTTACGCCTCAAACTTTCGTTTTCGGGCATTTCGTCCAGACTTAAGTTCACAACACCTCACCGGAGCCTGCTCCGGTGAGTTCATATAAAGGAGGAACGTATGGCTAATCCAACCGTTATTAAGCTACAGGATGGCAATGTCATGCCCCAGCTGGGACTGGGCGTCTGGCAAGCAAGTAATGAGGAAGTAATCACCGCCATTCAAAAAGCGTTAGAAGTGGGTTATCGCTCGATTGATACCGCCGCGGCCTATAAGAACGAAGAAGGTGTCGGCAAAGCCCTGAAAAATGCCTCAGTCAACAGAGAAGAACTGTTCATCACCACTAAGCTGTGGAACGACGACCACAAGCGCCCCCGCGAAGCCCTGCTCGACAGCCTGAAAAAACTCCAGCTTGATTATATCGACCTCTACTTAATGCACTGGCCCGTTCCCGCTATCGACCATTATGTCGAAGCATGGAAAGGCATGATCGAATTGCAAAAAGAGGGATTAATCAAAAGCATCGGCGTGTGCAACTTCCAGATCCATCACCTGCAACGCCTGATTGATGAAACTGGCGTGACGCCTGTTATTAATCAGATCGAACTTCACCCGCTGATGCAACAACGCCAGCTACATGCCTGGAACGCGACACACAAAATCCAGACCGAATCCTGGAGCCCATTAGCGCAAGGAGGGAAAGGCGTTTTCGATCAGAAAGTCATTCGCGATCTGGCAGATAAATACGGCAAAACCCCGGCGCAGATTGTTATCCGCTGGCATCTGGATAGCGGCCTGGTGGTGATCCCGAAATCGGTCACACCTTCACGCATTGTCGAAAACTTTGATGTCTGGGATTTCCGTCTCGACAAAGACGAACTCGGCGAAATTGCAAAACTCGATCAGGGCAAGCGTCTCGGTCCCGATCCTGACCAGTTTGGCGGCTAACGAGCAAATTCTCCCGGTGGCGGTAATGTTCCGCTACCGGACTTTTCAGAAATCATTTATTCCCCTCGCGTCCTGCCCATTGTTACTCTTCCTTGTTCAGGAATGCCAAATATAAGGACATCATCATGCAGAGCCGGAAGCTCTTAAAGGAACAACTCATCTACACCCGGGATAAACGCAACGGAGAGGTGAAAAACAGATGAAAATAATACTTCTGTTTTTAGCAGCCCTGGCAAGTTTTACCGTACACGCGCAGCCTCCTTCACAGACCGTAGAACAAACAGTCCGGCAGATTTATCAGAACTATAAATCAGATGCCAGTACGCCTTATTTCGGTGAAACCGGAGAGCGGGCGATAACTTCAGCGCGTATTCAACAGGCGCTTACCCTGAACGACAATCTTACACTACCGGGCAATATTGGCTGGCTGGATTATGATCCGGTTTGTGATTGTCAGGATTTTGGCGATCTGGTGTTAGAAAGCGTAGCGATAACCCAACCTGACGCCGATCATGCCGATGCCGTTGTGCGCTTTCGTATCTTTAAAGACGATAAAGAAAAGACCATGCAGACACTGAAAATGGTGGCGGAAAATGGTCGTTGGGTCATTGACGATATTGTCAGCAATCATGGCAGCGTCTTACAAGCAGTTAATAGCGAGAATGAAAAAACGCTGGCCGCTATAGCTTCGTTGCAAAAAGAACAGCCGGAAGCCTTTGTTGCCGAACTCTTTGAACATATTGCTGATTATAGCTGGCCGTGGACGTGGGTGGTTTCCGACTCTTACCGCCAGGCGGTCAATGCCTTCTATAAAACCACCTTCAAGACTGCCAACAATCCCGATGAAGATATGCAAATAGAACGGCAATTTATTTACGACAATCCGATCTGTTTTGGCGAAGAGTCGTTATTTTCCCGCGTTGATGAAATTCGAGTCCTGGAGAAAACCACCGATTCCGCCCGCATTCATGTTCGTTTTACGCTGACCAATGGCAACAACGAAGAGCAAGAACTGATTTTACAGCGGCGCGAAGGTAAGTGGGAAATCGCTGATTTTATCCGCCCGAACAGCGGCAGCCTACTTAAGCAGATTGAGGCAAAAACCGCCGCCAGATTAAAACAATGAGCTGAATTAAATAACAATTAGCCGGAACAATAAATAAAAGGGAACACTATATGAAAACGATTTTCACCGTGGGAGCTGTTGTTCTGGCAACCTGCTTGCTCAGTGGCTGCGTCAATGAGCAAAAGGTCAATCAGCTGGCGAGCAATGTGCAAACATTAAATGCCAAAATCGCCCGGCTTGAGC
This sequence comes from Escherichia sp. WS3227_2, assembly GCF_046486495.1. Classification (NCBI taxonomy): domain Bacteria; kingdom Pseudomonadati; phylum Pseudomonadota; class Gammaproteobacteria; order Enterobacterales; family Enterobacteriaceae; genus Escherichia; species Escherichia sp. WS3227_2. Next base: position 453,726 of record NZ_JBJQLG010000001.1, read on the forward strand.
AGGATATGAAAGCATTACGCCCACAAATCTATGCTGCCAAATCCGACGCTAACAGAGCCAATACGCGTCTTGATGCACAGGACTATTTTGATTGCCTGCGCTGCTTGCGTATGTACGCAGAATGATAAAAAAATTCCCGGCAGCATTCTGTTACCGGGGATATTTTTTAACGTCCAACCGCCGCTTTAGGGCGTTTCTTCGCACCAGCATTCACCGGACGAGATTGCGTAGACGACGCTTTTTTTGCCGTAGCAGGCGTCTGACGCTGGGTCGCCATCGGCGTATGTTTAGTCAACGCCGGACGGGTATTGCGGTTCTGGCGACGAGCCTCACGCATCTCTTCAATGGTTGGCGCAGGCACTAAGCAATCGCGACGGCTGCCAATCAGATGCTTTTTACCCATCGCTTCCAGCGCCTGGCGGATTAACGGCCAGTTTGCCGGATCGTGGTAACGCAACAACGCTTTATGCAGGCGACGCTGCTTGTCGCCCTTCGGTACAAAGACGTCTTCACTCTTATAACCAATCTTCGCCAGCGGGTTTTTGCCGGTGTAATACATAGTGGTCGAGTTAGCCAGCGGCGACGGGTAGAAGTTCTGTACCTGGTCGAGGCGGAAGCGGTGCTTTTTCAGCCACAGCGCCAGATTCACCATATCTTCATCGCGCGTACCGGGGTGTGCCGAGATGAAATACGGGATCAAATACTGCTCTTTACCTGCCTGTTTCGAGTAGGTATCGAACAACTCTTTAAAGCGGTCATAGCTGCCCATGCCCGGCTTCATCATCTTCGACAACGGCCCTTCTTCGGTATGTTCCGGGGCAATCTTCAGATAACCGCCGACGTGATGGGTCGCCAGCTCTTTGATATAGCGCGGATCTTCCACGGCGATGTCATAACGTACGCCGGAAGCGATCAGGATCTTTTTAATGCCTTTCAGATCACGCGCACGGCGATAGAGGTTGATCGTCGGTTCGTGGTTAGTGTCCATATGCGGACAAATATCCGGGTAAACACACGACAAGCGGCGGCAGGTCTGTTCAGCGCGTGGCGATTTGCAGCGCAACATATACATGTTGGCAGTTGGCCCACCGAGATCGGAAATTACGCCCGTAAAACCTGGAACGGTGTCGCGGATCGCTTCGATCTCATTGATGATCGAATCTTCCGAACGGCTTTGAATAATGCGCCCTTCATGCTCGGTAATAGAACAGAAAGAACAGCCACCAAAGCAGCCACGCATAATGTTGACCGAGAAACGGATCATTTCGTAAGCCGGAATACGAGCATTGCCATAGGCCGGATGCGGCACGCGCTTGTACGGCAGCGCAAAAACGCTGTCCATCTCTTCGGTAGAGAGCGGAATAGCAGGCGGGTTGATCCACACATAGCGGTCGCCATGTTTTTGCATCAATGCGCGGGCGCAGCCTGGGTTAGTTTCGTGGTGCAGAATACGCGAAGCATGGGCGTACAGCACTTTATCGCCCTTCACTTTCTCGAAAGAAGGCAGCAATACGTAGGTTTTTTCCCACGGTTTCGGGCGCGGCGGCTGCACGGTTACGGCTTTCGCTTCCTGCTTTTTCGGCGCAACAGGTTTGTTATCCGCGCACGGCAAATCTTCACCATACGGATGCGGGATTGGGTCGATTTTTCCAGGGGTATCAAGACGGGTGGAATCCACGCCGCTCCAGCCAGGCAGCGCCTCTTTCACGATAATCGCAGTATTACGCACATCGCGGATTTCACTAATCGGCTCGCCCATCGCCAGACGGTGCGCCACCTCCACCAACGGACGCTCACCGTTACCGAACATCAGCATGTCGGCTTTGGAATCCACCAGCACGGAACGGCGCACGGTATCCGACCAGTAATCATAGTGCGCGGTACGGCGCAGACTAGCCTCAATACCGCCGAGGATCACCGGCACATCTTTCCACGCCTCTTTACAACGCTGGGTATAAACCAGTGTGGCGCGATCCGGTCGCTTACCCGCGACGTTATCCGGCGTGTAGGCATCGTCATGACGTAAACGGCGATCGGCGGTATAGCGGTTGATCATCGAGTCCATGTTGCCAGCAGTAACACCGAAAAATAGATTCGGTTTACCCAGACGCATAAAGTCGTCTTTGCTGCTCCAGTCCGGCTGGGCGATGATCCCGACGCGAAAGCCCTGCGCTTCCAGCATACGACCGCAAATCGCCATCCCGAAGCTTGGGTGATCGACATACGCGTCGCCAGTAACCAAAATGATGTCGCAGCTATCCCAGCCAAGTTGATCCATCTCTTCACGAGACATCGGCAAAAACGGTGCCGGTCCAAAACAGGCGGCCCAGTACTGCGGCCAGGAGAACAGGTCGCGATCCGGTTGGATCAGGGAGATAGAGCTCATTTTGCTTCCAGAAATGATAAAAAAATAATCAAAGGCCGGGGATTATAAGCCGGAACGAAAGAGAAATCGAAAGGTATTCCATACTCGCCCTCCTCGGGCGAGTATGAAGATTACGGTACCGGGTTGACTAACAGTTGCCCAATCGAGCCACGGTCCGCCATTTCCAGCGTCTGACTGTTGAAGTAGAACGGGAAGTGCGCCCAGGAAGGCTGACCGAAATAAACAAGCAGCTCCACTTGTCCGTCAACCCAAACGGTATCTTTCCAGCCTCTGTCTTCCGGGAACGGCATCGCGCCATTCACGTTACGGATCTGGAACATCACGCCTTCAATATGGAACGCTTGCGGCTCGTCCGCGCGTACCGTCCAGCGTTCCCATGTTCCTTGCTGCGCGGTGACATCAATACGGTTAACGTCCCACAGCTGTCCATTAATACCCGGGTCATCACCCAGACTGATATCGCGACTACGAATCGGCGAACCGGCCATGCTTTCAGTTGGCAGCAAGCGCATCGGAAGACTGTCTGTGACCAGCGGCAGAAGGCCGGTTGGGCGCAGCGTTAGCACCAGGGTAGAAACCAGAATGCTGGATGGCTCAAAGAAGCCACGAATACGATCAACAATGCTCGCCGCTTCGCCACAGGTGATCGACACTTCATCGCCGTTGCTCATATCCACCAGAATCTCGCGGCGCTCGCCCGGTGCCAGCGAAAGTTGCTTCACCGATACAGGAGCAGGCAGGAATCCCTGATCGCCAGAAATCACATGTAACGGGCGACCATCGCTCATCTGCAGTTGATAGCGACGAGAGTTCGACGCGTTCAGCAGTCGCAAGCGCACCCAGCCTCGCGAAACTTCAACGTACGGGCTTTGTACACCGTTAACCAGCAGTGTGTCACCAACAAAGCCGCCGCTTCCCGGTTCGTTGTATTCTGGCGTACCAAAGTTGTCCAGCCGTTTATCCTGGATAATGACCGGAAAATCATCCACACCATAATGGTTGGGGATAGGCAGCGACTTGCTGACTTCATCTTCCACCAGCCACATTCCGGCAAGGCCGTTATAGACCTGCTGAGCCGTGCGGTTGGGAGTATTGGCGTGATACCACAGAGTAGCTGCGTTCTGGCGAATAGGCAGTACGGGTGCCCAGTCAGCGTTTGGCGACATCATCCGTGCCGGACCGCCCATCAGCGGGCCTGGTACCTGTAGCCCGGCCACCGTCATTGAGACATTTTCTGTCAGGCGGTTGCTGTAAATAAGCTTAACATCGTCGCCCTTCCAGACGCGGATAGTCGGCCCCAGGTAACGACCATTGATTCCCCAAACCGACGCGCGTGTCCCTGGCGTAAATGACCAGTGCGCACGTTGTACAGTCATAAACAGCGGTTGCCCACGGCGAGATTCAAGCAGCGGCGGAACGGGTAGCGGTTGCTGTTGCCCGGCTGCGCTGGCCTTCAGGGGAACAGCGCCTGCACAAAGTGCAATCCCCGATGCCTGAATGAACTGACGCCGACTGAGTGACATATTTGCTCCATGTAAAACTGGCTAAAGTAATACCGTGCAGGAAAGTGTTCCCCGCAAAAATACAGATTGCCGACTTAAACTTTTCCGGCGGCTTCGCGCTCTGCGACTTCTTTATCGAGCTCAGCGATTTTTTGTTCCATTATCGAACGACAATGGGCAGCCAACTCGCGAACCTGATCTTTGCCATACTGACTGACGTCAATTGGCGGCAGCATTTCGACAATCACCAGACCGTTGTGCAGTCGATTAAGATTAATCTTATTCGAAGTTGTAGAGACGCACACGGGAATAATCGGGACGCCCGCCGCAATTGCCGCGTGAAATGCCCCGGTCTTGAACGGTAGCAGGCCGCGACCACGGCTGCGGGTACCTTCCGGGAACATCCAGATGGAAATACGGCGTTTTTTGAAATGATTCACGACTTCCGCAATAGTGCCGTGAGCTTTAGTGCGATTGTTTCTGTCGATCAATAAGTTGCCGGTTAACCAGTACAACTGCCCGAAGAAGGGGATCCACAGCAAGCTCTTTTTACCTACCGTCACCGTCGGCGGTTGCACAATGTTCGATGCTGTCACCATGTCATAGTTGTTCTGGTGGTTAGCGATATAGATAGCATTGCCGTAGCTTTCAGCATCTGCAGGTTTGCGGCACTCCACTTTCAGGCCGAACAGCGGCGCAAGACGGCCAAACATATGCCCAAAGGTGGCCACATGTTTCGGGTTACGCGGGCTGAAAAGGCAGTAAATGGAGCCGAATACACAGACTAAGATGCTGTAAATCACGGTAATAATAAGACGAAAGATATATAGCATAACACCCTCTGAAGGTCTGAGAGACTGGCATTGTACGTCACCTGAAATCAGGTTAGGGCATTGTTAAAAGCCGCTCTCTGGAAAAGCGTATTGTTAATCGCAACGCATGAATAAACAACGGTTTCAAGGGAATTTTTATCGTTTCCGGGGGTTGAATACGCTGCCGGATGACGACTTAACGTTTCATCCGGCGTTCCTTGCAAGCGGGAGGAAACAGCGCCCTCCCCGACATATTACTCTTCGCTATCACCGCTGCTGGCACGGCGAGGAGAGTCGATCTCAACACGATCGATACGCTGCAAACCGCGCATCAACGTACCGCGGCGTCCACGTTCGCCAGTGACTTTCTGTAGCTCTTCCGGACGCAGTTTAATTTTGCGTTTCCCAACATGAATGGTCAGCGTGCTTTGCGGCGGCAGAACGTACAGTTGCGCCAGACCATCTTCTCCACGCGCGGCTTCTGCCGATGGAATGTTGATAATCTTGTTGCCTTTGCCCTTCGACAGCTGCGGCAGATCGCTTACCGGGAACATCAACATACGGCCTGCCTGAGTGATTGCCAGCAGCATATCGGAAGCATCTTCAATCACCACCGGCGGCATAACATGGGCATTTTCCGGTAAGGTGATCAAAGCCTTACCTGCACGGTTACGCGCCACCAGATCGTTAAAGGTGCAGACGAAACCGTAACCCGCATCGGAAGCCATCAGCAGTTTCTGATCGTCGCTTTCCATCAGCATATGGTCAACGGTCGCTCTAGGCGGCAACGTTAATTTGCCGGTGAGCGGCTCGCCCTGACCACGCGCCGACGGCAGCGTAATCGGGTCGATGGCATAACTACGACCGGTGGAATCAACAAACACTACCGGTTGGTTGCTCTTACCTTTCACCGCCGCTTTGAAGCTATCGCCCGCTTTATAATTCAGGCCCGGCGCGTCGATATCATGGCCTTTAGCGCTGCGTACCCAGCCCATCTGCGACAGCACAATGGTGACAGGTTCAGACGGCAGCATGTCGTGCTCGCTCATCGCTTTCGCTTCTTCGCGTTCCTGCAACGGCGAACGACGTTCGTCACCGTAGGCTTGCGCGTCTGCCTGCAGTTCTTTCTTCAGCAGGTTATTCATTTTACGCTCGGAAGCCAAAATGCCCTGCAACTGGTCGCGCTCTTTTTCCAGCTCACTCTGCTCACCGCGAATCTTCATCTCTTCCAGTTTGGCAAGATGACGCAGTTTCAGTTCGAGGATCGCTTCCGCCTGGGTTTCCGTAAGGCCAAACCGCGACATCAGCGCCGGTTTCGGTTCATCTTCATTACGAATGATCTCAATCACTTCGTCGATATTGAGAAACGCCACCAGCAAACCTTCGAGGATATGCAGGCGCTTGAGGACTTTCTCCAGACGATAGTTCAGTCGGCGGCGCACTGTATCGCGGCGGAACACCAGCCATTCGGAGAGGATTTCCAGCAGGTTTTTCACCGCCGGACGGCCATCCAGACCGATCATATTAAGGTTAATACGATAGCTCTTTTCCAGATCGGTGGTTGCGAAGAGGTGGTTCATCACCTGATCCATATCCACGCGGTTGGAACGCGGCACAATCACCAGACGGGTCGGGTTCTCGTGGTCAGATTCATCGCGCAGATCGTCAACCATCGGCAGCTTTTTGTTGCGCATTTGCGCAGCAATTTGCTCCAGTACGCGCGCACCTGAAACCTGATGCGGCAATGCGCTGATAACCACCGCGCCATCTTCTTTCTTCCAAACCGCGCGCATACGCACTGAACCACGTCCGTTCTCGTAGATTTTACGGATCTCGGCGCGCGAAGTGATGATTTCCGCTTCAGTCGGATAATCCGGCCCCTGCACGATATCCAGCAGCTGGTCGAGCGTGGTTTTCGGCTGGTCGATTAATGCGATTGCCGCCTGAGCCACTTCACGCAGGTTATGCGGTGGGATATCGGTCGCCATGCCGACGGCAATACCGGTGGTGCCGTTAAGCAAAATGTTTGGCAGACGGGCAGGTAGCATTTTCGGCTCCTGCAAAGTGCCGTCGAAGTTTGGTACCCAGTCAGCCGTCCCCTGCCCCAGCTCGCTCAATAGCAGCTCGGAATATTTCGACAACCGGGATTCGGTGTAACGCATTGCTGCGAACGATTTCGGATCGTCCGGCGCGCCCCAGTTCCCCTGACCATCAACCAGCGGATAACGGTAAGAGAACGGCTGCGCCATCAGGACCATCGCTTCATAACAGGCGCTATCGCCGTGCGGATGGTATTTACCCAGTACGTCACCGACGGTACGAGCCGATTTTTTAAATTTGGCGCTGGCATTCAGGCCCAGCTCAGACATCGCATACACAATGCGGCGCTGAACAGGTTTCAGACCATCACCAATAAACGGCAACGCACGGTCCATGATCACGTACATGGAGTAGTTTAAGTAGGCGTTTTCCGTAAATTCATGTAGCGCAAGGCGCTCTGCCATATCGCTCATTAATTCTGATTCCTCAACTTATTCGCCAGCCTTCAAAGGGGCAATATTGCCGGAGATACTACATTATCTGCCGCGTCGAGTCACAGGAGATCAGCGTGAATAGCGCCGCCGGACGTGCTCCGACGGCGATAAAGGCATCAATGTGCCTTGATATACAACTCTTTGCTGTAGACTTGATCGGCATAGGGGGCAACACAAGGTTGCGCCCATGCCACACCACTCGGCATGCGGGTCCGCACCGGGCGATTCGAGAAGTTGAGGTTATGCGAGTCCAGGGAAGCCTAAAGCATCAAAGTAGTCGTCTGTAAGTATACGGTTCAGCCCAGCTTAGCAGTGTCTCCACCTGTGCCCCGCGCCTCCTGCCATAAGTGCGGCCTGCTCATGGGTACCCTCGAGACGGCTTACGGCGCACCGGATAATAAATTTCGCGTATACATGGTATTCCTTACCGGAGAAATTATAAGCCCGACAACAATACGCCTGTGGCATTGTTAGCTCAAACTAATCGCGAGTGATTTGGCTCACACTCCGGTAAAGATTCTCCATCACGCTAACGGTACATAAACATCCGTTTCCAGTCGCAGCTCTGTCATCCCTTCGGCAAGATTGGTGTAGTGAAACAGAATCGGTGCTTTACGCATTTTCTCGCCGCTTGCAGGTAGCCAGTGGCGAATGATGCCCCATATCGTGTGTGAAATATCGTCCAGCTCGCCAACATGGCGGGCCACAGCATAACGTCCACCGGTAAGTTCACCATTACTCACACCATAACGATTATCGGGGATCGGTTCGCTAACGCTGCCGCAGATATCAAAGCGAAACGCTTCCGGTGCGGTGGTGGCAGGGTCATCCCAGGCGACGCCAAAAGTCTGGCTTTGGTTAACAGGAGAAAGCCCCGTCTCTTTACGCCACATGATAAATTTCGCCACGCTGTAGTTGAGCAACTCAGGGCTACAGCGGTGCGGCAACATCGCCACAGGGATTGATGGGAAATCGATAATGTTTACATCCAGTGTCAGGTTTGTCATTTTGCCTCCCTGCGAAATTATTCCCGGGAACGCGTCCCGGGAGCGGTAACAATTACGGATTTACTTTGCGGATCTGTTTGACGTCAATTTCAACAGAGTTCCAGTCTTTATCGACTTCCCCCTGGATCTCAACCGTATCTTTCGGCGTCACCGTCACGCCGTTCCAGCGTTTGTGGTCGATATCAACATTGATAGTACCGCTGGCATCTTTGAACACGTAGAGATCGTCAGAGATGCGTTCAACGATATTGCCGCGCAGGGTTACCCAGGTGTCGTCACGCAGGGATTTTGCGCTTTCTACGGTCGTTACGCTGCCGTTCGGCCCCTGGAATCCTCCGGCCTGACTTTGCGTTGCCGATGGGCCAGAAAAACCGCCCTGCTCTGCTGCCATCACCGGTGCGCTGCACAGGGCCATTACTGCGATTACTGCTGCGAATTTTTTCATGTTTATTACTCCCTTTAATGTCTGTTTCCGAGCATTTAACAAGATAGTCCTTAACAACTTCTTAAGGGAAAAAAATAAAATTTAATGCTGTACAGAGCGCGTTACAACACGGTTTACTGGCAGCAAATACGGTTATCGCAGGGATGAAAAAATGCGAATTTTACTGATAGAAGATGACATGCTGATTGGCGACGGCATCAAAACGGGCCTTAGTAAAATGGGTTTTAGCGTCGACTGGTTTACACAAGGTCGTCAGGGAAAAGAGGCGCTATATAGTGCGCCTTATGATGCGGTGATCCTGGATTTAACCTTACCAGGCATGGATGGTCGCGATATTTTGCGCGAATGGCGAGAAAAAGGTCAGCGTGAGCCGGTACTGATCCTGACCGCGCGCGATGCGTTAGCGGAACGTGTAGAGGGGCTGCGTCTGGGAGCTGACGATTATCTGTGTAAACCTTTTGCGTTGATAGAAGTCGCCGCCAGGCTGGAAGCTCTGATGCGCCGAACCAACGGCCAGGCCAGCAACGAGCTGCGCCACGGCAACGTCATGCTCGACCCCGGCAAACGTATCGCCACACTGGCTGGTGAACCCTTAACGCTGAAACCAAAAGAATTTGCCCTGCTGGAATTACTGATGCGTAACGCTGGTCGGGTACTGCCGCGCAAACTGATTGAAGAGAAACTGTATACCTGGGACGAAGAGGTCACCAGTAATGCCGTTGAAGTGCATGTGCATCATCTGCGACGCAAACTCGGCAGTGATTTTATTCGTACCGTTCATGGTATTGGCTACACATTAGGTGAGAAATGAAATTTACCCAACGTCTTAGTCTGCGAGTCAGGCTGACGCTAATCTTTTTAATTCTGGCCTCAGTGACCTGGCTGCTTTCCAGCTTTGTCGCCTGGAAACAAACAACGGATAACGTCGATGAGTTGTTCGACACCCAACTGATGCTGTTTGCCAAGCGGTTAAGTACGCTCGATCTCAACGAAATCAACGCGGCAGATCGCATGGCACAGACGCCAAATAAATTAAAACACGGTCATGTTGATGACGATGCGCTGACCTTTGCCATCTTTACCCACGACGGCAGAATGGTCCTTAACGATGGCGATAACGGAGAAGATATTCCCTATAGCTATCAACGGGAAGGTTTTGCTGACGGGCAACTGGTCGGTGAAGACGATCCCTGGCGTTTTGTCTGGATGACCTCACCTGATGGCAAATATCGCATCGTTGTTGGTCAGGAATGGGAATACCGCGAAGACATGGCGCTGGCGATTGTTGCCGGGCAATTGATCCCGTGGCTTGTCGCACTGCCGATTATGTTAATCATCATGATGGTACTACTGGGTCGTGAACTCGCGCCGCTGAACAAACTGGCGCTGGCACTACGTATGCGTGACCCTGACTCGGAAAAACCACTAAACGCGACGGGCGTACCCAGCGAAGTGCGTCCACTGGTTGAGTCGTTGAATCAACTGTTCGCCCGCACACATGCGATGATGGTTCGTGAACGACGCTTTACCTCCGACGCAGCTCACGAACTTCGTAGCCCGTTAACGGCGCTGAAAGTGCAAACCGAAGTTGCGCAGCTATCTGACGATGATCCGCAGGCGCGGAAAAAAGCGCTGCTTCAATTACATTCCGGAATCGATCGTGCTACTCGTCTGGTTGATCAACTGCTCACGCTATCGCGGCTGGACTCACTGGATAACCTTCAGGACGTCGCGGAGATCCCGCTTGAAGATCTCCTGCAATCATCGGTGATGGATATTTACCACACGGCGCAGCAGGCGAAAATTGACGTGCGACTGACACTCAATGCGCACGGCATCAAACGCACCGGACAACCGCTGTTGCTAAGTTTGTTGGTACGAAACCTTCTGGATAACTCCGTGCGCTACAGTCCACAGGGCAGCGTGGTGGACGTCACGCTGAATGCCGATAATTTCATCGTGAGGGATAACGGCCCCGGTGTGACGCCAGAGGCACTGGCGAGAATTGGCGAACGCTTCTATCGCCCACCCGGACAAACCGCTACCGGCAGTGGACTTGGGCTATCGATTGTCCAGCGAATCGCCAAATTGCATGGCATGAATGTTGAGTTTGGGAATGCGGAACAAGGTGGATTTGAGGCGAAGGTGAGCTGGTAACTTCTCTGTCTATGAGAGCCGTTAAAACGACTCTCATAGATTTTACTAATAGCAAAATATAAACCGTCCCCAAAAAAGCCACCAACCACAAACCAGACAAATAACGAGCGAGAATACATATAACCAAAACTCAAACATTTCCCGCACAAAGAGTTTCCTTAAGATAATAATAATAAGTGGCGTCAGAAGAAAAAATGCTGCAATTATTTCTTGCAATATACGATCTTCGCTAGGAACGGAAGGTATACTGCAAATGTTGTCTCCCGACTCAAGCATCCAGTCATACTTATTGAAAGCAAAAAAAGTATCTATTAACCAATAAGTAAGCATTATGTATAATAGTGCTTCAAATATTGATAGTAGTTGTTTTTTTAACATCTCTGATTACTCATTAATCAATTTTTTGATATGTTCTCTAATCTCTAACAACCTCATACCATAAGAGATGAATTTATAATCATCTGTATCACGCGCAGGCAAATTATTAATTAAATAAATAAAAAAACCCAAATCTCGTTCAACACCACGATTATATCTAATACCAGCCATAATATACTGCTCATTCGTCATATACAGTGTTGCCGAAGAGGGATAATCAAAAAGGGCAAGATCTCTTAAATGAGTAGCAGCAATTTTAAAGGTAAAATCATCTTCCATCAGGCATGTCGCTAACTCTAACTGATTTCTGGTAGTTAATTCTGAAGGGTCAAGGCCTAGAGTAATCGCTGCGGTTCGTATTTGTATACCCATTGAGCCAAATGATGTTTTATTTTCAGGCATATCTAACGATCCGATCATTCTTTTTGTTTCATATATCTGAAACTTATAATTTTCAGGCATACCTCCTGACTCAATCCAGGCCACGCCGCCCAGTAACTCTGGACGAATCCCTGCGGCATATGCATGTTTAATTATTTTGTCCCTATTATATTGTACATATGCATCTTTATAAGCATTTAAATAATATACTCCTGAACGGCGACGCGAATCATTTTTTCCTAACTTCCAGAGTAAAACGTCCATTTCATCCCATTTACGGAACTTCGTTTGTGGAATTGTACAATATCTATTTTTTATAGTGAGATCGCTTTTCATATTTAAAAAATCCTTTCTTCCCAACAACTATATGATTCCGTACTCGCGATATGGTGCTTCCATGTTATATTTTTATAATTAAGAACAATGACCTCTTCCGGTTGATTACCCGCATGTGTAATTGAGTGTGGATAACAAGTCAGAATATTCGATAAATATGCCCCTTGCAATTCAATTGTGTAAAACCTTTCAATACAACCGCCAGAATTAATTCTATAAAAATTAAATACAGCTGATAACTCTTCATTTTCAGAAAGAGCAGCATTTAATAAAGGAGAGGATTTATCTATTGGCTTGTAAAATTTTATGGGATGATGCACTACATTATATTTTCGACTTAAAGAATGGTCGAACTGTAAAACAAAAATTTCATCCACATGATTTATTTGATATTTATTACCAATAGATGCATACGAACCACAGCCCTCAGAGATCAAACCTTGTGTTTTTCCTTTAATTGATAAGTATATGATATTTGACATATATATTCTCCATGATTATTTTTTCCGAAAAACTACTTTATCATTTACATAATACATCTCTCCTGTGGGAACTTATAGGAAGTTGATTTCAGTATTATCATTTTCAGAAAATATTTATCCCGCATCGGTGAATCAGAGCAAGATCAGACTTTTGCTAAATTCGCAAAAGACTTTGCACATTTTGCTAATTTCACCGTACCGCTCTGTGACGTACTATAGTCGACAAACGTCTCACCTTGAGGTTAAAAAATGAGCAACATCCTGATTATCAACGGCGCGAAAAAATTCGCCCACTCCAATGGTCAACTGAACGACACCCTGACCGAAGTCGCGGATGGCACACTGCGCGACCTCGGGCATGATGTCCGCATCGTTCGCGCCGACAGCGACTACGATGTCAAAGCGGAAGTACAAAACTTTCTCTGGGCTGATGTGGTGATCTGGCAGATGCCAGGCTGGTGGATGGGCGCGCCGTGGACAGTGAAAAAATACATTGATGATGTATTCACCGAAGGTCACGGGACGCTGTATGCCAGCGATGGTCGTACCCGCAAAGATCCGTCGAAAAAATACGGTTCCGGCGGCCTGGTACAGGGCAAAAAATATATGCTTTCTCTGACCTGGAACGCACCAATGGAAGCCTTCACCGAAAAAGATCAGTTCTTCCACGGCGTTGGCGTTGACGGTGTGTATCTGCCGTTCCATAAAGCAAACCAATTCCTTGGCATGGAACCGCTGCCGACATTTATCGCTAATGACGTGATAAAAATGCCTGATGTTCCCCGCTATACTGAAGAATATCGCAAGCATCTTGTGGAAATTTTTGGTTAACTAGAGCTTAGGCTTTAGAAGGAGTTAACCATGCTTACCGTAATCGCAGAAATCCGTACTCGTCCTGGTCAACATCACCGTCAGGCGGTATTGGATCAGTTTGCTAAAATCGTTCCAACCGTACTGAAAGAAGAAGGTTGCCACGGCTATGCGCCAATGGTGGATTGCGCTGCTGGCGTGAGTTTCCAGTCTATGGCACCGGATTCTATCGTGATGATTGAGCAGTGGGAAAGCATCGCGCATCTTGAAGCGCACTTGCAAACCCCGCACATGAAAGCGTACAGCGAGGCCGTAAAAGGCGATGTGCTGGAGATGAATATCCGCATCCTGCAACCGGGGATTTAACATTCCTGAAAAGAGGCCGGTGTTGCTACCGGCCTCAGGTCAGATTAGCCATTCTTTCTTCCCGTTTTCAAACCCCGATGGAAATCGTTAATTCGCTTAATGGTTTTAACCGCACGCTGCGGCATCGCGGAAGCCACCGACCAAACAATCATTTCCAGGCACAACAATACCGTACCATGTAGTGGCGTTTTCCCCTTTTCATCCCCGCGCGGAACATGAATCACGATACTGGCGTCTTTGCTAAAACGTGAATCCAGCGCGTTTGTCAGCAAAATAACAGGGATCCCCAGCCGCCTCGCCTCACGAAGCGTTGTCAGCCCTTCCCGGTGCGCAGATTTTTGCGCCATCATGATCAGAACATCGCCACGTTGAAGCGCGATCAGTTGCTCGGCAAGGCCAATACCCGTACGGTTTAGTGCCGTGGCAGGCAAACCTATGCGGTTGAATAGTCGTGCGGTATAGTCCGCCAGGATACCCGAAGCGCCAATGCCAAAAATAGCGACTTGCCGTGCCTGCACCAACAACGCTACAGCTTGCGCAAGCGCGTGGCGGTTTTCAGGCTCTGACAGGACATTACAAGTATACAAATGCCCTTCAAGAACAAAGTCGATTGCGGTGTTAACATCGCTCGTCAAGTTACTCACCGTCGTAGACATCTTTTCGCTGGAACTAAGGGCTGGACCAAGCCACTGTTCCAGAGTGCGTTTCAGATCACGCAGCCCGGCAAACCCCAGAGCCTGTATAGCCCTGATAACTGTGGCATCGGAAGTGTTCAACGTGGCCGCAATTTCCATCGCCGTTTGCTCGAGTACCACTTCACGATGCTCATTAATGTAGCTTGCGACAGTTCTTAACCCAGGCGTTAACTGACTCGCGCGAGTGCGAAAACGCTCACCATAAATATCAACCCGCGTTTTGTCTTTCTGGATCATTTAGCCTCCGGTAGAGGTCGTCCCGCAATTTGTGATTGTATCTGCGCAGCCATCAGCCCCAGAGATGCAAAGGAGTTAGAAATCGCCTCTTCACGAGAAATCAGCACATAGCGCCCGGAACGACAGGCCGTCAGAAACTGACACCATCCCGGCATGACTTTTTCCATTGCTGCCAGCTCATCCTGAGGTTTACCACCGGTGTCACCGCGCCAGGTTGCAAAAACAAAATCGGCATCCAGTTCAGGTAAACGCTCTGCGCTCACATCCATTCGCCCACCTTCAGGAATGCTCTCAATCAGCGGCGGAAAGCGAAAACCAGCATCGCGTAATACCCGCCCCAGCGAATGATAGCTATGCATCACATTAATTTTTCCCTGATTTGCCTGAATCACCGATACCGTTATTTTTTGGCTGTCCAGCGTCGCCTTCAGCGCATTGATTTGTGCCTGATAGCGGCGTTCAAGTATCGCCAGCTGCGACTGCGTTCCTGTAAGTTCTGCCAGCTTGCGGTAGATTTCTGGCGCGCCTCCTTTGAGATGATCAATGCTCACCGTGGGCGCAATTTTTTCCAGTTGTTCAATGGGCGTATTACGGGTCGGTTCTGTGATGATCAGGTCAGGCTTTGCCGCCACAATCGCTTCAATATCAATATCAGCGGTGCCAATAAAAGCGATCGATGAATTATCAAAGTCGACACCTGTCAATAACGCACTTGATCGAATGAAATGGCTACCGTCAGGCCGGGTTCGCCCGTGGCTGGCGACCGGGGGAACACCAAGTTCAATCAGAGGAATGGTGATATCAAGATCGTGTAAAGAGACAATTCTCTTTGGATGTGCGGGCACTGTGACTTTGCGCCCTAAATCATCGGTAAACACCTGAACTGGTTCTGTCGCACGGGCAAAAAATGACAACAATATCAGCAGAGAAAAAAATAAACGCATATCACTCCCGTTAAAAACTGTTCCTGCGCTGCCAGAGCAGTAGCAAAAAGAATGGTCCACCAATCAGTGAGATAACGATTCCCGCAGGGAGTTGCAAAGGCAAAAAAGCCAAACGACCAATGCTATCCGCCAGGATGACTAACAACGCCCCCGATACGGCGCTCCCCAGCAGTAATGTCGTCTGCCCGCCACGTAGAATAAAACGTGATATATGGGGTGCTATCAATCCGACAAAACCGATGTTACCAACACACGAAACGCAGACGGCTGTCAGGATTATGGGTGCGGCGACACGTAACAACGCCAGACGAGAACTATTCACCCCTAACCCGGTTGCAACCTGATGACCAAGCAGAGCGATATCTGCCGTCCTGGCGGTGAACAGCAATAAAAGAGCGGCTGGCAACATCCAACAGGCTGAAATACCGACTAACATCCAGTTAGCTGCATGCAGGCTTCCCGATAACCACATCAATGCAGTTTGTACATCTCGAACATCTGCAGTGGTCATAAATACACCGATACCGGCGGCGAAAAACCAGGAAACACCAATACCAATCAGAACAAATCGCGGGCGGGAAATATCGCGCGCACAAAAAATCACGATTAAAGCCACCAACAAGCCACCAGCAAGACCAGCCACTGGACGCCAGAACATTCCCAGCATTGGAAACTGGAAAATCAGCCACAGCACCGCCACGCTACATCCTTCTTTGACGCCGATTAAACCAGGATCGGCAAGGCCGTTACGCGCAATGGATTGCATCGCGGCCCCCGCCATACCTAACATGGCTCCGCATAGCAATGCCATGATGACTCTCGGCAAGCGAATATCCTGCACAATATAACGTGCGTCTGTGCTTACGTTTTCTGGAGCAAACAACGCTCGTCCTACTTCCGATGCCGGGACAGAAAAAGAACCATGCATCAGACCGAATATCAGTATTCCAACCGCAAACAGAAACAGCCCACCAAGCAACACCAGATTTTTAGGGCGTACCAGTGTCGAAAACTTACCAACACGTAGTGGACGTAGCCCGACGTTCATTATCCGACTCATTTGAACATCCTCGTCGCCATAATGACAAAAACAGGCGCACCAACTAACGCCGTCATGACACCGGTCGCTAACTCATGGGGCGTGAAAAGCGTCCGGGCAATAATATCTGCCAGTAATAACAAAAGCGCGCCGACACAAGCTGAAAGAGGGAGCAGAACGCGCAGATCCGCTGATACCAGACGCCTGACAATCTGCGGTACTAGCAGACCGACAAAACCAATGGGGCCAGCAATCGATACGGCTGCGCCACAGAGCAACGCGATCGCAAGCAGAGTGAATGTTCGCGTGCGGAGTACCGAGACGCCCAGCCCCTGCGCCATGCGATCACCCAGTGCCAACATGTTAAGAGAGGGCGCAAGGTAAATGGCTAACACAACCCCCCCCAGAGAAAACCAGGCGGACGTACCCAGCGTCGCCCAATCCTGCCCCGCTAAATCACCTGCTAGCCATGTCCGCATCGCCAGCAGTGTTTGTTCGTCAAGAATCAGGATTGCAGCCGTTATTGAGGACACGAACGCCGATAGCGCCACGCCGCATAAAGTAACTTTCATTGGCGTTAACCCTGAACGCCCTGCGGAGGAAAGCAGCAATATCAACAGGAACAATAACGCGCCGCCCGTAGATGCCAGCAGTGGGCGTCCAACCGGAAAGGCCAGCCCAAGCGCACTGGCAGCAACGACAGCAAGAGCGGCTCCGGCATTTAAGCCTAAAATATGTGGCTCCCCCAATGGGTTACGAATGACAGCCTGCAACAAAGCACCAGCAACTCCAAGAGAAGCACCGGTAAGCAATGCTGCCGCTAAACGCGGCAAACGGAGGCTTACAATTACGTTGTGATCGAAGTTTTGCGGTTCAAAATGAAGAAATGCCTGCAACACCGTTTGTGGTGCAATAAATCGGGCACCAATCCCTGGATATACCACGCATCCCACCAGCAGTAAGGCGAGGAAAATTACAGTAACCAGCCCTGTGCGCATCATACTTTTTCTACACCACGAAACGGCATGAAGAACGGCTTTCCCGTCAGAGGATTTATTGATGCGTGAACATCAACGTCAAAGACAGCTTTTACCAGCTCAGGCGTGCAATGTTCCCCCTCATTCAACACACGCACCACTTTCCCCTGGCGTAAAAATATCAACGTATCACCATAATTGACGGCAAAATTCAGATCATGCAACACCACGACGACTGTACGCCCGTGATGACGCGTTAAATCATGTAATAACTCAAGAATTTCAACCTGATAACGTAAATCAAGCCAGGTTGTGGGTTCATCCAGCAGGATATAAGGCGTCTTTTGCGCCAACACCATCGCAATCCAGCAACGCTGGCGCTGCCCACCAGAAAGTTTTTCAACAGGTAAATGTGCAAACTCCTGCGTACCGGTTAATTTCAGGGCCTCTTCTACCGCCTGCTCGTCGGCGTCGCTCCATTGACGAATGAAATTCTGCCAGGGAAAACGCCCACGCGACACCAGTTCATAAACGGTTAAGCCCTCCGGCAATAATGGCGACTGCGGCAAGATCCCAAGTCTACGGGATAACGCTTTCGTTGGTTGCTCGTGAATCGCTTTACCATCCAGCAATATCGAGCCGCCCATAGGTTGCAAGATACGTGCAATGGTGCTGAGCAACGTCGACTTTCCACAGCCGTTTGCCCCAACCAGAACGGTCATTTTTTCTGTGGGAACGGAGAAAGAAACACCATCAACAATGATTTTCTTGTGATACCCGGCAGAAACATTGTCGAGGATCAGCCCCTGCCCTTTTGCGTTATGTGCCACGTGTACGCCAACTTAATCAAAGACAAACAAAAATAAAACTCATTCTCCTTTGAGAGTTTGACGCCACAAAATGTAGTAGTCAAGAAGTTAAAAGCCATACAAAAACAAGGTAAATAACAGGTGAAATATTTTTAAAGATAAAAATAAAACCATTAAATATTAATAAATTACCATCAGTTGAATTGCATTAATCTCTCATAAAAACACATGTAGCAATTTTTTGTTATTTCTCATTTACTACTACATCACCGCATGGTTGAATGATTCTCAATTACATATCCGATGGTGAAATAACAAACGGATAGTGCTTAGTGAGCAACAAGAAACAATTTTCACTCACGACAATCCGTGAGTTTTTGGGATAACAGACTAAATGGCTAAGTTCACACCTTCATTCTCAGGAATCAAAGGTCGGGCGCTCTTTTCACTGCTCTTTGCAGCACCAATGATTCATGCAACCGACACTGCAACGACCAAAGATGGCGAAACAATCACTGTTACAGCGGATGCAAATACCGCAACTGAGGCGACCGATGGTTATCAACCTCTGAGCACTTCCACGGCGACATTAACCGATATGCCGATGCTGGATATCCCGCAGGTGGTCAATACGGTTAGCGATCAGGTTCTGGAAAATCAGAATGCGACGACGCTGGATGAAGCGCTTTATAACGTCAGTAACGTGGTACAGACCAATACATTAGGCGGAACTCAGGACGCCTTTGTACGTCGTGGGTTTGGTGCTAACCGGGATGGCTCCATCATGACCAACGGCCTGCGAACTGTACTTCCTCGCAGTTTCAACGCCGCCACAGAACGTGTGGAAGTGCTAAAAGGTCCGGCCTCCACGCTGTATGGCATTCTCGATCCTGGTGGATTGATTAACGTCGTGACCAAGCGCCCGGAAAAAACATTCCATGGTTCTGTCTCAGCCACGTCCTCCAGTTTTGGCGGAGGCACTGGGCAACTTGATATCACAGGTCCCATTGAAGGCACTCAGCTGGCATACCGCCTGACGGGGGAAGTGCAGGATGAAGATTACTGGCGAAACTTCGGTAAAGAGCGCAGTACATTTATTGCCCCGTCACTCACCTGGTTTGGTGATAATGCAACAGTAACCATGCTCTATTCCCATCGGGACTATAAAACTCCGTTCGATCGTGGAACGATTTTCGACCTTACGACGAAACAGCCCGTAAACGTTGATCGAAAAATACGTTTTGACGAACCGTTTAATATTACAGATGGTCAGTCCGATCTGGCGCAACTCAACGCAGAATATCATCTCAATAGCCAGTGGACAGCGCGCTTTGATTACAGCTACAGCCAGGATAAATACAGCGATAATCAGGCGCGTGTTACCGCATATGATGCAACGACAGGAACGCTGACACGGCGTGTTGATGCAACCCAAGGATCTACCCAGCGTATGCATGCTACTCGTGCGGATCTGCAAGGGAATGTTGATATTGCCGGATTCTATAATGAGATTCTGGGTGGGGTGTCATATGAATATTATGATCTTCTGCGCACAGATATGATTCGCTGTAAAAAAGCTAAAGATTTCAATATTTACAACCCCGTTTATGGCAATACCAGCAAATGCACAACGGTTTCGGCGTCGGACAGTGATCAGACGATCAAACAGGAGAGCTACTCAGCGTATGCACAGGACGCGCTCTATCTGACCGATAACTGGATTGCCGTCGCCGGGATCCGCTATCAGTATTACACGCAGTATGCGGGTAAAGGCCGTCCTTTTAATGTCAATACTGACAGCCGCGATGAACAATGGACGCCCAAACTGGGGTTAGTCTACAAACTGACGCCATCGGTATCCTTATTTGCTAATTATTCGCAAACATTTATGCCGCAATCGTCAATTGCCAGCTACATCGGAGATCTTCCACCGGAATCATCTAATGCTTACGAAGTCGGGGCAAAATTCGAGCTGTTCGATGGTATAACCGCAGATATTGCGCTGTTTGATATCCATAAACGTAACGTGTTGTATACCGAAAGTATTGGTGATGAAACCATCGCCAAAACGGCAGGCCGCGTTCGTTCAAGAGGGGTAGAAGTCGACCTTGCGGGAGCATTAACTGAAAACATTAATATCATTGCCAGCTACGGCTATACCGATGCTAAGGTTCTGGAAGATCCTGATTATGCAGGGAAACCATTGCCGAATGTTCCTCGTCATACCGGTTCGCTATTCCTGACCTATGACATTCATAACATGCCAGGCAATAACACACTGACGTTTGGCGGTGGTGGACATGGCGTAAGCCGTCGTTCGGCAACCAATGGGGCTGACTATTATCTGCCAGGCTATTTCGTTGCCGATGCCTTCGCCGCATACAAAATGAAATTGCAGTATCCGGTCACACTGCAATTAAACGTCAAAAACCTGTTTGATAAAACGTATTACACCTCTTCCATCGCCACAAATAATCTGGGGAATCAGATTGGCGATCCGCGTGAAGTGCAATTCACGGTGAAAATGGAATTTTGATCAAAAAAGCCCGGTATACACTTGTATACCGGGCTATGTTTTATTCTTCTGGCGGGAGGATTATCAGACCTCAATCTCCGCCATGTCGCCTTTCTCTTGCAACCAGTTGCGGCGATCTTCCGAGCGTTTCTTCGCCAGCAGCATATCCATCATCGCGTCAGTACGCTGATCGTCTTCATCATCGATAGTCAACTGCACCAGACGGCGAGTGTTCGGATCAAGCGTGGTTTCGCGCAATTGCATCGGGTTCATTTCCCCCAGACCTTTAAAACGCTGAACGTTCGGCTTGCCTTTCTTGCGTTTTAATTGCTCAAGTACGCCCTCTTTCTCTTCTTCCGTCAGCGCGTAATAAACCTCTTTCCCGAGGTCAATACGGTAGAGCGGTGGCAGTGCAACGTAAACGTGACCGTGTTTCACCAATGCGCGGAAGTGTTTTACAAACAAAGCGCAGAGCAGCGTGGCAATGTGCAGACCATCGGAGTCAGCATCCGCCAGGATACAGATCTTGCCGTAACGAAGCTGGCTCAAATCGTCGCTGTCAGGATCGATACCGATCGCTACCGAAATATCGTGCACTTCCTGCGAAGCCAGCACTTCGTCGGAGGAGACTTCCCAGGTGTTAAGGATCTTACCTTTCAGTGGCATGATCGCCTGATATTCGCGATCGCGCGCCTGCTTGGCAGATCCGCCTGCGGAGTCACCTTCCACAAGGAACAGTTCGGTACGGTTAAGATCCTGCGCGGTACAGTCAGCCAATTTACCAGGCAGCGCCGGGCCGCTGGTTAGCTTTTTACGCACCACTTTTTTAGCCGCACGCATACGACGCTGGGCACTGGAAATCGCCATCTCTGCCAGCAGCTCCGCCGCCTGAACGTTCTGGTTCAGCCACAGGATGAAGGCATCTTTCACCACGCCCGAAACGAATGCCGCACACTGACGCGAAGAGAGACGCTCTTTGGTCTGCCCGGCAAACTGTGGATCCTGCATTTTTACTGACAGCACATAGGCGCAGCGATCCCAGATATCTTCCGCCGACAGCTTCACGCCGCGCGGCAGAATGTTGCGATATTCACAGAACTCGCGCATCGCATCCAGCAGGCCCTGACGCAAGCCATTAACGTGCGTACCACCCTGCATCGTTGGGATCAGGTTGACGTAGCTTTCGGTCAGCAGTTCACCGCCTTCCGGCAGCCACAGTAGCGCCCAGTCCACAGCTTCAGTATCACCAGCGAAATTACCGATAAACGGTTTTTCCGGCAGCGTCGGTAAACCGTTTACCGCTTCCGCCAGGTAATCATTCAGACCGTCCTGATAGCACCAGCGCTGTTCGGTGTTGTTGATCTCATCTTTAAAGGTGATCTCAACACCAGGGCACAGTACCGCTTTGGCTTTCAGCACATGTGTCAGGCGTGAAACAGAAAAACGCGGGCTGTCAAAGAAGGTTTCATCCGGCCAGAAGTGCACGCTGGTACCGGTATTGCGCTTACCGCAAGTGCCGACAACCTGTAAATCCTGCACCTTTTCGCCATTTTCAAAGGCGATGTTATAAACCTGACCATCGCGGCGTACGTTAACTTCTACGCGCTTCGACAGGGCGTTAACTACCGAAATCCCCACGCCATGCAGGCCGCCAGAGAACTGGTAATTTTTGTTAGAGAATTTACCGCCTGCATGCAGACGGCAAAGAATCAGTTCAACCGCCGGTACACCCTCTTCCGGGTGAATATCCACCGGCATCCCACGCCCATCGTCAATAACTTCTAACGACTGGTCAGCATGTAAGATTACATCCACGCGTTTTGCGTGACCCGCCAGTGCTTCATCGACACTGTTATCAATAACTTCTTGCCCCAAATGGTTAGGGCGAGTGGTATCGGTATACATTCCCGGACGGCGGCGAACCGGCTCAAGCCCGGTGAGTACCTCAATGGCATCAGCGTTATAAGTTTGCGTCATGGTTTAAGTTAGCAATTCGAGTTGATCGTCAGAGATGGTGCAGACCAAGAAAATCGACGATCGGGTTGAAATAATCTTCGAAGCCCGTGAATGCGTGGTTGCCGCCTTCTATGACAGTCTGGCGGCAGGAAGCGTAGTACGCCACCGCCTGGCGGTAATCCAGCACTTCATCTCCCGTCTGTTGCAGCAGCCAGATCAAATCCGGCGCTTCCAGCGGGTCAATCTGCATGACTTTGAGATCGTAAATATGGCGTGACTCTAGCACATATTGCTGCCCGGTGTAGGGGTTCTCGTTCTGACCGAGATAGTCCGTCAGCAGTTCAAACGGGCGCACCGCCGGGTTTACCACCACTGCGGGCAGCATAAAACATTGCGACAACCAGGTGGCGTAATATCCCCCCAGTGACGAACCGACAATACCCAGCGAATCGCCGCCATGTTCCAGGACAATGGATTCCAGCAGTTCTGCCGCATCGGAAGGATACGGCGGCAACTGCGGGATGATCATCTCAACGCCAGGGTGATGTTCCGCAAGCCAGCTTTTTAACAAGCTCGCTTTTGCAGAGCGCGGCGAGCTGTTGAAACCGTGTAAATAAAGAAGCGTAGACATCAGTAGCCTTCTGAAGCGGTATCAGGTTGGAAACGTGTGTCCGCCAGGCGATGCACCTCGGTGGTCAGCGTGCCATCAGCATGTAACTCGAGAGTACGCCAGCCGGGTGCGATGGTGTCCAGCGTAAAGTTGGAACAGTGCGGCTTAAATTGCACACAGGTCGACGGCGTTGCCAGCAGGCGGCGACCGTTCCAGTCGAGATCCAGCTCCTGATGAATATGACCGCACAGCAAGTATTTGACATGCGGAAACTTCGCCAGCACGGTATCCAGTTCGCCCGCGTTACGCAGGCTGTGTTGATCAAGCCAACTACAACCCGCAGGTAACGGATGATGATGCAGCAGCAGCAACGTATGGCGTTCTGGCGCATCGGCCAGTTTACGTTCCAGCCACTCAAGCTGAAATTCGCTCAGCTCACCGTGCGGCACGCCAAACACCTGGCTATCCAGCAACAGGATTTGCCATTGCTCACCAATAAACACCCGCTTCGCCGGGGAGATACCCGCATCCTGTAACGCGCTGTACATCGCGGGCTGGAAATCGTGGTTGCCCGGCAGCCAGACGCAGGGCGCACGAAAACTTGCGATGCCTTCAGCGAAATGCTGATAGGCCGCAGAGGATTGATCCTGCGCTAAATCACCTGTCGCGACAATCAGGTCGAA
Organism: Escherichia sp. WS3227_2; assembly: GCF_046486495.1. Classification (NCBI taxonomy): domain Bacteria; kingdom Pseudomonadati; phylum Pseudomonadota; class Gammaproteobacteria; order Enterobacterales; family Enterobacteriaceae; genus Escherichia; species Escherichia sp. WS3227_2. The sequence continues at coordinate 477,787 of NZ_JBJQLG010000001.1, forward strand.
TTCGTGCTGGTGTGGACGAATCGCCTCCAGCACCGCCTGGTAGCTTTCCCAGGTGTTTACCCCTAACAGGGCTTCGTGCTTTTGTGCAAACAGGTGAGTGTCGGTAATTTGTAAAATCCTGACTCTGGCCTCACCAGCCAGAGGAAGGGTTAACAGGCTTTCCAAATGGTGTCCTTAGGTTTCACGACGCTAGTAAACCGGAATCGCCATCGCTCCATGTGCTAAACAGTATCGCAACCAGTCCGCTAAAAACTGGTTAATTTGATGCTTTTCGTCGCGTTGATGCAACTTTTTATTAGGATAATCATACCGCGCTTTGAAGCGAAAAATCTGCTGGCTTGAACACACTTCAGCCACCATCGCGTCATGATACAGACGCACCGTCATTGACGGAAGGCTCCAGTAACTGATCGCGGGCGCAGTCTGTTCTATTGTCACCAGGGTAGTGTATCGGGTCGATTCCACAATCGTCAGCCGATATTGTGCGTTTGCCACCTGATAGCTTACAGTTTCGCCGGGTGCGTCATTGCGCGGCAACAAACGGCGCAATTGTGAAAAGTTCATCTCGCACAGGCGCATCATTTCAGGAAAGTCAGGTGTGTAACGCTTCATTTATGCCCACTCATTTTTTAACGCTTGATGATGCAACTGCAGCCATTGCAAAGCGATGACCGACGCTGCGTTGTCGATTTTCCCCTCTTCTACCCACTGGTATGCCTGTTCCCGGCTTACCACATGAACGCGAATATCTTCGTTTTCATCAGCCAGACCGTGAATACCGCTTGCGGTCGTGGCGTCCACTTCGCCCACCATAATTGACGAACGCTCACTGGTGCCCCCCGGGCTTGCCAGGAAACTTAACACCGGTTTGGTCCGTTTGACTATCAGTCCCGCCTCTTCAATCGCTTCGCGACGGGCAACATCTTCCACACTTTCACCCTCTTCAATCATCCCGGCAACCATCTCCAGTAGCCAGGGGGTTTTGCTGGTGTCGTACGCGGCAATCCGAATCTGCTCAATCAGCACAACTTCATCACGTACTGGGTCAAAGGGTAGCAAGACTGCGGCGTGACCGCGCTCAAAAATTTCCCGCCGTACCTCATGACTCATTTGCCCGTTGAATAGACGATGACGAAATCTATAAAGATCTAATGAAAAAAAGCCGCGATAAAGTGTTTCTCGTGCAATAATTTCTACATCGTTTTTGCCAAATGTAACGGGCAGGTTGTCTGGCTTAAGCATTGTTAATGTCCTGGCACTAATAGTGAATTAAATGTGAATTTCAGCGACGTTTGACTGCCGTTTGAGCAGTCATGTGTTAAATTGAGGCACATTAACGCCCTATGGCACGTAACGCCAACCTTTTGCGGTAGCGGCTTCTGCTAGAATCCGCAATAATTTTACAGTTTGATCGCGCTAAATACTGCTTCACCACAAGGAATGCAAATGAAGAAATTGCTCCCCATTCTTATCGGCCTGAGCCTCTCTGGGTTCAGTTCGTTGAGCCAGGCCGAGAACCTGATGCAAGTTTATCAGCAAGCACGCCTTAGTAACCCGGAATTGCGTAAGTCTGCCGCCGATCGTGATGCTGCCTTTGAAAAAATTAATGAAGCGCGCAGTCCATTACTGCCACAGCTAGGTTTAGGTGCAGATTACACCTATAGCAACGGCTACCGCGACGCGAACGGCATCAACTCTAACGCGACCAGTGCGTCCCTGCAGTTAACTCAATCCATTTTTGATATGTCGAAATGGCGTGCGTTAACGCTGCAGGAAAAAGCAGCTGGGATTCAGGACGTCACGTATCAGACCGATCAACAAACCTTGATCCTCAACACCGCGACCGCTTATTTCAACGTGTTGAATGCTATTGACGTTCTTTCCTATACACAGGCGCAAAAAGAAGCGATCTACCGTCAATTAGATCAAACCACCCAACGTTTTAACGTGGGCCTGGTAGCGATCACCGACGTGCAGAACGCCCGCGCACAGTACGATACCGTGCTGGCGAACGAAGTGACCGCACGTAATAACCTTGATAACGCGGTAGAGCAGCTGCGCCAGATCACCGGTAACTATTATCCGGAACTGGCGGCGCTGAATGTCGAAAACTTTAAAACCGACAAACCGCAGCCGGTTAACGCGCTGCTGAAAGAAGCCGAAAAACGCAACCTGTCGCTGTTACAGGCACGCTTGAGCCAGGACCTGGCGCGCGAGCAAATTCGCCAGGCGCAGGATGGTCACTTACCGACTCTGGATTTAACGGCTTCTACCGGGATTTCTGACACCTCATATAGCGGTTCGAAAACCCGTGGTGCCGCTGGTACCCAGTATGACGATAGCAATATGGGCCAGAACAAAGTTGGTCTGAGCTTCTCGCTGCCGATTTATCAGGGCGGAATGGTTAACTCGCAGGTGAAACAGGCCCAGTACAACTTTGTTGGTGCCAGTGAGCAACTGGAAAGCGCCCATCGTAGCGTCGTGCAAACCGTACGTTCCTCCTTCAACAACATTAATGCTTCTATCAGTAGCATTAACGCCTACAAACAAGCCGTAGTTTCCGCTCAAAGCTCATTAGACGCGATGGAAGCGGGCTACTCGGTCGGTACGCGTACCATTGTTGATGTGTTGGATGCGACCACCACGCTGTACAACGCCAAGCAAGAGCTGGCGAATGCGCGTTATAACTACCTGATTAATCAGCTGAATATTAAGTCAGCCCTGGGTACGTTGAACGAGCAGGATCTGCTGGCACTGAACAATACGCTGAGCAAACCGGTTTCCACTAACCCGGAAAACGTTGCCCCGCAAACGCCGGAACAGAATGCTATTGCTGATGGTTATGCACCTGATAGCCCGGCACCCGTCGTTCAGCAAACATCCGCACGCACTACCACCAGTAACGGTCATAACCCTTTCCGTAACTGATGACGACGACGGGGCTTCGGCCCCGTCTGAACGTAAGGCAACGTAAAGATACGGGTTATCTGCCGCATTCTTCCCCCTTCTCGCTTCAATTTCGACCAGCCATCCTCTATTCTGATGGGTATTTACCACTGGTCCCGGAAGACAAAAATGAAACGGACAAAATCCATACGCCACGCATCGTTCCGCAAAAACTGGAGCGCACGCCATCTGACACCAGTCGCTCTCGCGGTTGCCACTGTTTTTATGCTGGCTGGCTGTGAAAAGAGTGATGAAACAGTGTCTCTCTATCAAAATGCTGACGACTGTTCAGCTGCAAACCCAGGCAAAAGCGCCGAATGTACCACTGCGTACAACAATGCGCTGAAAGAAGCCGAACGTACTGCGCCGAAATACGCCACTCGTGAAGACTGTATTGCTGAATTTGGCGAAGGTCAGTGCCAGCAGGCACCAGCCCAGGCTGGTATGGCACCAGAAAACCAGGCGCAGGCCCAGCAATCGAGCGGGAGTTTCTGGATGCCGCTGATGGCCGGTTACATGATGGGGCGTCTGATGGGCGGCGGCGCGGGATTTGCACAGCAGCCGCTGTTCTCCTCGAAAAACCCGGCCAGCCCGGCTTACGGTAAATATACCGACGCGACGGGTAAAAACTATGGCGCAGCCCAGCCAGGCCGCACCATGACCGTACCGAAGACGGCAATGGCACCAAAACCGGCGACCACTACTACTGTTACCCGTGGCGGTTTTGGTGAATCTGTTGCCAAACAAAGCACTATGCAGCGTAGCGCAACCGGCACCTCTTCTCGTTCAATGGGTGGCTGATACCGATGGAAAGAGTCAGTATTACCGAGCGCCCAGACTGGCGCGAAAAAGCCCACGAATACGGTTTCAATTTTCACACCATGTACGGCGAACCGTACTGGTGTGAAGATGCTTACTACAAGTTGACCCTCGCCCAGGTTGAAAAGCTGGAAGAAGTCACCGCCGAACTGCACCAGATGTGCCTGAAAGTGGTTGAAAAAGTGATCGCCAGCGATGAGCTGATGACCAAATTCCGCATTCCAAAACACACCTGGAGTTTTGTGCGCCAGTCATGGCTGACTCACCAGCCATCGCTTTATTCGCGTCTTGATCTGGCGTGGGATGGTACTGGCGAACCTAAACTTCTGGAAAATAACGCCGATACGCCAACGTCACTGTATGAAGCCGCATTCTTTCAGTGGATCTGGCTGGAAGATCAGCTTAACGCCGGTAACCTGCCGGAAGGCAGCGACCAGTTTAACAGTCTGCAAGAAAAGCTAATCGATCGCTTTGTCGAGTTGCGTGAACAGTATGGCTTCCAGTTGCTGCATCTCACCTGCTGTCGCGACACGGTGGAAGATCGCGGAACCATTCAGTATTTGCAGGACTGCGCGACAGAAGCTGAAATCGCTACTGAATTCCTCTACATCGACGATATCGGTTTAGGCGAAAAAGGTCAGTTCACGGATTTACAAGATCAGGTGATTTCTAACCTGTTCAAGCTGTATCCGTGGGAATTTATGCTGCGTGAGATGTTCTCCACCAAGCTGGAGGATGCAGGCGTACGCTGGCTGGAACCGGCGTGGAAGAGCATTATCTCCAACAAAGCGCTTCTACCGCTACTGTGGGAGATGTTCCCGAATCACCCGAACCTGCTGCCCGCTTATTTTGCGGAAGATGATCATCCGCAAATGGAAAAATATGTGGTTAAACCGATCTTCTCCCGTGAAGGCGCAAACGTGTCGATCATTGAGAACGGCAAAACCATTGAAGCAGCGGAAGGTCCGTATGGCGAAGAAGGGATGATTGTTCAGCAATTCCACCCGTTACCGAAATTCGGCGACAGCTATATGCTGATTGGTAGCTGGCTGGTGAACGATCAACCTGCCGGAATTGGCATTCGTGAAGACCGTGCGTTGATCACCCAGGATATGTCTCGGTTTTATCCACATATTTTTGTTGAATAGCCATGATACCGGATGGCACTCGCCATCCGGTAATTATTAGCCTATCTGCACCGACAACATACTTAAACTGCCCATTTCTATACCATCGACCGGAATGGTAATTGGCTCCTGCCCATCCCACGCACCTAAGACATACAACAACGGCAGATAGTGCTCTGGCGTTGGGTTCGATAACGCGCCACCTTCATGGTCGAGATAATTCACCAGAGGATGTTGTTCCACCGGCCCTTGCCACGTCAGATTCGCTTTCACATACTCATTAAACGACGTCGCCCACGGATACGGTGAACTATCACCGTGCCACTTCACTGTGCGCAGGTTATGCACCACGTTACCGCTGGCGACCAACATTATTCCTTCATCTCGCAGCGCTGCGAGTTTGCGCCCCATTTCGAAATGCCAGGCGGCAGGTTTGCTACTGTCGATACTCAACTGCACCATCGGGATATCGGCGTCAGGATACATCTTAATCAGCACGCCCCACGAGCCGTGGTCAAAGCCCCAGGCTTCTTTATCCAGCGTCACCGGGACCGGCGCTAACAGCTCAACCAGATGCTGTGCCAGCGCAGGCGAACCCGGAGCAGGATAATGCGTGTCGTACAGCGCCTGCGGGAAGCCACCAAAGTCATGAATCGTGGGCGGCGTCTCCATCGCGGTCACTCCTGTTCCACGGGTAAACCAGTGAGCCGAAACCACCACAATCGCTTGCGGGCGTGGCAATGTCATCCCCAACTTCTGCCAGCTGCGGGTATACAAATTATCTTCCAGCACGTTCATCGGACTACCGTGACCTAAAAACAATGCTGGCATACGTGTTGAAGACATGATGATATCCTTAACTAAAGGTGTCATTTTGATATCCTCACAATACGCTTGTTCGGCGGAGTAAGAACCCGGATAACAATGATGATGATCATCAGTTATTTTGACGATCTGCCTGAAGGTGAAGATTTATAAGGAGTTGTCGATGTCAGTACCTCTCATTCTGACCATACTGGCGGGGGCAGCCACGTTTATTGGCGCGTTTCTCGGCGTTCTCGGGCAAAAACCCTCGAACCGCTTACTGGCGTTTTCGCTAGGATTTGCGGCGGGGATCATGTTGCTCATCTCATTAATGGAAATGCTTCCTGCCGCACTGGCCGCCGAAGGAATGTCGCCTGTGTTGGGTTATGGAATGTTTATCTTCGGTCTGCTTGGCTATTTTGGCCTGGACCGCATGTTGCCACATGCACATCCGCAGGATTTAATGCAAAAATCGGTGCAGCCGTTGCCAAAATCGATCAAGCGCACAGCCATTCTGCTCACTCTCGGCATCAGTCTGCATAACTTCCCGGAAGGGATTGCCACCTTTGTCACGGCGAGCAGCAACCTGGAGCTGGGATTTGGTATCGCCCTGGCCGTAGCGTTGCACAATATCCCTGAAGGTCTGGCAGTGGCAGGCCCGGTTTATGCGGCAACGGGGTCTAAACGCACCGCGATTCTGTGGGCGGGGATTTCTGGACTAGCAGAAATTCTTGGTGGTGTGCTGGCGTGGTTAATCCTCGGTAGCATGATTTCCCCGGTGGTCATGGCGGCAATCATGGCGGCGGTTGCAGGAATCATGGTGGCGCTCTCCGTGGACGAATTAATGCCGTTAGCCAAAGAGATTGACCCTAATAATAACCCCAGCTATGGCGTGCTGTGTGGGATGTCAGTAATGGGATTTAGTTTAGTGCTGCTACAAACGGCGGGAATTGGTTAAAGACGATAATAACAGATGTTGCCCATTGCTAAAGGCAACATCTGTATCGTTATTAAAGGTATTATTGATGCTTTTCAAACACTTCTTTATCGGAGCGTTTATCTAATTTACTTCGGGCAGCTAACAGCGCATCTCTGTCATGGCGAAAAGCTTTACAGTAACGTTTAAGATGAAGAAAATAGCCACCAGCCAGTAGAACAATTAATACAATCCAGTACCAGGCAATAAACATCCTTTTCACCTTCAAAATTTAACATTACTAAACATTTAGCGTTAAAATTTCACATATCCATCGTTGAATACATTCATATACTCGCATAATTCTGGATCAAGTATATGATTTCGATCATAGTAAGTGTTGTATTATATACCATATCTGGTTAAAAAAAGAACAACCAAGACTATTAATATATATTATCCCCCGATAAAACATTACTAATTAATAATAAAACTTAATAAGCACCACTAGATATATATTATATCTTCACGATTCTTGCGTCCCTACTCGTTTTAATAAATATACTTTACCACCTTACAATATCATACGTAAATTTTTGTCAATGGATGTTCATTTTTTCATCACAACTCATACAAAAAAATTATTATTCACAACGATATACAACAAATATCCAGGTATACGCATCTTAATATATAATGAAAGTGTATGATTTAAGTTTTACTTAATCAGTATTTAATATTAATAACAAGCTAAGTCATCTCTAACTATGGTAATCTCCATAGCGGAATTAATATCAGATTCAAACCTATATTTTCCTCATTCATAGCCTTTCTAATTTATAAAGGATTATAGTCATGTTAAAAAAAACATTGTTATCTATGTTCGCAACCGCATTGTTATCAGGCGTTGCTTTTAACGCTCTTGCTGACGATGCTAATCAGGGTTCCGGTAAAATTACTTTTAAAGGTGAAGTTATCGATGCACCTTGTTCTATTGCTCCTGGTGATGAAGATCAGACAATAAACCTCGGTGAAGTTGCTGATACCGTATTAAAAAGCGGTCAGAAATCTCTGCCTGTAGATGTCACCATTCACTTGCAGGATTGTATTTTATCTGACGGCACGAACACTGTTGATAAAGTCAAAATCACCTTTAGTTCTGCCAGTGTTGACGCTACCGATTCCAACCTGCTTAAAAACACTCTGGAAGGTAACATCGGCGGCGCAACTGATGTAGGCGTACGTCTGGTGAAATCAGACAACACCAACGTGACTCTTGGCACTCCAATCACTATCAACTTCCCGACGACTAACTCCTACCAGGAGTTGAACTTTAAAGCCCGTATGGAATCTCTGGGACGCACCGCGACTCCAGGTAACGTGCAGGCACAAGCTAATTACGTACTCGACTACAAGTAAGCGGCAATTAGTAACTACACAACGTCAGGCGGTAAAGCCGATGAAATTTCATCGGCAACTTTGGGCCTTTTTAGAAATGGATTTTTATGAACAATAAAAACACGTTTACCGGGGATAAGTTATCCCATGCAATTAAAATTGCCCTGTCTGGCGTTGTGTGTTCCCTACTCTTCGTTTTGCCAGTCCACGCCGTAGAATTCAACGTCGATATGGTTGACGCAGAAGACCGTGAGAATATTGATATCTCGCGTTTTGAGAAAAAAGGCTATATCCCCCCTGGTAGATACCTCGTTCGTGTGCAAATAAATAAAAATATGTTGCCACAAACGTTAATACTGGAATGGGTAAAAGCCGATAATGAAAGTGGTTCGTTACTCTGCTTAACCAAAGAAAATTTGACTAATTTCGGTCTTAATACGGAATTTATTGAATCATTGCAAAACATAGCTGGCAGCGAATGTCTCGATTTAAGCCAACGTCAGGAATTAACGACACGACTTGATAAAGCTACGATGATATTATCGCTAAGTGTTCCCCAGGCATGGTTAAAATACCAGGCAACAAACTGGACGCCACCAGAGTTTTGGGATGCCGGTATCGCCGGGTTTATCCTTGATTACAACGTGTACGCCAGCCAGTATGCCCCACATCACGGAGACAGCACCCAAAACGTCAGCTCCTATGGTACGTTAGGCTTTAACCTCGGCGCATGGCGCTTACGTAGCGATTACCAATATAATCAGAATTTTGCTGATGGACGCTCGGTAAACCACGACAGCGAATTTGCGCGAACTTATCTGTTTCGCCCTATCCCCTCCTGGTCGTCAAAATTCACTATGGGCCAGTACGACCTGAGCTCCAATCTTTACGATACCTTCCACTTTACTGGCGCATCGCTGGAAAGTGATGAAAGCATGCTGCCGCCAGATTTACAGGGTTATGCGCCACAAATTACCGGTATCGCGCAGACCAACGCTAAAGTGACTGTGGCACAAAATGGTCGCGTACTTTATCAAACCACTGTCGCGCCAGGCCCTTTTACTATTTCTGATTTGGGGCAATCGTTTCAGGGGCAGTTGGATGTCACAGTGGAAGAAGAAGATGGCCGCACCAGCACCTTCCAGGTTGGCTCCGCATCCATTCCCTATTTAACCCGTAAAGGGCAAGTGCGCTATAAGACGTCGCTGGGAAAACCAACATCCGTCGGGCATAACGATATCAATAATCCCTTTTTCTGGACGGCGGAAGCCTCCTGGGGCTGGCTGAACAATGTGTCGCTGTATGGTGGCGGCATGTTCACCGCTGATGATTATCAGGCTATCACTACCGGTATTGGCTTTAACCTTAACCAATTCGGTTCGCTTTCTTTTGATGTCACCGGAGCAGACGCCTCTCTGCAGCAACAAAATAGCGACAATCTGCGTGGTTACAGCTATCGCTTCAACTATGCAAAGCATTTCGAATCGACAGGTAGTCAGATTACCTTCGCGGGTTATCGCTTCTCAGATAAAGATTACGTGTCGATGAGTGAGTACCTAAGCTCGCGTAATGGCGATGAGTCAATTGATAATGAAAAAGAGAGTTATGTCATTTCCTTGAACCAGTACTTTGAAACGCTGGAATTAAACTCTTATCTCAACGTTACACGCAATACTTATTGGGACAGCGCCAGCAATACCAACTACTCCGTATCTGTAAGCAAAAACTTTGATATTGGCGATTTCAAAGGTATCTCTGCATCGCTGGCAGTAAGTCGAATCCGCTGGGATGACGACGAAGAGAATCAATATTACTTCTCTTTCTCTCTACCTTTACAACAAAACCGCAACATCTCCTACAGTATGCAGCGTACGGGAAGCAGTAATACTTCGCAGATGATTTCCTGGTACGATTCATCAGATCGCAACAATATCTGGAATATTTCTGCGTCGGCAACTGACGACAATATACGTGATGGCGAACCCACACTGCGCGGCAGCTACCAGCACTATTCGCCGTGGGGACGTCTGAACATTAATGGCAGTGTACAGCCGAATCAGTACAATTCTGTTACCGCAGGCTGGTACGGTTCACTTACCGCTACACGTCATGGTGTCGCTCTTCACGATTATAGCTATGGCGATAACGCCCGCATGATGGTCGATACCGATGGCATCTCCGGCGTTGAAATCAACTCTAACCGAACTGTTACCAACGGGCTGGGCATCGCCGTGATACCTTCGTTATCGAACTACACCACCTCCATGTTGCGGGTGAACAATAACGATCTGCCTGAAGGTGTCGATGTCGAAAACTCGGTTATTCGTACTACGCTCACCCAGGGTGCCATCGGCTACGCAAAACTGAATGCCACCACCGGATACCAAATCGTCGGCGTTATTCGTCAGGAAAATGGCCGCTTCCCTCCACTAGGTGTGAATGTCACGGATAAAGCGACAGGTAAAGATGTGGGCCTGGTAGCGGAAGATGGCTTCGTTTATCTCAGCGGTATTCAGGAAAACAGTATTCTGCATTTAACCTGGGGTGATAATACCTGTGAAGTCACGCCGCCAAACCAAAGTAACATTAGTGAAAGCGCAATAATTTTACCTTGTAAAACAGTCAAATAATTCAGGATGAATATAATGAAATTACCATTAATCACAACAGGAATGATTTGTTTTCTGGGGATCTGCAACTTTGCCCAGGCTACTGTCTCCCCCGACAGGACACGCATCATTTTTAATGCTTCGAATAAAAGCGCAACGGTTCGCCTGACCAATCAAAGTAAAATCGATCCTTATCTGGCTCAGTCGTGGATTGAAGATGCCAGCGGTAAAAAAACGCGCGATTACATTTCAACACTGCCGCCGATGGAACGTATTGAGCCTGATGAACAGGTACAAATTCGCCTGATGGCGCTGGCCTCGTTAAATAACTTGCCACAGGACAGAGAAACGCTGTTCTACTATAACGTGCGGGAAATTCCGCCGCGCGCCAAAGAACAGAATGTCATGCAAATCGCCATGCAAAGCCGTCTGAAGCTATTCTGGCGGCCAAAAGCGATTGAGTTAAAAGAGGGGGAGATGGTTCCTCTGCAAAAAGTGACGATTACCCGCACCGCCGTCGATCTGACCCTGAATAACCCGACGCCTTATCATATTACCGTCGGCTATATCGGCACTAATGGCAAGACACTGATGCCTGGTGCGGACAGTATTATGGTGGCACCATTTGCTTCTGCGACTCAACACTTAAACAACCTGCCCTCTACCTTCCAGTTAGGCTTTGTGGCGGACTACGGCGGGCTGGAGATGTTTAAAGTGGTATGCAATTCCGTCCAGTCCCTCTGCCAAAGTACTCCTGCGAAGAAGGGGAAAATATGATTACGCTTTTTCGACTACTGGCGATTCTTTGCCTTTTTTTTAACGTTTCAGCTTTTGCTGTTGATTGCTATCAGGATGGGTACAGCGGAACAACCCTCATAAATGGAGATTTACCAACGTTCAAAATTCCAGAGAATGCGCAACCTGGGCAAAAAATTTGGGAGAGCGGAGATATTAATATCACAGTTTATTGTGACAATGCACCAGGATGGTCAAGTAATAACCCATCAGAAAATGTCTATGCCTGGATCAAATTGCCCCAAATAAATAGTGCCGATATGTTGAATAATCAGTATTTAACATTTGGCGTGACTTATAATGGTGTGGATTATGAAGGGACAAATGAAAAAATTGATACTCATGCGTGCCTGGATAAATATGAACAATACTATAATGGGTATTATCATGACCCTGTATGCAATGGCAGCACTCTTCAAAAAAATGTAACATTTAACGCCCATTTTCGCGTCTATGTAAAATTCAAAAGCCGCCCGGCAGGAGATCAGACGGTAAACTTTGGCACAGTCAACGTGCTGCAATTCGACGGTGAAGGCGGGGCGAACATGGCCCCCAACGCGAAAAATTTACGCTATGCGATTACGGGGTTAGATAATATTTCATTCCTTGACTGTAGTGTCGACGTCCGCATTTCCCCGGAAAGTCAGATAGTCAATTTTGGGCAGATCGCTGCGAATTCCATTGCAACTTTCCCACCGAAGGCAGCATTCAGCGTTTCTACCATAAAAGACATTGCGTCTGATTGTACCGAACAGTTTGATGTTGCAACCAGTTTCTTTACTTCAGATACATTATATGACAATACGCATCTGGAAATAGGTAACGGCTTGCTCATGCGAATTACTGATCAAAAAACGCAAGAAGATATTGAATTTAACCAGTTCAAATTATTTAGTACTTATATTCCCGGTCAGAGTGCGGCAATGGCAACCCGCGATTACCAGGCCGAATTAACCCAAAAACCTGGTGAACCACTCGTCTATGGCCCATTTCAGAAAGACCTGATAGTTAAAATCAACTACCACTAAACAGCAAAATGCCGGGAACATCCCGGCATTTTCATATTTAGTATTTCACCTCATTAGCTGGCTTTACGCTCATGTGCCTGACGGTATGCCACCAGGTCTTCAATAGTCACGAGCGCCATATTGTGTTTATTGGCAAACTCAATGCACTCTGGTGCACGCGCCATCGTGCCATCGTCATTAGTCAGCTCACACAGCACACCAGCCGGTTTAAAGCCTGCCAGCGTCATTAGATCAATAGTAGCTTCAGTATGGCCGCCACGCGTCAGTACACCACCAGCCTGAGCGCGAAGTGGGAAAACGTGGCCCGGGCGATTCAGATCAGAAGGTTTTGCGCCATCGGCAATCGCTGCGCGAACGGTCGTAATACGGTCAGCGGCAGAAACACCGGTAGTCACACCTTCAGCCGCTTCAATGGTCACGGTAAAACCGGTGCCATAGGCGCTGGTGTTATTTTCTACCATCATTGGCAGATCGAGTTGTTTACGGCGATCTTCAGTAATGCACAGGCAAACAATACCGCTACCGTGGCGAATGGTCAGCGCCATCTGCTCAACGGTCATGGTTTCTGCCGGGAAGATCATATCGCCTTCGTTTTCACGGTCTTCATCATCAAGCACCATTACACCGCGTCCTTCACGCAGCGCAGCCAGTGCATTTTCAACACGTTCGAAAGGCGTACCAAAAGAGGAAAGTAGCGTCTGATTCATGGTAAAAAAACCTCACTAAAATTATGGTTACCAGAATCAGGGCAGTCTTAGGAGTGGCGGCATATAGCCAAAATAACGTGAGCGGGTCCATGCCCGACAGAATCGTTACTCTCTCCCATCCGGACTCTAACCGTCGGCCCCGGAATTACACCGGATCTGCTGTCCTTTGAGTTCGCACCCAAAGCGCTCGCGGGCTTTCAACTGAGTTGATTTACCGCCGGTGGGGAATTTCGCCCCGCCCTGAGAATAAGCGGATTCACTATAACGCTAATGATTAGCGGCAGCAACGCATAGCTTCACATAATTCTGGTTTATGACTTACCCTTATCGCACTACAATGGCACTCAACACCTATCAGTACAGGGAAACTACAATGATTGACCCGAAAAAAATTGAGCAAATCGCTCGCCAGGTTCACGAATCAATGCCTAAAGGAATCAGGGAGTTCGGGGAAGATGTGGAGAAAAAAATCCGCCAAACCCTACAAGCGCAGCTGACGCGTCTCGATCTGGTGAGCCGCGAAGAATTCGACGTACAGACACAAGTCCTGTTACGGACTCGTGAGAAACTGGCATTACTGGAGCAGCGCATCAGTGAACTGGAAGCGCGCAATAATTCGGTAGCAGATCTTCAATCTCCTCCGGCTATCCCGCCTATTGATAAAGCAGAATAAAGCAACACAAAAACGGGCCAGACGGCCCGTAATATCAGTGTTCTAATTCAAGTTCTCTGGTTTGCATCATCTGTTGGCAATACCAGGCATAACGTGCGCAAAACCAGGTTCTATGTTCTTCATCCATGTTACCAGTAACGGCCAGAATATCGACCGGGCGACCTTCTGCGTGCATTCTGGCAAAACTACGCGCCAGGAAATCGAAATTATTTAAAGAATTAAGACTATGATCCATAAGCACATCCTCCGGTTATCGCATACCTTTTAAGGCCATATGCTTTTTCTGATTTCAGTATTCCCCAATCAGTGTAGTGCCTTTAAACATAACGTGCGTAAATATATTGTCCCCGATCACACTTTTTAGTGAAAAATAAAAAACCATATTAAAAGACTTTCTCTTCCAGAACTTCTCTAACATGTGTTATTATTAACAAAGACAAATGTAAGCAAGGAAACTATCCCAAAGTAAATATTGCGTCACTAAATGGACATTGGAGTGACATATGATTTTATTCGCCGACTATAATACCCCTTATCTTTTCGCTATTTCCTTTGTACTGTTGATCGGCCTTTTAGAAATTTTTGCGCTTATCTGCGGTCACATGCTCTCCGGTGCTCTTGATGCACATCTTGACCATTATGATTCCATAACCACAGGTCATATTAGCCAGGCACTTCATTATCTCAATATCGGAAGATTGCCAGCTCTCGTCGTTCTCTGCTTGCTGGCTGGTTTTTTTGGTCTTATTGGCATCCTGTTGCAGCATGCCTGCATCATGGTCTGGCAATCACCACTGTCGAACCTGTTCGTGGTTCCTGTCAGTTTACTGTTTACGATTATTGCGGTGCATTATACCGGTAAAATAGTTGCGACCTGGATTCCACGCGACCATAGTTCAGCTATTACAGAAGAAGAATATATTGGTAGCATGGCATTAATTACCGGTCATCAAGCCACTTCAGGTAATCCCTGCGAAGGAAAACTCACCGATCAATTTGGCCAAATACATTATTTACTACTAGAGCCTGAAGAAGGAAAAATTTTCACTAAAGGAGACAAAGTGTTAATTATTTGCCGACTTTCTGCAACGCGATATTTGGCGGAAAACAATCCCTGGCCCCAAATATTGTAATTTATTAATCAAAAGGAAATTTAATAATGGATGATATTGTTAATTCTGTGCCCTCCTGGATGTTTACCGCAATTATTGCCGTATGCATTCTGTTTATTATTGGAATTATTTTCGCCAGGCTCTATCGTCGCGCTTCGGCAGAGCAAGCTTTTGTTCGTACTGGTTTAGGTGGGCAAAAAGTGGTAATGAGCGGTGGCGCAATCGTGATGCCGATCTTTCATGAAATAATCCCCATCAATATGAATACTCTGAAGCTGGAAGTCAGCCGCTCAACCATTGATAGCCTGATTACGAAAGATCGTATGCGCGTCGATGTCGTTGTCGCTTTCTTTGTGCGGGTAAAACCGTCAGTGGAAGGTATTGCCACCGCCGCCCAGACGCTGGGGCAACGCACCCTGTCGCCTGAAGACTTACGTATGTTGGTTGAAGATAAATTTGTCGATGCCCTCCGTGCAACAGCTGCACAAATGACCATGCATGAGTTACAGGATACCCGCGAGAACTTCGTGCAGGGCGTACAAAATACCGTAGCTGAAGATCTGTCGAAAAATGGCCTGGAACTGGAAAGCGTTTCACTTACCAACTTTAACCAGACGTCGAAAGAACATTTCAATCCTAACAACGCCTTTGACGCCGAAGGTTTAACCAAGCTGACGCAGGAGACGGAGCGCCGTCGTCGCGAACGTAACGAAGTTGAACAGGATGTAGAAGTTGCGGTGCGTGAGAAAAACCGTGATGCACTTTCGCGGAAGCTGGAGATTGAACAACAAGAAGCGTTTATGACGCTTGAGCAGGAGCAGCAGGTTAAAACCCGTACCGCTGAGCAGAATGCGAAAATTGCGGCTTTTGAGGCCGAGCGTCGTCGGGAAGCAGAGCAGACGCGAATTCTGGCTGAACGACAGATTCAGGAAACAGAAATCGACCGCGAACAGGCCGTCCGCTCAAGAAAAGTTGAAGCTGAACGTGAAGTTCGCATTAAAGAGATCGAACAGCAGCAGGTCACCGAAATCGCTAACCAGACGAAATCGATCGCGATTGCCGCCAAATCGGAACAACAGTCACAAGCGGAAGCGCGTGCCAACCTTGCACTTGCAGAAGCGGTAAGCGCCCAGCAAAACGTAGAAACAACTCGCCAGACCGCAGAAGCCGATCGTGCTAAACAAGTTGCCCTAATCGCTGCCGCGCAGGATGCAGAAACCAAAGCGGTTGAACTGACCGTGCGGGCGAAAGCAGAGAAAGAAGCCGCAGAGATGCAGGCGGCGGCAATCGTTGAGTTAGCCGAAGCTACGCGTAAAAAGGGTCTGGCGGAAGCAGAAGCGCAACGTGCGCTGAACGACGCTATCAACGTACTTTCTGACGAGCAAACTAGCCTTAAATTCAAACTGGCCTTGTTGCAGGCGCTACCTGCGGTAATAGAAAAATCCGTTGAGCCGATGAAATCTATTGACGGTATCAAGATTATTCAGGTCGATGGTCTGAATCGTGGCAGCGCTGCGGGTGATGCAAACACGGGTAATGTAGGGGGCGGAAACCTGGCGGAACAAGCGTTATCAGCCGCACTCTCTTACCGCACACAGGCACCGCTGATTGACTCCTTACTCAATGAAATTGGCGTTTCAGGCGGCTCGCTGGCGGCATTGACTTCCCCCTTAACCTCAACAACTCCCGTCGCAGAAAACGTAGAATAAATTTTCAACTATGAACATCCCTGGCCCAAAAGGCCGGGGATTTTTTATATCTGCGTTCCGCAAAAAACTGCAAATGCTCAGGTCGTTGCAGCCTTTTGCGTGACCACTCGGGGAAGGCAAAACTGCCTCAGGGAAAGCGTTGCGCGGGGTCCGGCGCTCATCAACAATCGGGGAGTCAGCAAGGGGCTGAAACGGGAAAGCCCCTCCCGAAGAAGGGGCCTTACAGAAGGAAAGGGTTATGATGAAGTTCGTCATCATACTGGTTGTGTTGTTACTGTTAAGTTTCCCGACTTACTAACAACTCATCAGAGGGGGAAGAAATCCTCCCTTACCCTTGTTCCTTTACTCTAGGTTGAAAAAACAACAGCGTCAATAGGCCTGCCAGGTACGAAGCGAGATCTGTGAAACGCTTTCCGGTTAGCCTTTTTTATCCTGTTGGATCTTCTTGATGATGTTGGTAGTCGAGCAACCGTCTTCAAAGTTGAGCACCAGCACTTCGCCGCCGTTGGCCCAGACTTCTTTACTCCCGGCAATCTCTTCTGGTTTATAGTCGCCACCTTTCACCAGCAGGTCTGGCAGGATCCCGGCAATTAAGCGCTGCGGCGTGTCTTCTTCAAACGACACCACCCAGTCGACCGCTTCCAGTGCGCCCAGCACAATCATACGCTGTTCGAGCGGGTTAACGGGGCGGGAATCCCCTTTCAGCCGTTTGGTGGAGGCATCGCTGTTCACAGCGACAATCAGGCGGTCACCCAGTTTGCGGGCATTTGCCAGATAGGAGACGTGCCCGGCGTGCAGGATGTCGAAGACGCCGTTGGTCATCACCACTTTTTCACCGCGTTTACGCGCCGCCGCTACAGCAAGCTTCAGTTCCTCTTCGGTCATCACACCAAAGCCGGTATCTGCACGTCCACGTACTGCATTTTCCAGCTCGATCGGCGAAACCGTGGATGTCCCCAGTTTGCCGACCACCACGCCTGCCGCCGCATTGGCAAAGAAGCAGGCTTCTTCCAGCGAATTACCCGCTGCCAGCGTTGCCGCCAGGACGCCAATCACCGTGTCGCCCGCACCGGTAACGTCATACACTTCCTGCGCCTGAGTTGGCATATGCAGCGGTGCTTTACCCGGTTGCAGCAGCGACATACCCTGTTCGGAACGGGTCACCAACAGAGCCGAGAGTTCGTAATCGGCAATCAGTTTCATGCCGCGTTCAACAATCTCTTCTTCGGTCTTACATTTACCGACAACAGCTTCAAATTCCGAGAGATTCGGCGTTAACAGCGTAGCGCCGCGGTAGCGCTCAAAATCGGTACCTTTTGGATCAATCAGCACCGGAACACCCGCTTTACGCGCCAGTTGGATCATCTGCTGTACGCTTGCCAGCGCACCTTTGGCGTAGTCAGAAAGCACCAGCGCGCCAATCGAACTCAGTGCCTGATTAATCCGCTCGTGCAGCGGCTGCGGATCAACCCCTTCGAAACCTTCTTCGAAATCCAGACGAATCAGCTGTTGGTTGCGGGAAAGTACCCGTAATTTGGTGATAGTCGGATGCGTCGGTACAGAAACAAAGTCGCATTTGACGTTGACGTCGGCCAGAGATTTACTGAGCGCGCGCGCCGCATCGTCAATGCCCGTCAACCCGACCAGGCGTGCATTAGCACCGAGAGAAGCGATATTCATCGCCACGTTAGCCGCGCCGCCCGGACGTTCTTCGATGGTATTCACTTTAACCACGGGCACCGGCGCTTCCGGCGAGATACGGCTGGTGGGACCGTACCAGTAACGATCCAGCATCACATCACCAACCACCATCACTCCTGCACGTTCAAACTCTGGCAGCGTTACTTTCATTCCTGTCTCCTGAGAGATTCAAAATTTGCGCGCGATAATACCATACTTCATTCTTCCACCAGCCACTTCTGCCAGCTTGCCCGCACCAGTTCACGCTCTGCGGTGAAGCAATCCTCCGACACATGGCCCGGCAATTCCTGTAATGCCAGATGATGAAGTTCATCGCGCAGCGTCGTGTAAGCACGGGTCAGCGCCATCGCTTCCTGCTCTTCCATAATGTCGTTTTGCGCCAGTAGTTCCAGAATGCGCACGTTGTCTGACCAGCGCGTTAACTTCGGTTTTTCATGAGCGTAGCGCAATACCAGATATTGAGTAATAAATTCGATATCGGTAATTCCGCCTTCATCGGCTTTGATATCAAAGCGATCGCGATGTTTATTGCCGAGATGGGCACGCATTTTCTCGCGCATTTCCCGCACTTCTGTTTGCAGGGTTTTGTCTTCGCGCGGCAGCGTCATAATCTCCCGGCGTACTGCGTCAAAGTGCGCGGTGAGCTGCGGATCGCCGTACACTACACGCGCACGCACCAGCGCCTGATGTTCCCACGTCCAGGCCTCGTTTTTCTGATAATCGGCAAACGCTTCTGCGGATGTCACCAGCATTCCCGCCGCCCCGGACGGACGCAGTCGTGCATCCACTTCATACAAAATGCCGGAAGAGGTTCGCGTACTGAACAGATGCATAATGCGTTGCGCCAGACGCAGATAAAACTGTCGCCCGTCGATTTCCCGCTCGCCGTCAGTCATCGCATCCATTGGGCAATCATGGAGGAAGATCAGGTCAAGATCGGAACTGTAGCCTAACTCCCAGCCGCCCAACTTGCCGTAGCCGACCACCGCAAAACCACGCCCTTCGCGTTCGTTCAGGTGATTTGGCTTACCGTAGCGGGCAACCATTTGAACCCACGCCTGCTGAACGACGGCATCTATCATAGCCTCCGCCAGCCAGGTTAAGTGATCGCTCACTTTCATTACCGGTAGCGTACCGGCGATATCCGCTGCCGCAATACGTAACAGTTGCGCCTGTTTGAACTGACGCAGCGCCTCAAGCTGTTGTTCTTCGTCATCTTCCGGCACGCGCAGCAAATACTGGCGCAGTTCATCACGGTAGGCATCGGTCGCCGTCGGCTGGTAGAGAGTGTTTGGATCGAGCAGTTCATCCAGCAATAACGGATAGCGCGCCAGCTGGCTGGCAATCATCGGCGATGCGGCACACAGAGAAATCAAATGCTTAAGCGCCGCAGGAAATTCACTGAGCAATTCTAAATAGGTGGTGCGGGTAACAATCCCCACCAGCAAGGCCGTAATGCGCGACAGCGTTACAGTAGCGTCTTCACGTGTACAGACATCTCTTAGCAGATGTGGCATCAGATGGTCGAGCACCTGACGTCCGCGTGGCCCGATTGTGCGCTTATCCAGCTCTTTGCGGAAATCGGCAATCAGCGTCAGCACCTGTTTGCGATCGTCCTCGCTAAGATGCGCCAGCACTGGTGTAGTGTCATCTTCCTGCAACGCGTCCTGCCACAGCTCACGCCACTGTTCCGACAGCGACTCTTCCTGAGTTTCACTTTCGTCGTCGCCAATCAATTCATTAAACACCCGGCGCACATTGGTCATATGTCCGGTCAGCATCCCAGTCAGTTGCTGCCAGTCAGCAAAGTCCATCGCCCACGCCAGCCGCGCACGGTTAAGCTCATCAGAAGGAAGCGTCTGGGTTTGTTCGTCGTTAATACTTTGCAGCAGGTTTTCCAGACGCCGCAGGAACAGATACGCCACTCGCAATTGTTCAGCATCGTTTTCAGAAAGCAGATGCAGCTCGGCAATGGCGCTGAGCGTTGGCAGTAAAGAGCGCGATTGCAGCGACGGTTCGCGCCCGCCGCGAATGAGCTGGAATACCTGGACGATAAATTCAATTTCACGAATGCCACCCGCGCCAAGTTTGATGTTGTCGGTCAAACCGCGTCGGCGCACTTCACGGGCAATCATCCCTTTCATGTTGCGCAGCGACTGGATGACGCTGAAATCGATGTAACGGCGGAAAACAAACGGGCGCAGCATCGCACGCAACTCGTTAGCATAGACGCCTTCGCTATCCCCCATAATCCGCGCCTTGACCATCGCGTAACGCTCCCAGTCGCGCCCCTGCTCCTGGTAATAATCTTCCAGCGCCGCAAAGCTCAGCACCAGCGGGCCACTTTCGCCAAACGGACGCAGTCGCATATCCACGCGATAGACGAAGCCATCCTGCGTTGGTTGATCCAGCACTTTAATCAGCCGCTGGCCCATGCGGGTAAAAAACTGCGCATTATCCAGTTCCCGGCGTCCGCCCTGCGTACAACCATGTTCCGGCCAGGCAAAAATCAGATCGATATCTGATGAGAAATTCAGTTCCCCGCCGCCCAGCTTACCCATGCCTAAAATCAGCAGCGGTTGCGCTTCGCCCTGCGCATTGCACGGCGTTCCCCACTCGCGGCAGCAGGCGTCATACAGCCAGTCACGCGCCGCAACAATCAGCGTCTCCGCCAGATGACTCAGCTGCTGCAAAATGCTCTCTTCAGTAACCAGTGCCAGCGTTTGCGCCCAGGCGATGCGCACCATAATGCGCCGCCGGAATAGCCGCAGTTCGCGCATTAACCCGGCTTCATCACTCACATTACTGAGCGCCTCCTGCAACCATGCCGCGTAATGCTGCCATTCGTCGGCCTGCGGCGGTTGGCTTTCCAGTTCCGTCAGCCACTCTGGATGCGCAATCACGCTGTCCTGCACAAAATCACTGAAAGTAAGTACTGACTTCGCCTGTGCGCTAAGTGATTCCTCGGCTAAAGGCTCTGGCAGCCGCTCAACAACGGTCTGCCAGTACTGCTGTAACGGTGAAGAGAGCGGCTTCATAAGCGATTTTATCCTTGCCTGATTAACGTTTTCCGCTGTGCAACCAGAACGGTTCCTGATTGTTTGCCTCATTACGGAAATGTTCAATTTCGATGCGTTGCCCGGTCGCAATAGCGTGACGCAGCCCCTGCCAGTTCTCCAGCCAGGCTTGCGCGACGACAGGATCGTAGTAACCCGCCAGCAACAATATCGAATCAATATCACGCGTCAGGCGTGGCAACTGGTCATGGTAGCGATCGCCTAACGGCTGGCAGAAAACGCTTTTCAGTTCAGCGGCATGGCGGGAAAGATGGATATCGGCAAAACGTTTGAAGGAATCGCTCATTTTACTCTGCGCTTTGGCATCTAAAAACGGCTGCCAGGCTTTGCTTACCAGCCATTCGGTCAATGCCAGCTTCGCCATTGCCGTTTCGGTAGAGTAGACCGCCGTCACGGCAGAAACCGCTGAAGCGATGGTCGCTTCGCATTGAGTCAATAAATCACGTAAGTGAGTGCTCGCTTTACGCGGCACAATGCCACCGAACAGCATCAGCGTATGACGGACCAGGCCAATGGCTGCCAGCACCTGCTCTTTCGCCGCATCATTGCCGCGTACCCATAGTTCTTCATGATACTGCCATTGCGCTAACGCCAGCTCGAGCGCAGCTTCCAGCCCCTGCTCGACATCAGCTTTTGCCGCAACATGTAAAATGGTGGTCGGTTTGATTTCACGCGCGGGATTGCCCTGCGCCAGATGATAGCCACGCGCCGCTTTGCTCAGGCTGCCCTGGCGTAATCCGGTTTGCGATACCAGTTGGTTCGCCAGTTTCAGCACCGCACGCATGTCGCCGCTAAGCAGTTCCAGTTCCAGCTCGCAGATAGACTCAGCAAATTCCCCCGCTTTCACTTCCCCCTGGTCGAGGGCGATTTCAATTTGGCTACCATCGACCTCCACCAGCCATTTTTCGCGATAAAAATCGGTGCTGAACAGCGGTTGTACGCGGGAAGCGAGATCGGCAGGCAATTCGCCGTTCGGCCAGACTTCCGTCGGTAACTGCGCCAGGTCGAGCGTCGGTTCGCTCAACGCCACGTTATATTCCGGGCGCTGGTGTAAGCCGCCTGTCACTCTTCCTGCAACTTTCATGGTCATCTCATAGCGACCGTTTTCGCCACGAATACGCAAGCCCATGTCGTGCCCACGCAGCCAGTTATCCGGCGTTTCGTAGTAAATATTCAACAACTGCACGGGGTCATGGTGCTCGCCGCCCAGCGTATTGAGATGGTCACGCAACGCCTCAACGACACTGTGATTAACAATAAACTTTAATTCGATTTCCTGAGCCATGGCCTTTACTTATCGGTTATGTCACATAAGTGACGATGAACGGCGAACTTAATGCGATCTTTTTTGTCAGTAGATAGTATTTTGCGCCAAATTGCCATGCAACGGGCAATTTGACGGGCGTAAAAGTTTGAAGCAGTGGCAAGACCTGACACAGAGGATTCCGATTGATGTCGAATGCTTTGCGTAGCGACACTGATGCCACTACTATCGTTCCACTTTCCATGACAATAACGACAGCCTGATGCCAAAATTACGCCTGATCGGATTAACTTTACTCGCACTTAGCGCCACTGCCGTCTCACACGCTGAAGAAACGCGCTATGTTTCTGATGAACTGAATACCTGGGTCCGTAGCGGTCCGGGAGATCATTATCGCCTCGTGGGCACGGTTAACGCCGGCGAGGAAGTGACCTTATTACAAACTGACGCCAACACCAATTATGCCCAGGTGAAAGACAGCTCTGGCCGTACCGCCTGGATCCCGTTGAAACAACTTAGCACTGAGCCAAGTCTGCGCTCCCGTGTGCCAGATCTGGAAAATCAGGTCAAAACCCTGACTGATAAACTCACCAATATCGATAACACCTGGAATCAGCGCACCGCAGAAATGCAGCAAAAAGTGGCGCAGAGCGACAGCGTGATCAACGGGTTAAAAGAAGAAAATCAGAAACTGAAAAACGAGCTGATTGTCGCGCAGAAAAAGGTCGATGCCGCCAGCGTACAGCTGGATGACAAACAGCGCACCATCATCATGCAATGGTTTATGTATGGCGGCGGCGTGCTGGGGCTTGGCTTGCTGCTTGGTCTGGTACTGCCGCACCTGATCCCAACGCGCAAACGCAAAGATCGCTGGATGAACTAAATCGCCTTCTTCGTTGCACTGTCTTATTATTAGGAATTGTGTATTTGACGAAGGGATGATGGCGTGAAGATTTATCTGGTCGGTGGTGCTGTTCGGGATGCATTGTTAGGGCTACCGGTCAAAGACAGAGATTGGGTGGTGGTCGGCAGTACGCCACAGGAGATGCTCGACGCGGGCTACCAGCAGGTAGGCCGCGATTTTCCTGTTTTTCTGCATCCGCAAACGCATGAAGAGTATGCGCTGGCACGTACTGAACGGAAATCCGGTTCCGGTTACACCGGTTTTACCTGCTATGCCGCACCGGATGTCACGCTGGAAGATGATCTTAAGCGTCGCGATCTGACCATTAATGCGCTGGCCCAGGACGATAACGGCGAGATTATCGACCCGTACAACGGTCTGGGCGATCTGCAAAATCGTCTGTTGCGCCATGTTTCCCCCGCTTTTGGCGAAGATCCGTTACGCGTATTGCGCGTGGCGCGTTTTGCTGCGCGTTATGCCCACCTCGGTTTTCGTATTGCCGATGAAACTCTGGCACTGATGCGCGAGATGACCCATGCGGGTGAACTGGAACACCTGACGCCTGAACGGGTATGGAAAGAGACGGAAAGCGCCCTCACCACCCGCAATCCCCAAGTCTTCTTCCAGGTACTACGCGATTGCGGCGCACTGCGCGTTTTATTCCCGGAAATTGACGCCCTGTTTGGCGTTCCGGCCCCTGCTAGGTGGCATCCGGAAATCGACACCGGTATTCACACCTTAATGACGCTCTCAATGGCGGCGATGCTGAGTCCGCAGGTCGATGTCCGTTTCGCAACGCTATGCCACGATCTCGGTAAAGGACTGACGCCGCCAGAACTTTGGCCGCGTCATCATGGTCATGGCCCGGCGGGTGTTAAGTTAGTGGAACAACTATGCCAGCGTCTGCGCGTGCCAAATGAAATTCGCGATTTAGCCAGACTGGTGGCTGAGTTTCACGATCTCATCCACACCTTCCCAATGCTGAACCCAAAAACCATCGTCAAATTATTTGATTCCATCGACGCCTGGCGTAAACCGCAGCGTGTCGAGCAACTGGCGCTGACCAGCGAGGCTGATGTGCGCGGCAGAACCGGTTTTGAATCAGCGGACTACCCGCAAGGCCGCTGGTTGCGCGAAGCCTGGGAAGTGGCACAGTCAGTGCCGACAAAAGCCGTCGTTGAAGCGGGATTTAAAGGTGTGGAGATTCGCGAGGAGCTGACCCGACGGCGGATTGCGGCAGTAGCCAGCTGGAAGGAACAACGTTGCCCAAAGCCTGATTAAGCACTTGAATTTCAATATATTGCAAACACCGTCCAGGTCGGATAAGACGCACATGCGTCATATCCGACACTATCCCTCAATCAAAAGAACACGACATACACCGCAGCCGCCACAATAAAGCGATAAATGGCGAAAGGGATAAACGAAATGCGCTTAATCAATTGCAGGAAGGTTTTAATCGCTATCAGCGCCACCACAAAAGCGGTGATAAACCCAACGGCAAACATCGGGATATCGCCGGTTGTCAGGAAGCCCCAGCTTTTGTAGAGATCGAGCGCCGTTGCGCCCATCATCATCGGCACCGCCAGCAGGAACGAAAACTCGGAAGCAGCGTAACGGCTCACCCCCATCAGCATCCCACCTGAAATGGTCGCCCCGGAACGGGAGAAACCCGGCCACAGCGCCAGACACTGGAAGCAACCAATCATAAACGCCTGACGATAGGTCATATCATCGAGACCCGGCGCACGCGGTTCTTTTGGTTTCAGGCATTCGGCGGCAATCAGCAACAGACCGCCAACGACCAGCGCATACATCACATTTATCGGGTTAAACAATGACTTAATCGTGTCGTGGAACAACAGCCCCAGTACCACCGCCGGAATCATCCCCAGCAAAATGTGGATCAGCGTTAAACGACCTTTGCTTTCTCCTTCGTGCTGCAACGGGCGGCCAAAGTGAATACCAATAAGGCCAAACAGACGTTGCCAGAACATGACAACCACTGCCAGAATTGATCCTAACTGGATCACAACCTCAAAGGTTTTCGCCGTGTCGCCCTCAAACCCCAACAAGTGACCGACAATAATCATATGGCCCGTGCTGGATACCGGCAGAAATTCTGTCAATCCTTCGACCACACCCAATATTGCCGCTATCAGCAGCGAGTGCATATCGCTCATCAATAAACCCCTAAATTATTAAAATGTACCGCTTGTCCGAACTACTGCAGTATGACCAGGTTATAACCGTTTGGTTTAACAGCTGTAAAATTAATTATTTTCTTTCAGATTATTGCCACGCTCAATGATGACGCCAACATTCGCCGCCCGCGCAACTGCGCCTGGCTTGCTGAGTTTGATACGCACCCACGGCGAGTTGAAGCGTGCTAACAGCAGCTCTGCCACCTCTTCAGCCACGCGTTCCACCAGCGCAAAACGCGCCCCCTCGACGTGGTTGACCACCGTTTCTGCAATGTCAGCGTAACTGAGGCAATCCGCCACATCATCACTTTTCGCCGCTTTACGGTTATCCCATGCCATTTCGATATCGAACACTAACTTCTGTTCGATGGTCTGTTCCCAGTCGTAAACACCAATAGTGGTGATTACCGAAAGTTGCTCTATAAATACAATATCCATCACGTCCTGCCTGCTTTTTGGCTAACCGGATACCACTTCCGGCGAAATGTGCGTATTATCCACAGATTCATCGTTGAACACGAATTTTCAAAACGGAACAGCTTATGAGTGCAATCGCGCCTGGAATGATCCTCATCGCGTACCTCTGCGGCTCCATTTCCAGTGCCATTCTGGTTTGCCGCTTGTGTGGGCTGCCCGATCCGCGAACCAGCGGCTCCGGCAATCCAGGCGCAACCAATGTGTTACGTATCGGTGGCAAGGGAGCAGCCGTAGCAGTACTGATTTTCGACGTTCTGAAAGGAATGTTGCCCGTCTGGGGCGCGTATGAATTAGGTGTCAGCCCCTTCTGGCTAGGCTTAATTGCCATCGCCGCCTGTCTTGGACACATCTGGCCCGTTTTCTTCGGTTTTAAAGGAGGAAAAGGCGTTGCTACCGCTTTTGGTGCCATCGCACCAATTGGCTGGGATCTCACCGGAGTAATGGCGGGAACCTGGTTACTGACCGTGCTATTGAGCGGATACTCGTCGCTGGGAGCGATTGTCAGCGCACTGATTGCTCCGTTTTACGTCTGGTGGTTTAAGCCACAATTCACCTTCCCGGTTTCGATGCTCTCTTGCCTGATCCTGCTGCGTCATCATGACAACATCCAGCGTCTGTGGCGTCGTCAAGAGACAAAAATCTGGACGAAATTCAAAAGAAAGCGCGAAAAGGATCCTGAGTGATTTTTCGCGAGTCTACATAACCTGATAGCCTTCGTCGGGCTTGCCCAGCCGTTGCTGGCACCATGCCGCCAGAAATTCCACGCAGACACGTAATTTCATGCTGCGATAGAGCGGCTCCCGGTAAACCGCCCAGATATTGGCGCTTTGTGCATACTCCGGCAATACTCGCACCAGTTTGCCACTCTCCAGAAACGGCAAAACATCCCACTCAGAACGCAGCATAATTCCTTTTCCTTCCAGCGCCCATTGCAGCACAATCTCACCACTATTGGAGGAAAGGTGCCCGCTTACCTTCACCGATTTTTTCTCCTGACCGTTCCCCAACTCCCATATTCCGTGGGTCATATCACGCTCTTTGGTCACCAGACAGTCATGACGACTTAATTCCTGCAAGGATTGTGGCTGCGGATATTTTTGCAGATACTCAGGTGCAGCACATAATATTCGTTTATTTTTTGTCAAAAGATGCGCAATATAATAATCAGGAATTTCGTCATTAATACGAATATCCAGATCAATATTATCCTGCACTAAATCAATTTGCCGATCGAACAATTCAAAATGCACCTGTAACTCAGGATAATTGCGCATCAGTTCGGTAATAGCTGGCGCAATATGGCTGCGCCCAAAACCAAAACTACAGCCAATACGAATCATCCCCTCCGGGCGCGTTTTGATTTGCGTAACGTCATCGACCAGTCGCTGATATTGGGTGAGGATTTCCAGCGCATGCTCGTAACAACGTTGGCCACTTTCAGTCAGCGCCACGCCGCGAGCGGAGCGGTTCAGCAGCGTTGTTGCCAGCGTATTTTCAAGGATTTGGATCCGCTTGGTGACAAATGCAGGCGTCTGCCCAAGCGTCGCCGCTGCAGCGCTAAAACTCCCGCTGTGGACGATTTCTACCAGTACCTGCAAATCTTTGGCTAAAGGCCAGCTATTCAGCATCGTTAATTATCCGCAGTTGTGATAAGCGCAGTGTATTTCGCAAAACATTGCCATTCCCTGCTCTGGCGCAATATTCATTCTTATTTTCGCGTTGATTCACGAACTGTTAATTACATATTCACGGTGGCAAAAAATATAAAACCACATTTTTAGTGGTAGTTTGTTGCAGTGAATTTTTCCAGACAAATAAAGAAACTGGAGTTGCCATGATGAGCGAAAGTAATAAGCAACAGGCAGTGAATAAGTTGACGGAGATTGTCGCTAACTTTACCGCCATGATTTCTACCCGAATGCCTGATGACGTGGTGGATAAACTAAAACAGCTAAAGGATGCCGAAACGTCGTCGATGGGGAAAATTATCTACCATACGATGTTCGACAACATGCAAAAAGCGATTGACCTGAATCGTCCTGCCTGTCAGGACACCGGGGAGATTATGTTCTTCGTTAAAGTCGGTTCCCGCTTCCCACTGCTTGGCGAGCTGCAAAGCATACTCAAACAAGCCGTGGAAGAGGCAACCGTCAAAGCGCCACTGCGTCACAATGCGGTAGAAATTTTTGACGAAGTAAATACCGGCAAAAATACCGGTAGCGGCGTACCGTGGGTCACCTGGGACATCATCCCCGACAATGACGATGCGGAAATCGAAGTTTACATGGCAGGCGGCGGCTGCACGCTACCAGGCCGCTCGAAAGTGTTAATGCCGTCAGAAGGCTACGAAGGCGTAGTGAAATTCGTCTTCGAAAATATCTCCACCCTCGCCGTAAACGCCTGTCCACCGGTACTGGTGGGCGTGGGCATCGCCACCTCGGTGGAAACCGCCGCCGTGCTCTCGCGAAAAGCCATTTTGCGCCCGATTGGCAGCCGCCATCCAAATCCAAAAGCGGCAGAGCTGGAAGTACGCCTGGAAGAAGGACTCAACCGTCTGGGGATTGGTCCACAAGGGCTGACTGGCAACAGTTCAGTGATGGGCGTGCATATCGAATCTGCCGCCCGCCATCCGTCAACCATCGGCGTTGCTGTTTCTACAGGCTGCTGGGCGCATCGTCGCGGCACACTGCTGGTTCATGCCGATCTCTCCTTTGAAAATCTGTCTCACACCCGGAGCGCGTTATGAAAAAGATCCTGACAACCCCGATCAAAGCTGAAGATCTGCAAGATATTCGCGTCGGCGATGTGATCTACCTGACCGGTACGCTGGTGACCTGCCGTGACGTTTGTCACCGCCGCTTGATCGAACTGAAACGTCCGATCCCTTACGATCTCAACGGCAAAGCGATTTTCCACGCTGGCCCCATCGTGCGCAAAAACGGCGACAAATGGGAGATGGTATCCGTCGGCCCGACAACCAGTATGCGTATGGAAAGTTTTGAACGTGAATTTATCGAACAGACCGGCGTGAAACTGGTGGTCGGCAAAGGCGGAATGGGGCCGCTGACCGAAGAAGGCTGCCAGAAATTCAAGGCGCTGCATGTGATTTTCCCGGCAGGCTGCGCAGTACTGGCGGCAACCCAGGTGGAAGAGATTGAAGAAGTGCATTGGACAGAACTCGGGATGCCGGAGTCGCTGTGGGTCTGCCGGGTCAAAGAGTTCGGTCCGCTGATTGTCTCTATTGATACCCACGGCAACAACCTGATAGCCGAAAACAAAAAGCTGTTCGCCGAACGCCGCGATCCCATCGTGGAAGAGATTTGCGAGCACGTCCACTACATCAAATAACCCTCCCGGAGAGGCTCACCCCCTCTCCTTTTTCGCAGGCATAACACGATGAAACCTTCCACTGAATGGTGGCGATACCTTGCGCCGCTGGCGGTCATCGCCATTATTGCTCTAATTCCGGTTCCCGCAGGGCTGGAGAGTCATACCTGGCTCTACTTTGCCGTTTTTACTGGCGTGATCGTTGGACTGATCCTCGAACCCGTGCCGGGTGCCGTGGTGGCGATGGTGGGTATCTCCATTATCGCCATTCTCTCACCGTGGCTACTGTTTAGCCCGGAGCAGCTTGCCCAGCCAGGTTTTAAGTTCACCGCCAAATCCCTCTCCTGGGCGGTTTCTGGTTTTTCTAATTCGGTTATCTGGCTGATTTTCGCCGCCTTTATGTTTGGCACAGGCTATGAAAAACCGGGCTGGGGCGACGTATCGCGCTGATTCTGGTGAAAAAGATGGGGCATCGTACGCTGTTTCTCGGCTATGCGGTGATGTTCTCCGAGCTGATCCTGGCACCTGTAACACCGTCCAACTCGGCGCGCGGTGCGGGGATTATCTATCCCATCATCCGTAACCTGCCACCGCTCTATCAATCACAACCAAACGACAGCAGTTCGCGCAGCATTGGCTCGTACATCATGTGGATGGGGATTATTGCCGACTGCGTGACCAGCGCCATTTTCCTGACGGCGATGGCTCCAAATTTGCTGTTAATTGGACTGATGAAAAGCGCATCTCACGCCACGCTGAGCTGGGGCGACTGGTTCCTCGGGATGTTGCCGCTCAGCATTTTACTGGTTCTGCTGGTTCCCTGGCTGGCTTACGTGCTGTACCCGCCGGTACTGAAGTCTGGCGATCAGGTGCCGCGCTGGGCAGAGACGGAACTGCAGGCAATGGGCCCGCTCTGTTCGCGTGAAAAACGGATGCTGGGGCTGATGGTAGGCGCACTGGTGCTGTGGATTTTTGGCGGTGATTATATCGATGCCGCGATGGTCGGTTACAGCGTGGTGGCGCTGATGCTGCTTCTGCGCATTATCTGCTGGGACGATATTGTCAGTAATAAAGCGGCGTGGAACGTTTTCTTCTGGCTGGCCTCGCTTATCACCCTCGCTACCGGACTCAACAACACCGGTTTTATTAGCTGGTTTGGCAAACTGTTAGCAGGCAGCTTAAGCGGTTATTCGCCAACGATAGTGATGGTGGCGTTGATTGTGGTCTTTTATCTGCTGCGCTACTTTTTTGCCAGCGCCACAGCGTATACCTCCGCTCTCGCACCGATGATGATTGCCGCCGCGCTGGCGATGCCGGAAATCCCGCTGCCGGTGTTCTGCCTGATGGTTGGTGCGGCAATTGGTCTGGGGAGCATTCTTACGCCATACGCCACCGGACCCAGTCCGATTTACTACGGCAGTGGTTATCTGCCAACGGTGGATTACTGGCGACTGGGGGCAATTTTTGGGCTGATATTCCTCGTGTTGCTGGTGATTACCGGCTTACTGTGGATGCCCATGGTGTTGCTTTAAGTGAGGACGGTGCCGGAAGTGACTCTCCGGCACCCAATAGTTTTACGCAGCCGGTAACTCCGCCAGCGGCCAGCGCGGACGCACGCTAACGCCGAGATCCGCCGTCGCGCCTGCTTTAAACCGCACCATTCCGGCATAGGCGATCATCGCGCCGTTATCAGTACAAAATTCCGGACGCGCGTAGAACACTTCGCCACGGCGTTTTTTCATCATTTCAGCCAGCTTCGCCCGTAACGTGCGGTTAGCACTCACGCCGCCCGCCATGACCAGTCGCTTAAAGCCCGTCTGATCCAGCGCTCGCTTACACTTAATCATCAACGTATCGACCACCGCATCTTCAAAGGCGCGGGCGATATCAGCACGCGTCTGGTCGTCGGTGCCGTTATCACGAATGGTATTTGCCGCGAAGGTTTTCAGACCAGAAAAGCTGAAATCCAGCCCTGGACGGTCGGTCATCGGGCGCGGGAAGACAAAGCGCCCGGCTGTACCCTGAGCCGCCATTTTCGACAGTAATGGTCCGCCAGGATAATCCAGCCCCAGCAGCTTCGCGGTTTTATCAAACGCTTCACCAGCCGCATCATCGATAGACTCGCCGAGCAGCTCGTACTGACCAATGCCAGTCACGCTGATTAACTGCGTATGACCGCCGGAAACCAGCAGCGCCACAAACGGAAATTCCGGTGGGTTATCTTCCAGCATCGGCGCTAACAGATGCCCTTCCATATGGTGTACCGGGATCGCCGGAACGTCCCAGGCAAACGCCAGAGAACGCCCCACGGTCGCGCCAACCAGCAGTGCGCCGACTAATCCAGGGCCTGCGGTATAGGCCACAGCATCAATGTTTTTTGCCGTTAAACCAGACTCCTTTAGCGCCGCCTGGATCAACGGTACGGTTTTACGCACGTGATCGCGGGAGGCCAGTTCAGGCACGACGCCGCCGTAGTCAGCGTGCAATTTCACCTGACTATACAATTGGTTGGCTAACAAACCTTTTTCATCGTCGTAAATGGCGATGCCGGTTTCATCGCAGGAAGTTTCAATACCCAGTACACGCATGACTTGTTTTACCTCGCTTTATTACCGCGCAGTGTAGGACCAATGCGGGTTGATGTAAAACTTTGTTCGCCCCTGGAGAAAGCCTCGTGTATACTCCTCACCCTTATAAAAGTCCCTTTCAAAAAAGGCCGCGGTGCTTTACAAAGCAGCAGCAATTGCAGTAAAATTCCGCACCATTTTGAAATAAGCTGGCGTTGATGCCAGCGGCAAACCGAATTAATCAAAGGTGAGAGGCACATGCCGGTAATTAAAGTACGTGAAAACGAGCCGTTCGACGTAGCTCTGCGTCGCTTCAAGCGTTCCTGCGAAAAAGCAGGTGTTCTGGCGGAAGTTCGTCGTCGTGAGTTCTATGAAAAACCGACTACCGAACGTAAGCGCGCTAAAGCTTCTGCAGTGAAACGTCACGCGAAGAAACTGGCTCGCGAAAACGCACGCCGCACTCGTCTGTACTAATTCCCCGAGAGCGTTGCTCTCCGATCAGACCGAGTTGTAGTTGTAAGGCCGTGCTTCCGAAAGGAATGCGCGGCTTATTTTCGTTTATGAATTGCTAAAAATCGGGGCCTATGGCTGGACGAATCCCACGCGTATTCATTAATGATCTGCTGGCACGCACTGACATCGTCGATCTGATCGATGCCCGTGTAAAGCTGAAAAAGCAGGGCAAGAATTTCCACGCGTGTTGTCCATTCCACAACGAGAAAACCCCATCATTCACCGTTAACGGTGAGAAACAGTTTTACCACTGCTTTGGATGTGGCGCGCACGGCAACGCGATCGACTTCCTGATGAACTACGACAAGCTTGAGTTCGTCGAAACGGTCGAAGAGCTGGCGGCAATGCACAATCTTGAAGTGCCATTTGAAGCAGGTAGCGGCCCCAGCCAGATCGAGCGCCATCAACGACAAACGCTTTATCAGTTGATGGACGGTCTGAATACGTTTTACCAACAATCTTTACAGCAACCTGTTGCCACGTCTGCGCGCCAGTATCTGGAAAAACGCGGATTAAGCCACGAGGTTATCGCCCGCTTTGCGATTGGTTTTGCCCCCCCTGGCTGGGACAACGTCCTGAAGCGGTTTGGCGGCAATCCAGAAAATCGCCAGTCATTGATTGATGCGGGCATGTTGGTCACTAACGATCAGGGGCGCAGTTACGACCGTTTCCGCGAGCGGGTGATGTTCCCCATTCGTGATAAACGCGGTCGGGTGGTTGGTTTTGGCGGACGCGTGCTGGGCAACGATACCCCCAAATACCTGAACTCGCCGGAAACGGACATTTTCCATAAAGGCCGCCAGCTTTACGGTCTTTATGAAGCGCAGCAGGATAACGCTGAACCCAATCGTCTGCTTGTGGTCGAAGGCTATATGGACGTGGTGGCGCTGGCGCAATACGGCATTAATTACGCCGTTGCGTCGTTAGGTACGTCAACCACCGCCGATCACATACAACTGTTGTTCCGCGCGACCAACAATGTCATTTGCTGTTATGACGGCGACCGTGCAGGCCGCGATGCCGCCTGGCGAGCGCTGGAAACGGCGTTGCCTTACATGACAGACGGCCGTCAGCTACGCTTTATGTTTTTGCCGGATGGCGAAGACCCTGACACGCTGGTACGAAAAGAAGGTAAAGAAGCGTTTGAAGCGCGGATGGAGCAGGCGATGCCACTCTCCGCATTTCTGTTTAACAGTCTGATGCCGCAAGTTGATCTGAGTACCCCTGACGGGCGCGCACGTTTGAGTACGCTGGCACTGCCACTGATATCGCAAGTGCCGGGCGAAACGCTGCGAATATATCTTCGTCAGGAATTAGGCAACAAATTAGGCATACTTGATGACAGCCAGCTTGAACGATTAATGCCAAAAGCGGCAGAGAGCGGCGTTTCTCGCCCTGTTCCGCAGCTAAAACGCACGACCATGCGTATACTTATAGGGTTGCTGGTGCAAAATCCAGAATTAGCGACGTTGGTCCCGCCGCTTGAGAATCTGGATGAAAATAAGCTCCCTGGACTTGGCTTATTCAGAGAACTGGTCAACACTTGTCTCTCTCAGCCAGGTCTGACCACCGGGCAACTTTTAGAGCACTATCGTGGTACAAATAATGCTGCCACCCTTGAAAAACTGTCGATGTGGGACGATATAGCAGATAAGAATATTGCTGAGCAAACCTTCACCGACTCACTCAACCATATGTTTGATTCGCTGCTTGAACTGCGCCAGGAAGAGTTAATCGCTCGTGAGCGCACGCATGGTTTAAGCAACGAAGAACGCCTGGAGCTCTGGACATTAAACCAGGAGCTGGCGAAAAAGTGATTTAACGGCTTAAGTGCCGAAGAGCGATCGGGAAGCCCCCGACAGCCGCACTGAGAGGCAGCGGCAAATATATAAGTACGCCCTCGTAATTATCGTTGGCGGTAAACAACCGTTGGATTTCAGCGTTAACGGCTGAAGGACATCGGGTCAATCGCCCAACACCAACCTCATGAAATAAGTGTGGATACCGTCTTATGGAGCAAAACCCGCAGTCACAGCTGAAACTTCTTGTCACCCGTGGTAAGGAGCAAGGCTATCTGACCTATGCCGAGGTCAATGACCATCTGCCGGAAGATATCGTCGATTCAGATCAGATCGAAGACATCATCCAAATGATCAACGACATGGGCATTCAGGTGATGGAAGAAGCACCGGATGCCGATGATCTGATGCTGGCTGAAAACACCGCGGACGAAGATGCTGCCGAAGCCGCCGCGCAGGTGCTTTCCAGCGTGGAATCTGAAATCGGGCGCACGACTGACCCGGTACGCATGTACATGCGTGAAATGGGCACCGTTGAACTGTTGACCCGCGAAGGCGAAATTGACATCGCTAAGCGTATTGAAGACGGGATCAACCAGGTTCAATGCTCCGTTGCTGAATATCCGGAAGCGATCACCTATCTGCTGGAACAGTACGATCGTGTTGAAGCAGAAGAAGCGCGTCTGTCCGATCTGATCACCGGCTTTGTTGACCCGAACGCAGAAGAAGATCTGGCACCTACCGCCACTCACGTCGGTTCTGAGCTTTCCCAGGAAGATCTGGACGATGACGAAGATGAAGACGAAGAAGATGGCGATGACGACAGCGCCGATGATGACAACAGCATCGACCCGGAACTGGCTCGTGAAAAATTTGCGGAACTGCGCGCTCAGTACGTTGTAACGCGTGACACCATCAAAGCGAAAGGTCGCAGTCACGCTGCCGCTCAGGAAGAGATCCTGAAACTGTCTGAAGTATTCAAACAGTTCCGCCTGGTGCCGAAGCAGTTTGACTACCTGGTCAACAGCATGCGCGTCATGATGGACCGCGTTCGTACGCAAGAACGTCTGATCATGAAGCTCTGCGTTGAGCAGTGCAAAATGCCGAAGAAAAACTTCATTACCCTGTTTACCGGCAACGAAACCAGCGATACCTGGTTCAACGCGGCAATTGCAATGAACAAGCCGTGGTCGGAAAAACTGCACGATGTCTCTGAAGAAGTGCATCGCGCCCTGCAGAAACTGCAGCAGATTGAAGAAGAAACAGGCCTGACCATCGAGCAGGTTAAAGATATCAACCGTCGTATGTCCATCGGTGAAGCAAAAGCCCGCCGTGCGAAGAAAGAGATGGTTGAAGCGAACTTACGTCTGGTTATTTCTATCGCCAAGAAATACACCAACCGTGGCTTGCAGTTCCTTGACCTGATTCAGGAAGGTAACATCGGCCTGATGAAAGCGGTAGATAAGTTCGAATATCGCCGTGGTTACAAGTTCTCCACCTACGCAACCTGGTGGATCCGTCAGGCGATCACCCGTTCTATCGCGGATCAGGCGCGCACCATCCGTATTCCGGTGCATATGATTGAGACTATCAACAAACTCAACCGTATTTCTCGCCAGATGCTGCAAGAGATGGGCCGTGAACCAACGCCGGAAGAACTGGCTGAACGTATGCTGATGCCGGAAGACAAGATCCGCAAAGTGCTGAAGATCGCCAAAGAGCCAATCTCCATGGAAACGCCGATCGGTGATGATGAAGATTCGCATCTGGGGGATTTCATCGAGGATACCACCCTCGAGCTGCCGCTGGATTCTGCGACCACCGAAAGCCTGCGTGCGGCAACGCACGACGTGCTGGCTGGCCTGACCGCGCGTGAAGCGAAAGTTCTGCGTATGCGTTTCGGTATCGACATGAACACCGACCACACGCTGGAAGAAGTGGGTAAACAATTCGACGTTACCCGCGAACGTATCCGTCAGATCGAAGCGAAGGCGCTGCGCAAACTGCGTCACCCGAGCCGTTCTGAAGTGCTGCGTAGCTTCCTGGACGATTAATCGGTAGGCCGGATCAGGTGTTACGCCGCACCCGGCACTAGTCCCTCCGCACAAACGCCACCTTTTCGGTGGCGTTTTTATCGCCCACGCACCACCAGTGCCTGGTCCAGCTCGCGATACGCTTCAACCAGTTTCTCCAGTGAAACGCGACTTAAACCACTGGGATTTGGCAGCACCCAAATCTGCGTCGAACCAATGGTGAGCGTTTGTTGCCCCCACTGTGCACCGCGCTGGCTGAATGCCTGTTCATATGCTTGTTTGCCCAGAATCGCCAACGCCTGCGGCTGATAATCTTCAATTTTTTCAATCAGCTTACGCCCGCCTGCGTGTAGCTCCTGCTTTGAAACTTCATTGGCTTGCACCGTTGGACGGTCTACCAGTTTGGTGACGCCACAACGATAATCCAGCAGATGCTGTGCCTCCTGCGGCTTCAACTGACGGTCGGTAAACCCGGCCTGATATATCACCTTCCAGAAGCGATTTGCCGGATGAGCAAAGGGAAAACCAGTCCCGGCGGATGAAAGCCCAGGGTTGATACCGCAAAACACGACCCGTAACCCTGGAGCCAAAATATCCTCAACCATATTTACTCCTTTCTAACATCACCAGGAAAAGTATAACGGATTGAAAATACATTGTTTATAAAAACAGCAGGCGCGCGGTAATGGCTGGATTGCGACACGGAGTTACTTTATAATCCGCTACCATGGCCCCTTAGCTCAGTGGTTAGAGCAGGCGACTCATAATCGCTTGGTCGCTGGTTCAAGTCCAGCAGGGGCCACCAGATATAGCAAAGGCTGACGAGAAATCGTCAGCCTTTTTCTTTTTATATATCAGTTACTTTGCGTGCCAGTAAGCCGCTGCACGTACCCGCTGTGGGTCATACTGTTCCGCTTCAAAGCGGCGGCTTAAATTCTTAACGACTTTGCCTTCGCCGGTTATCCAGATGAAGTAATCATCGGCAGGGATTTGCATCTGCGCCAGACGCGCATCTACCGCCTGCTCATCATGCGCCAGCCATTCGATATTAAAACCATCAAGGTGCGCGAGATAATCCTGGCAGGCGTGATCCCGCACGCTAACCAGTGCGCTAACTTGCGGTTTAACGGCAAGTTTGCTCAACGTTTCCAGGCGGCGGCGCAGTGCGGGCATTCCGGATTCATCGCAGACATACAGCTGATACGCGTAATCCTCTGGCACCACCAGCGAACCGCGCGGACCTGCCACCGTAAGTTTATCGCCCGGTTGCGCCTGCATTGCCCAGCTGCTGGCGACGCCACCTTCGTGAATAAAGAAATCAATCGCCAGTTCATGGCGTAGTTCGTCATACAGCGGCGTATAGTCACGCGACGGTGGGCGTGGTCCTTCCGGCCAGACGATACCCTCTTCCGTTACCGTTGGCGGCACAAAGTGAGCATCAGATTGAGGAAAGAAGAGTTTGCTGTGATCGTCAAAGCCGCGCGATGTAAAACCGTCCAGCGCCTCGCCGCCAAGGACAATGCGCTGAAAACCGGCGCTAATACGCTCAACGCGTAGCACAGTCAGTTCACGGAAGCGCAGATCATTGCGAACGCGCTGCGGGTAGCGGGGGGAGTTATTCATTGTTATCGCCTTCGTGATAGTAATCAGATATATCTAAATAAATTTCGTAAATGATAATGATTGTTAATCATGATAAATGCAAGCGATTTGTAGAACTGATATATCTGAGGTATGAGAAGACATTCAACGTCGTAGAAAGGCTGGTGGATGCGGCGTGAACGCCTTATCCGGCCTACGTGTGAGATGAATCCACGTTTAAAAATCATTTTTGTACTTGCAGTAATGCTCATATCAGATATAAATTAGATATATCTAATTAAACAAAAGGAGGCTGATATGAGCCATCATCACGAAGGGTGTTGTAAACATGAAGGCCAGCCACGCCATGAGGGCTGCTGCAAAGGTGAGAAGTCAGAACACGAGCACTGCGGACACGGTCACCAGCATGAACACGGTCAATGCTGCGGTGGTCGCCACGGTCGCGGCGGCGGTCGTCGGCAACGTTTCTTTGGTCACGGTGAATTGCGTCTGGTGATTCTGGATATTCTCTCGCGCGATGACAGCCACGGTTACGAATTGATTAAAGCGATTGAGAATCTAACCCAGGGGAATTACACCCCAAGCCCGGGTGTCATCTACCCGACGCTGGATTTTCTGCAGGAGCAGTCGCTGATTACCATCCGCGAAGAGGAAGGTGGTAAGAAGCAGATTGCGCTGACCGAACAGGGCGCGCAGTGGCTGGAAGAAAACCGCGAACAGGTGGAGATGATCGAAGAACGCATCAAAGCGCGTTGCGTTGGTGCTGCACTCCGCCAGAACCCGCAAATGAAGCGGGCACTGGATAATTTTAAAGCGGTGCTGGATTTACGCGTCAACCAAAGCGATATCACTGATGCACAAATAAAAAAGATCATTGCGGTGATCGACCGCGCCGCTTTTGATATTACGCAACTGGATTAATCACCGATTGCCGGATGCGACATACCGATTAATGCAGCACCGTCACCGCGTCTTCCAGTCGGCTGGCGCGGTGTTTCACCATCGCCGACACCTGCGCACTCTCTTCCACCAGCTCGGCATTTTTCTGGGTGATGAGGTTAAGCTCATCCACTGCACGGGTCAGGCTGGAAAGCCCATCGGCCTGTTCCAGCGTTGAATGGCTAATCTGGGCGATCAACTGGGTGACGTTTTTCACCTGTGCCACAATATCTTCCATCGTCCGTCCGGCTGCGTGTACCTGCTGCGAACCGGATTGCACCTTATCAGCACTGGCATCAATCAGCTTGCGAATATCGTTGGCAGCATTGGCGCTGCGGCTGGCTAAATGACGCACTTCCCCTGCCACCACTGCAAAACCTTTGCCTTGTTCGCCGGCTCGTGCCGCTTCCACCGCCGCATTCAGGGCCAGAATATTGGTCTGAAACGCAATATCGTTAATCAGCGAAGTAATGGTGCCAATGCGCTGGGTACTGTCGGCGATATCGTCCATTGTCTTGATCACCGTGGTCATCGCCTCCCCGCCCTGCACTGCCGCATTACTGGCAGTGATAGAAAGTTTATCGGCAGCCGACGCCGTGGCAGAGTTCTGTTTCACCGACGCCGCCATTTGGTTCATGGTCGCCACCGTTTGCTGAACGTTATCAACTGTCTGCTGGGTATGTTCGTTCAGTTCATCGGTGCCTTTCGCCAGCGTCTCACTGCCATTTCTGACACTGGACACCTGGCTTGAGACATCGTTAATTAGCCAACGGCACATCAGGCCAAGCTGCCCTACCGCGCGTAATGTCAGCCCCAGCTCATCGCTGCGATTCAGATGCTCAACACTATTACGCTCTCCGGTCGCCACCTTCAGTGCCTGACGGGCGACATTTTCTATCGGGCGGACAATCTGCCATTCAAAACAGGCGCTTGCCAACAATACCACTAACGCACAGAGGATATACGTCACCACCGGGGCAGCAACAAACCAAAGCATGACCGCCAGCAAGATAAACATCAGGGTCATCACGCCACGCGCCCGCCAGCGAAGCGGTAATGAAGGCAGTTTACCCAGCCAGCCTTTACGCACCACCAGGCCTTTATGAATACGCTTACTGGTACGTCCGGCGTTCAACGCTTTGTACAGCGGCTCCACCGCCGCGATCTCTTCATCCGTCGCCCGGGTGCGAATCGACATATAGCCACTGATTTTTCCCTCGCGCACCATCGGTACCGCATTGGCCCGCACCCAATAATGGTCGCCATTTTTGCGGCGATTTTTCACGATGCCGCTCCAGGGCTCCCCTTTTTTCAGGGTGAACCACATATCTGCAAACGCCGCTTTTGGCATATCCGGGTGACGCACCATGTTGTGCGGCTGCCCTTGTAACTCTTGCAAGGTAAAGCCGCTCACCTGCACAAAAGTGTCATTAGCATGAGTGATATAGCTTTGCAGATCGGTAGTGGACATCAGAGTGGTATCGTCCGCCAGCGGGGTATTTTGCTGGGTGACATACGGATGAGAAGACATGTTCGCGTCCTGTGCAGGTTATATGGTTGTTAACTTCTTGTCAGAGTTTATGTCGGCCCCGCTGCGGTTATCTTTAACTGATTAATTTGATTTAGATCGCAATTTGCGATTAAAGCATAAATCTAATCCCTTGATTTAAAATACTTTCACTCTGTTACTATACGAAAACGTTAATTATCTTGCCCAAAAATCAGGCAGTTGTTGCCCTGAAAGTGTGCATTTGCGCAGCAATCGCCAAATCCATACCCGACAAAAACCGTGCAAAATAACAACAGATGTTAACAAATAGCATTAAATATTGCGCAAATGATAACCACATTTGTGTTTATCCCGATTTTCGCGATCGCAGCCGGAGTGGCGCAATCCCTGCAATACTTAAATCGGTATCATGTGATACGCGAGCCTCCGGAGCATATTTTGAACAGGTTACCTTCGAGCGCATCGGCTTTAGCGTGCAGCGCCCACGCCCTGAATCTCATTGAGAAGCGAACGCTGGATCATGAGGAGATGAAAGCACTTAACCGGGAGGTGATTGAATACTTCAAAGAGCATGTCAATCCGGGGTTTTTAGAGTATCGCAAATCTGTTACCGCCGGCGGGGATTACGGAGCCGTAGAGTGGCAAGCGGGAGGTTTAAATACGCTTGTCGACACCCAGGGACAGGAGTTTATCGACTGCCTTGGAGGTTTTGGAATTTTCAACGTGGGGCACCGTAATCCAGTTGTGGTTTCCGCCGTACAGAATCAACTTGCGAAGCAACCGTTACATAGCCAGGAGCTGCTCGATCCGTTACGGGCGATGCTGGCGAAAACCCTTGCGGCGCTAACGCCCGGTAAACTGAAATACAGCTTCTTCTGTAATAGCGGCACCGAGTCCGTTGAAGCAGCGCTGAAGCTGGCGAAGGCTTATCAGTCACCGCGCGGCAAGTTTACTTTTATTGCCACCAGCGGCGCGTTCCACGGTAAATCCCTTGGCGCGCTGTCGGCCACGGCGAAATCGACCTTCCGCAAACCATTTATGCCGCTGCTGCCAGGGTTCCGTCATGTACCATTTGGCAATATCGAAGCCATGCGCACGGCCCTTAGCGAGTGCAAAAAAACCGGTGATGATGTTGCTGCAGTGATCCTTGAGCCGATTCAGGGCGAAGGTGGCGTCATTCTGCCGCCGCCGGGCTATCTCACCGCCGTGCGTAAGCTGTGCGATGAGTTCGGCGCACTGATGATCCTCGATGAAGTACAAACAGGCATGGGGCGCACGGGTAAGATGTTCGCCTGCGAGCATGAGAACGTACAGCCGGACATCCTGTGCCTGGCAAAAGCCCTCGGCGGCGGCGTGATGCCGATTGGCGCAACCATCGCCACTGAAGAGGTGTTTTCCGTTCTGTTCGACAACCCGTTCCTGCATACCACTACCTTTGGCGGCAACCCGCTGGCCTGTGCGGCGGCGCTGGCGACCATCAATGTGTTGCTGGAGCAGAACTTACCGGCTCAGGCTGAACAAAAAGGCGATATGTTGCTGGACGGTTTCCGTCAACTGGCGCGGGAATATCCCGATCTGGTGCAAGAGGCGCGTGGTAAAGGAATGTTGATGGCGATTGAGTTTGTTGATAACGAAATCGGCTATAACTTTGCCAGCGAGATGTTCCGTCAGCGCGTCCTGGTGGCCGGAACGCTCAATAACGCCAAAACGATCCGCATTGAACCGCCACTGACACTGACCATTGAACAGTGTGAACTGGTGATCAAAGCGGCGCGTAAGGCGCTGGCGGCCATGCGAGTAAGTGTCGAAGAAGCGTAGTATCAAATCGGATGGCGATACGACGTCGCCATCCGATCTTTTTATACGATACGTACGCCCGCAGGCA
Source organism: Escherichia sp. WS3227_2 (assembly GCF_046486495.1). Classification (NCBI taxonomy): domain Bacteria; kingdom Pseudomonadati; phylum Pseudomonadota; class Gammaproteobacteria; order Enterobacterales; family Enterobacteriaceae; genus Escherichia; species Escherichia sp. WS3227_2. The sequence continues at coordinate 520,232 of NZ_JBJQLG010000001.1, forward strand.
TCATCCGCTCCGGCGTTAACAGCACGCTTTCACTGCCGTCATCGGTTTCCGCACACAACAGCATGCATTCCGACGTTTCACCACGCATTTTCGCTTTTTGCAGATTGCATAAGACCACCACCGTTTTTCCCATCAACTCTTCTTCGCTGTAGTACGGCACCAGGCTGGTCACGGTTTGCAGTGTTTTTTCCCCCACATCAACCTGTACGATGTACAGCTTGTCGGCGTTTTCATGGCGTTTCACTTCCACAATCTTTCCGACGCGCATTTCCAGACGTGCAAAATCAGCGTAAGCCACGGTTTCCATTGCTTCCTCCCTTCAAGTAAAATTTTACTAAACTATAGCAAAAGTTTTTCTCAATCCTGTAGGCTAAAAATGGAGAATGCAGGCGTGATCACATTCGTAAGCCGCTGTGTTACCGTTACAGCGTCAAAGAAACGCGCTTTATTTACTGAAAACAGGTGACCCGATAAGCACTTCCTCTACAATGGAAGCGCACATCAGGGAAAGTAAAAAAGGTAAACATGGCAACACTAAAAGACATCGCAATCGAAGCTGGCGTATCCCTAGCGACAGTATCCAGGGTCTTAAATGACGATCCAACATTGAATGTGAAAGAAGAGACGAAACATCGCATTCTGGAGATCGCCGAAAAGCTGGAGTACAAGACCAGTAGCGCCCGTAAACTCCAGACAGGTGCAGTTAACCAACACCATATTCTGGCTATCTACAGCTACCAGCAGGAGCTGGAGATCAACGATCCTTACTATCTGGCGATCCGCCACGGCATTGAAACTCAGTGCGAAAAGCTGGCGATCGAACTGACCAACTGTTATGAACACAACGGCTTACCAGACATTAAAAACGTCACCGGTATTTTAATTGTCGGCAAACCCACGCCCGCCCTGCGCGCCGCTGCCAGCGCATTGACCGACAATATCTGTTTTATCGACTTTCACGAACCCGGCAGCGGTTACGATGCGGTGGATATCGATCTGGCACGCATCAGTAAAGAAATCATCGACTTCTATATCAATCAGGGCGTTAATCGTATTGGTTTTATTGGCGGTGAAGATGAGCCTGGCAAGGCGGATATTCGTGAGGTCGCCTTTGCGGAATATGGCCGACTGAAACAAGTGGTACGCGAAGAGGATATCTGGCGCGGAGGCTTTTCCAGTTCGTCGGGCTATGAACTGGCAAAACAAATGCTGGCGCGGGAAGACTACCCGAAGGCGTTGTTTGTCGCTTCTGATTCCATTGCTATCGGCGTACTGCGGGCAATTCATGAACGAGGCCTGAACATCCCACAGGATATTTCGCTTATCAGCGTGAACGACATCCCCACCGCGCGATTTACCTTTCCGCCGCTCTCAACCGTGCGCATCCATTCCGAGATGATGGGAAGTCAGGGCGTTAACCTGTTGTATGAAAAGGCTCGCGATGGTCGCGCGCTGCCGCTGTTAGTCTTCGTTCCCAGCAAATTAAAACTGCGCGGCACGACCCGCTAAATCCCCTTACACACTGTCCGGCAATCGTTTTTGCCGGACAGTGCTGCCGTTTATTTTCGTGATCCAGTTAAAGTAAATGCATTTACCCGCTACTTTTTAGTAAAAATTTTACTAAACTCCCCAGCAATTACACAAACTACCATCACCATGAATGGTTTCGATATCTCTCTACCGGGAGGCCCTATGAATCGCTGGGAAAACATTCAGCTCACCCACGAAAACCGACTTGCGCCGCGTGCGTACTTTTTTTCATATGATTCTGTTGCGCAGGCGCGTACCTTTGCCCGCGAAACGAGCAGCCTGTTTCTGCCCTTAAGCGGTCAGTGGAATTTCCACTTTTTTGACCATCCGCTGCAAGTGCCAGAAGCCTTCACCTCTGAGTTAATGGCTGACTGGGGGCATATTACCGTCCCCGCCATGTGGCAAATGGAAGGTCACGGCAAACTGCAATATACCGACGAAGGTTTTCCGTTCCCTATCGATGTGCCGTTTGTCCCCAGCGATAACCCAACCGGTGCCTATCAACGTATTTTCACCCTCAGCGACGGCTGGCAGGGTAAACAGACGCTGATTAAATTTGACGGCGTCGAAACCTATTTTGAAGTCTACGTTAACGGTCAGTATGTGGGGTTCAGCAAGGGCAGTCGCCTGACCGCAGAGTTTGACATCAGCGCGATGGTTAAAACTGGCGACAACCTGTTGTGTGTGCGCGTGATGCAGTGGGCGGATTCCACCTACGTGGAAGACCAGGATATGTGGTGGTCGGCGGGGATCTTCCGCGATGTTTATCTGGTCGGAAAACAACTCACGCATATTAACGATTTCACCGTTCGTACCGACTTTGACGAAGCCTATTGCGATGCCACGCTTTCCTGCGAAGTGGTGCTGGAAAATCTCGCCGCCTCCCCTGTCGTCACAACGCTGGAATATACCCTGTTTGATGGCGAACGCGTGGTGCACAGTAGCACCATTGATCATCTGGCAATTGAAAAACTGACCAGCGCCAGCTTTGCTTTTACTGTCGAACAGCCGCAGCAATGGTCAGCGGAATCCCCTTATCTTTACCATCTGGTCATGACGCTGAAAGACACCGACGGCAACGTTCTGGAAGTTGTGCCACAACGTGTTGGCTTCCGTGATATCAAAGTGCGCGACGGTCTGTTCTGGATCAATAACCGTTATGTGATGCTGCACGGCGTCAACCGTCACGACAACGATCATCGCAAAGGCCGCGCCGTTGGAATGGATCGCGTCGAGAAAGATCTCCAGTTGATGAAGCAGCACAACATCAACTCCGTGCGTACCGCTCACTACCCGAACGATCCGCGTTTTTACGAACTGTGTGATATCTACGGCCTGTTTGTGATGGCGGAAACCGACGTCGAATCGCACGGCTTTGCCAATGTCGGCGATATCAGCCGTATTACCGACGATCCGCAGTGGGAAAACGTCTACGTCGAGCGCATTGTTCGCCATATTCACGCGCAGAAAAACCATCCTTCGATCATCATCTGGTCGCTGGGCAATGAATCCGGCTATGGCTGTAACATCCGCGCGATGTACCATGCGGCGAAGGCGCTGGATGACACGCGACTGGTGCATTACGAAGAAGATCGCGATGCTGAAGTGGTCGATATTATTTCCACCATGTACACCCGCGTGCCGCTGATGAATGAGTTTGGTGAATACCCGCATCCGAAGCCGCGCATCATCTGTGAATATGCTCATGCGATGGGGAACGGACCGGGCGGGCTGACGGAGTACCAGAACGTCTTCTATAAGCACGATTGCATTCAGGGACATTATGTCTGGGAATGGTGCGACCACGGGATCCAGGCGCAGGATGACAACGGCAATGTCTGGTATAAATTCGGCGGCGACTACGGCGACTATCCCAACAACTATAACTTCTGTCTTGATGGTTTGATCTATTCCGATCAGACGCCGGGACCGGGCCTGAAAGAGTACAAACAGGTTATTGCGCCGGTAAAAATCCACGCGCTGGATCTGACTCGCGGCGAACTGAAAGTCGAAAATAAACTGTGGTTTACCACGCTTGATGACTACACCCTGCACGCAGAGGTGCGCGCCGAAGGTGAAACGCTCGCGACGCAGCAGATTAAACTGTGCGACGTTGCACCGAACAGCGAAGCCTCCTTGCAGATCACGCTGCCGCAACTGGACGCTCGTGAAGCGTTTCTCAACATTACGGTGACCAAAGATTCCCGCACCCGCTACAGCGAAGCCGGACACCCTATCGCCACTTATCAGTTCCCGCTGAAGGAAAACACCGCGCAGCCTGTGCCTTTCGCGCCGAATAATGCGCGTCCGCTGACGCTGGAAGACGATCGTTTGAGCTGCACCGTTCGCGGCTACAACTTCGCAATCACCTTCTCAAAAATGAGTGGCAAACCGACATCCTGGCAGGTGAATGGCGAGTCGCTGCTGACCCGCGAGCCAAAGATCAACTTCTTCAAGCCGATGATCGACAACCACAAGCAGGAATACGAAGGGCTGTGGCAACCGAATCATTTGCAGATCATGCAGGAACATCTGCGCGACTTTGCCGTAGAACAGAGCGATGGTGAAGTGTTGATCATCAGCCGCACGGTTATAGCACCGCCGGTGTTTGACTTCGGAATGCGCTGCACCTACATCTGGCGCATCGCTGCCGATGGCCAGGTTAACGTGGCGCTTTCCGGCGAGCGTTACGGCGACTATCCGCACATCATTCCGTGCATCGGTTTCACCATGGGGATTAACGGCGAATACGACCAGGTGGCGTATTACGGTCGTGGACCGGGCGAAAACTACGCCGACAGCCAGCAGGCTAACATCATTGATATCTGGCGCAGCACCGTCGATGCCATGTTCGAGAACTATCCCTTCCCGCAGAACAACGGTAACCGTCAGCATGTCCGCTGGACGGCACTCACTAACCGCCACGGCAACGGTCTGCTGGTGGTTCCACAGCGCCCCATTAACTTCAGCGCCTGGCGCTATACCCAGGAAAACATCCACGCTGCCCAGCACTGTAACGAGCTTCAGCGCAGTGATGACATCACTCTGAATCTCGACCACCAGCTGCTTGGCCTCGGCTCCAACTCCTGGGGCAGCGAGGTGCTGGACTCCTGGCGCGTCTGGTTCCGTGACTTCAGCTACGGCTTTACGTTGCTGCCGGTTTCTGGCGGAGAAGCTACCGCGCAAAGCCTGGCGTCGTATGAGTTCGGCGCAGGGTTCTTTTCCACGAATTTGCACAGCGAGAATAAGCAATGAGGATCATCGATAACTTAGAACAGTTCCGCCAGATTTACGCCTCTGGCAAGAAGTGGCAACGCTGCGTTGAAGCGATTGAAAATATCGACAACATTCAGCCTGGCGTCGCCCACTCCATCGGTGATTCATTGACCTACCGTGTGGAAAATGACTCCGCGACCGATGCGCTATTTACCGGGCATCGACGCTATTTTGAAGTGCATTACTACCTGCAAGGGCAGCAAAAAATTGAATATGCGCCGAAAGAGACATTACAAGTAGTGGAATATTATCGTGATGAAACTGACCGTGAATATTTAAAAGGCTGCGGAGAAACCGTTGAGGTCCACGAAGGGCAAATCGTTATTTGCGATATCCATGAAGCTTATCGGTTTATCTGCAATAACGCGGTCAAAAAAGTGGTTCTCAAAGTCACCATCGAAGATGGTTATTTCCATAACAAATAACAACTACGGCGGCAAAAGGAGTTTGCCGCCACCGCTACCCTACTCATTTTCGGAGATGTGTTATGTCTGATACCAAACGTAATACAATCGGCAAATTCGGCTTGCTCTCGCTGACTTTTGCCGCCGTTTACAGCTTTAACAACGTTATCAATAATAATATTGAGCTTGGACTGGCCTCGGCACCGATGTTTTTCCTCGCGACGATTTTTTATTTTATTCCCTTCTGTCTGATCATCGCAGAATTTGTTTCGTTAAATAAAAACTCAGAAGCTGGTGTCTACGCGTGGGTAAAAAGTTCGCTGGGCGGGCGTTGGGCATTTATTACTGCCTATACCTACTGGTTCGTAAACCTGTTCTTTTTCACCTCGCTGTTACCGCGCGTTATTGCTTATGCTTCGTATGCCTTCCTCGGCTACGAATATATTATGACACCGGTTGCCACCACCATTATCAGTATGGTGCTGTTCGCCTTCTCCACCTGGGTTTCTACCAACGGGGCGAAAATGTTGGGGCCAATTACCTCCGTCACTTCAACGCTGATGCTGCTGTTAACGCTCTCCTACATTTTACTGGCAGGTACGGCACTGGTTGGCGGCGTACAGCCTGCCGATCCGATCACCGTTGACGCGATGATCCCGAACTTCAACTGGGCGTTCCTCGGCGTTACCACCTGGATCTTTATGGCCGCAGGTGGCGCGGAGTCCGTCGCGGTGTACGTTAACGACGTCAAAGGCGGTTCGAAATCGTTCGTTAAAGTGATCATCCTCGCCGGGATTTTTATCGGCGTACTGTATTCCGTTTCCTCGGTGCTGATTAACGTCTTCGTCAGCAGCAAAGAGTTGAAATTTACTGGCGGCTCGGTACAGGTATTCCACGGCATGGCGGCGTATTTTGGTCTGCCGGAAGCGTTGATGAATCGCTTTGTCGGTCTGGTGTCCTTTACCGCGATGTTCGGTTCCCTGCTGATGTGGACCGCAACGCCGGTGAAAATTTTCTTCTCCGAAATCCCGGAAGGCATCTTTGGTAAGAAAACCGTCGAACTGAACGAAAATGGCGTTCCGGCGCGTGCAGCGTGGATCCAGTTCCTGATCGTCATCCCGCTGATGATTATCCCGATGCTCGGTTCCAATACCGTGCAGGATCTGATGAATACTATTATTAATATGACTGCCGCAGCGTCCATGCTTCCGCCGTTATTCATCATGCTGGCTTACCTGAATTTACGCGCCAAATTAGATCACCTGCCACGCGATTTCCGCATGGGCTCCCGCCGCACCGGTATTATCGTTGTTTCAATGCTGATTGCGATATTTGCCGTAGGGTTTGTCGCTTCGACATTCCCGACTGGCGCGAATATTCTGACCATCATTTTTTATAACGTCGGCGGTATTGTTATCTTCCTCGGCTTTGCGTGGTGGAAATACAGTAAATATATAAAGGGATTAACGGCTGAAGAGCGCCATATTGAAGCGACGCCAGCCAGCAATGTTGATTAAGCAGACTAATAAAAAATGAGCAGGCATTTTCCCTCTTCCTGGATGGGGAGAGGGAAAATAGTTTCTGCCTTTATATTTTTATAATTACAACGATAAAAGGCTGTACTTTTTCTTTAGCTCATGGATTAACACAATGAAATTAATCACTGCACCATGCAGAGCATTACTTGCTCTGCCGTTTTGCTACGCCTTTTCTGCGGCAGGAGAAGAAGCTCGTCCGGCAGAACATGACGACACAAAAACACCCGCCATTACCTCGACATCTTCTCCTTCATTTCGTTTTTACGGCGAATTAGGGGTTGGTGGATATATGGATTTAGAGGGTGAGAATAAACATAAATACAGCGACGGCACCTATATTGAAGGTGGACTGGAGATGAAGTACGGCTCCTGGTTCGGCCTGATTTACGGCGAAGGCTGGACCGTACAGGCCGACCACGACGGTAATGCCTGGGTGCCTGACCATAGCTGGGGTGGTTTCGAAGGTGGGATTAACCGTTTCTATGGCGGTTATCGAACCAATGATGGCACCGAAATCATGCTCAGTCTGCGTCAGGATTCCTCGCTGGATGACCTGCAATGGTGGGGCGACTTCACCCCCGATCTGGGCTACGTCATTCCCAATACCCGCGACATTATGACCGCGCTGAAGGTGCAGAACTTAAGCGGCAACTTTCGTTATAGCGTCACCGCCACGCCTGCCGGACATCATGACGAAAGCAAAGCCTGGCTACATTTTGGCAAGTACGATCGCTACGACGACAAATACACCTATCCGGCAATGATGAACGGTTACATCCAGTATGACCTTGCCGAAGGCATCACCTGGATGAACGGTCTGGAAATCACCGACGGCACAGGACAACTCTATCTGACGGGCCTGCTTACCCCTAACTTTGCCGCTCGCGCCTGGCACCATACCGGACGCGCCGACGGGCTGGACGTACCGGGAAGTGAAAGCGGGATGATGGTGAGCGCCATGTATGAAGCTTTAAAGGGCGTTTATCTCTCCACCGCTTACACCTACGCCAAACATCGCCCTGACCACGCTGACGATGAAACCACCTCTTTCATGCAGTTTGGTATCTGGTACGAATACGGCGGCGGACGTTTCGCAACGGCTTTTGATAGCCGCTTCTACATGAAAAATGCCTCTCACGATCCCAGCGACCAAATCTTCCTGATGCAATATTTCTACTGGTAATAAGGACTGTAATTTCATGAAAATCAAAACTATTTTAACGCCAGTAACCTGCGCTCTGCTGATAAGTTTTTCCGCCCATGCCGCTAACGCCGACAATTATAAAAACGTGATTAACCGTACTGGCGCGCCGCAGTACATGAAGGATTACGATTACGACGATCACCAGCGTTTTAATCCGTTTTTCGATCTCGGAGCCTGGCATGGCCATCTGTTGCCAGACGGCCCGAACACCATGGGCGGCTTTCCGGGCGTTGCGCTGCTGACGGAAGAGTACATCAACTTTATGGCCAGCAATTTCGACCGCCTGACCGTCTGGCAGGACGGTAAGAAAGTCGACTTCACGCTGGAGGCATACAGTATTCCCGGCGCGCTGGTGCAAAAACTGACAGCAAAAGATGTACAGGTCGAAATGACTCTTCGCTTCGCCACGCCGCGCACGTCACTACTGGAAACCAAAATCACCAGCAATAAACCGCTGGATCTGGTGTGGGACGGCGAACTGCTGGAAAAACTGGAAGCGAAAGAAGGGAAACCGCTTTCCGATAAAACCATTGCTGGCGAGTACCCTGACTATCAGCGCAAAATCAGCGCCACCCGTGATGGCCTGAAAGTCACCTTTGGCAAAGTGCGCGCCACCTGGGATCTGCTGACCTCCGGTGAATCAGAATATCAGGTGCATAAATCCCTGCCGGTGCAGACTGAAATCAACGGTAATCGCTTTACCAGTAAGGCGCATATCAACGGTTCGACGACGCTCTACACCACCTATTCCCATCTGCTGACCGCTCAGGAAGTTAGCAAAGAGCAAATGCAGATCCGCGATATTCTGGCGCGTCCGGCGTTTTATCTCACCGCCTCGCAGCAACGCTGGGAAGAGTATCTGAAGAAAGGGTTAACCAATCCGGATGCGACGCCGGAACAGACGCGCGTCGCGGTGAAAGCGATCGAAACACTCAACGGTAACTGGCGCTCACCGGGCGGTGCGGTGAAATATAACACCGTCACGCCGTCGGTGACCGGACGCTGGTTCTCCGGCAACCAGACCTGGCCGTGGGATACCTGGAAGCAGGCGTTTGCGATGGCGCATTTCAATCCGGACATCGCCAAAGAGAATATCCGCGCGGTCTTCTCCTGGCAGATCCAGCCCGGCGACCGCGTGCGTCCGCAGGATGTGGGCTTTGTCCCCGACCTGATAGCGTGGAACCTTAGCCCCGAGCGTGGCGGCGATGGCGGCAACTGGAACGAACGTAATACCAAACCCAGCCTTGCCGCCTGGTCGGTGATGGAAGTGTACAACGTCACCCAGGATAAAGCCTGGTTGGCAGAGATGTACCCGAAACTGGTGGCCTATCACGACTGGTGGTTACGTAACCGCGATCATAACAGCAACGGCGTGCCGGAATATGGCGCGACCCGCGACAAAGCCCACAACACTGAGAGCGGCGAGATGCTGTTTACGGTGAAAAAAGGTGACAAAGAAGAGACGCAGTCTGGGCTGAACAACTACGCCCGCGTGGTGGAGAAAGGCCAGTACGACAGTCTGGAAATTCCGGCACAGGTTGCTGCGTCGTGGGAATCAGGTCGTGATGACGCCGCCGTCTTTGGGTTTATCGACAAAGAACAGCTGGATAAATATGTCGCTAATGGCGGCAAACGTAGCGACTGGACGGTGAAATTCGCCGAAAACCGCAGTCAGGACGGAACGTTGCTGGGCTACTCGCTATTGCAGGAGTCGGTGGATCAAGCCAGCTATATGTACAGCGATAACCATTATCTGGCGGAGATGGCAACCATACTCGGTAAGCCGGAAGAGGCCAAACGCTATCGCCAGTTGGCACAGCAGCTCGCGGACTACATCAACACCTGTATGTTCGACCCGACTACACAGTTCTACTATGACGTGCGCATTGAAGATAAACCACTGGCGAACGGCTGCGCGGGCAAACCGATTGTCGAGCGCGGTAAAGGGCCAGAAGGCTGGTCACCGCTGTTTAACGGTGCGGCAACGCAGGCCAACGCAGACGCGGTGGTGAAGGTGATGCTCGATCCTAAAGAGTTCAACACCTTTGTTCCGCTGGGAACGGCGGCGTTAACCAATCCGGCTTTTGGCGCTGATATCTACTGGCGCGGGCGCGTATGGGTGGATCAGTTCTGGTTTGGTCTGAAAGGGATGGAACGTTACGGTTATCGCGATGATGCCCTGAAACTGGCGGATACGTTCTTCCGGCACGCCAAAGGGTTAACCGCCGACGGCCCGATTCAGGAAAATTACAACCCGCTGACCGGCGCACAGCAAGGAGCACCAAATTTCTCCTGGAGCGCCGCGCATTTGTATATGTTGTATAACGGTTTTTTCCGTAAGCAGTAATTTGCAACAGCTGGCGGATGCGGCGTGAACGCCTTATCCGCCCTGGCCTGCGGCATCGGGGGTATACGCACTCTTTTCTTTTAAACTGCGGTAAAAACCGGAATGCAACTGACCGAAATTAATAAAATAATACTGATTTGCCGTCTGACGTTTAATGGTTCGACGGTTATGCGCCCTGTTCACTGACTGGTGCTGGAGCTGTTGAGTTGAACAAACGGGTCAGCCGCTCTCCGGGGGGCCAGTGAGCAAACATGGCACTATATGCCCCCCTGAGAGAAAGGAATTCATTACATGGTAACACCATGCCACATCAAAGCCAGTGCAGGTATGACATTGCCCCTGGCCCTGGAGAACCAGGAGAGCTGCAGGACACGTCTGGAAGAGATGTTAAATTTAATCAACAGGAATATAGACTGCAGCACGGGTGTTCCTGACCAGGTTAACGCACTGGTGGCTACCATGGCGGACGCTCTGCAGCCGTACACAGTGATGACGAACGAACTGCCGGAGTATCCGAACATGCCGGGACGTGTCCTGTACATTCCTGAGCCGTTCAGTTTCTGTTTTTCCGGCCACACCATCACCTTCACGAACACGAAAAGGGATTACAACGGGGACAATCTCGTGAACATTGCGGTCAGCAAGGACGGGGGGAATGCCCGTGGCGATGCTGACTGTGCCCTGTTTCACGCCTTTGTCACAACAATGATGTCACGCAGTCGCCAGCCAGGAACATATGATTTCTTTCCCTCACTCAAGGAAGAAAAACAAGGGGAAGGAATGCATTTCATGGTAACACCACGCAACTCCAGCATCAGCGCGGGCGCGATAATGTCCCGGCCCCTGCTGCAGAACCAGCACGGCTGTGAAATTCTGAATAAGATAATAAATTTAATCAACGCGGATACGGACGAGGTTAATGAACTGGTAGTTGCCATGACGAACGCGCTGTTTCTGTATCAGACGGTGGTGAGGACTGAGCTGCAACGCACTGAGCCATTCACTGAGCCGTTCAGGTTCAGTTTCTTTTTTTCCAGCCACACCATCACCTTTACGAAGGCGGAGAGTAATAGCAAATTAGTGCAGATTGAGGTCAGTAGGGGCGGGGTGACGGTCCGTGAATGTGTTGGCAGTGCCCGGTTTCGCACCATTGCCGCGGCAATGGTGTCATGCCGTATCAGTGAGGCCGCTGCAACTTCCCTGGCCCTGCAGCAGACCCTGCACAGTCGGGTAATTCTGAAGCTGATGATAAAATTAATCAACGCGGATACGGACCGCAGCATAGCTGTTCCTGACCGGGTTAACGAACTGGCAGTTGCCATGACGAACGCACTATATCGGTACCAGACGGTGAGGGGTGATAAGCAGATAATCCCTGAATCGTTCAGTTTCGGGTTTTCCGGCCATACCATCACCGTCACGCCGGGAAGGTATAGTCGCTCTGTGAACCTTAAGGTCTGTGGGGGCGGGGTGCCAGCTTGTGCAACAGCTGACCGTACTCTGTTTCGCACCATTGCCGCAGCACTGGTATCAAGCAACCAGCAAGGAACACTTGATTTCAGATCCTCCCTCCCCTTCCTGGCGGAAGGAAACCTGAGCACGGAAAATGAGGCTACCCCGCCACTGCCCACCCGCCCCCGCGTCCAGGTTAGGCGGAAAGTGGCCAAAAGGGCCAGCCCCCATGTCAAAAACATCCGAAGTTTCAGGTCTTCACAGCCCTTACTGATGGATGGAAATCAGAGTGCGGAACATGCGCCTGGCCCGCAATTGCCCTCCGTCCTAGCAAGACAGAAAGGGACCAAAAAGCCCCCATTATCGACGAAGTCATCCTGAAATGGTCGAAGATGCCCCCGGATGAGCGGGCTAAAGATAGCGTGATTTACTATCTCCGTAGCCTGCCGTCCTGTCAGGACGACCACCACGTTACCTATTAATTTTTCGAACACCGTACTTGCACAACGAGAGGTGTCCATATACAGATAAGACGCGACAAGCGTCGTATCCGGCATTTCCAATGGGCGTATTCTTTTTGAATCCCATCACAAACCCCGCACTCCCTTTTTCCCTTTTCCCCGGCGACGGCTAAATTAGAACTCATCCGACCACATAACAATTATTTTACATACTGGACAATTTTATGAGCTACCCGTCGCTGTTCGCCCCGCTGGATTTAGGCTTCACCACGTTAAAAAACCGAGTACTGATGGGTTCAATGCACACGGGACTGGAGGAATACCCGGACGGCGCTGAACGGCTGGCAGCGTTTTATGCTGAACGCGCCCGTCACGGCGTGGCGTTGATTGTCAGCGGCGGTATTGCACCAGATTTAACAGGCGTTGGCATGGAAGGCGGCGCAATGCTCAATGACGCAAGCCAGATCCCACACCATCGCACCATTACCGAAGCCGTACATCAGGAAGGCGGCAAAATCGCCCTGCAAATTTTGCATACCGGGCGCTACAGCTACCAACCGCATCTGGTCGCTCCTTCCGCATTGCAGGCTCCCATCAACCGTTTCGTTCCCCATGAGTTAAGCCATGAAGAGATCCTGCAACTGATCGACGATTTCGCCCGCTGCGCGCAACTGGCGCGGGAGGCAGGATACGACGGTGTAGAGGTGATGGGTTCCGAAGGGTATTTGATCAACGAATTTCTGACGCTGCGCACCAATCAGCGCAGTGACCAGTGGGGCGGCGATTACCGCAACCGGATGCGATTTGCCGTAGAAGTAGTGCGTGCGGTGCGCGAACGCGTCGGCAATGACTTCATTATTATCTACCGTTTGTCGATGCTCGACCTGGTCGAAGGCGGCGGCACTTTTGCCGAAACGGTAGAACTGGCGCAGGCCATCGAAGCGGCTGGTGCAACCATTATTAATACTGGCATTGGCTGGCATGAAGCGCGTATTCCGACCATCGCCACGCCCGTGCCGCGCGGCGCATTTAGCTGGGTCACGCGCAAACTGAAAGGCCACGTTTCGCTGCCGCTGGTGACCACCAACCGAATTAACGATCCGCAGGTTGCCGACGACATTCTCTCGCGCGGCGATGCCGATATGGTGTCGATGGCACGACCGTTTCTTGCTGATGCGGAGCTGCTGTCAAAAGCGCAATCGGGACGAGCCGATGAGATCAACACCTGTATTGGCTGCAACCAGGCCTGTCTCGATCAGATCTTCGTGGGCAAAGTCACCTCGTGCCTGGTGAATCCTCGCGCCTGCCACGAAACCAAAATGCCGATCCTTCCTGCCGTGCAGAAAAAAAATCTGGCGGTGGTCGGCGCAGGTCCGGCAGGGCTGGCGTTTGCCATTAACGCGGCGGCGCGTGGTCATCAGGTAACGTTGTTTGATGCTCACAGTGAGATCGGCGGTCAGTTTAATATCGCCAAACAGATCCCTGGCAAAGAGGAGTTTTACGAAACGCTGCGCTATTACCGCCGGATGATCGAAGTGACGGGCGTGACGCTGAAACTCAATCACACCGTGACGGCGGATCAGTTACAGTCGTTCGATGAAACGATCCTCGCTAGCGGGATCGTACCGCGCATTCCACCTATCGACGGAATCGATCATCCGAAGGTGTTGAGTTATCTCGACGTACTGCGCGACAAAGCGCTTGTGGGCAAAAAGGTAGCAATCATCGGTTGTGGCGGGATTGGTTTTGATACGGCGATGTTTTTAAGTCAGCCGGGTGAGTCCACCAGCAAGAACATTGCCGAGTTCTGTAATGAGTGGGGGATCGACAGCAGCCTGCAACAGGCTGGTGGCTTAAGCCCGCAGGGAATGCAGATCCCGCGTAGCCCACGGCAGATTGTGATGCTCCAGCGCAAAGCCAGCAAACCGGGACAGGGGTTAGGCAAAACCACCGGCTGGATCCATCGCACCACCCTGCTCTCGCGCGGCGTGAAAATGATCCCAGGCGTAAGTTATCAGAAGATCGACGATGACGGGCTGCATGTGGTGATCAACGGCGAAACGCAGGTATTAGCAGTGGACAATGTGGTGATCTGCGCAGGGCAAGAGCCAAACCGCGCGCTGGCGCAACCGCTGATTGATAGCGGGAAAACTGTGCATTTAATTGGCGGCTGCGATGTAGCTATGGAGCTGGACGCACGACGGGCAATTGCCCAGGGAACACGGCTGGCGCTGGAGATTTAAATCGTTATTTGAAGCGCCGGATGCGACGCTTGCCGCGTCTTATCCGACCTGGGGGTAACGTGCTGAACGTATGCCAGATAAGGCGTTTACGCCTTATCTGGCAGGTAGCTGCCAATCTTACCGACGACGCCCCAGCTTCACTGCTTTCAGCACCACAAATTTATTATTCGTGGCGATGGTGGTGCAGTTGCCGAAAATCTTCTTCAGTTTATGGAAGTAATCCAGGTGACGGTTGGCAACGATATATAGCTCGCCGTTGATTTTCAGACAGCGGCGGGCGTGGTGGAACATCTCCCAGGCGACGTTATCGGTCAGCGCATGTTGCTGATGAAACGGCGGGTTGCAGAGCACAGCATTAAAGCGGAAAGGCTCCACGCCGGAGAGCGCGTTGTTGATCATAAACTCGCAGCGATCCAACGCCTCTGGCATGTTGGTTTCAACGTTCAAACGGCTGGAAGCAACCGCCATCGGCGATTCATCGACAAACACCACTTTCGCCTGCGGGTTTTTATCAAGCAGCGTCAGACCAATAACGCCATTACCACAACCGAGATCGACAATCTCACCTTCGAGATTCTCTGGCAGATGCTGCATAAAGAAGCGCGCGCCAATATCCAGCCCGGTGCGGGAGAAGACATTCGCATGGTTGTGGATAGTCCAGTCAGTACCTTCCAGTTTCCAGCTAACGGTCTGCGGCGCATCGGCCAGCGGCGGCTCGTTGAAAGTACAGTTAATTAAGCGTGCCTTCTTCCATGCCAGCGTGGTGGTGGTCGGGCCGAGCACTTTTTCGAACAGTTCCAGCGTGGAAGTGTGGATGTCACGGGCTTTGGCACCGGCAATAATACGTGTATCCGGCGTGACCACTTTGCGCAGCGCACGCAGTTGTTGTTCCAGCAACGCCAGTGTTTTCGGTACTTTGATCAGTACCACGCCCGGCTGTTGCGGGTAGTCGGCGGTGCTGTCGAGAAACTTCACGCTCGACTCATCAATCCCGTTGAGGCGTAAATTCTCGCGCGTCGCCAGTTCGCTGATGTATGAGTCGCCAATGCTGTATGGCTTATGTTCCGCCAGCGCACAACTTAACGCACCAAAGGCATCATTCAGGATCAACACCGGGCCGCGGATTTCTGTGTCGTCCAACTGTTGCAGCAAATATTCATCCGCCGCTTCCCACGCCTGTAGTGGGTTAACGTCATCCGTCGCCGGAAAACGTTGTAGTGTCAGTGAACGGAAACCGTTGTCTAAGTGGCTCATCGGCCCTCCTGAATGATAAAATTTCGACGTTGCCCCTGAAAAGGGTGCGTGAGTATACCCTTTTTCTCTTTTTCGTGGGCGGTTATGAGCAATCTTACTTATCTTCAGGGTTATCCCGACCAGCTACTTTCCCAGGTGCGAACGCTGATTAACGAACAGCGTCTGGGCGATGTGCTGGCAAAACGTTATCCGGGAACACACGACTACGCCACCGATAAAGCCCTCTGGCAATATACCCAGGATCTGAAAAATCAGTTTCTGCGCAATGCCCCGCCGATCAATAAAGTGATGTATGACAATAAGATCCACGTGCTGAAAAACGCGCTCGGATTACATACTGCCGTTTCGCGTGTGCAGGGCGGTAAGCTGAAAGCAAAGGCGGAGATCCGCGTCGCTACCGTGTTTCGCAACGCGCCGGAACCGTTTTTGCGCATGATCGTGGTGCACGAGCTGGCGCACCTGAAGGAGAAAGAGCATAACAAAGCGTTTTACCAGTTGTGCTGTCATATGGAACCCCAGTACCACCAGCTTGAGTTCGACACCCGACTGTGGCTAACCCAGTTGTCGCTTGGGCAGGACAAAATCTGAAAATGATGTCAGGCGTTATCTTTTCTTCCTTTAGCGCCTAAAATCGACCTCCCCCCTTTCGTTAAGGATAACGACCATGCTGCGCGCCTTTGCCCGCCTTCTTCTCCGTATTTGTTTTTCTCGCCGGACTCTAAAGCTTGGCTGTTTATTGTTGCTTATAGCAGGAGCGACCATTTTTATTGCCGATCGCGTTATGGTCAACGCCAGCAAGCAGCTGACCTGGAGCGATGTCAATGCAGTTCCGGCGCGTAACGTGGGTTTATTGCTGGGGGCGAGGCCGGGTAATCGCTACTTTACCCGACGTATTGATACCGCAGCAGCGTTGTACCACGCCGGAAAAGTGAAATGGCTACTGGTAAGTGGCGATAACGGACGTAAAAATTACGATGAAGCCTCAGGTATGCAGCAGGCTTTGATCGCTAAAGGCGTACCGGCGAAAGTGATCTTCTGCGACTATGCCGGATTCTCAACGCTTGATTCCGTGGTGCGTGCCAAAAAGGTGTTTGGTGAAAACCATATCACCATTATTTCGCAAGAATTTCATAACCAACGCGCCATCTGGCTGGCAAAACAGTACGGCATCGACGCTATCGGCTTTAACGCGCCAGACCTCAATATGAAGCACGGTTTTTATACTCAGTTACGGGAGAAACTCGCCAGAGTCAGCGCGGTGATTGACGCCAAAATCCTCCATCGCCAGCCGAAATATCTCGGGCCATCGGTCATGATTGGGCCGTTTAGTGAGCATGGCTGTCCGGCGCAGAAATAATGCGTATCTGCGCACGTCGAAGATGAAAAAGGCGTGCTACATTGACGGCAGAATCCCTTTATGGAGTATCCACGCGTTATGATACGTTTCGCTGTGATTGGTACGAACTGGATCACTCGCCAGTTCGTCGAGGCCGCCCATGAGAGCGGTAAATACAAGTTAACCGCCGTATATTCCCGCAGCCTTGAACAGGCCCAGCACTTTGCCAATGATTTTTCTGTCGAGCATCTGTTTACGTCGCTGGAAGCGATGGCAGAAAGCGATGCCATTGACGCGGTGTATATTGCCAGCCCGAATGCCCTGCACTTTTCCCAGACACAACTTTTCCTTAGCCACAAAATTCATGTGATTTGCGAGAAGCCGCTGGCATCGAATCTGGCGGAAGTGGATGCCGCCATTGCCTGTGCGCGGGAAAATCAGGTGGTGCTGTTTGAGGCATTTAAAACCGCCAGCCTGCCGAACTTTCATCTGTTACGCCAGGCACTGCCGAAAGTCGGCAAACTGCGTAAAGTCTTTTTCAACTATTGCCAGTATTCCTCACGCTATCAACGTTACCTGGATGGTGAGAATCCCAACACCTTTAATCCGGCATTCTCTAACGGTTCAATTATGGATATCGGCTTTTACTGCCTGGCGTCGGCGGTGGCATTATTCGGTGAACCGAAAAGCGTGCAGGCAACCGCCAGTTTGCTGGCAAGCGGTGTGGATGCCCACGGCGTGGTGGTGATGGATTACGGTGATTTCAGCGTTACGTTGCAGCACTCAAAAGTGAGCGATTCTGTCCTGGCAAGCGAGATTCAGGGCGAAGCAGGATCGCTGGTGATTGAAAAACTGTCTGAATGCCAGAAAGTTTGCTTTGTTCCGCGTGGCAGCCAGATGCAGGATCTCACCCAACCGCAGCATATTAATACCATGCTCTACGAAGCAGAGCTGTTTGCTGAAATGGTGGATGAACATCTGGTGGATCATCCAGGGCTGGCGGTCAGTCGCATCACCGCCAAACTGCTGACTGAGATCCGCCGCCAGACTGGGGTGATTTTTCCGGCAGATAGCGTAAAACAATAATGGTTACCGTAAAGCAGTGTAAAAGGCATGTAACAGACCATTGACTGACTGAATGGTCTGTCATACTTTGTTACCTGCAAAGGGGAGTAACTTCATTGCCGGTCGATCGTCATTACGATGTGTGCAAAACCACATCCGGTCACCGGGCAACCCGAAAGGAATACGCAGACGTATTCCTTTTTTGTTGTAAGTGAGACCTTGCCGGAAGGCGAGGTCTATGCATAAAAAGCAGCGGCTGACGTCTTCCGACGTTGGCCGTTTTTTTATGTGTAAGGAACTTCTATGAATACTGTCGGCACGCCGTTGCTATGGGGCGGATTCGCTGTTGTTGTCGCCATTATGCTGGCTATCGACCTGTTGTTGCAGGGGCGTCGTGGGGCACATGCTATGACCATGAAACAGGCTGCGGCCTGGTCGCTGGTCTGGGTGACGCTGTCGTTACTGTTTAACGCCGCTTTCTGGTGGTATCTGGTGCAAACCGAAGGTCGCGCCGTTGCCGATCCACAGGCACTGGCCTTTCTCACGGGTTATCTGATTGAGAAATCGCTGGCGGTCGATAACGTCTTTGTCTGGCTGATGTTGTTCAGCTATTTCTCTGTTCCGGCGGCGTTACAACGGCGCGTGCTGGTGTATGGCGTACTCGGGGCGATTGTTCTGCGTACCATCATGATCTTCACTGGCAGCTGGCTGATTTCGCAGTTCGACTGGATCCTGTATATCTTCGGTGCCTTCCTGCTGTTTACCGGCGTGAAGATGGCGCTGGCCCATGAAGATGAATCAGGCATTGGCGACAAGCCGCTGGTGCGCTGGCTGCGCGGTCATTTGCGCATGACCGACACCATCGACAACGAGCATTTCTTTGTGCGTAAGAATGGCTTGCTGTATGCCACGCCGCTGATGCTGGTGCTGATTCTGGTGGAATTGAGCGACGTGATTTTCGCCGTGGATAGCATTCCGGCTATCTTCGCCGTGACCACTGACCCGTTCATTGTGCTGACCTCAAACCTGTTTGCGATCCTCGGCCTGCGTGCGATGTATTTCCTGCTGGCGGGCGTAGCAGAACGTTTCTCGATGCTCAAATATGGCCTGGCGGTGATTCTGGTGTTTATCGGTATCAAGATGCTGATTGTCGACTTCTACCATATTCCAATCGCCGTCTCGCTGGGCGTGGTTTTTGGCATTCTGGTGATGACGTTTATTATCAACGCCTGGGTGAATTATCGGCATGATAAGCAGCGGGGAGAATGATTCGCTGTATATTAAGCCATTACTAGCGATAACTCATTCCAGACAAAGGTGAGCTATTAATTATGTAATCGGCTTATAGCTCTTTACAAAAAGACCGCACGGGTGTTGGTGGCGTCAAAATCGCCGAAGCGTTCCCTGGAGGCCGGGGCGACGCGCATGGATGCGCGGCGAGGGCGCATCTTACAGGGACGTTCCCTTGCGCCCGACCCGGTAGCCGCAAGGGATAAGCTGAGGGAACCGCGCAGCGGCGATTTTGTTCGCCAGAGCCTGGGGGTGCAGGGGGCGGCGGCGATTGGCCGCCCCCTGCGCGCTCCCTGCGGCAGTGACTTTATATGGCATAGCACATTAAAGGAGCGCAACCGTTCTCATATTCCAAATAGTTTTGCCCATATGTTATCTAATCAGCCTTAGTAGCCAGTCCTTCCCTCTGTTTATGTCAAATAAATGTAACCATTAAGTTGCAAAATATGACCTCTCTTTAAAATCCAGCATTTTTCGCTTCCCGAAGCTGTAACTTTCCTTATACTCGACCTTGCAAACACTTTGTTACATCCTGAAAGATGCGTCGACAGAACGCACCAGGGATGTGCGACAACACAATGAAAGGATCGAAAAATGACTACGCAACGTTCACCGGGGCTATTCCGGCGTCTGGCTCATGGCAGCCTGGTAAAACAAATCCTGGTCGGCCTTGTTCTGGGGATTCTTCTGGCATGGATCTCAAAACCCGCGGCGGAAGCTGTTGGTCTGTTAGGTACTTTGTTCGTCGGCGCACTGAAAGCCGTTGCCCCCATCCTGGTGTTGATGCTGGTAATGGCATCTATTGCTAACCACCAGCACGGGCAGAAAACCAATATCCGCCCTATTTTGTTCCTCTATCTGCTGGGCACCTTCTCTGCTGCTCTGGCCGCAGTAGTCTTCAGCTTTGCCTTCCCTTCTACCCTGCACTTGTCCAGTAGCGCGGGTGATATTTCGCCGCCGTCTGGCATTGTCGAAGTGATGCGCGGGCTGGTAATGAGCATGGTTTCCAACCCCATCGACGCGCTGCTGAAAGGTAACTACATCGGGATTCTGGTGTGGGCAATTGGCCTCGGTTTCGCACTGCGTCACGGTAACGAGACCACCAAAAACCTGGTCAACGATATGTCGAATGCCGTCACCTTTATGGTGAAACTGGTCATTCGCTTCGCACCGATCGGTATTTTTGGTCTGGTTTCTTCTACCCTGGCAACCACCGGTTTCTCCACACTGTGGGGCTACGCGCAACTGCTGGTCGTGCTGGTTGGCTGTATGTTACTGGTGGCGCTGGTGGTTAACCCATTGCTGGTGTGGTGGAAAATTCGTCGTAACCCGTTCCCGCTGGTGCTGCTGTGCCTGCGTGAAAGCGGTGTGTATGCCTTCTTCACCCGCAGCTCTGCAGCGAACATTCCGGTGAATATGGCGCTGTGTGAAAAGCTGAATCTGGATCGCGATACCTATTCCGTTTCTATTCCGCTGGGAGCCACCATCAATATGGCGGGCGCAGCAATCACCATTACCGTGTTGACGCTGGCTGCGGTTAATACGCTGGGTATTCCGGTCGATCTGCCCACAGCGCTGCTGTTGAGCGTAGTGGCTTCTCTGTGTGCCTGTGGCGCATCCGGCGTGGCGGGGGGGTCTCTGCTGCTGATCCCACTGGCCTGTAATATGTTCGGTATTTCGAACGATATCGCCATGCAGGTGGTTGCCGTTGGCTTTATCATCGGCGTATTGCAGGACTCTTGCGAAACCGCGCTGAACTCTTCAACTGACGTGCTGTTCACTGCGGCAGCTTGCCAGGCAGAAGACGATCGTCTGGCAAATAGCGCCCTGCGTAATTAATTGTTTAACCCCTTTCGTCTACGGCGGAAGGGGTTTTCTCTACTTTAAAAGGATCAATTCCCCTTTTCTGCATCCGCCAGAAACGAATGATATTCAGACCATTCATCAGCAGAAAACTCCCCTCAATCATCGTGCCGCCTATCGACCCCGCCCAGAAGTTGTGAATCACCCAGCAACACGTTGAAAACCACATTACGCAGCGCATGGTCAGCCCTTTACAGCGGAACAACGCCCAGGTACTGACAATCGTGCCGATTACCGGCAGTAGTTCGACAGGATGATGGAACTTCGCGAGGCCAATTCCGCCAGTCAGCACAATAAAAATCGCCATTACCCATAAGCTGCGCGTGCGTAAGGTAATCAATGTACGAATGGCATTAAGGATGGCACTGGCACCGGCGGGATAGGTGCCCAGAAGAAAAAAATGTACGCCAATAACGGCGCTATAGACCGAAAGCTGCTTTTTAAAGCGGCGTTCGTCACGGTTGAAAAATGTTGTGATACCAATCAGAAAGGCGATGACACCCACGCCCTGGGCCAGCCAATACGCGGTCATGATAAATCCTTAGCAGGTCTGGAAAAGCAAACGGCGCTTCACATTATGAAACGCCGTTTTTTATTAACAACTCATTTCGACTTTATAGCGTTACGCCGCTTTTGAAGATCGCCAGTTCGCGGAAGTCGTTACGCTCGTTACAGGTTTGCTTACCGTTGGCAAACTCAACGATGGTATCGATGAATTCTTCCAGCAACTGCGGCATCGCTTTACCGTGGATCAGCTGACCCGCGTCAAAGTCGATCCAGTGTTTTTTCTTCGCCGCCAGTTCGCTGTTGGTGGCGATTTTCACCGTCGGTACAAAGCCGCCGTATGGCGTGCCGCGACCAGTACTGAACAGCACCATATGGCAGCCCGCACCCGCCAGAGCGCTGGTCGCTACGGCATCGTTACCTGGCGCACTTAACAAGTTCAGCCCCGGCGTTTTCAGACGCTCGCCGTAACGCAGCACGTCAACCACGACACTGGAACCGGCTTTCTGGGTACAGCCAAGGGATTTATCTTCCAGCGTGGTGATACCCCCCGCTTTGTTCCCCGGCGATGGGTTTTCGTAGATCGGCTGGTCATGGGCAATAAAGTACTGTTTGAAGTCATTGACCATGGTGACCAGTTTTTCAAACGTTGCTTCGTCACGGCAATGGTCCATCAGCAACTGCTCTGCGCCGAACATCTCCGGCACTTCGGTCAGTACGGTAGTACCGCCGTTAGCAATCACGTAGTCAGAGAAACGCCCCAGCATCGGGTTAGCAGTAATACCAGAAAGACCGTCAGAACCACCGCACTCCAGACCAAACTTCAGTTCGCTAAGTTTGCCTGGCTCGCGCTTGTCGTTGCGCATCACGTTATACAGCTGATGCAGATGCTCGATCCCGGCTTCGATCTCATCATCCTGCTGTTGGCAGATCATGAAATGAACGCGTTCAGGATCGATATCGCCCAGCGTTTCACGGAATGCGGCAACCTGGTTGTTTTCGCAGCCCAGACCAATCACCAGCACTGCGCCCGCGTTCGGGTGGCGCACCATGTTTTGCAACATAGTCCGCGTATTGATGTGATCGTCGCCCAGCTGTGAGCAGCCGTAGGTGTGGCTGAAGAGGAACACGCCGTCAGTACCTTCGGCGTTGTTGGTCTCTTTCAGGAAACGGTTCTGGATCTGCCGCGCGATGCCGTTAACACAGCCCACGGTTGGCAGGATCCACAGCTCATTGCGCACCCCGACATCGCCGTTAGCGCGACGATAGATCTGCACTTCACGATCTGCCGCTTGCGCAGGCAGATCCTGAAAATCAGGTTGATAGCGATACTGATCCAGATCGCTCAGATTCGTGCGCGTATTGTGGGCGTGAACGTGTTCCCCCGCCGCAATATCCGCCAATGCATAACCAATCGGCAGGCCATATTTGATGACGTTGGCCCCTTTTGCGATATCCGTTAACGCAAATTTATGTCCACGAGCAACAGCCTGGCGCAGCGTAACAGTCTGGTTATCGACACTGACTTCTGTGCCTTCCGCCAAATCTGCTAAAGCGACCGCGACGTTATCCAGCGCATGGATCTTGATGTATTGCATATCAACCCCAGACCTTAGTTCAGTTCAATGGCGAAGTAGTCACGCGCATTGTTAAAGCAAATATTTTTCACCATCTCGCCCAGCAGGTTGATGTCCGCCGGTGCTTCGCCCGCTTCCACCCAGCGACCGATCATCTGGCACAGAATGCGGCGGAAGTATTCGTGACGGGTGTATGACAAGAAGCTACGGCTGTCAGTCAGCATACCGACAAAGCGGCTCAGCAGACCGAGCTGCGCCAGTTGGGTCATCTGACGTTCCATACCGTCTTTCTGATCGTTAAACCACCAGCCGGAACCGAACTGCATTTTGCCCGGCATACCTTCGCCCTGGAAGTTACCGATCATGGTGCCCAGCACTTCGTTATCGCGCGGGTTCAGGCAGTAGAGAATGGTTTTCGGCAGCAGGTTTTCTTCGTTCTGCTTGCTCAGCAACTTAGACAGCTCTTCCGCCATCGGACGGTCGTTGATGGAATCAAAACCTACATCCGGCCCCAGCAGTTTGAACTGACGCAGGTTGTTATTACGCAGCGCGCCAATGTGGTACTGCTGTACCCAGCCGCGACGCGCATATTCGGCACCAAGGAACACCAGCACCGCAGTTTTGAACTGTGCCACTTCGTGCTCGCTCAGGGTTTCGCCAGCCAGACGACGCGCCAGAATGCTGTCCAGTTCCGCTTCGTTCGCTTCAGCAAACATCACCACATCCAGCGCGTGGTCAGACACTTTACAGCCGTGAGCGGCGAAGTGATCCAGACGTTTGGTCAGGGCAGTTTGCAGATCAGCAAAGCGGCGGATGTCGGTATCAGAGACTTCACCCAGCTTCGCCATGTAGTCGTTAAAGGTCGCCTGTTCGATGTTAAAGGCTTTGTCCGGACGCCAGCTCGGCAGCACTTTGATGGTGAAAGAGCCGTCTTTGGCGATCTCTGCGTGATGCTCCAGAGAATCGATCGGGTCATCGGTGGTGCCGACCATTTTCACGTTCATCTGCTGCATGATGCCGCGCGCGGAGAAGTTATCCTGCGCCAGCAGTTCATTACATTCGTTCCAGATTTCATCGGCAGTTGACGGAGAAAGCAATTTGCCAGTGATACCAAACGGACGACGCAGTTCGAGGTGCGTCCAGTGGTATAACGGGTTGCCGATAGTGTGCGGAACAGTCGCCGCCCAGGCGTCAAATTTTTCACGGTCAGACGCATCACCGGTGCACAGACGCTCGGCCACACCGTTGGTACGCATAGCGCGCCATTTGTAGTGATCGCCCTTCAACCAGATGTCATACAGGTTTTTAAAACGATAGTCTTCCGCAATCTGCTGCGGCGGCAAATGGCAATGATAATCGAAAATCGGCTGGTCTTTTGCGTAGTCGTGATACAGACGGCGGGCAAATTCAGTATCTAACAGGAAATCTTCAGTCATAAACGGAGTCATTTTCGTCTTCCTCTCAACGAGTGAGCTAGCTTGCTTATGGTGCGATGCTGACAAAGTTATCACACCAATTTCCAGAGTCCGAAGATATTTTCGTGAGATAGATCAATAAACGTAGTTAAAAAAATTACTCTCAAAGTGGTAAATCTCGCTGCAGGCCGCGCCAGTACTGGCCTCGCTGTCGTCAGGTAATGTCCCTACAAATATTCCCACATTTGTGATGGCTCTCACCTTTTAAAGTTGTATGACAAGTTATCTTTCTGCCGTCGCAAATCATAAGTCGACGGAATGCAAATTGCCGATTCATTCATTTGTTAGATGAATCGGGTTAACCGGTACGGAAGCCGAATTAGCACGAAACTTTCATGGCAACGTTCGGGGCGTGCCGGTTTTTTTTCGGTTACCCGGTCGTAACTAACATCTTCAGCCTCTGGCGGGATGATGGCCGCGCTTCCTGCGGATATAACAAAACGATGAGGTTTTACATGCGTAAAATTAAAGGGTTACGTTGGTATATGATCGCACTGGTGACGCTCGGCACCGTGCTTGGTTACCTGACGCGTAACACTGTGGCGGCAGCTGCGCCAACTCTGATGGAAGAGTTAAACATCTCCACCCAACAGTATTCCTATATCATCGCAGCCTATTCTGCTGCTTATACGGTCATGCAACCGGTAGCAGGTTATGTACTGGATGTGCTGGGTACGAAAATCGGTTATGCAATGTTTGCTGTGCTGTGGGCCGTGTTCTGTGGTGCAACCGCGCTGGCAGGTAGCTGGGGCGGACTGGCTGTTGCTCGTGGTGCGGTCGGTGCCGCGGAAGCAGCGATGATCCCGGCGGGTCTGAAAGCCAGCTCCGAATGGTTCCCGGCGAAAGAGCGTTCCATCGCGGTAGGTTACTTTAACGTAGGTTCTTCGATTGGTGCGATGATTGCACCGCCGCTGGTGGTATGGGCAATCGTGATGCACAGCTGGCAGATGGCATTTATCATCTCCGGTGCATTGAGCTTTATCTGGGCAATGGCATGGCTGATTTTCTATAAACATCCGCGCGACCAGAAGCATCTGACCGATGAAGAACGCGACTACATTATTAATGGTCAGGAAGCCCAGCACCAGGTGAGCACGGCGAAGAAAATGTCCGTTGGTCAGATCCTGCGTAACCGTCAGTTCTGGGGTATCGCGCTGCCGCGTTTCCTGGCAGAACCGGCCTGGGGTACTTTTAACGCGTGGATCCCGCTGTTCATGTTTAAAGTTTACGGCTTTAACCTGAAAGAGATTGCGATGTTCGCCTGGATGCCGATGCTGTTTGCTGACCTCGGTTGTATCCTCGGTGGTTACCTGCCGCCGCTGTTCCAGCGTTGGTTTGGTGTGAACCTGATCGTTTCTCGTAAGATGGTCGTAACGCTGGGTGCAGTGCTGATGATTGGCCCGGGTATGATCGGTCTGTTCACCAACCCGTATGTCGCAATTATGCTGCTGTGTATCGGTGGTTTTGCCCACCAGGCACTGTCTGGCGCGCTGATTACGCTCTCTTCCGACGTGTTTGGTCGTAACGAAGTGGCAACGGCGAACGGTTTAACCGGGATGTCCGCATGGCTGGCAAGTACGCTGTTTGCGCTGGTTGTCGGTGCACTGGCTGACACCATCGGCTTCAGCCCGCTGTTCGCAGTTCTGGCAGTATTTGACCTGCTGGGTGCGCTGGTTATCTGGACGGTGTTGCAGAACAAACCGGCGATTGAGGTGGCGCAGGAAACACATAACGATCCTGCACCGCAACATTAAGGCTTCGTGTAAGTTTTAGTTTCCCTTCAAAGCCGCCTTCTCAGGCGGCTTTTTCATCACTGTGAGTAGAGCTAAACTCGCAAAAGTGGTATAACAAATATAGTCTGCCGTATCATGCCTGGAGCGCATATGGAAATCACTGAACCACGCCGTTTGTATCAACAACTTGCCGCTGATCTGAAAGAGCGCATCGAACAGGGCGTCTATCTGGTGGGTGATAAACTGCCTGCTGAGCGCTTTATTGCCGATGAAAAGAACGTCAGCCGTACGGTAGTTCGTGAAGCCATCATCATGCTGGAAGTTGAAGGCTATGTGGAGGTGCGTAAAGGTTCAGGTATTCACGTGGTTTCCAACCAGCCGCGTCATCAGCAGGTGGCGGACAATAATATGGAATTCGCCAATTACGGTCCGTTTGAGTTGCTCCAGGCTCGCCAGCTCATCGAAAGTAATATTGCCGAGTTCGCGGCAACTCAGGTAACGAAACAGGACATCATGAAACTGATGGCCATCCAGGAGCAGGCGCGCGGCGAACAATGCTTCCGTGATTCCGAGTGGGATTTGCAGTTCCACATTCAGGTAGCCCTGGCGACGCAGAACTCCGCCCTGGCGGCTATCGTTGAAAAAATGTGGACCCAACGTAGCCATAACCCGTACTGGAAAAAACTGCACGAACACATTGATGCCCGTACTGTCGATAACTGGTGCGATGACCACGATCAGATCCTCAAGGCGTTAATTCGCAAAGATCCTCATGCTGCTAAGCTGGCAATGTGGCAGCATCTGGAAAACACCAAAATCATGTTATTTAACGAAACCAGCGACGATTTCGAGTTCAATGCCGACCGCTATCTGTTCGCAGAAAACCCGGTAGTGCATCTCGATACGGCCACCAGCGGCAGCAAATGAAATTTCCATCCGACAGGCGCTGCAATGCGCCTGTTTGCTTCGTCGGTAAGCGAAAAGTATAAAGTGTCAGCCTGTGTAAATCCTCTCGCCACCCTCCCCTGCAATCAGCAAAATCAGACTCCACGGACATGTAATTTTGATAACGAACAACGTTGACCTTTGTTACAATTAGATTCAATTTGAATTTATGCTTTTGAATGCTTTCTTATCTCACGATTTAACAGGGAATAGTTCAGGCTGTGTTGATGTATCAAACCCGCAAAACATACCAAAACAGCAATAACATTGCGGTAGTGCATCTTTTAAAACCAGCGTGGCGTTAACCGATTCACCAGGAATAATGAATGGAACTTTTGACCCAATTGCTGCAAGCCCTGTGGGCGCAGGATTTTGAAACCCTGGCCAATCCGTCGATGATTGGCATGTTGTATTTTGTCTTGTTTGTAATTTTGTTCCTTGAAAACGGCTTGCTTCCGGCGGCCTTTTTACCGGGCGACAGTTTACTGGTGTTGGTCGGCGTATTGATTGCGAAAGGCGCGATGGGCTATCCGCAAACGATTCTGCTGCTGACCGTTGCCGCCAGCCTCGGTTGCTGGGTCAGCTATATTCAGGGGCGATGGCTGGGCAATACCCGCACCGTACAAAACTGGCTATCTCATTTACCCGCGCATTATCATCAACGCGCACACCATCTTTTTCATAAACACGGTTTATCGGCGCTGTTAATTGGTCGCTTTATTGCATTTGTCAGAACACTGCTGCCGACGATTGCCGGATTATCAGGGCTGAACAACGCGCGCTTTCAGTTCTTCAACTGGATGAGCGGTCTGCTGTGGGTATTGATCCTGACAACTCTGGGTTACATGCTCGGCAAAACGCCGGTATTTTTAAAGTACGAGGACCAGCTGATGTCATGCCTGATGCTGCTCCCGGTGGTGCTGCTGGTGTTTGGCCTGGCAGGTTCTCTGGTCGTGTTATGGAAAAAGAAATATGGAAATCGGGGGTAAGGGATGCAAATACCTCGCATGTCGCTTCGCCAGCTAGCCTGGTCCGGCGCTGTTTTACTTCTGGTCGGCACACTGTTGCTGGCCTGGTCCGCGGTTCGCCAGCAAGAGTCTACGCTGGCGATTCGTGCCGTTCATCAAGGGACAACGATGCCAGACGGTTTTTCAATCTGGCATCACCTTGACGCTCACGGCATTCCTTTCAAAAGTATCACCCCCAAAAATGACACTCTGTTAATTACCTTTGACTCCAGCGACCAGAGTGCCGCCGCAAAAGCGGTCCTCGACAGAACATTGCCCCATGGCTACATCATCGCGCAGCAGGACAATAATAGTCAGGCTATGCAGTGGCTGACCCGGTTGCGGGATAACTCTCATCGCTTCGGATAACTTCCTGTTATCCGAAACATATCACTGACTTTGGTGATTTCACCGTAACTGTCTATGATTAATGAGGCGGTGGTTAACACTACCGCTTCGTTGTCTGGACAATCGTTCCTTTGTAATAGGTCCGAATCACAATGGAAGGTTCAAGAATGAAATACCGCATCGCTTTAGCTGTTTCTCTCTTTGCTCTTAGTGCCGGTAGTTATGCCACTACCCTGTGTCAGGAAAAGGAGCAAAATATCCTTAAGGAGATCAGCTATGCCGAAAAACACCAAAACCAGAATCGTATTGACGGTCTGAATAAAGCCCTGAGTGAAGTCCGGGCCAACTGTTCAGATAGCCAGCTGCGTGCCGATCATCAGAAGAAAATCGCAAAGCAGAAAGATGAGGTGGCGGAACGCCAGCAAGATTTAGCCGAGGCGAAGCAAAAAGGCGATGCCGATAAGATTGCCAAACGCGAACGGAAACTGGCAGAAGCGCAGGAAGAGCTGAAAAAGCTGGAAGCGCGCGACTACTAACTCACAATAGTCACTACTTACTCACCTGGAGAAAACTATGTCGAAAGAACACACTACGGAACATCTGCGTGCTGAGTTGAAATCCCTTTCCGATACGCTGGAAGAGGTGCTTAGCTCATCTGGCGAGAAGTCAAAAGAAGAGTTGAGTAAGATTCGTAGCAAAGCGGAGCAGGCACTGAAACAGAGCCGTTATCGCCTGGGTGAAACCGGTGATGCCATCGCCAAACAAACCCGTGTCGCGGCGGCGCGTGCCGATGAGTATGTGCGTGAAAATCCATGGACGGGCGTGGGCATTGGCGCTGCAATCGGTGTAGTGCTCGGCGTTCTGCTGTCGCGTCGTTAATTATGGCGGACACTCATCACGCGCAAGGGCCCGGTAAAAGCGTTCTGGGCATCGGGCAGCGAATTGTTTCCATCATGGTTGAAATGGTGGAAACACGTCTGCGGCTGGCGGTGGTGGAGCTGGAAGAGGAAAAAGCGAATCTCTTTCAACTTTTACTGATGCTGGGCCTGACGATGCTTTTCGCTGCATTTGGTCTTATGAGCCTGATGGTGCTGATTATTTGGGCGGTTGATCCGCAATATCGCCTGAATGCGATGATTGCCACCACCGTGGTGTTGCTGCTACTGGCACTGATTGGCGGTATCTGGACGTTACGTAAATCGCGTAAATCCACCCTGCTGCGCCATACACGCCATGAGCTGGCAAACGATCGGCAGCTGCTCGAGGAGGAGTCCCGTGAGCAGTAAAGTCGAACGTGAACGACGTAAGGCGCAACTGCTGAGCCAGATCCAGCAACAACGGCTGGATCTTTCCGCCAGTCGTCGTGAATGGCTGGAGGCAACAGGCGCTTACGATCGTCGCTGGAATATGCTGCTAAGTCTGCGCTCCTGGGCGCTGGTAGGCAGTAGCGTGATGGCGATCTGGACGATTCGCCATCCTAATATGCTGGTCCGCTGGGCCAGACGCGGTTTTGGCGTATGGAGCGCCTGGCGTCTGGTGAAAACGACCCTCAAGCAGCAACAACTTCGCGGTTAACTTCCCTCTGGCCGGAGCCATTCCGGCCTTATCCATCAAATTTTTTGAAGATTTTTGACAGTTTTCCTTGCTAACAATCATCATTCACCACGTTTATGATTCTCTCCATCGACAGCAACGACGCTAATACCGCGCCCTTGCACAAAAAAACAATCAGCAGCCTGAGTGGCGCAGTGGAGAGTATGATGAAAAAATTAGAAGATGTTGGTGTACTGGTAGCGCGCATTTTAATGCCGATTCTGTTTATTACCGCAGGCTGGGGAAAAATTACTGGTTACGCGGGTACCCAACAATATATGGAAGCGATGGGCGTCCCGGGTTTTATGCTGCCGCTGGTGATTCTGCTTGAGTTTGGTGGTGGTCTGGCAATCCTGTTCGGTTTCCTGACTCGCACCACAGCCCTGTTTACTGCGGGCTTTACGCTGCTGACGGCATTTTTATTTCACAGCAACTTTGCTGAAGGCGTCAACTCACTGATGTTCATGAAAAACCTGACAATTTCTGGCGGATTCCTGCTGCTGGCAATTACCGGTCCGGGCGCGTATAGCATCGACCGCCTGCTGAATAAAAAGTGGTAAGCACGAGCTATACTTAACGATAAAAAACGAGGAGGAAGCTCCTCGTTTTTGCTATTGGAGGAGAGAAAAATGGGTCAACTGATTGACGGCGTCTGGCATGACACCTGGTACGATACCAAATCCACCGGCGGTAAATTTCAACGTTCAGCTTCCGCATTTCGTAACTGGCTCACTGCCGATGGCACTCCTGGCCCCACTGGCATAGGCGGTTTTACCGCAGAGAAAGATCGTTATCATCTCTATGTTTCACTCGCCTGCCCGTGGGCGCACCGCACGCTGATCATGCGTAAACTCAAAGGACTGGAACCGTTTATTTCCGTTTCCGTAGTGAACCCGCTGATGCTGGAAAACGGCTGGACCTTTGATGACAGTTTTCCGGGAGCAACCGGAGATACGCTCTATCAACATGAATTTCTGTATCAGCTTTATCTCCACGCCGATCCACACTACAGCGGACGAGTTACTGTTCCCGTGCTGTGGGACAAAAAGAACCACACCATCGTCAGCAACGAATCAGCGGAAATCATCCGCATGTTCAATACCGCGTTTGATGCGCTGGGTGCGAAAGCTGGAGATTACTACCCACCAGCCCTGCAACCGAAAATTGACGAACTTAACGGCTGGATTTATGACACCGTTAACAACGGCGTGTATAAAGCCGGTTTTGCCACCAGCCAGCAAGCCTACGACGAGGCGGTAGTGAAAGTGTTTGAATCGCTGGCGCGACTGGAACAGATTTTAGGCCAGCATCGTTACCTGACCGGCAACCAGCTAACCGAAGCCGATATTCGCCTGTGGACCACGCTGGTGCGTTTTGATCCGGTGTATGTCACCCACTTCAAGTGTGATAAGCACCGCATCAGCGATTATCTGAACCTGTATGGTTTTCTGCGCGATATCTACCAGATGCCGGGGATTGCCGAAACCGTCAATTTCGATCACATCCGTAATCATTACTTCCGCAGTCATAAGACCATCAACCCTACGGGGATTATTTCAATTGGTCCGTGGCAGGATCTCGATGAACCGCATGGACGAGATGTTCGCTTCGGTTAAAAAAAGGCACCTTACGGGGTGCCTCTGATTATTAGCTAAGTGCATGTTGTGCATGTCGGATGCGGCGTGAACGCCTTATTCAACCCACAAAACTTTTTATATTCAATATGTTGCAAGGACAGCGTAAGCCAGATAAGCGTAGTGCATCTGGCAATTTTGCACTTGTCATCAGTTTTAGCGCGCCTTCAAAGCACCTTATTAATTCATTGAACGAATATTTACTGCCATTTCATTCACGTCTATTCTTAATTTGCTGCTTTAAAAACAAGTGATTGAGCAAAATTGAGGCAAAAATGGACTGGTATCTGAAAGTACTAAAAAATTATGTCGGTTTCCGGGGTCGTGCGCGGCGCAAAGAGTACTGGATGTTTATTCTGGTCAACATCATCTTTACGTTCGTGCTGGGGCTGCTGGATAAAATGTTAGGCTGGCAACGCGCTGGTGGCGAAGGCATCCTGACGACAATCTACGGTATTCTGGTGTTTTTACCGTGGTGGGCGGTTCAGTTCCGCCGCCTGCACGACACCGACCGCTCGGCGTGGTGGGCACTGCTATTCTTAATCCCGTTTATCGGCTGGCTTATTATCATCGTCTTTAACTGCCAGGCGGGTACGCCAGGCGAAAACCGCTTTGGACCAGATCCAAAACTGGAACCTTAAAACAAATCTGCTCGCCGGATGTCTGACTCATCCGGCTTTTATCATCATGTTGATGAATGAATAATTTACTAATGTTTATTTAAAATATTTCAATGTCGTTATATAAATTACCTATAAAAAATAACCATATATTTATCTTAAATATCAAAACCTTTATAACATCCGAAAAAGAAAGATACGAATAGCATTTACTCCATCCCCGGAATAGACTTTCGCAACTTTTAATTAAAGGGATGTTTTTATGCAGTGGTATTTAGCCGTATTAAAAAATTATGTTGGTTTCTCTGGTCGCGCACGTCGTAAAGAGTACTGGATGTTTACTCTGATTAACGCCATCGTCGGCGCTATTATCAATGTCATTCAATTGATTTTAGGTTTAGAGTTTCCATTCCTTTCTCTCATTTACCTGGCAGCAACAATCATTCCGGTCATTGCTCTGTGCGTTCGTCGTCTGCACGATACTGACCGTTCAGGTGCGTGGGCGCTTCTCTATCTGGTACCGGTCATTGGCTGGTTAGTTCTGTTTGTATTTGCCTGTTTAGAAGGTACTTCTGGCAGCAATCGTTACGGAAACGATCCGAAGTTTGGTTCAAATTAATATTAAAATTGGGGCGATATTTCGCCCCTTTTTATTAACAATAACAAATATTATTTTCCGCTAAAAAGTTTGGGAATTTCCCGCAGACACCAGGATTTCGCTTCCCCCATACTGTCACGACGCCAGGCCATAATAATATCGATCTCGCTGGTCGATTCTGGGCTGACGACACGCAACCGCCCTTCCGCAATATCTTTTTCGACCATCGGATACGGCATCGTCGCCACGCCAAGCCCCGCCAGTAATGCCTGACGTTTATCTTCAATCGTGCTCACCGTTAAGCGCGGCTGTTTGTCCAGCAGCTGTACGGTCAACACCGGGCGCTCACGAGCGGTATCCGCCACCGCAATTCCACGATATTTCACGCGCGTCACTTCAGATAACGGTTCCGGCTCCTGATGAATCGGGTGATCAGGCGCGGCAACGTAGACGTTCATTAAGGTATAGAGCTTGCGCGAGTTGATCTCCGACGAGGAACGAAAATGCATATCCGGCGCGATAACGATATCCGCCCGCCCCTGCTCCAGCCGTTCCCACGCCCCCGCCAGCACTTCGGTGATGATTGCCAGTTGGGTATTGGCTTTTGCCGCCAGTTTGTCGATTAACGGGAATAAGGCAGGTGTCGGTACCAGCGCCTCGGTCACAATGGTGAGATGCGTTTCCCAACCGCGCGCGAGAGCTTCCGCATCAGTAGTCAGTTTATCTGCGGCTTCCAGCAAAACGCGCCCTCGCTCCAGCAACATCCTCCCGACATTGGTGAATTTGGTGCGATGACCCGAGCGGTCAAACAGCACCACATCCAGCTCTTCTTCCAGTTTTTGCATGGTGTAGCTAAGTGCGGAAGGCACGCGTCCCAGCTCATCCGCCGCCGCCGCAAAACTGCCCCGGCGATCGATCGCATCCATAACCCGTAGTGCTTCCAGCGTTAATGCCCTTTCTTTGGCCATTTCGTTCTCATTCAGGAAATTTGAACATACCGGGCAGAATATCTGGCTAACAATGTAGCGTCCAGCCCCTTACCATAAAAGGAAGTAAAGAGAGGTCAAGAATTATGATTACTACCCGAACTGCCAGGCAGTGTGGACAAGCAGACTACGGATGGTTGCAGGCCCGGTATACTTTTTCCTTTGGACACTACTTCGACCCGAAATTGTTAGGCTATGCCTCCCTGCGCGTGCTTAACCAGGAAGTGCTGGCCCCAGGTGCCGCCTTTCAGCCGCGAACCTATCCCAAAGTCGATATTTTAAATGTGATTCTGGATGGAGAAGCAGAGTATCGCGACAGCGAAGGCAATCATGTTCAGGCCTGCGCTGGTGAGGTGTTGCTGCTCTCTACCCAGCCGGGTGTCAGCTATAGCGAACACAATCTCAGCAAAGACAAACCGTTAACGCGAATGCAGCTTTGGCTGGATGCCTGCCCGCAGCGAGAGAATCCGCTGATTCAAAAGCTGGCGCTTAATATGGACAAGCAGCAATTAATCGCCTCGCCAGAGGGTGCGATGGGAAGCCTGCAATTACGCCAACAAGTATGGCTGCACCATATCGTGCTCGACAAAGGCGAAAGTGCGAATTTCCAGTTGCATGGGCCACGCGCGTATTTGCAATCGATTCACGGGCAATTTCATGCGCTTACGCATCATGAAGAGAAAGCGGCGCTAACCTGCGGTGATGGGGCGTTTATTCGTGACGAGGCTAACATTACGCTGGTTGCCGATTCCCCACTGCGCGCTTTGCTGATAGATTTGCCTGTCTAGTTGTTTTTACAGGGAGATGATGATGAGTAAAAAATCGGCCAAAAAGCGTCAGCCAGTGAAGCCCGTGGTGGCGAAAGAACCTGCTCGCACCGCCAATAATTTTGGCTATGAAGAGATGTTGAGCGAGCTGGAAGCCATCGTCGCGGATGCTGAAACGCGTTTAGCCGAGGATGAAGCTACCGCGTAAAGACAGGTGCCGGATGCGGCGTAAACGCCTTATCCGGCACGATACCCAAAACCTGGCGTTTATCTGGCCTTGCTCGCCATAATCTCGATAATCTGCCGATCCGTTTGCTGCATCGAATGGCTTGCTAACGCACACAGGTTGGCAATCGACTGCTCAACATCATGCGCCACAATCCCTTCATTGCCGGTCACAGCGGTATCATCCAGCGCCATTAACACCGCTTTCCACGCAGCCGAAGCACTGGTCGAAACCTTCATCGCGCAGCTGTTCGACGCACCATCGCAAATCATGCCGCTGACATCGCCGATCATACTGCTGATCGCCATCGAGATGGTTTCATAACGCCCATCCACCAGCCATGCCATCCCGGCGGCGGCCCCCATTGCTGCGGTCGTTGCGGCACAAAGCGCAGACAAACGCGGTAACTGGTTATGGATGTAAATCGCGCTCAAATGCGAAAGCATCAGCGCACGCGCCAGCCGTTCATCATCGGCCCCGAAGTGTTCTGCTACCACCACCACAGGCATTGTTGCAGTGATCCCTTGGTTACCCGAGCCTGAATTACTCATCGCCGGAAGCGTAGCGCCGCCCATACGCGCATCGGATGCCGCGCTGGTACGAATCACAATGGATGAAGAGAGATCTTTCGCCAGCAAACCGCGCTCGCACTGTTTTTCCAGCGTCGCACCAATATGCAGCCCCCAGTTACCACTCAAACCTTCCTGCGATAACGCGCAATTTAACTTCGCAGAATCGAGAATAAAGCGGATCGCCGCAAACGGGACTTCATTGACGAACTTCAGGATCTCAGCCAGCGTCGTCCTGGAAAGCACCGTCAGCGGCGACTCTTGCTCGCCCTCTGTCACACACGCCTGCTGGGTAAACACCACGCCATTGTGCGTCTCAATATGCACAATGTTGGTATGCCCGCCGACGATGGTGACACACGCCCACTTCTCACCGTTCCAGACTTTGGCGCGTGAGAAGAGGATTTCATCGCAAGGTTCCTGGATCTTAACTGAGACTTTCCCCGCCGCCAGCAGTGCTTTGGCATCGGCAATTGCCTGCGCAGTTGCGTCTTTCAGCACTTCCAGCCCGGCGTTAGCATTTCCACCTAACGCCCCAAGCGCCGCCGCAATCGGCAGCCCCACCATTCCCGTGCCGGGAACGGTGACGCCCAGACCGTTCTTCATCAGATTTGGCGAAACCCAGGCTTCTACACGTTCAACCGGACCTTCCAGTTCTGCCGCAGCAACCGCCGCCGCCAGCGCCAGTGAAATCGGTTCAGTACACCCCAGCGCCGGTTTTACCTCCTCCTGAACGGCGAGGATGTAACGCTGCCATAACGGATTTAAAGTCGAATCAAACATATTAAAAACCTTAAAATTTCAGGTAAATCAAGAAAATGCCAGGAACGGAGAAACACAAAGCAACAAACCAGTGACGATAATCAGGTACAGAGACATCCCTTTGTATTTGTGCAATGCCGGTACTTTGTAAACCAGCCACGCCGGGATCAGGCACCCTACCATGCCGAAAATCGGGCTACAGATAGAGGTGAAGCTCAACACCGGGGCGTTCAGTACGATGGCGCTCCAGGCCAGCAAAATGGCGAAAATCATGATGCCGCGCTGAACGAGATTTTCGTTAATCTTCTCGGCAGGTATCTTGCGACGCAGGATGTTCATTACGATCCCTTGCGTTGCTTCGCGAAAGCCTAAATAGACGCCAAAAAACGCGGTCATTACTGCAAAGATATTGAGAATGACGCTGACCACTTTCACCCACGCTGCGCCGTCACCGCTAATAAACTGCGCCGCAATTGCCAGCGCGGAAATATTCTGCTCGTAGGCTTTTACCGCTTCGTCATGTCCCATCGCCAGCGTGAACGACACGGCGTAGAAAAAGACGGTGACAAACAAAATGCCAAACGCGATATTCATGGCCCGCAATGCTTTATGCCGCGCCACTTCAATCGATTTTTCCCGCGAGCGATAAGAGATCACCATCGGGCTTAACGTCTGGATAAACAGAATCGACGTCAGGGTAAACGGCAGCGTAATAATGGCGTTTTTCACCAGCAGCCCCAGCGGCGGTAGCGAACCGACGTTATACAGATGCCACATTCCCACCATCGACACGCCCAGCGCCGCGACCACCAGCAGCTTGGTCAGCACCATCCCCGTCGAAATTTTGAATAACAATTTCTCGCCGCGTGAGGAGATCGCCACCAGAATGCAAATCAGTACCAGACCATAAAAGGGACTGTCTGACAGCAACTCTTCCGTCACGCCGAAGGTATGCAGGTAGGAAGCACTATCGTTGGTGATGGCGGTGGAATAGACGAACATCCAAATCACCAGCATTACGAAATAGAGTGCACCTAACAGGATGCCCCAGTTTTTACCTAAATAGCCGCTAATGACGCTCGGGTAATCTTTACATTCTGGTGATTCTGCCAGCGTATTAATAAACAACCGCTGAAACAGATACATTGCCGGGTAACCAATCACCGATGAGAGCAAAAATACCCACAATCCCATCAAACCGACCTGCACCGGGAGAAAAACAATCCCCGCGCCAATCGCCATCCCGATACTCATAATCACCCAGCCGGTGTCAGTACTGTCGAATTTGATCGCTTCTCGCCACTCGCTCTCACTCATTCCAGCACGACCCGCCGGGGTCGAAGCGTCTGCAATGACGCCTTTATTCGATGCAATTTCCATAATTTCTCGCTCAATATTTTGTAGGGCTTATTATTTTTTTCCGAGCCGCATCAAGGCGATATGCGGTCTACGTTTTTGCAGGCGAGTTATTAGAATAAAGAAATGATACGCGCGAGGTCAGAGAAAATCTTCACAATCAAGACTTTGAAATAACGGAGATGGATAAGAATTTTCTACTAAATTAATCGCAAGAGAATATTCATTCTCTATTTGCGGCAGATCACAAAAAAAAGGTGCACATTTGTGCACCCAAGGATGAAAGCTGACAGCAATGTCAGCCGCAGACCACTTTAATGGCCAGTCCTCCGCGTGATGTTTCGCGGTATTTATCGTTCATATCTTTGCCGGTTTCATACATCGTCTCGATCACTTTATCGAGTGAAACACGCGGTGCCGAGGTGCGGCGCATCGCCATCCGCGCGGCGTTTACTGCTTTCACGGCATTAATGGCATTACGTTCAATGCACGGGATTTGTACCTGTCCGGCAACCGGATCGCAGGTCAGCCCAAGGTTATGTTCCATCGCGATTTCCGCCGCATTGCATACCTGCGCCGGACTGCCGCCCAGTAGTTCAGTTAACCCTGCCGCCGCCATTGAACAGGCCACGCCAATCTCCCCCTGACAGCCGACTTCCGCGCCAGAGATGGAGGCGTTCATTTTATACAGCGCGCCAATAGCCCCCGCGGCCAGAAAATAGCGGGCAATTGACCGCTCGTTTACCGGACGACGGAACTTATCGTAATAAGCCAGCACTGCCGGAATAATGCCGCACGCACCGTTAGTCGGTGCCGTTACCACGCGCCCACCAGCTGCGTTTTCTTCACTAACCGCCAGCGCGTACATATTGATCCAGTCGATGACATTCATCGGATCGTTAGAGATGTTATCGCTGGAAACCAGCTGACGACGCAGCGCTACGGCACGACGCGGCACATTGAGCGGACCAGGCAGCACGCCTTC
This sequence comes from Escherichia sp. WS3227_2, assembly GCF_046486495.1. Classification (NCBI taxonomy): domain Bacteria; kingdom Pseudomonadati; phylum Pseudomonadota; class Gammaproteobacteria; order Enterobacterales; family Enterobacteriaceae; genus Escherichia; species Escherichia sp. WS3227_2. The sequence goes on from NZ_JBJQLG010000001.1 coordinate 559,180, forward strand.
AGTGTTCATCCCGCGTTCAATACCGTCATGCATCACTTGCCAGATACGGGCAAACCCTGCGTCAATTTCCGCTTTGCTGCGCAGCGCCAGCTCGTTGTGCATCATCAGACCAGATATAGACAGGCCGTTGTAATCACACATTTTCAGCAGTTCACCTGCTGAGTGGAAATCGTAAGGTACGGACGTTTCGACATCGTGCGACTGGCCGAAGTGTTCTTCTTCGACAATAAACCCGCCGCCGACAGAGTAATAGGTTTTACTTAATAGCGCTTCCTGTCCCTTCCAGGCAGTGATCCGCATTCCGTTCTCATGGCGAGGCAACATTTCGGGATGGAAGATAATGTTCTTTGCTACAGGAAAATCAACAATATGCGCACCAGATGCCACTGGCAGCCGCCCGCTGCGCGTTACTAACTCTATAAATGCAGGGATCTCATCAATGACAACATCCTGCGGACTGTTTCCTGCCAGTCCCATGATAATGGCGACATCCGTGGCATGGCCTTTGCCCGTCAGTGACAACGACCCGTACAGATCGACCACAATATGGCTCGTCGCGGTTAATAAGCCGCTACTTTCCAGCCGATCAATAAAACTTTTTCCGGCATTCATTGGCCCCACGGTATGCGAACTGGAGGGACCAATCCCAATTTTGAAAATATCGAATGCACTAATCATATCCACACCCTCGGATTGCCGTTCAGTGAAGTGGAGCGGAACGACCTTGCGACCGTCCCGCTCACGAGGCTTTACGCACTACGTACTGCGATGGCTTCAATTTCCAGCTTCACATCTTTCGGCAAACGCGCGACCTGTACACAGCTCCGGGTCGGGTAGGTCGCCTGATGCTCATCGAAGAACTGCTTATAGACTTCATTGATGGTGGCAAAATCATTCAGATCGGTGATGAACACGGTCATCTTGATGATATCGCCCACGCTCAGCCCGGCAGCAACCACGATCGCTTTGACGTTTTCGAGGCTTAAACGCGCCTGATCTTGCACATCAGCCGGGATTTCACCGGTCTGTGGGCAAACCGGAATTTGCCCGGAGGTGAAGACCATGCTGCCTAAATCAACGCCCTGAACATAAGGGCCGATTGCGCCTGGGGCACGTTGCGTTTCGATAATCTTTTTCATACATCCTCCGGCGTCAGAGCGCCTGGGTAAAAGTACGTGAAATAACATCCTGTTGCTGTTCACGGGTCAGTGCGTTGAAGCGCACGGCGTAGCCAGAGACACGGATTGTCAGGTTAGGATATTTTTCCGGGTGCTCGATGGCATCCAGCAGCATTTCCCGATTCATTACGTTGACGTTGAGGTGTTGACCGCCTTCGACATCCGCTTCGTGGTGGAAATACCCATCCAGCAGGCCGACAAGGTTGGTTTTACGTACTGGATCTTCTTTGCCCAGCGCCGCAGGCACGATCGAGAAGGTGTACGAGATCCCGTCTTTGGCGTAGGTGAACGGCAGTTTCGCCACCGACGTCAACGAGGCCACGGCACCTTTGCGGTCACGACCGTGCATCGGGTTAGCGCCCGGTGCGAACGGTGTACCCGCGCGACGACCGTCTGGCGTGTTACCGGTTTTCTGGCCGTACACCACGTTAGAAGTGATAGTCAGAATCGACTGGGTGGGGACGGCGTTGCGATAGGTTGGCAGCGCTTTAATTTTCTTCATAAAGCGTTCAACCAGGTCGCAGGCAATACTGTCTACGCGCTCGTCGTTGTTGCCGTACTGCGGATATTCACCGTCGATTTCGAAATCCACCGCCAGGCCGTTTTCGTCACGGATTGGTTTCACGCGGGCATATTTGATGGCAGACAGGGAGTCCGTTGCCACCGACAGGCCCGCGATGCCGCACGCCATGGTGCGATAGACATCACGATCATGTAGCGCCATCAGCGAGGCTTCATAGCTGTACTTGTCGTGCATGTAGTGGATGATATTCAGCGCGCTGATGTACTGCACCGCCAGCCAGTCCATGAAATGATCGAGGCTGTCCATCACTTTGTCGTAGTCCAGCACGTCGTCCATCAACGGTGCTGTTTTCGGCCCGACCTGAATCTTCAGCTTCTCATCCACCCCGCCGTTAATTGCGTACAGCAGTGTTTTCGCCAGGTTAGCGCGCGCACCAAAGAACTGCATCTGCTTACCAATCACCATTGGGCTGACGCAGCAGGCAATCGCGTAATCGTCGCTGTTGAAGTCAGTACGCATCAGATCGTCGTTTTCATACTGCAAGGAAGAGGTGACGATCGACACCTGCGCGGCATATTTTTTGAAGGCAATCGGTAATTCTTCCGACCAAAGAATGGTCAGGTTAGGTTCCGGTGCAGGCCCCATAGTGTGCAGGGTGTGCAAATAGCGGAAGGAGTTTTTGGTCACCAGCGTACGACCGTCCAGCCCCATCCCGCCGATCACTTCCGTCGCCCAGATTGGGTCGCCGGAGAACAGCGAATCAAATTCCGGCGTACGCAGGAAGCGCACCATACGGATCTTCATAATGAAGTGGTCGATCAGTTCCTGTGCCTGCTGCTCATTGAGTACGCCAGCTTTAAAGTCGCGCTCAATGTAGATATCGAGGAACGATGCCGTGCGACCCAGCGACATCGCGCCGCCGTTCTGTGATTTCACTGCCGCCAGGTAAGCGAAGTAGAGCCACTGCACCGCTTCCTGCGCATTCTGCGCCGGGCGAGAGATATCAAAGCCATATTTCGCCGCCATTTCCTGAATCTGCAAAAGCGCATGACGATGCTCTGCCAGCTCCTCACGCAGACGGATGGTGGCTTCGAGATCTTCGCCTTTTTCCAGACGGGACTGGAGATCGGCAAATTGCAGTTCGCGTTCACGCACCAGATAACTGATGCCATACAGCGCCACGCGGCGGTAGTCACCGATAATGCGCCCACGGCCATAACCATCTGGCAAACCAGTCAGTACACCCGATTTACGGCAGCGCAGCATATCTGGTGAGTAAACATCAAATACGCCCTGATTATGGGTTTTACGCAGATCGGTAAACAGATATTCAAATTCACTGTCCATTTCACGGCCATAGGCGTGGAATGAACTTTTAATCATATTAATGCCACCGAACGGATGCAGCGCACGCTTTAATGGCGCATCCGTTTGCAGGCCCACTATTTTTTCCAGCGGCTGGTTAATATATCCCGCATCATGAGCGGTAATGGTGGTAGCAATATTAGTATCGAAATCAACCGGCGCGTGGGTTGCGTTTTCGATACGAATGCCTTCCATCACTTTTTCCCACAATTCCGTGGTGGCTGGCGTCGCTTCGGCGAGAAAAGATTCATCACCTTCATACGGTGTATAGTTATGTTGAATAAAATCGCGGACATTAATTTCGTTTTTCCAGTCCGTACCTTTAAAGCCAAGCCATGCGTCGGCGTACAGCTTATCGCTGGTATCAATATCTACCTTCATGAAAAATAATCTCTCTACAATACTTCAACTAAATTATGCAAATTCTGCGGGCGCGTTCACTTTGCCTAAATGAATGGCATCCAAAGCAATCATTTTTTCTTCGTTGGTTGGGATAACGGCGCAAATGACACGGGCATTTTCACTGGAAACAATTCGCTCTCCACAGGAGTTAGAGCGATTATTCATTTCTGTATCAATCTCTACGCCTAATACAGCCAAATGTTCCATGACCAGACGACGAATTAAACTTGAATTTTCTCCTATTCCGCCGGTGAATATAATTCCATCCAGGCGACGTAATGAGGCTGCGTGTCCGGCAATATGACGGGCAATTCGGTGAACAAAGGTTTTAATTGCCAGTTGCGCGCGTTCGTGACCTTCATGCCAGGCTTTTTCCAGAACACGTAAATCCGAAGAAAGACCGGAAATACCTAATAATCCCGACTCTTTATTCACTACGCGTTCCAGGTCACCCAGGCTCTGGTTGGTTTGGCTGGCGACCCAGGACATCGCACCAAAGTCGACATCACCACTGCGGGTACCCATCATCAAGCCTTCCAGCGGCGTCATTCCCATTGAAGTGTCAACACTCTGACCGTTGCGAACTGCGCAGATTGACGCGCCATTGCCAAGATGCGCCACAACCAGGCCGGAGTCATCTTCCGCCAGATTCAGCAAAGAATGTGCGCGCTGGGAAACATAGCGGTGCGACGTGCCGTGGAAACCATAACGGCGTACACCTAACTCTTCATAATATTTCCACGGCAGGCCGTATAAATAAGCTTCCGGAGCCATCGTCTGGTGGAAACTGGTATCAAATACCGCCACCTGAGTTACGCCAGGAAATAATTGCTGCGCCGATTCAATACCACTTAAATTGGCGTAATTATGCAGGGGTGCCAGTGGAGAAACGCGACGGATATTATCAATGACTTCATCGGTAATAATGGCGGACTCGGTAAAAATACTGCCGCCGTGAGCGATGCGGTGGCCAATTAAGGCCACGCTGTCATTTAAATTCCGTTTTTCCAGTTCAAATGCAATTGCCTTCAATGCACCTTCGTAGCTGTGGTGAGCCAGCGGTGCTGGCTCTCCCCCATTTACGGATAAGAATGCATTTTCCGAGTTAATACCGTCGGCAATACCTGACATTAATACTTCACAGTCGCTGGCATCGAGCACGGAAAACTTAATCGAAGATGAACCACAGTTAATAACCAAAACAACCGGAAATTCATTCATCTCTTTTCTCATCCTGAGTTACGGATTAAAACAGTTTGTATACGATGTTCAGGATGGTCAGCAGACCAATCACGGTAACAAACACGTTATCCAGACGACCACGGTATTTCGCCAGAGACGGCGCTTTACGAATGGCATACATCGGCAACAGGCACAGCAGTGATGCGATAATCGGTGCGCCCATGGCTTCAATCAGGTCGAGGATGTTCGGGTTGGCGTAGGCAACAACCCAGGTGGAGCCCATGATGAAGATCATGCTGAGAGTATTCAGTTTACCCAGCGACACTTTGGTTTTGTCACCTTTATAACCGAACTTCAGAATCAGGCCATTCAAGCCTTCCAGCGTCCCCAGATAGTGACCGAAGAAAGATTTGAAGATAGCCACGAGTGCGATGATGGAAGCCGCATATTCCAGTGTAATCGCGAACGTTGTTTTGGTACCGGTCATGGACGCAAAGTGGTTAGCCAGATAAGAAAGCACTGGAATATTCTGCGCTTTGGCTTCCGCCATGTTGGCCGGAGACAGCGTAAACAGGCAGCTAAAGGCAAAGAACATCACCACTGCAACCATCAGAATGCTGGCACGAGAAATGATTTGGGAGCATTTACGTTCGGTGAAGTCGCGCCCGAAGTCTTTCTCATACTCTTCACGTTTAGAAACCACGAAGGAAGAGACGATTGGCGAGAAGTTAAAGGAGAAAACCATGATGGAAATCCCCAGCCAGACAGTGATCAGGATACCGTCATGACCGGTTAACGACAGCGAACCGAGGTCAACCTGGTCGATAACTGCAGAGTTCCAGTAAGGGATCAGCGACAGAGAAATCAGCACCAGGCTGGCGATAAACGGCCATACCAGGTAGCTCATCACTTTAACCATCAGATCCTTACCAAACCAGATGACGAAAGCCATCAGCAGCAACAGGAACAGCGCCACAAAGCCGCGATTCAGCGGTGCAAAGCCGAGCTGGTTTTCCCAGAACGTCATAAAGGTATTGGTAATAGTAACGCCATAAATCCACAGCAGTGGGCAAATCGCGAAGAAGTACAGGAACGTGATAACCACGCCGCCAGTTTTACCAAAATGCTCTTCCACCGTTTCCGTAATGTTGCCGGAAGGGTTAGAGCCAGAAAGACACAGACGCGCCAGCGCCCGGTGGCAATAAAACGCGATGGGGTATGCCAATACCAACATCAGAAGAATCGGGATCAGTCCGCCAAAACCTGCGCGGATAGGGAAGAACAGCACCCCGGCGCCGATTGCCGTACCAAACAAGCCTAACGTCCATGTGGTATCTGATTTACGCCAGGACGATTGTTTTGTCTGGCTGGATACAATGCTATCTGAAGTACTCATATCCTATCCTCAACGAATTAATTAAGCGTCAACGAAACCGGTGATTTGAGAGACGCGAGAAAGATCGATATTGCCGCCGGAAATAATACTGACGGTTTTTCTGTTTTGAATATATTGGTCTAATTTACCGCTTAATAATGCAGCACATGCCAGAGCGCCTGCGCCTTCGGTGACGACTTTATTGCGCTGAATTAAGGCAATCATACTGTTTCTGATTTCGTCTTCGCTGACCAGCACGATGTCATCGACTAATTCACGAACGATTTCGTAAGTTAAATTACCCGGGCGGGAGACATCACAACCATCCGCCAGGGTGCCGGTAGTTCGGTGCGTGGTTATTTCTCCGGAGTGGAAAGAAGCCGCCATGCCGTGAACGTTTTCTGACTGTACGCCAATAACACGAATGGTCGGGTTAATAGATTTTATTGCCACCGCAATACCAGCAATTAAACCGCCACCACCAATTGGCACAATCACATTATCGACATCATAGAGATCTTCCATAATTTCCAGACCAATCGTTCCCTGGCCAGCAATCACTTTCGGATCATCATAAGGTGGGATAAAAATACGGCCTTCCATTTCGACAATTTCGCTCACTTTAGCGATAGTGTCGTTGAAGTTATCACCATGCAGAACGACTTCTGCAGAGTAGTCGCACGTTGCCGCTACTTTGGATTTCGGCGCGCCTTTTGGCATCACCACTTTACCGTCGATACCCAGCATCGCGCAGGAGAGCGAAACCCCTTGCGCATGGTTGCCCGCAGAGCAGGCCACTACACCTTTACGTTTTTCCGCATCGGTCAGTGAACTTAATTTATTAAATGCGCCACGAATTTTAAATGAACCGGTACGCTGCATGTTTTCGAATTTGAGGAATATTTCACCTTTGCAACGTTCACTAAAATAGTTGGAGCGAGGCATGCCTGTTTTATAAATTCGCCCAGCCAGTCGTTGTTTAGCTTCAATGATGTCATCAATAGCAACCGGGAGATCGTATGTAATATGCATTATAAAACCTCTTAGCCTGAATTAAATATGTAGGTAACCGTAACCGACACCTGCAAAACAGACAGGTGGATTATTTATGTTTAAATAAAAACAAATAACTAACCAACTTCAATTAATTGCCTTCGTCTACACCCATTATAAGATGAATACTCTTTGGCTAATTCCACCAAAACCGATGCTGCTTTTTTAATACGATAATTTTTCGACCATACCGCGGCATATTGTGCCACAGGTAATGTTTCTTCAACCGGAATAGTAATAAATTGATTTGAACCAAAAGGTGATGTCATATCACAAGGAATTACAGTTAAGAAATCAGCATTGAGAACAAGATTATAAATTGTCACGACTGAGTCGGTTTTAACGATGTTTTCAATACTGATGCCATTTCTTTGTAACGTAGTAAGTAGCTCGCTGTAGTACCCCATATTGGTTTGTGGCAACACCCACTGTTCGTTCTTCAACGACTCCAGCGTGGTGGTGCCGGTGCATGTTCGGGACTTACTGGCTACCAGCACAAACTCGGACTCGAACAGCGGCTCAACATGTAAATCCTGAAGCTTCATTTCTGCACTTAACGTACCAATCGCAAAATCCAGTCGACCGTCGCGGATTGCCGGTAAGAACGAAGACAGTTGCGCTTCATACATAGAAACCTGCGCTTTCGGGAACACCTCTTTGAACTTGTTGATCATCCCGGACATAAAAGTAAAACCAATCAATGAAGGAAAACCAAATGAGACTTCCACCACCGCCTCAGAAGACATACCGCTTATCTCATTAACCATATTTTTCATTTCACGGGTAATGGATTCGGAACGGGAGAGTAACAATTGACCGGCAGGTGTTAATGTTACACCGGTATTTTTCCGCACCACTAATTCCACGCCAAAATAATCTTCAATATCGTTAATGATTTTACTGACGGCCGGTTGAGTTAACCCTAATTCTTTTGCAGCCGAGCCGATAGAGCCACTTCTAATGACTTCCTGAAAGACTACCAGGTGCTGCGTTTTCGGAAGAAGAATAGTGCTCATAACGACCTACGTTAATTACCTCATTGACGGCATGAAGTGTATCAAAATGAAATGAACAGGATATGTGCGACCACTCACAAATTAACTTTCAATACTTTCCATGGCATCGTTATTCCAATTAAATATCTTTATATATCAATAAGTTAAAGTATAAAAATCAGCATAAACCCTGATTTTTGTCAAAAAAAATGACGGGGATAACCATATTTTATGGCGATAACATCATTCGTTATGTGGTTAATACAAAAAAGGGGCTGAGACCATATTTCAAGCAATTACCGGATAATTACCAGGCAAATTTTGAGTTAAATTTAATGAGCAAGTTCTCAAATTTTATTATAAATAAATCATTTTCAGTGATAAATAATGCGGCACGTCACATTTTTTCACGCTATTTGTTGGAGAACAAACATTTATTTTATCAATTTTTTAAAATTTCGAATACAGGTATTGATCATCTCGAACAATTGATTAACGTCAACTTTTTCTCTTCTGACAGGACGTCATTTTGTGAATGCAATCGTTTTCCATAAATTCTTCTCCCCTCATAGGTGACGAATAGCATTTTGTGTTGAGGATCACAAAACGAATAATTGCTGGTCGCCGCGATAAGGTCTGCCAAAGACAACAAGGGGAATTTTCACAGAGCTTTTGATCGGCGTAGGCCACAGAATGTTGCTTCGTTTACTGTAATGCCGGGTAAATGAGCGTTTTTTGATAGTGCGAAAGAACCCTGCGAGGAAAATAAGCATCTATTATTGTTTGTCATGATGACAAGGCAGGCATCAATGAAAGGCTTCCCAATTGCACATATTTTTCACCCTTCAATCCCGCCAATGCACGCAGTGGTTAACAATCACAATAGAAATATTGATTATTGGACGGTAAAAAGAAAGTTTGCAGAAATTGTCTCCACCAATGACGTTAATAAAATATACAGTATAAGTAATGAACTGCGGAGAGTATTATCTGCAATTACTGCATTGAATTTCTATCAAGGCGATGTTCCTTCTGTCATGATCCGAATCCAACCGGAAAATATGAGTCCATTCATCATAGATATTTCTACAGGAGAACATGACGATTATATCATACAAACATTAGATGTAGGCACTTTTGCACCTTTTGGCGAACAATGTACTTGCTCAGCCGTCAATAAAAAAGAGCTGGAGTGTATTAAGGAGACGATTTCTAAGTATTGTGCAAAATTCACCCGAAAAGAAGCCATCTTACCCCCCCCTACGTACTTTAATAAAACCTCCATTCCTTCAGATTGTTGGCAAATTCTCTTTTTTCACCCGATCATTTTAATAATGATTTTTATTGATTATTTATAAAGGATAAAATAATGTCCCCTGTTTCATCAATTGGTAATGATATTAGTAGTGATTTAGTCCGTCGAAAAATGAATGATCTTCCTGAAAGCCCCATAGTTAATAACCTCGAAGCACTAGCACCAGGTATAGAAAAACTAAAACAGACCTCTATTGAAATGGTCACTTTACTTAACGCGCTACAACCAGGTGGGAAATGCATTATCACTGGTGATTTTCAAAAAGAATTAGCGTACTTACAAAATGTAATTCTTTATAATGATTCGTCTCTTCGTATGGATTTTTTTGGTTATAACGCCCGAATTATTCAACGATCAGACAATACCTGTGAACTTACCATTAATGAACCGTTAAAAAACCAGGAAATATCCACAGGCAATATCAATGTTAATTGCCCATTGAAAGACATTTACAATGAAATCAGGAGGTTGAACGTAATCTTTAGTTGTGGGACTGGAGGTATAGTTGATCTATCCTCTCTGGACTTACGGAATGTCGATTTAGAACTTTATGATTTTACAGATAAACATATGGCCAATACAATTTTAAATCCTTTTAAATTGGATGACACAGATTTTACTAATGCCAACATGTTTCAGGTAAATTTCGTTAGTTCAACACAAAACGCCACAATCTCCTGGGATTATTTACTAAAAATAACGCCTGTTATAACAAGCATTAGCGATATGTATTCTGAAGAAAAAATTAAGCTTGTCGAAAGTTGTTTAAATGCGCTTGGAGATATTACCGAAGAACAATTAAAAATTATGAGACTTGCAATTATAGAATCTATACCAAGAGCAACTCTAACAGATGAATTAGAAAATGAATTAACAAAAGAAATATATAAAAGCTCATCGAAAATTAACAATTACTTGAACAGAATTAAATTACCAGAGATGAAAGCATTCTCATTAGAAAAAATAGATTATTACATCGATATAATCATTAAAGATTATGAAAGCGTCAAAGAAAATGCTTATCTAATCGTTCCAAAAATTAATTACAATACAGATTTAAACATAGAGGACTCTAGCTCAGAGGAATTCCTTCCAGATAATACACTCGAGAATGACGAAAATTCTCCAGACAATTGCTTTGAAGTCGTAAAATATAATACATATGAAGCTTATAACTCAGAGAAGCAATATTATACCAGAGAGGACTATACGTATGATTACGACCTTTTAAATGCAATATAGACTTAATAACTTCTTACAAAGTCTATTATTAATACCGCAGATATTTATTCATCTTACACTATGCTCCAAAAAGCAAAAACCCGCCGAAGCGGGTTTTTACGTAAAACAGGTGAAACTGACCGATAAGCCGGGTTCTGTCGTGGACAGTCATTCATCTAGGCCAGCAATCGCTCACTGGCTCAAGCAGCCTACCCGGGTTCAGTACGGGCCGTACCTTATGAACCCCTATTTGGCCTTGCTCCGGGTGGAGTTTACCGTGCCACGGACTGTTACCAGCCGCGCGGTGCGCTCTTACCGCACCCTTTCACCCTTACCTGATCCCGCTTGCGCGGGCCATCGGCGGTTTGCTCTCTGTTGCACTGGTCGTGGGTTTCCCCCCCAGGCGTTACCTGGCACCCTGCCCTATGGAGCCCGGACTTTCCTCCCCTCCGCCCGTCTCCCCCGAAGAGGACGACGACGAAGCGGCGACTGTCTGGTCAGCTTCGGCGCGCAGTATAGAGGGTTTGCGCGCCCTTGTCACCCCGCGTTGCGCATTCCAATCGCCAGTGTCGCGGCGATATTACGTGAAGCACGGCAGATATTGTCATAAGCCCCGCGGAATGCTTCGTCCAACGTACCAATGCTGGTCAATACGCTGAAGACCGCATCAATGCCATGCTGATGTACAACGCCAACATCATTGGTCAGGCTACCCGCAATGCCAATCACCGGTTTATGGTACTTTTTTGCCACGTTTGCGACGCCAATCGGAACCTTGCCGTGAATACTCTGGCTGTCAATACGCCCTTCACCGGTGATCACCAGCGTACAATCGTGAATATGTTCCTCCAGATTCAGCGCCGTAGTGACTATTTCAATACCACTTTTCAGTTCTGCACCAAGAAACGCCATCAGCGCCGCGCCCATACCACCCGCAGCTCCTGCGCCGGGGACATCTTTCACATCAACATGCAGCGCTTTTTTAATGACATCGGCATAGTGAGAGAGGTTATTGTCCAGCTCGACAATCATCGCTTCACTGGCTCCCTTTTGTGGGCCAAAGATGCGCGATGCGCCGTTATCGCCCACCAGCGGATTGGTGACATCACAAGCGACACGAATGGCGCAATCTTTTAAGCGCGGATCGAGGCCGGAAATATCAATATAATTCAGAGTATTAAGGCTACCGCCGCCAAAACCAATTTCATTGCCGTTGGCGTCGCATAATTTCGCCCCCAGCGCCTGTACCATGCCTGCGCCGCCATCATTTGTAGCGCTGCCGCCAATGCCGATAATAATGTTTGTTGCACCGCTCTCCAGCGCCTGCAGGATTAACTCGCCTGTGCCGCGTGAAGTGGTCACGAGTGGATCGCGTTTTTCCGCAGGTACCAGCTCCAGCCCACTGGCCGCCGCCATTTCAATAAACGCGGTTTTGCCATCGCCGGAGATCCCCCAACTGGCATTCACTTTCTCGCCCAGCGGCCCTGTAACCCAGGCGTGACGTTCGGAACCCTGGGTGGCTGCAATCATCGCTTCCACCGTTCCTTCGCCACCGTCGGCAACCGGAACAGAAACGTACTGTGCATCAGGAAAAATTTCCCGAAATCCTTTTTCTATCGCCTGCGCAACCTCGCTGGCAGATAAACTTTCTTTATAAGAGTCTGGGGCGATTACGATTTTCATACCTATGCCTGTTACCACATGACGCCGGAGGGCGTTTCTCTTATTCGGCCTGGATTCCAGGCCCGGATTGCAATACGCCATCCGGGCACGACGTCATTAACGAGTAACTTCGACTTTCGCCAGTTTTTCGTAGTAGCACGCCAGAGCGCTATGATCCGCCGTTCCTAAACCATCTGCTCGCAGTGCCTGCATCATCTCCATAACCGCAGCTGTGAGCGGCAGTTGCGCGCCGACGCCGTGGGAAGTATCCAGTGCATTCGCCAGATCCTTAATATGCAGATCAATACGGAAGCCCGGCTTGAAGTTGCGGTCCATCACCATCGGCGCTTTGGCATCCAGCACGGTACTGCCCGCCAGTCCACCGCGAATTGCCTGATACACCAAATCCGGGTTAACGCCCGCTTTGGTTGCCAGCGTTAACGCTTCTGACATCGCGGCAATATTCAGCGCCACAATGACCTGATTCGCCAGTTTGGTAACGTTACCTGCACCAATTTCCCCGGTATGCACCACGGAACCCGCCATTGCTTTCATCAAATCATAGTATTTGTCGAAAATAGCCTTGTCGCCGCCCACCATCACTGACAGCGTACCGTCGATAGCTTTCGGTTCACCGCCGCTCACCGGAGCATCCAGCATATCAATGCCTTTCGCTTTCAGCGCTTCGCTGATTTCACGGCTTGCCAGCGGTGCGATAGAACTCATATCGATCAATACCGTACCAGGCTTCGCGCCTTCAATAATGCCATTCTCACCCAGCGCGACCTCTTTCACATGAGGGGAGTTTGGCAGCATGGTTATGATGACGTCGCACTGTTCAGCGATCGCTTTAGCCGTAGAGGCTGTTTCTGCTCCTGCAGCAATCACGTCAGCAATAGCTTCTGGGTTACGGTCAGCAACCACCAGCGAGTAACCTGCTTTCAGAAGGTTTTTACTCATTGGTTTACCCATAATCCCCAGGCCAATAAAACCAACTTTCATAGTCATATCAATCATCTCTCTTGTTGCGGTGGTGGTTATTTTTTAAAGGTATCAGCCAGTTTCTGAGTGGCAGAGCGGAAGACGCCGAGATCGCTGCCGACAGCCACAAACGTCGCCCCCCATTCCAGATAACGACGCGCATCGGCTTCGACCGGTGCGAGGATACCGCTGGGTTTGCCGTGCGCACTGGCACGGTTAAAAATATGCTGAATTGCTTTTTGTACATCCGGGTGCGAGGCATTGCCGAGATGGCCTAATGCCGCAGCCAGATCGCTGGGGCCGACGAAGATACCGTCTACGCCTTCGGTAGCGGCAATGGCATCGACGTTATCTACGCCCTGCTGACTTTCTATCTGGACCAGAATAGTGATGTTCTTGTTCGACTGAGCGAAATAATCCGCCACGGTGCCAAACATATTGGCGCGGTGAGAAACGGAGACGCCGCGAATGCCTTCCGGTGGGTAACGAGTTGATGCCACCGCCTGCTCTGCTTCCTCTTTTGTTTCTACAAAAGGAATCAGGAAGTTATAGAAACCGATATCCAGAAGACGCTTAATAATTACCGGCTCGTTGGTCGGCACTCGCACTACTGGCGCGCTGGCGCTGCCTTTCAGGGCCATTAACTGCGGAATAAACGTGGAGATATCGTTTGGCGCATGTTCGCCATCCAGCACCAGCCAGTCAAACCCAGCCAAACCAAGAACTTCAGTGCTAATCGGGTTAGAGAGTGCTGACCAGCAACCAATTTGTACCTGTTTCGCAGCCAGTGCGGCTTTGAATTTATTCGGGAAAACATCGTTATTCATCGCTTATACCTTTGCTTATTTCTGCAATTCCATACGTTTAATGTCGCCAACTACGAAGAGGTAGCAGACCATCGCCATCAGCGCTGAACATCCCACGAAAACCAGTGCTGCATTGAAGGAGTGCAGTTCACTTACCAGATAGCCAATCACCAGTGGAGTGACAATGGAGGCAACATTGCCAAAGACGTTAAAGACGCCGCCGCAGAGGCCAACAATCTCTTTCGGCGCGGTGTCAGAAATTACCGGCCAGCCCAGCGCACCAAATCCTTTGCCAAAGAAAGCCAGCGCCATCAGCATGACCACCAGCGTGGTGTTGTTGGTGTAGTTACATAAGATGATGGTGGAAGCCAGCAACATTCCCAGCACAATCGGTAGCTTACGTGCCAGGGTCAGGGACAAACCGCGTTTGATCAGATAATCCGAGAAGACACCTCCCAGCACGCCGCCCGCAAAGCCACACAGTGCCGGAATCGAGGCGACCAGACCCACTTTCAGAATCGACATGCCTTTTTCCTGCACCAGATAAATTGGGAACCAGGTGAGGAAGAACCAGGTGATGGTGTTGATAAAATATTGTCCGAAAAATACGCCCAGCATCATGCGGTTAGAGAGCAATTGCTTGATGTAATGCAGTTTGGGACCGCTTGCTGCCACACTGCCCGGCTTTTTGTGGTCCATATCGACCACCGCGCCATTTTCTGAGATAAACTTCAGCTCTTCCGCAGACATACGTGGGTGATCTGTCGGGTTATGAATCAACTTGATCCACAGCGCCGTCAGCACAAAACCAATTACCCCCATAACGGTAAAGACGTGCTCCCAGCCCCAGGCGAAAGTCAGCCAGCCAAGCAGCGGCGAAAAGAGCGCCAGCGAGAAATATTGCGCCGAGTTAAAGATGGCGGAGGCAGTACCACGTTCTTTCGTTGGGAACCAGGCGGCGACAATACGGGCGTTCGCCGGGAATGATGGCGCCTCCGAGAACCCCAGCATAAAGCGCATAAAGAACATGGAGATCCCTGCCCAGGCCAGCGGGAACATATCAACAAAGCCTTGCAGGAAGGTGAATAGCGACCAGAAAAAGAGGCTGTAGGTGTAAACTTTTTTCGAACCAAACTTATCAAGCAGCCAGCCGCCGGGGATTTGCATCAGCAAGTAGGCCCAGCCAAAAGCAGAGAAGATGTAACCCATCGAAACCGCACTTAACTGCAACTCTTTTGCCACTTCGGTACCAGCAATAGACAGCGTTGCACGATCGGCGTAGTTAACGGCGGTAACAATAAAAATAATCAGTAATATTAAATAGCGGGTATGCACGCCTTTCTTTTTTACGTCAACGGTGTCCAGAATCATTTTATTTACCTCGGGTACTTATGCTGATTTTTATTATTATGGGGAAGGTGTTATTTATGAGTTTTATTTATGCCGTTACGACAATGAACTCGGGAATTAGTATAAGCAGCGGGAGAATAATAATCATTGTGCAAATGCTAATTTAATCAGTACTATTTAAATATTATTTTGAGCATATGCACATAAGGTTGCGCGCTAAAGCACAGATTTGCGCTTTACCTTACCGGGCGGCACTGCAATCCCTGAAATGATTGACATTGATCACATTTCTGCCTTTAAACTCCTGACATTCTTATTTCACCCAATGAAGTCATTTATTTTTAAATGAGACCAGGTCCTCATTTTAATAACCCCTGGCTGGAGAATATTGCACAATGGCCAACATCGAAATCAGACAAGAAACGCCAACTGCGTTTTATATAAAAGTTCACGACACAGATAATGTGGCAATTATTGTTAATGATAATGGCCTGAAAGCAGGAACGCGTTTTCCGGATGGGCTGGAATTAATTGAACATATTCCCCAGGGGCATAAAGTCGCATTGCTGGACATTCCGGCTAATGGTGAAATTATTCGTTATGGCGAAGTGATTGGTTACGCCGTACGCGCAATCCCACGCGGAAGCTGGATCGACGAATCAATGGTTGTACTACCGGAAGCGCCGCCGTTACACACGCTGCCACTGGCAACCAAAGTCCCGGCACCCTTACCGCCACTGGAAGGATACACCTTTGAGGGCTATCGCAATGCCGATGGCAGCGTAGGCACCAAAAACCTGCTCGGCATCACCACCAGCGTCCACTGTGTGGCAGGCGTGGTGGACTATGTAGTAAAAATCATTGAACGCGATCTGCTACCGAAATACCCGAACGTCGATGGCGTGGTGGGGCTGAATCATTTGTACGGTTGTGGCGTGGCGATTAACGCACCGGCGGCAGTTGTGCCTATCCGTACCATCCACAATATTTCGCTGAACCCTAACTTTGGCGGCGAAGTAATGGTGATTGGTCTGGGTTGTGAAAAGTTGCAGCCTGAGCGCCTGCTGACTGGAACGGATGATGTGCAAGCTATTCCAGTAGAAAGCGCCAGCATTGTCAGTTTGCAGGATGAAAAGCATGTCGGTTTTCAGTCCATGGTCGAGGATATTTTGCAGGTCGCCGAACGCCATTTGCACAAACTGAATCAACGGCAGCGAGAAACCTGTCCGGCTTCAGAACTGGTTGTCGGCATGCAGTGCGGCGGCAGCGATGCGTTTTCTGGCGTAACGGCAAACCCGGCGGTTGGGTATGCGTCTGATCTACTGGTGCGCTGCGGCGCAACGGTGATGTTTTCAGAAGTCACGGAAGTGCGTGACGCGATCCATCTGCTGACACCACGCGCAGTGAACGAAGAGGTCGGCAAACGGCTGCTGGAGGAGATGGAGTGGTACGATAACTATCTTAATATGGGAAAAACCGACCGCAGCGCCAACCCTTCGCCGGGCAACAAGAAAGGCGGTCTGGCAAACGTGGTGGAGAAAGCGCTCGGCTCCATTGCGAAGTCAGGCAAAAGTGCAATTGTTGAAGTGCTGTCGCCCGGTCAACGCCCGACTAAACGCGGATTAATTTACGCCGCGACGCCAGCCAGCGATTTTGTCTGTGGCACGCAACAGGTGGCTTCGGGTATCACCGTGCAAGTGTTTACGACCGGCCGTGGTACGCCGTACGGCCTGATGGCGGTACCCGTCATTAAAATGGCAACCCGCACCGAGCTGGCGAACCGCTGGTTTGATTTAATGGATATTAACGCGGGCACTATCGCTACCGGCGAAGAGAGCATTGAAGAGGTGGGCTGGAAGTTGTTCCACTTTATTCTCGACGTCGCCAGCGGGAAGAAGAAAACCTTCTCGGATCAATGGGGACTGCATAACCAGCTGGCGGTGTTTAACCCAGCACCGGTGACCTGATTTCTTTTGGAACGTCCCTCGCAAAACATGGCCTTAGTGCCATGTTTTTATTGTTTAAAGTCCCCACGTCCATTAATAATGCATTTGCATTACCTTAGTTCAAGCTTATAATTTGAGCAGAAAACAGGCTGTAAAAGGACAGTGAATCATGCCCGCTAATGCTCGCTCTCACGCTGTACTGACCACTGAATCAAAGGTCACGATACGCGGACAAACAACTATCCCCGCGCCAGTGCGTGAGGCCTTAAAACTGAAGCCAGGCCAGGACAGCATTCATTACGAAATTCTGCCTGGTGGGCAAGTATTTATGTGCCGACTGGGAGATGAACAGGAGGATCATACCATGAATGCATTTTTGCGTTTTCTGGATGCAGATATCCAGAACAACCCGCAAAAAACTCGTCCATTCAACATTCAACAAGGAAAGAAACTTGTCGCTGGCCTGGACGTCAACATTGATGATGAGATTGGCGACGACGAATAATGGATTTTCCACAAAGGGTTAATGGTTGGGCGCTATATGCTCATCCCTGTTTTCAGGAAACCTACGACGCTTTAGTTGCCGAAGTCGAGATATTAAAGGGAAAAGATCCTGAAAATTATCAGAGAAAAGCCGCCACAAAGTTATTGGCGGTAGTCCATAAAGTGATTGAGGAGCATATCACGGTCAATCCATCATCACCGGCATTCCGTCATGGCAAGTCGTTAGGCTCTGGGAAAAATAAAGACTGGTCACGGGTAAAATTTGGTGCTGGTCGTTATCGTCTCTTCTTTCGTTATAGTGAAAAAGAGAAAGTCATCATTCTGGGATGGATGAACGATGAAAACACTCTGCGCACCTACGGTAAAAAAACAGATGCCTATACCGTATTCAGCAAAATGTTAAAAAGAGGACATCCTCCTGCCGACTGGGAAACCCTCACCCGAGAGACAGAAGAACCCCATTGATGGTGTTCACAATGCCCGCCGAACGCATTCGTGTTGACCAGCGGGCACCCTTTCTCACTCCCCGACCAGAATCACTTCAACCCCAGCCTTTCGCAGGCCTTCCAGACTATCCGCAGGAATGCCTTCATCAACAATGATCATGTCGATACGTTGAGTATCAATGATCTTATGTAAACTGGAACGATTGAACTTACTGGAATCGGTGACCACGATGATCCGTTCCGCAACTTCGCACATCCGGCGGTTTAAACGGGCTTCATCTTCATTATGCGTACTGACGCCGCGCTCCAGATCGATCGCATCTACGCCAAGAAACAGCATATCGAAGTGGTAATTTTGCAGCGATTGTTCAGCCTGATCGCCGTAAAAAGATTGCGACTGACGGCGCAAATGCCCACCGGTCATCAGCAGCTCAACGCCTTCCGCTTCCAGCAACGCATTAGCCACGTTCATACCGTTGGTCATCGCAATTACGTCAGTGTGCTTGCGCATCAGACGAGCAATCTCAAAAGTGGTGGTCCCGGAATCGAGGATCACCCGATGACCTGGCTGAATCAACTCAACGGCAGCTTTCGCAACGCTGCGTTTCATTGCGGTGTTCAGCGCGCTTTTATCTTCCACTGATGGCTCGACTGACGGCGTGGTGCTATCGCAGATCAACGCGCCGCCATAGGCACGCACAGCGATCCCCTGCTTTTCCAGAAACGCCAGATCGTTGCGGATCGTCACAGTAGATACGCCATACAATGCCGACAGATCGTTAACCTGCACACTCCCTTGCTGTCGCAGACGCTGAATGATCTGTTCTCGTCGCTCGCTGGTGCCTGTCATTCGCTTCTCACCTGAAGCGTCGGTATTACTCATAGTAAGTCCTTTCGTAAAACTTTCGTTTCATTTCGTTTTGCCTATTAACGCCTTTCTATTAAGCAAATGCAAGCCCACCTTACCCATTGGCGCAAGCTACTCTCGTTTCAGTGGCTTTCATTATGTTTCTTTTGTGAATCAGATCAGAAAACTATTATCTTTCGTTTTATTTTTATCTCACCATGACGCAGTATCAATTGAAACAAAACGAAAGATTAATATCGCAGTAATCTGAACTGGAGAGGAAAGTGAAACATCTGACAGAAATGGTGAGACAGCACAAAGCGGGCAAAACAAATGGAATTTATGCCGTTTGTTCCGCACATCCGCTGGTGCTGGAGGCTGCAATCCGCTACGCCAGTGCAAACCAAACGCCGTTACTGATTGAAGCAACCTCCAATCAGGTAGACCAGTTCGGCGGTTATACCGGAATGACGCCCGCCGATTTTCGCGGCTTTGTTTGTCAGCTCGCCGACTCGTTGAATTTCCCGCAGGATGCGTTGATTCTGGGTGGTGACCATCTGGGGCCAAACCGCTGGCAAAACCTGCCAGCCGCTCAGGCAATGGCCAATGCCGATGATTTGATTAAAAGCTACGTGGCGGCAGGATTCAAAAAAATTCACCTTGATTGCAGCATGTCCTGTCAGGACGATCCGGTTCCCTTAACTGATGACATCGTGGCTGAACGCGCCGCACGTCTGGCGAAAGTGGCGGAAGAAACCTGTCGTGAACACTTTGGCGAAGCCGATCTGGTGTATGTCATTGGTACCGAAGTACCGGTACCTGGCGGCGCGCATGAAACCTTAAGCGAGCTGGCGGTCACCACGCCGGATGCCGCCCGCGCCACGCTGGAAGCCCATCGTCACGCCTTTGAAAAGCAAGGTCTGAGTGCCATCTGGCCACGCATCATTGCTCTGGTGGTACAACCCGGCGTCGAATTCGATCACACCAACGTTATTGATTATCAGCCCGTCAAAGCGACCGCCTTAAGCCAGATGGTCGAAAACTACGAAACGCTGATTTTCGAAGCGCACTCTACCGATTACCAAACGCCGCAATCGTTGCGCCAGCTAGTGATTGACCACTTTGCCATTCTGAAAGTTGGCCCGGCGCTGACCTTCGCCCTGCGTGAAGCTCTGTTCTCTCTGGCAGCGATTGAAGAAGAACTGGTACCAGCAAAAGCCTGTTCTGGTCTGCGTCAGGTGCTGGAAAACGTGATGCTCGACCGCCCGGAATACTGGCAAAGCCACTACCACGGTGACGGCAACGCACGTCGCCTGGCGCGTGGTTACAGCTACTCAGATCGCGTGCGCTATTACTGGCCGGACAGCCAGATTGATGACGCTTTCGCCCATCTGGTTCGTAATCTGGCGGATTCACCGATTCCGCTACCGCTCATCAGCCAGTATCTGCCGCTGCAATACGTGAAAGTTCGCTCCGGCGAGCTGCAACCGACGCCACGGGAACTCATTATCAACCATATTCAGGACATCCTGGCGCAGTACCACACAGCCTGTGAAGGCCAATAAGCAAAACAAAGAGGAACACGCTATGCCAAATATTGTTTTAAGCCGGATTGATGAACGCTTGATTCACGGTCAGGTCGGCGTTCAGTGGGTCGGATTTGCGGGGGCAAATCTGGTGCTGGTAGCCAACGATGAGGTTGCCGAAGATCCGGTACAACAAAACCTGATGGAAATGGTACTGGCAGAAGGGATCGCCGTACGTTTCTGGACGCTGCAAAAAGTCATCGACAACATTCATCGCGCCGCCGATCGACAGAAAATCCTGCTGGTTTGTAAAACACCTGCTGATTTCCTGACGCTGGTGAAAGGTGGCGTTCCGGTGAATCGCATTAACGTTGGCAATATGCACTACGCCAATGGCAAGCAACAAATCGCCAAAACGGTTTCTGTGGATGCGGGTGATATCGCAGCATTTAACGACCTGAAAGCCGCTGGGGTGGAATGCTTCGTTCAGGGAGTCCCGACAGAGCCTGCTGTGGACCTCTTTAAATTACTTTGAGGGATTCATCATGGAAATCAGTCTGTTGCAGGCATTTGCATTGGGCATTATCGCCTTTATCGCTGGCCTGGATATGTTTAACGGCCTAACCCATATGCACCGCCCGGTGGTCCTCGGCCCGTTGGTCGGGCTGGTACTTGGCGATCTGCATACCGGTATTTTAACCGGCGGTACGCTGGAACTGGTGTGGATGGGGCTGGCCCCGCTGGCAGGCGCACAACCGCCTAACGTGATTATCGGTACTATCGTCGGCACGGCGTTTGCCATTACTACTGGCGTGAAACCCGATGTCGCGGTCGGTGTCGCCGTACCTTTCGCTGTCGCAGTACAGATGGGGATTACCTTCCTGTTCTCGGTGATGTCTGGCGTGATGTCCCGCTGCGACCGGATGGCGGAGAACGCCGATACACGCGGCATTGAACGCGTGAACTATCTGGCACTGCTGGCACTCGGCACTTTCTATTTTCTCTGCGCTTTCCTGCCTATCTACTTCGGCGCAGAACATGCCAAAACCATCATTGATGTCCTGCCGCAACGATTAATCGACGGCCTCGGCGTCGCGGGCGGCATCATGCCAGCAATCGGTTTTGCCGTGCTGCTGAAAATCATGATGAAAAACGTCTACATCCCCTACTTCATCCTGGGCTTTGTTGCCGCAGCCTGGCTCAAGTTACCGGTGCTGGCTATTGCTGCCGCAGCGCTGGCGATGGCGTTGATCGACCTGCTGCGTAAATCTCCTGAACCGACTCAACCTGCGGCACAGAAAGAGGAATTTGAAGATGGCATCTAATCAAACCACCCTGCCGAACGTCAGTGAAAACGAAGAAACATTGCTGACAGGCGTTAATGAAAACGTGTATGAAGATCAGAGTATTGGCGCAGAGCTGACGAAAAAAGATATCAACCGCGTCGCCTGGCGTTCCATGCTGTTACAAGCGTCTTTTAACTACGAACGTATGCAGGCTTCTGGCTGGTTGTACGGTCTGCTGCCTGCTCTGAAAAAGATCCACACTAATAAACGCGACCTGGCGCGCGCCATGAAAGGGCATATGGGTTTCTTCAATACCCATCCGTTTCTGGTGACGTTTGTTATCGGCATTATCCTTGCGATGGAGCGTTCTAAGCAGGACGTTAACAGTATTCAGAGCACCAAAATTGCCGTCGGTGCGCCGCTCGGCGGGATTGGCGATGCGATGTTCTGGCTAACGCTACTGCCGATTTGTGGCGGGATAGGCGCAAGCCTCGCGCTACAAGGCTCTATTCTTGGCGCAGTCGTCTTTATTGTGCTGTTTAACGTGGTACACCTGGGGCTGCGTTTTGGTCTGGCGCATTATGCTTACCGCATGGGCGTGGCGGCGATTCCACTCATTAAAGCGAATACCAAAAAAGTCGGCCATGCTGCGTCAATCGTTGGGATGACGGTAATCGGCGCGCTGGTGGCAACCTATGTTCGTTTAAGCACCACGCTGGAAATCACAGCGGGCGACGCAGTGGTTAAGTTACAGGCTGATGTTATCGACAAACTGATGCCAGCCTTCTTACCGCTGGTCTACACCCTGACCATGTTCTGGCTGGTACGCCGCGGCTGGAGTCCGCTGCGCCTGATTGCAGTTACCGTGGTTCTCGGCATCGTCGGTAAATTCTGCCATTTCCTTTAAATACAATGAGGTATTAGATGTTAAGTATTATTTTGACAGGGCATGGCGGGTTTGCCAGTGGCATGGAAAAAGCAATGAAGCAAATCCTCGGCGAGCAATCGCAGTTTATTGCCATCGATTTTCCCGAAACCTCAAGCACCGCGCTGCTTACATCGCAGCTTGAAGAGGCCATCGCCCAACTCGATTGTGAAGACGGCATTGTTTTTCTGACGGATTTGCTGGGCGGCACGCCGTTTCGCGTAGCTTCAACGCTGGCGATGCAAAAACCGGGCTGTGAAGTGATCACCGGCACCAATTTGCAACTGCTACTGGAGATGGTGCTGGAGCGCGAAGGGTTAAGCAGTGAAGAGTTCCGTGTGCAGGCGCTGGAGTGTGGACACCGTGGGCTGACCAGTTTGGTGGACGAGTTAGGCCGCTGCCATGAAGAATGTCCGGTCGAGGAAGGAATATGACACCCGTTCTGCGCGCCAGAAGGCTGCTAACTGAAGAGGGATGGCTCGATGACCATCAGTTGCGTATTGCTGACGGTGTCATCGCAGCAATCGAACCGATTCCAGTGGGCGTGACTGAACGCGATGCGGAACTGCTCTGCCCCGCTTACATCGACACCCATGTACACGGTGGTGCGGGCGTTGATGTAATGGATGACGCGCCGGATGTGCTCGACAAGCTGGCAATGCACAAAGCACGCGAAGGTGTCGGCAGTTGGTTACCGACCACCGTAACCGCGCCGCTTAATACCATTCATGCGGCGCTGAAACGTATTGCTCAACGTTGCCAACGCGGCGGACCTGGTGCGCAAGTGCTGGGGAGTTATCTCGAAGGGCCATACTTCACGCCGCAGAATAAAGGCGCGCATCCGCCGGAGCTGTTTCGCGAACTGGAAATTGCCGAGCTGGATCAATTGATTGCCGTTTCTCAGCACACCTTGCGCGTGGTAGCGCTGGCACCGGAAAAAGAAGGGGCATTGCAGGCCATCCGCCATCTTAAACAGCAAAACGTAAGGGTGATGCTGGGGCATAGCGCGGCGACCTGGCAACAAACCCGTGCCGCGTTTGACGCTGGTGCCGACGGCCTGGTGCATTGCTATAACGGGATGACAGGTTTACATCACCGCGAACCGGGAATGGTTGGCGCGGGATTAACGGACAAGCGCGCCTGGCTGGAACTGATAGCCGATGGTCATCATGTGCATCCGGCGGCGATGTCGCTGTGTTGTTGCTGTGCGAAAGAGAGAATCGTGCTCATCACCGACGCGATGCAGGCAGCAGGGATGCCGGATGGTCGCTATACGTTATGTGGTGAAGAGGTGCAGATGCACGGTGGCGTTGTCCGTACCGCGTCCGGTGGGCTGGCGGGCAGTACGCTGTCTGTCGATGCGGCAGTGCGCAACATGGTCGAGTTGACGGGCGTAACGCCTGCGGAAGCCATCCATATGGCGTCGCTGCATCCGGCGCAAATGCTGGGTGTTGATGATGTTCTGGGATCGCTTAAACCGGGCAAACGCGCCAGCATCGTTGCGCTGGATAGCGGGCTGCATGTGCAACAAATCTGGATTCAGGGTCAATTAGCTTCGTTTTGATGGTTTGCTCCTTTGTTGGGCCTTCACTTCCCCCGTAAGGCCTTTCTTTTTCTTTCGTTGTGCTCTGTGCAGGGTGTCGGATGCGACGCTGACGCGTCTTCTTTGACCTACGGTACGCCGCATCCGGCAATCGGTGAACATAGCGACGTCATTACGCAATTCTTTAATCTTCCCTTGTCTTTTCTTTCAATGATCACAAATTTCGTTTTATTTCTTTTTTCTCCATTGAACTTTCAATTTCTTTTCTATAGATTTTAATCAACGAAAGACATCACCAAGTGAAATGAAACGAAAGGTAAGCGAAAGCGACAACGCCCGACGTCAAGTTCATCAGACTAAGGATTGAGTTATGCCAGAAAATTACACCCCTGCTGCTGCCGCAACCGGTACATGGACTGAAGAAGAGATCCGCCATCAGCCTCGCGCATGGATCCGTTCACTCACCAACATCGACGCGCTACGTTCCACGCTCAATAACTTCCTTGAACCGTTACTGCGCAAAGAGAATCTGCGGATCATCCTGACCGGAGCCGGAACCTCGGCATTTATCGGTGACATCATCGCGCCGTGGCTCGCCAGCCATACCGGTAAAAACTTCAGCGCCGTACCAACCACCGATCTGGTCACCAATCCGATGGACTACCTGAATCCAGCCCATCCGCTGCTGTTGATCTCCTTCGGTCGATCCGGCAACAGCCCGGAAAGCGTCGCCGCCGTGGAACTGGCAAATCAATTTGTACCAGAATGCTATCACCTGCCGATCACCTGCAACGAAGCGGGCGCTCTTTACCAAAACGCGATCAACAGCGACAACGCGTTTGCCCTGCTGATGCCCGCAGAAACGCACGATCGCGGCTTTGCGATGACCAGCAGCATTACCACCATGATGGCCAGCTGCCTCGCGGTTTTCGCACCTGAGACGATCAATAGCCAGAGCTTCCGCGACGTGGCGGATCGTTGCCAGGCGATCCTGACCTCACTGGGCGATTTCAGCGAGGGTGTGTTTGGTTACGCACCGTGGAAACGGATCGTTTATCTCGGCAGCGGTGGCTTACAGGGCGCAGCACGCGAGTCGGCGCTGAAAGTGCTGGAACTGACAGCGGGTAAACTGGCGGCCTTTTATGATTCCCCGACCGGATTCCGTCATGGACCAAAATCGCTGGTCGATAACGAAACGCTGGTGGTGGTATTTGTCTCCAGCCACCCTTACACCCGTCAGTATGATCTTGATCTGCTGGCTGAACTTCGTCGTGACAACCAGGCAATGCGCGTAATCGCCATCGCCGCGGAAAGCACAGACATCGTTGCTGCCGGTCCACATATTATCCTGCCGCCGTCACGTCACTTTATCGACGTTGAGCAGGCATTTTGCTTCCTGATGTACGCCCAGACGTTTGCACTTATGCAGTCGCTGCACATGGGCAATACGCCGGATACCCCATCAGCCAGCGGCACCGTTAACCGCGTGGTGCAAGGCGTAATCATTCATCCGTGGCAGGCATAAGAGGATCGCATTATGAGCATTATCTCCACCAAATATCTGTTACAGGACGCCCAGGCCAATGGCTACGCGGTGCCTGCTTTTAACATTCATAACGCCGAGACGATCCAGGCGATCCTCGAAGTGTGCAGTGAAATGCGATCGCCGGTGATCCTCGCCGGGACGCCGGGGACCTTTAAACATATCGCGCTGGAAGAGATCTACGCCCTGTGTAGTGCCTATTCCACAACCTACAACATGCCACTGGCGCTGCATCTCGACCACCACGAATCGCTGGATGATATTCGCCGTAAAGTCCACGCTGGCGTGCGCAGTGCGATGATCGACGGCAGCCACTTCCCGTTTGCCGAGAACGTGAAGCTGGTGAAATCGGTTGTCGACTTCTGCCACTCACAGGATTGCAGCGTGGAAGCAGAACTGGGCCGCCTGGGCGGTGTTGAAGATGACATGAGCGTTGACGCCGAAAGTGCATTCCTGACCGATCCACAAGAAGCTAAACGCTTTGTCGAACTGACTGGCGTCGACAGCCTGGCGGTAGCGATTGGTACGGCGCACGGCTTATACAGCAAAACGCCGAAGATTGATTTCCAGCGGCTGGCGGAAATTCGTGAAGTGGTGGATGTTCCTCTGGTGCTGCATGGTGCCAGCGATGTCCCGGATGAATTTGTCCGTCGCACTATTGAACTTGGCGTCACAAAAGTGAACGTTGCCACAGAATTAAAAATAGCCTTCGCTGGCGCGGTTAAAGCCTGGTTTGCGGAAAATCCGCAGGGTAATGATCCTCGTTATTATATGCGCGTCGGTATGGATGCGATGAAAGAAGTTGTCAGAAATAAAATTAATGTCTGTGGTTCAGCGAATCGAATTTCAGCATAATCATTAGTTTTTTATGATTTATCCCAATGTACTTCCCGATTAATATCGGGGAGTGCCTTAATGGTAAAGGAGATAACTAAACCTTAATAAATACATCAGTACAATATCGCAACAATAATATATTTAAAAAGATTATATTATTCAACTTTATGGTGAGGATTACACAATGAGCAGTCCAAATATTCTCTTAACCCGTATTGATAACCGTTTGGTTCACGGTCAGGTTGGCGTGACCTGGACATCTACCATCGGTGCAAATTTGCTGGTAGTCGTGGATGATGTTGTCGCTAACGATGATATTCAACAGAAATTAATGGGTATTACCGCAGAAACCTACGGCTTTGGCATTCGTTTCTTTACTATCGAAAAAACCATTAACGTCATCGGCAAAGCTGCACCGCATCAAAAGATCTTCCTGATTTGCCGTACGCCACAAACGGTACGTAAATTGGTAGAAGGTGGCATTGACCTGAAAGATGTCAACGTCGGCAATATGCATTTCTCGGAAGGGAAAAAGCAAATCAGCAGTAAAGTTTATGTCGATGACCAGGATCTCACGGACTTACGTTTTATTAAACAACGTGGCGTGAATGTTTTCATTCAGGACGTCCCTGGCGATCAAAAAGAACAAATCCCTGACTAAATCTAAAATCGCCTTAATATTGGTTTGAGGTAATAAAAATGCATGAAATAACCCTACTTCAGGGATTATCCCTGGCGGCGTTAGTTTTCGTTCTGGGGATTGATTTTTGGCTGGAAGCCTTATTTTTATTCCGCCCGATAATCGTTTGTACCCTAACTGGCGCTATTCTCGGTGATATTCAGACTGGCTTAATTACCGGTGGTCTGACAGAGTTGGCTTTCGCCGGATTAACCCCTGCAGGTGGTGTTCAGCCGCCCAACCCGATTATGGCGGGTCTGATGACCACTGTCATTGCATGGTCTACGGGCGTTGATGCCAAAACGGCAATTGGTCTTGGCCTGCCGTTTAGTTTGTTAATGCAGTACGTCATTCTATTCTTCTATTCCGCTTTCTCATTATTTATGACCAAAGCCGATAAATGCGCGAAAGGGGCGGATACGGCAGCGTTTTCCCGACTTAACTGGACAACGATGCTCATCGTCGCTTCAGCGTATGCGGTGATTGCTTTCCTCTGTACTTACCTGGCACAAGGGGCGATGCAGGCGCTGGTGAAAGCGATGCCCGCCTGGCTGACCCACGGCTTTGAAGTGGCTGGCGGTATTCTGCCTGCCGTTGGTTTTGGCTTGCTGCTGCGCGTAATGTTCAAAGCGCAATATATCCCTTACCTGATCGCCGGTTTCCTGTTTGTTTGCTACATCCAGGTCAGCAACCTGTTGCCGGTTGCCGTACTGGGCGCAGGCTTTGCGGTGTATGAGTTTTTCAATGCGAAATCCCGGCAGCAAGCGCAACCGCAGCCCGTTGCCAGTAAAAATGAAGAAGAGGACTACAGCAATGGGATCTGAAATCAGTAAAAAAGATATCACCCGTCTGGGCTTTCGTTCGTCGCTGCTGCAAGCGAGCTTTAACTACGAAAGGATGCAGGCGGGCGGTTTTACCTGGGCGATGTTGCCGATCCTGAAAAAGATTTATAAGGACGACAAACCGGGCCTAAGCGCGGCAATGAAAGATAACCTCGAATTTATTAATACCCACCCGAATCTGGTCGGATTCCTGATGGGGTTATTAATTTCGATGGAAGAAAAAGGAGAAAACCGCGACACCATTAAAGGCCTCAAAGTTGCACTGTTTGGACCAATCGCCGGGATTGGCGATGCGATTTTTTGGTTTACCTTATTACCGATTATGGCGGGAATTTGCTCATCATTTGCCAGCCAGGGAAACCTGCTGGGGCCGATTCTATTTTTCGCCGTTTACCTGCTTATCTTTTTCCTGCGCGTCGGCTGGACCCACGTCGGTTATTCAGTCGGCGTGAAGGCGATCGATAAAGTGCGAGAGAACTCGCAGATGATTGCCCGTTCGGCAACCATCCTCGGGATCACGGTAATCGGGGGGCTGATCGCTTCGTATGTGCATATTAACGTGGTGACATCGTTTGCCATCGACAGTACCCACAGCGTCGCACTGCAGCAGGATTTCTTCGATAAAGTCTTCCCGAACATTTTACCGATGGCCTACACCCTGCTGATGTATTACTTCCTGCGGGTGAAAAAAGCGCATCCGGTGCTGTTAATCGGCGTGACTTTTGTGCTCTCTATTGTTTGTTCCGCATTCGGCATTTTGTAAATGGAACGAGGCACTGCGTCTGGCGGTGCCTCTTTACTTAAGGAATTTCATCCTGTGCAAACCCTTCAACAAGTTGAAAACTATACGGCGTTAAGTGAACGTGCCAGCGAATATTTATTGGCCGTGATCCGTAGCAAACCGGATGCCGTGATTTGCCTGGCGACCGGAGCCACGCCATTACTGACGTATCATTATCTGGTAGAAAAAATCCACCAGCAGCAGGTTGATGTCAGCCAGCTCACCTTCGTGAAGCTCGACGAATGGGTGGATCTGCCATTAACTATGCCTAGTACCTGCGAAACTTTCCTGCAACAGCATATCGTGCAGCCGCTGGGGCTACGTGAAGACCAGCTCATCAGCTTTCGCTCCGAAGAGATAAATGAGACAGAGTGCGAACGGGTAACGAACCTGATTGCGCGCAAAGGCGGTCTGGATTTATGCGTTCTCGGATTGGGGAAAAACGGTCATCTTGGGCTGAACGAACCGGGAGAAAGCCTGCAACCGGCCTGCCATATCAGTCAACTTGATGCCAGAACACAGCAACATGAGATGTTAAAAACCGCGGGCCGTCCCGTGACTCGTGGGATCACCTTAGGCCTGAAGGATATTCTCAATGCCCGCGAAGTTTTGCTACTGGTGACTGGCGAAGGAAAGCAGGATGCGACAGAACGTTTTCTCACGGCTAAAGTCTCCACCGCTATCCCGGCTTCGTTTTTATGGCTGCATAACTATTTCACATGCATGATTGATGAGATGTGTCGTCGTTAACTCGCCTGCTACAGGCGTTGCAACGCTATTCCTGCTGCGACGCCTGTAATCACTCTCCCTGCTGCTCCAGCGCATACTTATATAGCGCATTTTTCTTCACGCCGTGAATTTCTGCTGCCAGCGCCGCCGCTTTTTTCAGTGGCAGTTCTGCCTGCAACAGCGCCAGCGTGCGCAGGGCATCGGCGGGTAAGTCTTCTTCCTGTGCTTTATGGCCTTCGACAATCAGTACCATTTCGCCTTTGCGACGGTTTTCATCTTCTTTGACCCACGCCAGCAGCTCGCCAACGGGCGCGCCGTGAATGGTTTCCCAGGTTTTGGTCAGCTCACGCGCCAGAACCACGTAGCGGGATTCGCCTAATACCGCAACGATATCTTCCAGGCTATCTAACAGACGGTGGGTAGATTCATAAAAAATCAGCGTGCGCGGCTCCGCTTCAATGGCTTTTAGCGCATCACGGCGGCCTTTTGATTTGGCAGGTAAAAAGCCTTCATAACAAAAACGATCGGATGGTAAACCCGCGGCGCTTAACGCAGTGATAGCAGCACACGGCCCGGGTAGCGGCACCACGCGAATCCCCGCTTCACGGCAGGTACGCACCAGATGGTAGCCAGGATCGTTAATTAGCGGCGTTCCGGCATCGGAAACCAGCGCAATGTTTTGCCCCTCTTGCAGCTTCGCCAGCAGCGTTTCGGCTTTTTGTTGTTCGTTATGGTCGTGCAGCGCAAACAACCGAGCATTAATCCCAAAATGTTGCAGCAATAAACCGGTGTGACGCGTATCCTCGGCGGCAATCAGATCAACGGCCTGTAATACCTCCAACGCACGCTGGGTGATATCCGCCAGATTGCCGATTGGCGTCGGTACAATGTAAAGCTGGCCCTGAGAATTATCCGCCGATTGGTGTTGTTTCATTGTGTCGTCCGTATTGCCGATTTAATATTGAGCATTGCGTAAAAAAAATATCACTGGATACATTATGGTACCCTCAACATTTTCTCGTTTGAAAGCCGCGCGTTGTCTGCCTGTTGTTCTGGCAGCCCTGATTTTCGCCGGTTGTGGCACCCATACTCCCGATCAGTCCACTGCTTATATGCAGGGCACGGCGCAGGCTGATTCTGCCTTTTACCTGCAACAGATGCAGCAAAGTTCTGATGATACCAGGATCAACTGGCAATTACTCGCCATTCGTGCACTGGTGAAAGAAGGTAAAACCGGACAGGCGGTGGAGTTGTTTAACCAACTACCGCAAGAACTGAACGATTCTCAGCGTCGCGAGAAAACACTGCTGGCGGCAGAGATTAAACTGGCGCAGAAAGATTTTGCTGGCGCGCAAAACTTGCTGGCGAAAATCACACCTGCAGATTTAGAACAAAACCAGCAAGCGCGTTACTGGCAGGCAAAAATCGATGCCAGCCAGGGGCGTCCTTCCATTGATTTACTGCGCGCGTTAATTGCTCAGGAACCGCTGCTCGGCGCGAAAGAAAAGCAGCAGAATATTGACGCCACCTGGCAGGCGCTCTCCTCCATGACTCAGGAACAGGCGAATACGCTGGTGATCAATGCCGACGAAAATATTCTGCAAGGCTGGCAGGATCTGCAGCGCATCTGGTTTGATAACCGTAACGATCCCGACATGATGAAAGCCGGGATCGCCGACTGGCAGAAACGTTATCCGAACAACCCGGGCGCGAAAATGCTGCCAACGCAGTTGGTTAACGTAAAAGCGTTTAAACCCGCATCGACCAACAAAATCGCCCTGCTGTTGCCACTGAATGGCCAGGCAGCGGTATTTGGTCGCACTATTCAGCAAGGCTTTGAAGCGGCGAAAAATATCGGCACTCAGCCAGTGGCGGCTCAGGTAGTTGCCGCACCTGCCGCAGACGTAGCAGAACAACCTCAGCCGCAAACCGTGGATGGCGTTGCCAGCCCGGCGCAAGCCTCGGTTAGCGATCTGACCGGTGAACAACCTGCAGCCCAGCCGGTGCCTGTAAGCGCCCCGGCGGCAACCACCGCAGCTGTAAGCGCACCCGCGAATCCATCCGCAGAGCTGAAAATCTACGATACATCATCACAACCACTTAGCCAGATCCTCAACCAGGTTCAACAGGATGGCGCGAGTATTGTGGTCGGTCCGTTGCTGAAAAATAACGTTGAAGAGTTGCTGAAGAGCAACACCCCGCTGAACGTGCTGGCACTGAACCAGCCGGAGAATATCGAAAACCGCGTCAATATTTGTTACTTCGCGCTTTCACCAGAAGACGAAGCGCGCGATGCTGCGCGTCATATTCGTGACCAGGGTAAACAAGCGCCGCTGGTGCTGATCCCACGTAGTTCATTGGGCGATCGCGTAGCCAATGCGTTTGCGCAAGAGTGGCAGAAACTGGGTGGCGGCACCGTTCTGCAACAAAAATTTGGTTCCACCAGCGAATTACGCGCGGGTGTTAACGGCGGTTCTGGTATTGCTTTAACGGGTAGCCCGATTACTCCCAGAGCGACAACCGACTCCGGCATGACGACCAACAATCCAACGCTGCAAACCACGCCAACCGATGACCAGTTCACCAATAATGGCGGTCGTGTCGATGCGGTCTACATTGTGGCAACGCCGGGTGAAATCGCTTTTATCAAACCGATGATCGCCATGCGTAACGGTAGCCAGAGCGGTGCAACGCTGTACGCCAGTTCCCGCAGCGCACAAGGCACCGCAGGCCCGGATTTCCGTCTGGAGATGGAAGGCTTGCAGTACAGCGAAATCCCGATGCTGGCAGGCGGTAATCTGCCGTTAATGCAGCAGGCGCTCAGCGCGGTGAACAACG
Source organism: Escherichia sp. WS3227_2 (assembly GCF_046486495.1). Taxonomy (NCBI): domain Bacteria; kingdom Pseudomonadati; phylum Pseudomonadota; class Gammaproteobacteria; order Enterobacterales; family Enterobacteriaceae; genus Escherichia; species Escherichia sp. WS3227_2. The sequence goes on from NZ_JBJQLG010000001.1 coordinate 591,860, forward strand.
ATTATTCGCTGGCTCGCATGTATGCGATGGGCGTCGATGCCTGGTCGTTGGCAAATCATTTCTCACAAATGCGCCAGGTTCAGGGTTTTGAAATCAACGGTAATACCGGAAGTCTGACGGCTAACCCGGATTGCGTGATTAACAGGAAGTTATCATGGCTACAGTACCAACAAGGTCAGGTAGTCCCCGCCAGTTAACCACCAAACAGACCGGCGATGCGTGGGAAGCACAAGCGCGTCGCTGGCTGGAAGGCAAAGGACTGCGGTTTATCGCCGCTAACGTGAACGAGCGTGGCGGCGAGATCGATCTGATAATGCGTGAAGGCCGGACCACCGTTTTTGTCGAGGTGCGTTACCGCCGCTCTGCGCTTTATGGCGGCGCGGCAGCCAGTGTGACCCGCAGCAAACAACACAAATTATTACAGACTGCCCGCTTGTGGCTCGCGCGTCATAATGGGAGTTTTGATACTGTGGATTGCCGGTTCGATGTGGTAGCCTTCACCGGGAATGAGGTTGAGTGGATTAAGGATGCCTTTAATGACCACTCATAATTAAGGTTTAAGGATTAGCGTGCAAGAAAGAATTAAAGCTTGCTTCACTGAAAGCATTCAAACTCAAATTGCGGCGGCAGAGGCGCTTCCGGATGCCATCTCGCGTGCAGCTATGACGCTGGTTCAGTCTCTGCTCAATGGCAACAAAATCCTCTGTTGTGGTAATGGAACTTCCGCTGCCAATGCACAGCATTTTGCTGCCAGCATGATTAACCGTTTCGAAACGGAGCGGCCCAGCTTACCTGCCATTGCACTAAATACTGATAATGTTGTCTTAACGGCGATTGCCAACGATCGCTTACATGATGAAGTGTATGCAAAACAGGTGCGGGCGCTGGGTCATGCGGGAGATGTATTGTTAGCCATTTCCACCCGTGGCAACAGCCGCGATATTGTAAAAGCGGTAGAAGCTGCCGTTACGCGTGATATGACCATTGTGGCATTAACCGGCTATGACGGCGGTGAACTTGCAGGTTTGTTAGGGCCACAGGATGTGGAGATCCGCATTCCTTCGCATCGTAGTGCTCGCATTCAGGAGATGCATATGCTGACGGTAAATTGCCTGTGCGATCTGATCGATAACACGCTTTTCCCTCACCAGGATGTTTAAGGAGAATACATGAAGGCATTATCGCCAATCGCAGTCCTTCTTTCCGCGCTGCTGTTGCAAGGTTGTGTTGCCGCTGCCGTAGTGGGTACCGCTGCTGTGGGTACCAAAGCCGCAACTGACCCACGCAGTGTCGGCACCCAGGTGGACGATGGTACCCTGGAAGTGCGCGTAAACAGCGCATTGTCGAAAGACGAACAGATAAAGAAAGAAACCCGTATTAATGTCACGGCGTATCAGGGCAAAGTGCTGCTGGTTGGGCAGTCACCAAACGCTGAACTTTCGGCTCGCGCTAAACAAATTGCGATGGGCGTCGACGGTGCCAACGAAGTGTATAACGAGATTCGTCAGGGCCAGCCGATTGGTCTGGGCGAAGCGTCTAACGATACGTGGATCACCACCAAAGTGCGTTCGCAGCTGTTAACCAGCGACCTGGTGAAATCGTCCAACGTGAAAGTGACCACCGAAAACGGTGAAGTGTTCCTGATGGGGCTGGTGACTGAACGTGAAGCGAAAGCGGCGGCAGATATTGCCAGCCGGGTAAGCGGCGTGAAGCGGGTAACCACGGCGTTTACGTTTATTAAATAGCAGCCCTTGTAATGCCTGATGCGACGCTTGCCGCGTCTTATCAGGCCTACAACGATGCAAACCGTAGGTCGAATAACGCGTTTACGCCGCATCCGACATGTTTTCCCTCAAATCAAACCAACAGCGCCAGCCCGCCGACAATCACACCAGACACTGCCACCATCGCCCCCGTCAGCCATAAGGCTTTCGCCGGGAACGCTTTGCGCAGCATAATCAGTGACGGCAAACTCACCGCCGGGAGCGTCATCAACAATGCCAGCGCCGGAGCGGTTCCCATGCCTGCCAGCATCATCGTTTGCACAATCGGAATTTCTGCTGCCGTGGGAATGACAAACAAGCATCCCGCTATCGCCATCGCCACCACCCACATCAGGCTGTTATCGACAGCACCATCGGCATGGGGGAATAACCAGACGCGAGCGGCACCCAACACCAGTACTGCAAGGATGTAAACCGGGATCGTACTCCAGAAAAGCGTCCATAGCGCCCTGCCCCAGCGGCTAAAAAATCCGCCCTGCGCTTCCGGTATGTCAATTTCGACCGGAGCCTGCGTTTGCGGTGTTTCACGCACCCATTTTTGCACCAGCGTCGCAATCAGCAACACCATCGCAAGGCCTGCAACCAGACGAATCGCGGCAAATTGCCAACCGAGGACAAACCCCATAAACACCAGCGTCGCCGGGTTTAACAACGGATTCCCCATCCAGAATGCCAGCGCCCCGCCCATCGATACCTGTTGGCGACGCATTCCCGCCGCGACCGGAGCCGCACAGCAGGTACACATCATGCCCGGCAGCGAAAACAGCGTTCCCAGCAGCGTGCCGCGAAAGCGCGATTGCCCAAGCGTACGCAGCAACCAGTCACGCGGGATCAGCACCTGAATCAACGAACCGAGGATCACCCCCAGCACCGCCGCTTTCCATACCGCGAGGAAATAGATCATCGCGTAATCCAACGCCGCCTGCCACGGATTAGCATCCGCCTGCGCAAGGATAGATTTACCGATACTGTGGGTTTCGGCAGCAGTAAACGCTTTGCCGTAGTAAGGTTGCCATTTCACATACCAGAGACCAGCAATGACAACGAGAAAGAAAAGCGCGGGTTTCCACCACTGAATGGGCGTTGCCGCCTGAGATGAAGACTGACCAGTCATAGCATTCCCCAGGAATAAGTTATGATAATTGAGCGCGTGAATATTACGCTCACTATCAATTCTTGGGAATAATTATTCAGCTCTTTTGCGTAATTCTGAAGAGCTTAAAATCGTCACACCTTCATGCTCAGGCCGCATCGCCTCTGCCAGCATGACCCGCGCCACGTCTCTCGCATCAATGGATTTCCAGTTACCTGGTAACAAACGGAACAGCGGCGCAAAAAGCGTTTCGTTCATCCGCTGTTTGCTACGATCGCCCAGCAACATCGAAGGGCGAGCAATGGTTAATTTCGGCCAGTTCTGGGAGATTAATGCTTCTTCCATCTCCCCCTTGACGCGGTTATAGAAAAACGGCGAGTGTGCATTGGCACCCATAGCACTGACCACCAGCATATGCTGCGCGCCCAGTCGCCGCCCGGTTAATGCGGTATCCACTACCAGCATGTAATCGGCATGAATAAACGCCTCTTTGCTCCCCGCTTCTCGCCGCGTGGTGCCGAGACAACAAAACACAATGTCGATGGGATCGGTGACCTGCGCCAGCGCGTCGGTCAGTTGCGGATCATGGGGATTAAACACCCCGGGCATATCGCCCAACGGACGTCGCGTCGGCGCGGCTATGGCGTTAACTTTCGGTTCGTTAATCAACATCCGCAGCAGGTGACCGCCCACCAGCCCCGTTGCGCCTGTAATCAGTACCTGACTCATCTTCGCTCCTTTACAGAATTGTCTGCCTTGCGCTCCACGGCTCATGCACCAGGCTTAATAGACCATGAGGTAATTATCCCCGATTGTGGGAAATTCGCCTCATCCAATGCAACAACGCGGAGGAAGCATGAGTAAGAAAATTGCCGTTTTAATCACTGATGAATTTGAGGATTCAGAATTTACTTCACCCGCAGACGAGTTCCGTAAAGCCGGACACGAAGTGATTACCATTGAAAAACAAGCGGGTAAAACGGTGAAAGGCAAAAAAGGAGAAGCCAGCGTGACTATCGATCAATCCATCGATGAAGTGACGCCAGCGGAGTTTGATGCCCTGCTGCTACCAGGGGGTCATTCACCGGATTATCTGCGTGGCGACAACCGTTTTGTCACCTTTACCCGTGATTTTGTGAATAGCGGCAAACCTGTTTTCGCCATCTGTCACGGTCCGCAGCTGCTGATCAGCGCCGATGTGATTCGGGGGCGCAAACTGACCGCAGTTAAACCGATCATTATTGATGTTAAAAACGCGGGCGCGGAATTTTACGATCAGGAAGTGGTGGTCGATAAAGATCAGCTGGTTACCAGCCGTACACCGGACGATCTGCCAGCGTTTAACCGCGAGGCATTACGCCTGCTCGGTGCCTGAGTTACGTAGCCAGATCATTTTTTTACCAAAGCCCAGCGTGTTGTCGGTGAATTTGATTTCATCAAGCCGGATTTCCCACACCGGGGCCGACAGCATTCTGGCAACCGGAAAGCGACGGTTGTACGCCTTGCGTGCGAGGTCGCTTTCCTCACCTTCAAGCCTGCGGATCTCGCCTTTAAATTGCACGCCGCGAATTAACGCTACCGTTTTCGGCTGACCGTTTACCGTTCCGGCAACTGCCGCCTGCGGCCCACTCATCTGCGCGTGGCGCGTTTTTTCTTCCGTCAAAATGTAGAAGGCGACTTTCTGCGCATCAAAAAGATAAAAGGCATTAGCGCACCAGAGTTCCCCTTCCTGCTGCACACACCAGGTGACAACATGTTGTTTTGCCAGCCAACGGCTGATGGCGGTGAGTGTTTCCATTGCTGTTCTCTTTTATACTGTGGGCCTGACCTTAACATGCGACGCAGACGATGACACCCTGGTTTCTTTACTTGATCCGTACCGCCGACAATAAGCTTTATACCGGGATCACCACGGATGTCGAACGCCGCTATCAGCAACATCAAAGCGGCAAAGGCGCAAAAGCACTGCGTGGGAAAGGTGAACTGACGCTGGCATTTTCCGCGCCAGTGGGCGACCGTTCACTGGCACTACGGGCGGAATATCGCGTTAAGCAACTGACCAAACGGCAGAAAGAGCGTCTGGTAGCGAAAGGCACAGGGTTTGCAGAACTGTTGAGCAGCCTGCAAACCCCAAAGATTAAAAGCGATTGAAGTGCTCGTGATACTCAACCAGACCGGTTACGCCGTTCAGCGCGTCATCCGCTAAACGATGTACCTGGAAGGCGCTTTCAGTGCCCGGCCAGCGGCAACGCAGATCGTGATGCGCCGCCAGCTCAAAGCCGAAACGACTGTACAGCGCCGGATCGCCCAGCGTCACCACTGCGGCATAGCCGAACTCATTAAGCGAATCGAGTCCTTCATAGACCAGTTGGCGTGCCAGCCCCTGTCCACGGTATTTTTCATCTACCGCCAGCGGTGCCATGCCGACCCATTGCAGGTCTTCGCCCTGCACATCAACCGGACTAAATGCCACATAGCCAATGACCTGACCTTCGTCATCTGTCGCCACCAGCCCCAGCGTCAGAAAGCCATCTTCACGCAGATCGTGAACCAGCTTCGCTTCCGCATCGCTTTCGAATGAACGACGCAGCAGGGCATCAATACCCGGCGCATCAATGGGAATTTCTACTCGAATTAGCATGGTTCACCTACCGATGTCTGTTTGGTTTCAGGCGCGGTTTTCATTCCCGCCTCAACAAAATCCGCCAGTTGCAGCAGCATCATGCGTAAGGCTTTCGGCATTTGCTCCAGTTCAATGGCGTCCATCAGGTTTTTCACATACAGCCCCAGCTCCGTATCGCCTTCAATCACCAGCAGACGCTGGAAGAAGAGCGTATCCGGATCCTGTTTACGCGCCGCAATCATCAGCAGATCGCTGGCGTCGGCACTAAAACTCACATCAGCTTGCGCGTTCTGGCTAACGACCAGTTTGCCATTCACCACCGAGGTAAACCATTGCAGGTCAATATCACGCACATGAATACTTAACCAGCGGCCTTCAAGAAACTCCAGCTCGCCATCATCCAGCGCCTGACGGAATTGCCAGCTTAGGACCTGCTCAAGAACCTGGCGTTTTAGCGCAAATGGCGTCAGTTTTACCGGTACACTCAACAGAGATGGCCCCAAATGCACAATACGGGAACGCAGTTTATCCAACACGAGTTTTACTCCCTGTTTCAACAATCATCCTATTTTGCCATATCAGAAAAATAACATAGCGGTATAAATCAACAATTCCATATGAAATTGCTGCTACCACCAATACAACTTTAACTGCCTTAAATCAAAAATTGTCGCAGCAAGGTTAACTAAAATCCCAGTTCGTTAACATTTTTGCGCTTTGATAGCGCAACCTTCAGGAAAAATTATGGAGCTGCTCTGCCCTGCCGGAAATCTCCCGGCGCTTAAGGCGGCCATCGAAAACGGCGCAGATGCTGTTTATATCGGGCTAAAAGATGATACCAATGCCCGTCACTTCGCCGGCCTTAACTTTACCGAGAAAAAATTGCAGGAAGCGGTGAGTTTTGTCCATCAACATCGCCGCAAACTTCACATCGCGATTAACACTTTTGCGCATCCGGACGGTTACGCCCGTTGGCAGCGTGCCGTGGATATGGCGGCGCAGCTGGGTGCCGACGCGCTGATCCTCGCCGACCTCGCCATGCTGGAGTACGCCGCCGAGCGTTACCCGCATATTGAGCGTCATGTGTCAGTGCAGGCTTCGGCGACCAATGAAGAGGCGATTAACTTTTATCATCGCCATTTTGACGTTGCCCGCGTGGTGCTGCCGCGCGTGTTGTCGATTCATCAGGTGAAACAGCTGGCACGGGTCACACCTGTACCACTGGAAGTCTTTGCTTTTGGCAGCCTGTGCATTATGTCGGAGGGCCGTTGCTATCTGTCGTCGTATCTGACAGGTGAGTCGCCCAACACTGTGGGTGCGTGTTCTCCGGCCCGTTTCGTGCGCTGGCAGCAAACGCCGCAGGGGCTGGAATCTCGCCTGAACGAAGTGCTGATCGACCGTTATCAGGATGGCGAAAACGCAGGTTATCCGACGCTGTGTAAAGGGCGTTATCTGGTGGACGGCGAGCGCTATCACGCGCTGGAAGAACCCACCAGTCTCAATACCCTGGAACTGCTGCCGGAGTTAATGGCAGCGAATATTGCTTCGGTGAAAATTGAAGGCCGCCAGCGTAGCCCGGCGTATGTCAGCCAGGTGGCGAAAGTCTGGCGTCAGGCTATCGACCGTTGTAAGGCCGATCCGCAAAACTTCATACCGCAAAGCGCGTGGATGGAGACGCTCGGGTCGATGTCCGAAGGCACGCAGACCACCCTTGGCGCGTATCACCGTAAATGGCAGTGAGAAAAGCAATGAAATATTCCTTAGGGCCAGTGCTGTGGTACTGGCCAAAAGAGACGCTGGAAGAATTTTATCAGCAGGCCGCCGCCAGCAGCGCCGACGTGATTTATCTTGGTGAAGCGGTATGCAGCAAGCGCCGGGCAACCAAAGTTGGCGACTGGCTGGAGATGGCAAAATCACTCGCCGGAAGTGGTAAGCAGATTGTGCTCTCCACGCTGGCGCTGGTGCAGGCATCCTCTGAACTGGGCGAACTGAAACGCTATGTTGAGAACGGTGAGTTTCTGATTGAAGCCAGCGATCTCGGCGTGGTGAATATGTGCGCTGAACGCAAACTGCCGTTCGTCGCCGGGCACGCGCTGAACTGCTACAACGCGGTGACACTGAAAATATTGCTCAAACAGGGCATGATGCGCTGGTGTATGCCGGTGGAGCTTTCCCGCGACTGGCTGGTGAATCTGCTTAATCAGTGCGATGAGCTGGGCATTCGCAACCAGTTTGAAGTGGAAGTCCTGAGCTACGGTCATCTGCCGCTGGCCTACTCCGCCCGCTGCTTTACCGCGCGTTCGGAAGACCGCCCGAAAGATGAGTGTGAAACCTGCTGCATTAAGTATCCGAACGGGCGCAACGTGCTATCGCAGGAAAACCAACAAGTGTTTGTACTCAATGGCATTCAGACCATGAGCGGCTACGTTTACAACCTCGGTAACGAGCTGGCATCCATGCAGGGGCTGGTCGATGTGGTCCGCCTGTCACCGCAGGGTACTGACACTTTCGCGATACTCGACGCCTTCCGCGCCAATGAAAATGGCGCTGCACCACTGCCGTTGACGGCAAACAGCGATTGTAACGGCTACTGGCGGCGGCTGGCCGGGCTGGAGCTGCAAGCGTAAGTATATAGCTCACTTTGTTAACAACTTTAACTACTCTTTAATGCAGTATTAAAGATTAATCGGTAACAAAGTGAGCTGTTATGACTGATAAAACCATTGCGTTTTCGCTACTCGATCTGGCCCCTATTCCCGAAGGTTCTTCAGCGCGAGAAGCGTTCTCCCACTCTCTCGACCTCGCCCGTCTGGCTGAAAAGCGCGGCTATCATCGCTACTGGCTGGCGGAACACCACAATATGACCGGCATTGCCAGTGCTGCAACATCAGTTTTGATTGGCTATCTGGCGGCGAATACCACTACGCTGCATCTGGGGTCTGGCGGCGTGATGTTGCCTAACCACTCACCGTTGGTCATTGCCGAACAGTTCGGCACGCTTAATACGCTCTATCCGGGGCGAATCGATTTGGGGCTGGGTCGTGCTCCGGGTAGTGACCAGCGAACCATGATGGCTCTACGTCGTCATATGAGCGGCGATATTGATAATTTCCCCCGCGATGTCGCGGAGCTGGTGGACTGGTTTGACGCCCGCGATCCCAATCCGCATGTGCGCCCGGTACCAGGCTATGGCGAGAAAATCCCCGTGTGGTTGTTAGGCTCCAGCCTTTACAGCGCGCAACTGGCGGCGCAGCTTGGTCTGCCGTTTGCGTTTGCCTCACACTTCGCGCCGGATATGTTGTTCCAGGCGCTGCATCTTTATCGCAGCAACTTCAAACCGTCGGCACGGCTGGAAAAACCGTATGCGATGGTGTGCATCAATATTATCGCCGCCGACAGCAACCGCGACGCTGAATTTCTGTTTACCTCAATGCAGCAAGCCTTTGTGAAACTACGCCGTGGCGAAACCGGACAACTACCGCCACCGATTCAAAATATGGATCAGTTCTGGTCACCGTCTGAGCAGTATGGCGTGCAGCAGGCGCTGAGTATGTCGTTGGTAGGTGATAAAGCGAAAGTGCGTCATGGCTTGCAGTCGATCCTGCGCGAAACCGACGCCGATGAGATTATGGTTAACGGGCAGATTTTCGATCACCAGGCACGCCTGCATTCGTTTGAACTGGCGATGGATGTGAAGGAAGAGTTGTTGGGATAGTATGTCTTAACGCGGGAAGCCTTATCCGAGCTGGCAACGCTGTCCTACGTAGACCTGATAAGCGAAGCGCATCAGGCATTGTGTAGGCAGCAGAAATGTCGGATAAGGCACCGCTGATTACTGATACACCGGCAGCAAATTAAAGCTCGATAAAATATGCACCAGTGCGTTGCCGACGCCAAACACCAGAATCAGCGCAATCATCGGCTTACCGCCCCAGACGCGGAATTTCGGGCTGCCAAAGCGTTTACGCGATGCGCGGGCCAACAGCGCCGGTACAATTGCCGCCCAGATGGTAGCTGCTAAGCCAGCATAGCCAATGGCGTACAGGAATCCATTCGGGAACAGCAGACCACCCACAACAGGCGGTGCAAAGGTCAACAATGCTGTTTTCAAGCGGCCCATAGCCGAGTCATCGAAACCAAACAGATCTGCCAGATAGTCAAACAAACCCAGCGTTACGCCAAGGAACGAACTTGCTACCGCAAAGTTTGAGAACACGACCAGCAGCAGATCCAGGCTACGGCTGTTCAGCACGCCGCTTAATGCCTGTACCAGCACATCAATGTTACCGCCCTTCTCGGCGATGCCGATAAACTCCGGACGAGGGATGTTGCCCATCGTCGCCAGCAACCAGATGGTATACAGCGCCAGCGCCATCAGCGTACCGTACACCAGGCATTTCACGATGGTTTTCGGATCTTTGCCGTAATACTTCATCAGGCTCGGCACGTTACCGTGATAACCAAACGATGCCAGACAGAATGGCAGTGTCATCAGCAGATACGGCGCATAAGACGCATTGCTTTCGGCGACGTTGAACAATGTCGCAGGCTGTACATGCCCCAGCAGGCTGCCGAAGGTGAGGAAGAAAGTAATGACTTTCGCCCCCAGCACAATTGCTGTCATCCGGCTGACAGCTTTCGTACTCAACCACACCACGAACGCTACCAGCAGTGCAAAACCAAATCCAGCTGCCCGTGCAGGGACGTTTAGCGACATCTCCGCGAAGGTGTGATGCAGAATCGAACCGCTGGCAGAAATATAGGCGTAAGTCAGGATATAGAGCACAAAGGCAATGGAAATGCCGTTGACTACATTCCAGCCTTTGCCCAGCAAATCTTTGGTGATGGTGTCAAAACTAGAACCGATTCGATAATTCAGGTTAGCTTCCAGAATCATCAAGCCGGAATGCAGCATACAGAACCAGGTAAAGATCAGCGCCGCCATTGACCAGAAGAACCACGCCCCGGACATGACCACAGGCAGAGAAAACATCCCTGCGCCAATAATGGTGCCGCCGATAATCACCACGCCGCCAAGCAGCGACGGTGACGTTTGGGTGGTGGTTAGTGTTGCCATGAGGGCTTCTCTCCAGTGAAAAATAGTGCGACTGCGTTGTTATGTATTGCACTGTACCAGTACACGAGTACAAAAGACAGAAAAAAAGCCCCGATGGTAAAAATCGGGGCTGTATATATTATTTTACAGATTGTGTTCGCTGTTTAGCGATGATTACGCATCACCACCGAAACGACGACGACCGGTAGAGTCATCACGACGCGGTGCGCGGCCTTCACGACGTTCGCCGCTAAAACGACGACCATCACCACGACCACCTTCACGGCGTTCACCGCTGAAGTTACGACCACCTTCACGACGTTCGCCACCGAAACCACGACCACCGCCACGACGCTCACCGCCAGTATGCGGCTGTGCATCGCCCAGTAACTGCATGTTCATCGGCTTGTTGAGAATGCGAGTACGCGTAAAGTGTTGCAGCACTTCACCCGGCATACCTTTCGGCAGTTCGATGGTGGAGTGAGAAGCAAACAGCTTGATGTTACCGATGTAACGGCTGCTGATGTCACCTTCGTTAGCAATCGCGCCAACGATATGACGAACTTCAACACCATCATCGCGGCCCACTTCAATGCGGTACAGCTGCATATCGCCAACATCACGACGTTCACGACGCGGACGATCTTCACGGTCACCACGCGGGCCACGGTCGTTACGATCGCGCGGACCACGGTCATCACGGTCACGGAATTCACGTTTCGGACGCATCGGCGCATCTGGCGGAACAATCAGAGTACGTTCACCCTGTGCCATTTTCAGCAGTGCGGCGGCCAGAGTTTCGAGATCCAGCTCTTCACCTTCTGCAGTCGGCTGAATTTTGCTCAGCAGTGCGCGGTATTGATCCAGATCGCTGCTTTCCAGCTGCTGCTGTACTTTAGCGGCGAATTTTTCCAGACGGCGTTTGCCCAGCAGTTCTGCGTTCGGCAGTTCTACTTCCGGAATAGTTAGCTTCATAGTACGTTCAATGTTGCGCAGCAGACGACGCTCGCGGTTCTCAACGAACAGCAGTGCGCGGCCAGCACGACCCGCACGACCGGTACGACCGATACGGTGAACGTAAGACTCAGAATCCATCGGGATATCGTAGTTAACCACCAGGCTGATACGCTCAACGTCCAGGCCACGGGCTGCAACGTCGGTCGCAATCAGGATGTCCAGACGACCATCTTTCAGGCGTTCCAGTGTCTGTTCACGCAGCGCCTGGTTCATGTCACCGTTCAGCGCGGCGCTGTTGTAGCCGTTACGCTCAAGAGCTTCAGCCACTTCCAGAGTCGCATTTTTGGTACGAACGAAGATAATCGCCGCATCAAAATCTTCCGCTTCCAGGAAACGTACCAGTGCTTCGTTTTTACGCATACCCCAGACAGTCCAGTAGCTCTGGCTGATGTCAGGACGGGTAGTCACGCTGGACTGAATGCGCACTTCCTGCGGCTCTTTCATAAAGCGGCGGGTAATGCGACGAATCGCTTCCGGCATGGTTGCAGAGAACAGAGCGGTCTGATGACCTTCCGGGATCTGCGCCATAATGGTTTCAACGTCTTCGATGAAGCCCATGCGCAGCATTTCGTCAGCTTCATCCAGAACCAGACCGCTCAGTTTAGAGAGGTCCAGAGTGCCACGTTTCAGGTGGTCCAGCAGACGGCCCGGAGTACCGACAACGATCTGCGGCCCCTGACGCAGGGCGCGTAATTGCACGTCATAACGCTGGCCGCCGTACAGGGCAACCACGTTTACGCCGCGCATGTGTTTAGAGAAATCCGTCATTGCTTCAGCAACCTGTACCGCCAGTTCGCGGGTCGGTGCCAGCACCAGAATCTGTGGTGCTTTCAGCTCAGGATCAAGATTTTGCAGCAGAGGTAAAGAGAATGCTGCAGTTTTTCCGCTCCCCGTCTGGGCCATACCCAGAACGTCGCGGCCATTCAGCAGATGTGGAATACACTCTGCCTGAATTGGAGATGGTTTTTCGTAACCCAGATCGTTAAGGGCTTCAAGGATAGGAGCCTTCAGGCCCAGATCTGCAAAAGTGGTTTCGAATTCAGCCATGTAGTACGTGTGCCTCAAAATTAATGGCGGCCAGTCTACATAACTCATCATGAAATTGATCAGCAATTTTCATTGAAAAGTGTGAACCGGCTCAAAGTAGGTGTATTAACGAACAACAACGCCCTCACCCGTTAAGGTGATGGCAATCAAAAAAGATTACGGGCTGATGTGTACGTCAGCTATTGCTGGTCCGATTCTGCCAGGTCATCTTGGTCCTGGCCCAGGAGCGATAATTCCAACAATGCGTATCGGTGCTCAACAAAGTTATGAACGTTGTTGGCAACCGCCAGTTTGAACAGTGCCGTGGCGCTGTCCAAATCCCCCAGACTTAGGTAGTACTTACCTAAATAGAAGTTGGTTTCACTGAGATGCTCAGCGAGCGAGGTGTTATCCGTTGCGTCCGCCTTGAGCCTTTCCATTAACGTTTGTTCGCTAATGTTGCCCAGGTAGAACTCGACAATGTTCCATCCCCACTGTTCCTTATCCGATTTTTCGAAGTGCTGTTTCAACACTTCTTTAGCCTGCTTCTCATCGAGCTTCTGCTCGGCGAGATAAAGCCACAGACTACGGAAAGGATCATTGGGATCGTCTTGATAAAACGCCAGCAGATCATCTTGCGCTAACTTGTCACGACCGCCGTAATATAATGCGATCCCGCGATTCAAGTGCGCGTAGTTGTAAGTTGGATCAAGCTCAAGTACAGAATCAAACGCTTCATAGGCAGCATCAAAATTGCCTGCCTGCGTTAAATATATACCTAAGTAATTGAATACTTCAGGCATATCCGGTCGGATTGCCAGCGCTTGCGAAAAATCGTTACGCGCTAATGCCCTCAGACCGAGACTATCATACAACACTCCGCGCTCATATAAAAGCTGTGCGCGTTCGTCATCGGTTAAAGCCCGACTGGCAAGGATTTGTTCCATACGTGCCAGAATCACTTCCTGCTGTAAAGTCGGTTGCAATGGTACCGCGAGGACTTCACTTTTACGCCAGGAAGTATTACTGCATCCTGCAAGCGTAAGTGCTGTCGCAACGAAACACCAGCGCAAAAAAGGCTTCATTTCCCACTCCCGAAGACCACGGTTGAATGAACGTCCTGTTCCCGGTTGCTAACAAGGCGTCCTGCCCGGTTAAAAGCCCCCCGCCGCAGCGGAGGGCAAATGGCAACCTTACTCGCCCTGTTCAGCAGCCGGAGCTTCCGGTGCTGCAGCAGGTTGAGACTGCTCAGTCGCTTCTTTAATGCTCAGACGGATACGGCCCTGGCGATCAACTTCCAGAACTTTCACCGGTACTTCCTGACCCATCTGCAGGTAATCGGTCACTTTCTCTACGCGTTTGTCAGCGATCTGAGAGATGTGTACCAGACCTTCTTTACCGCCGCCGATGGCAACAAATGCGCCAAAGTCAACGATACGGGTCACTTTACCATTGTAGACGCGGCCCACTTCGATTTCTGCAGTGATCTCTTCGATACGACGAATAGCATGTTTCGCTTTCTCGCCGTCGGTCGCTGCGATCTTCACAGTACCGTCATCTTCGATTTCGATGGTGGTGCCAGTTTCTTCGGTCAGAGCACGGATAACAGAACCGCCTTTACCGATAACGTCTTTGATCTTGTCCGGGTTGATCTTGATGGTATGGATACGCGGAGCGAACTCAGAGATATCGCCGCGCGGCGCGTTGATCGCCTGTTCCATTACGCCCAGGATATGCAGACGCGCACCTTTAGCCTGGTTCAGCGCAACCTGCATGATCTCTTTGGTGATACCTTCAATTTTGATATCCATCTGCAATGCAGAGATACCGTCGCGGGAACCCGCAACTTTGAAGTCCATATCGCCCAGGTGATCTTCGTCGCCCAAAATGTCAGACAGTACAACGTAGTTGTCGCCTTCTTTCACCAGACCCATTGCGATACCCGCAACAGCAGCTTTGATTGGCACACCTGCGTCCATCAGCGCCAGAGACGCGCCGCACACGGAAGCCATAGAAGAGGAACCGTTGGATTCAGTGATTTCAGACACAACACGTACGGTGTACGGGAATTTGTCCATATCCGGCATGACTGCCAGCACACCGCGCTTCGCCAGACGACCGTGACCAATTTCACGACGCTTCGGAGAACCGACCATGCCGGTTTCGCCTACTGAGTACGGAGGGAAGTTGTAGTGGAACAGGAAGGTGTCAGTACGTTCGCCCATTAGTTCATCAAGAACTTGCGCGTCACGTGCAGTACCCAGCGTTGCGGTAACCAGCGCCTGAGTTTCACCACGGGTGAACAGCGCAGAACCGTGAGTACGCGGCAGCACGCCAGTACGCACATCCAGACCACGAATCATATCTTTTTCACGACCGTCGATACGCGGTTCGCCTGCCAGTACGCGGCTACGAACAACGTTTTTCTCGATAGCGTGCAGAATTTCACCCAGTTCGTTTTCGTCCAGGGTTTCATCTTCAGCAAGCAGCGTCGCGATGGTTTCAGATTTGATGACATCAACCTGCGCATAACGCTCTTGTTTGTCGGTGATGCGGTAAGCATCGCTCAGACGAGCTTCAGCCAGTGCAGCAACGCGCGCGTTCAGCGCTTCGTTTACCGGCTCCGGCTGCCAATCCCAACGCGGTTTACCGGCTTCTTTCACCAGTTCATTGATGTTCTGAATAACAACCTGCTGTTGTTCATGACCGAACACTACTGCGCCCAGCATCTGGTCTTCGCTCAGCAGTTCAGCTTCAGATTCAACCATCAGTACAGCGGCTTCAGTACCCGCAACAACCAGATCCAGTTTGCTCTCTTTCAGTTCGTCCTGAGTCGGGTTCAGTACGTACTGGTCATTGATGTAACCTACGCGGGCAGCACCAATCGGACCATTGAACGGAATACCAGACAGAGACAGTGCTGCGGAAGCACCAATCATCGCGACGATATCCGGGTTAACCTGCGGGTTAACAGAAACCACGGTGGCGATAACCTGAACTTCGTTGACGAAGCCTTCCGGGAACAGCGGGCGAATCGGGCGGTCAATCAGACGCGCGATCAGGGTTTCGCCTTCGCTTGGGCGGCCTTCACGACGGAAGAAGCTACCCGGGATACGACCAGCAGCGTAGGTACGCTCCTGATAGTTAACGGTCAGTGGGAAGAAGTCCTGACCTGGTTTGGCTTTTTTCTGGCCAACAACGGTAACGAATACCGCGGTGTCATCCATGCTAACCATAACAGCGGCAGTAGCCTGACGAGCCATCATGCCGGTTTCCAGAGTCACGGTGTGTTGGCCGTACTGGAATTTACGAACGATCGGATTAAGCAATGTAATATCCTTTCTCTTTCTTAGACAGTACCTTACGGCACTGGTGTTAATACCCGATCTTCTGCGCATCCTCGCGACTAATGACAACCCTAACCCAGCCCAATGTGGGTAAAGCCTCTCATTAGCCGCGCGAACCTCTGCAACGGAAGATCATTCATAGCAACAATACATTAGTTTCCAGTGAATTGCTGCCGTCAGCTTGAAAAAAGGGGCCACTCAGGCCCCCTTTTCTGAAACTCGCAAGAATTAGCGACGCAGACCCAGGCGCTCGATGAGCTGGGTGTAACGTGCTACGTCTTTACGTTTCAGGTAGTCGAGCAGTTTACGACGCTGAGAAACCATGCGCAGCAGACCACGACGGCTGTGGTGATCTTTTTTGTGCTCTGCAAAGTGGCCCTGCAGGTGGTTGATCTGTGCAGTCAGCAGTGCTACCTGAACTTCGGTAGAACCGGTGTCGTTTGCGTCACGACCAAACTCAGAAACGATTTTAGCTGTTGCTTCAGTACTTAGAGACATTTTAAAACTCCAAAGTATATAGAATGAAAGGACGCCGATCTCTAATTCAGCGATCCCAGTGTACGTTACGCAAAGTGTTAAACAATTTACGCGACGTTAAGCGGCAGTATTCTACTCGTAGCGACCTGTTATCGCAAGACGGTTAACATTACGCCGGGTATTCAACCACCAGGCGACGAGGCGCGACGCGGCCTTCATCGTCAATTTCGCCCATACCGATAAACTTGCCGTTCTCACCTTCAGTAACGCGAACCAGTCCTTCCAGCGGCGCACCGGATGTACGAACCGGGTTACCATTTTTGAAGTAAACAGAAGACGTTAACGGAAGATTCACCACCGGGTAGTCCGAAGCTGGACTGTCCATTGGCATCAGTAATGGATCAAGTAACTCCGCGGCTGGAATATCCTGCTGTTCGGCTTGTTCAACCAGTTCACGCAGATGTTCCAGGGTCACCATCCGTTCAACCGGATATTTACTTACCGCCAGACGACGCAGGTAAATAACATGCGCGCCACAACCGAGTTTTTCACCCAGGTCATCAATGATGGTGCGGATATAAGTGCCTTTTGAGCAGTGAATTTCCAGCTCCAGCTCATTGCCTTCGTGGCGAATAAACAGCAATTCATAAACGGTAATCGGGCGCGCTTCACGCGGAACTTCAATGCCCTGACGCGCATATTCGTACAGTTTTTTGCCCTGGTATTTCAGTGCTGAATACATCGATGGGATCTGTTCGATATCGCCACGGAAAGTATCCAGTGCCGCCGCCAGTTGCTCTGCGCTAAAGGTTACCGGACGTTCTTCAACGATTTGTCCATCGGCGTCAGACGTATCGGTACGCTGTCCAAGACGCGCAATCACCCGATAGCGTTTGTCGGAGTCCAGCAGATACTGGGAAAACTTCGTCGCTTCCCCGAGGCAAATTGGCAACATGCCAGTTGCCAGCGGGTCCAGCGCACCGGTATGCCCAGCACGGTTGGCGTTATAAATCCGTTTCACTTTTTGCAGCGCATCGTTGCTGGACATACCCTGCGGTTTATCCAGCAACAACACGCCGTTAATGTCGCGACCGCGACGACGAGGACGACTCATTAGTCCTCCTTGCTGTCGTCCGGGTTAACACGACGTTCTTCGTCATGTTTGACCACGCTGGTCACCAGGTTTGACATGCGCATCCCTTCAACCAGCGAGTTGTCGTAGAAGAAGGTCAGTTCCGGCACGATACGCAAGCGCATCGCTTTCCCCAGCAGGCTGCGGATGAAACCAGAAGCTTCCTGCAGCGCTTTGATGCCCGCTTTAACCGCGTCTTCATCTTTGTCGTTGAGGAACGTTACATATACTTTGGCATACGCCAGGTCGCGAGACATTTCGACACCGGAAACGGTGGTCATCATGCCCAGACGAGGATCTTTAATTTCACGCTGCAGGATGAGAGCGATCTCTTTTTGCATTTCCTGCGCTACGCGCTGCGGGCGACCAAATTCTTTCGCCATAATAAATTCTCCTGACAAAAAAGGGGCCATAGCCCCTTTTAAAATTAATCTCAGGTGGAAAGGGCTGTGTAGGCCTGATAAGACGCGCGAGCGTCGCATCAGGCAACGGCTGCCGGATGCGGCGTAAAAGCCTTATCCGGCCTACAACCCAGACAACCTTAAGCGATGGTACGTTGGATTTCGATGATCTCGAATACTTCGATCACATCGCCAGTGCGGACATCGTTGTAGTTCTTAACGCCGATACCACATTCCATACCATTACGGACTTCGTTAACGTCATCTTTGAAGCGGCGCAGGGACTCCAGCTCGCCTTCGTAGATAACCACGTTGTCGCGCAGAACGCGGATCGGGTTGTGACGTTTAACCACACCTTCGGTAACCATACAACCTGCGATGGCACCAAATTTCGGTGATTTGAATACGTCACGAACTTCCGCCAGACCGATAATCTGTTGTTTCAGTTCCGGAGACAGCATACCGCTCATTGCCGCTTTCACTTCGTCGATCAGGTTATAGATGACGGAGTAGTAACGCAGATCCAGGCTTTCCGCTTCAATTACTTTACGTGCAGAGGCATCAGCACGTACGTTGAAGCCAACCAGGATGGCGTTGGACGCCGCAGCCAGGGTAGCGTCGGTTTCGGTGATACCACCTACGCCAGAACCGATGATCTTCACTTTAACTTCGTCAGTAGACAGTTTCAGCAAGGAGTCGGAGATAGCTTCCACAGAACCCTGTACGTCTGCCTTCAGGACGATATTCACTTCGTGAACTTCGCCTTCGGTCATGTTGGCGAACATGTTCTCGAGTTTAGATTTCTGCTGACGCGCCAGTTTAACTTCGCGGAATTTACCCTGACGATAGAGTGCAACTTCACGCGCTTTCTTCTCGTCACGTACAACGGTAACTTCATCACCCGCAGCCGGAACGCCGGACAGGCCGAGGATTTCCACCGGAATGGACGGACCCGCTTCCAGCACTTCCTGACCCAGTTCGTTGCGCATCGCACGAACACGACCGTATTCGAAGCCACACAGAACGATATCGCCCTTGTGCAGAGTACCTTCACGTACCAGAACGGTAGCAACCGGACCACGACCTTTATCGAGGAAGGATTCGATAACCGCACCGCTCGCCATACCTTTACGTACCGCTTTCAGTTCCAGAACTTCCGCCTGCAGCAGGATAGCGTCCAGCAGTTCATCGATACCAGTACCCGCTTTCGCAGACACATGTACGAACTGGCTTTCACCGCCCCACTCTTCCGGCAGGATGCCGTACTGGGAGAGTTCGTTCTTAACGCGATCCGGATCGGCTTCTGGTTTATCGATCTTGTTCACTGCAACCACCACCGGAACCTGCGCCGCTTTCGCGTGCTGGATTGCTTCGATGGTCTGCGGCATTACGCCGTCGTCGGCAGCAACAACCAGGACTACGATGTCCGTTGCCTGCGCACCACGAGCACGCATTGAAGTAAACGCGGCGTGCCCCGGGGTGTCCAGGAAGGTGATCATGCCGTTTTCAGTTTCAACGTGGTATGCACCAATGTGCTGGGTAATGCCGCCCGCTTCGCCAGAGGCCACTTTCGTTGAACGAATGTAGTCCAGTAGAGAGGTTTTACCGTGGTCAACGTGACCCATGATGGTCACAACCGGCGCGCGCGGTTCAGCCGCTGCACCCGTGTCACGGTCGCTCATTACCGCTTCTTCCAGCTCGTTTTCACGACGCAGGATAACTTTGTGGCCCATCTCTTCAGCAACCAGCTGTGCGGTTTCCTGATCGATAACCTGGTTGATGGTTGCCATTGCGCCCAGTTTCATCATCGCTTTGATGACCTGAGAGCCTTTAACCGCCATCTTGTTCGCCAGTTCGCCAACGGTGATAGTTTCGCCGATCACAACGTCACGGTTAACGGCCTGAGCAGGCTTCTGGAAGCCTTGCTGCAGCGAAGAACCTTTACGTTTTCCGCCTTTACCGCCACGTACTGCTGCGCGTGCTTCTTCACGATCAGCTTTTGATTCAGCGTGTTTGTTGCCTTTCTTCGGACGCGCAGCTTTCGCGTTACGACCACGGCCACGGCCGCCTTCGACTTCACGATCGCTTTCGTCTTCTGCCTGGCGAGCATGTTGAGAAGTAGTGACGTGATAATCGCTGGAATCTTCAGTCGGTTCCGCGTTATCAGTCCATTTGTTTTCTTCCGCCATACGACGTGCTTCTTCAGCAACGCGACGTGCTTCTTCTTCGAGTTTACGACGCGCTTCTTCTTCGGCTTTACGCTTGAGCTCTGCAGCTTCCTGCTCACGGCGGGCTTTTTCAGCCTGGGCGTTTTTAGTCATATCGTCTTGTTGATTGCTCACTTTGTCTTTTTCCGCAGCTTCACGTTTCGCTTGTTCAGCAGCTTCACGCTTAGCTTGTTCTGCGGCCTCACGTTCAGCTTTTTGTTGCGCCTCACGTTTGGCCGATTCTTCTGCCTCACGACGGGCTTGCTCTTCCGCTTCACGCTGCGCTTGCTCTTCCGCAGCAAGGCGTTCAGCCTCTTGCGGATCGCGTTTCACAAAGGTGCGTTTCTTGCGGACTTCGATTTGTACCGATTTGCTTTTTCCACCGGTACCAGGAATGTTAAGGGTGCTGCGTGTTTTACGTTGCAGCGTCAATTTGTCCGGGCCTGAATTTTTCTGATTCAGGTGGTCAATCAAAGTCTGTTTCTCTTGTGCGGACACAGAGTCGTCAGCAGACTTCCGGATACCTGCATCAGCAAATTGCTGTACCAGGCGTTCCACGGAGGTCTGTCGCTCTGCGGCCAGCGTTTTAATCGTTACATCTGTCATGCTGTTCCTTCCTGCTACAGTTTATTACGCTTCGTCACCGAACCAGCAAATATTACGGGCAGCCATAATCAGTGCTCCGGCTTTTTCGTCGGTCAACCCTTCGATATCAGCCAGATCATCAATGCCCTGTTCGGCGAGATCTTCCAGCGTACAAACGCCACGGGCGGCCAGTTTGAATGCCAAATCACGATCTATCCCTTCAAGGTTCAGCAGATCGTCAGCCGGTTTGTTATCACCGAGGCTTTCTTCCTGGGCCTGTGCAATGGTGGCCAGTGCATTTTTAGCACGCTCGCGCAGTGCTTCAACGGTCGGCTCATCAAGGCCTTCGATTTCCAACAGCTCTTTCATCGGCACATAGGCCAGTTCTTCCAGCGTCGAGAAGCCTTCTTCTACCAGAACAGTCGCAAAGTCTTCGTCGATGTCGAGATATTTGGTGAAGGTGTCGATCGCTGCGTGCGCTTCCGCCTGATGCTTAGCCTGCAGGTCGTCAACGGTCATCACGTTGAGTTCCCAACCGCTCAGCTGCGAAGCCAGACGCACGTTCTGACCGTTACGGCCAATCGCCTGCGCCAGGTTACCGGCTTCAACGGCGATATCCATGGTGTGTTTATCTTCATCCACCACGATAGAAGCAACGTCTGCCGGTGCCATTGCGTTAATCACGAACTGCGCCGGGTTATCATCCCACAGGACGATATCGATACGCTCGCCGCCCAGTTCAGTAGAAACCGCCTGAACACGCGCGCCACGCATACCTACGCAAGCACCTACCGGATCGATACGTTTATCGTTGGTTTTCACCGCGATTTTCGCACGAGAACCCGGATCGCGAGCCGCTGCTTTAATTTCAATCACTTCTTCGCCGATTTCCGGCACTTCAATACGGAACAGTTCGATCAGCATTTCCGGCTTGGAACGAGTGACGAACAGTTGCGCACCACGCGCTTCCGGGCGAACGGAATAGAGCACGCCACGAACACGGTCGCCAGGGCGGAAGTTTTCACGCGGCAGCATATCTTCGCGCAGGATCACGGCTTCAGCGTTGTTGCCCAGATCCAGAGAGATGTTGTCGCGGTTTACTTTTTTCACCACGCCGGTGATGATTTCACCTTCGTGTTCACGGAACTGATCAACCACCATAGCACGTTCGGCTTCACGCACTTTCTGCACGATAACCTGTTTTGCCGTCTGGGTGGTGATACGGTCAAAGGTAACAGACTCAATCTGATCTTCAACGTAATCGCCCAGGTTCAGGCTTTCATCTTCATAACGTGCGGCTTCAAGGGTGATTTCCTTGGTCGGCTGGGTGACTTCATCAACAACTAACCAGCGACGGAAGGTGTCAAAATCACCGCTTTTGCGATCGATCTGTACGCGGACGTCGATCTCTTGTTCATATTTTTTCTTTGTTGCTGTCGCCAGCGCGCTTTCCAATGCTTCGAAAATCTTCTCGCGAGGTAGCGCCTTTTCATTGGATACGGCTTCAACTACAGCCAAAATTTCTTTGTTCATCGCGGGCTTTTCACCTCATCCAGACTATTAAAAGTGGGGAACCAGGTTCGCCTTCTGGATATTACTCAGCGCGAACACTTCATCTTTACCTTCGACGGTAACTGTGATCATTTCACCGTCTACCGCTTTGATAACGCCCTGCCATTTACGACGGTTTTGTACCGCCATGCGGAGAACCAGAGTCACCTCTTCTCCGACGAAACGGGCGTAGTGTTCAGCCGTGAACAGTGGGCGATCGAGACCCGGTGAGGAGACTTCCAGGTTATAAGCAACGGTGATGGGATCTTCAACATCCAGCACAGCACTTACCTGGTGGCTCACATCAGCACAATCATCAACATTGATGCCATCTTCACTATCAATATAGATGCGCAGTGTGGATGTGCGACCGCGAATAAATTCGATGCCAACCAGTTCAAAACCCAGGGCCTCAACTGGCGCAGTAATCATCTCTGTTAATTTTTGCTCTAATGTGGACAAGCCCACCCCCAAGACATAAAAAAAGGGCCTAAAGCCCAGTTATTCTGTAGTCAGATAACAAAAAACCCCGATAAATCGGGGCTTTATATAACTGAACCCTATAACCGCAACTGCGGTCTGGAGCACTTTCCAGAAGGATTTTTTCAAATCCCACTACGAAGGCCGAAGTCTTCACAGTATATTTGAAAAAGGACTCTAAGGGAAAGTGGTTGCGGGGGCCGGATTTGAACCGACGACCTTCGGGTTATGAGCCCGACGAGCTACCAGGCTGCTCCACCCCGCGCCTGAAACGTGGCAAATTCTACTCGTTTTGGGTAAAAAATGCAAATACTGCTGGGATTTGGTGTACCGAGACGGGACGTAAAATCTGCAAGCATTATAGTGATCCATGCCACATTTTGTCAACGTTTATTGCTAATCACGTGAATGAATATCCAGTTCACTTTCATTTGTTGAATACTTTTGCCTTCTCCTGCTCTCCCTTAAGCGCATTATTTTACAAAAAACACACTAAACTCTTCCTGTCTCCGATAAAAGATGATTAAATGAAAACTCATTTATTTTGCATAAAAATTCAGTGAGAGCGGAATTCCAGGCTCATCATCAGTTAATTAAGCAGGGTGTTATTTTATGACGACGATTCTCAAGCATCTCCCGGTAGGTCAACGTATTGGTATCGCTTTTTCCGGCGGTCTGGACACCAGTGCCGCACTGCTGTGGATGCGACAAAAGGGAGCGGTTCCTTATGCATATACTGCAAATCTGGGCCAGCCAGACGAAGAGGATTATGATGCGATCCCTCGTCGTGCCATGGAATACGGCGCGGAGAACGCACGTCTGATCGACTGCCGCAAACAACTGGTGGCCGAAGGTATTGCCGCTATTCAGTGTGGCGCATTTCATAACACCACTGGCGGCCTGACCTATTTCAACACGACGCCGCTGGGCCGCGCCGTGACTGGCACCATGCTGGTTGCTGCCATGAAAGAAGATGGCGTGAATATCTGGGGTGACGGCAGCACCTATAAAGGAAACGATATCGAACGTTTCTATCGTTACGGTCTGCTGACCAATGCTGAACTGCAGATTTACAAACCGTGGCTTGATACTGACTTTATTGATGAACTGGGCGGTCGTCATGAAATGTCTGAATTTATGATTGCCTGCGGTTTCGACTACAAAATGTCTGTCGAAAAAGCCTACTCCACGGACTCCAACATGCTTGGTGCAACGCATGAAGCAAAGGATCTGGAATACCTCAACTCCAGCGTCAAAATCGTCAACCCGATTATGGGCGTGAAGTTCTGGGATGAGAGCGTGAAGATCCCGGCAGAAGAAGTCACAGTACGCTTTGAGCAAGGTCATCCGGTGGCGCTGAACGGTAAAACCTTTAGCGACGACGTAGAAATGATGCTGGAAGCTAACCGCATCGGCGGTCGTCACGGCCTGGGCATGAGCGACCAGATTGAAAACCGTATCATCGAAGCGAAAAGCCGTGGTATTTACGAGGCTCCGGGGATGGCACTGCTGCACATTGCGTATGAACGTCTGTTGACCGGTATTCACAACGAAGACACCATTGAGCAGTATCATGCGCATGGACGTCAATTGGGCCGTCTGCTGTACCAGGGGCGTTGGTTTGACTCCCAGGCGCTGATGCTGCGTGACTCTCTGCAACGCTGGGTTGCCAGCCAAATCACTGGTGAAGTTACCCTGGAGCTGCGCCGTGGGAACGATTATTCAATCCTGAATACCGTCTCAGAGAACCTGACCTACAAGCCAGAGCGTCTGACGATGGAAAAAGGCGACTCGGTGTTCTCACCAGATGATCGTATTGGTCAATTGACCATGCGTAACCTGGATATCACCGATACCCGCGAGAAACTTTTCGGTTATGCCAAAACTGGCCTGCTCTCCTCCTCTGCCGCTTCGGGCGTGCCGCAGGTGGAGAATCTGGAAAATAAAGGCCAGTAATTCGACATCAACCCTGCCCTTCAGGGGTGGGGTTACCTTGCTTATCCTCAGTAAACTCCTTTCTTAGCATCACAAAATCGAAAACATCATGGTTTGCATCTACAACCCGTGAGTCTCCTTTATAGTGTGCAATCACTTCCTCCAGCGTTTGCGGCTGTTCCGGCTTTGTTACCCCCATCCACGCATTAATAAGGTAATTATTGTACGCAGTGGAAAAGATATCGTTTTCCGTTGTACGATCAACGCCATCCCCAAGAACGGGGCTATACCAGATAAACATCGGGACATGATATGCCTGCTGGCTGGCCTCCCTGCCTCCATGAAAATAGACGTTCTTCTTCGTAGGGTCGCGTTCCAAGCCGTGATCGGCAAAATACATGACCGAGGCGCGGCGATCTTTTAATAATTCAAAAACCTGACCTAGCAAACTATCTGTGTAATGAATGGAGTTGTCATAGCAGGCATCCTGATCGTCCTGCGGTTGAAACACGGCGCTGGATTGCGGATAGGCGCTACAAGCCGGTTCATGGCTTCCATTTAAATGAAGAACAATCAATTTCTTTTGCTGCGTCTTTTGCTGTAACGCTTGCGATAAATGCGGCAACAACAATTCATCAAATCCTCTGACATAGACTGTTTCCATGGCGCGCATGGCGATACTGGTAACTGCTGTACCATTCTGCCGAAAAGCGGATTGCGAGCTTAGCCAGAAAGTCTGAAATCCTGCTTGATTAGCCATATTAATAATGTTGTCGGGGTAATTATGAATGTCATGACTCAAAACGGAATCAGCAGTTAAAGAAAGGGGAACCGACAGCGCAGTGTAAGGTGCACCGCTTATTGCTTGATTAAACAGTTTGATCTGTTTTCTTTGTGCTTCGACTTGCGGTGTCGTAGAGCGTGTATATCCATACAAAGACATATTGTCGACGCGTACAGACTCCCCCACAATCAACACGTAGGTATCAATACCTGTATCCCTGACTGATAATTGAAAATACGGCACCGTGTTTGCAATTGAGAGTAATCTTTGATGCTCTTTCGCTGCTAAAGCAAAATAATTGAGATTGAAAAACGGTGTATAGGTAGCAAATCGCGACGCTAGTATATATGGACTGAACGCTTTTTTATTTTTTGCATCTTTATAAGCAAATTGACAAGCGGAAAATAAACTGCCCGAAATGACAATCAGCAATAATATTCCTGTCACTTTTTTCGTCGGCAAGGAAACATCATATTTTATTATTACTGCCAAAAAAAGAAGGGATAAAAAGGCAAAAGCACATAGATAAGGGATATACATCCCCAGCATTTTGACAACTTCATCCGGATCACTCTGCAGCACACTAATCGCAAATCCATCATTGAAAGTTGTACCAAAGGTACACCATGAATAGAGGCTAATACTCATGTCTGCCGCTGTCAGTAACACAAATGGTGCGGCAACAAGCAGGCGAAGCGGAAGGGATGATATACGTTTAACAACCAGGATGGTCAGAACGAAGAACAGCAATCGCTGAACCATATGCGCTCCGGAAGAGGCGACTAAGTTCGTAATACCAAAAACAATAACACAAAGATACAACAACCAATGAGATTTAAAACTTCTAACAAATTTGTTGAATACTGTCATCCAGAAATCCAAGTTCACAACCAATATAAACAATTATCAACAATGTTCAATTTTATATCAGACATGTTTTTCAACTCTGATCCATATCAGACCGAAACACTGTTAGTTTTTTCTTTTTAAATGATGCGGCCATTGTTCTCAGTAATTAAATAACATTATCAATGCGTCTCTAAACATTACGCAGAACGTAGCCATCAGTAGTTATACTGACAGGAGCAGGATGGTTTATCGAGAAGTAAACATATCCGTATTCGTACCGGAACTGGAGTTGACACAATAAAGTGCCAATTATGTCAGCAGAAGGGAAAAGTTTATAACTAAGGCGTACCGATACCATCGTTTCAAAGTACCAGCTACGAGTAAAGCAACTGGACGAGATACAG
The DNA here is from genome assembly GCF_046486495.1 of Escherichia sp. WS3227_2. Lineage (NCBI taxonomy): Bacteria > Pseudomonadati > Pseudomonadota > Gammaproteobacteria > Enterobacterales > Enterobacteriaceae > Escherichia > Escherichia sp. WS3227_2. The sequence goes on from NZ_JBJQLG010000001.1 coordinate 618,611, forward strand.
ATACCTGACAACCATTCCTCAGACCAGGACCAAAACGAAAAAAGACGCTTTTCAGCGTCTCTTTTCTGGAATTTGGTACCGAGGACGGGACTTGAACCCGTAAGCCCTATTGGGCACTACCACCTCAAGGTAGCGTGTCTACCAATTCCACCACCTCGGCACGGATACTACTTTTTAGTTCGGGATATCGCTGGTCGGCTTAGCCGGAGCAGCTGGCTGAGTTTGTTCGGTTTTCGCCGGCGCACTCAGGTTTTCCCATTCGCTACCTTTATTGGTTTTATTGCTATTGATGTTACCCAGCACCAGACTGATGATGAAGAATAACGTTGCCAGCAGCGCCGTCATGCGGGTCATGAAGTTACCAGAACCACTTGAACCAAACAGCGTAGCGGAAGCGCCTGCTCCGAAGGAGGCTCCCATATCAGCGCCTTTACCTTGCTGCAGCATGATCAGACCAACAAGGCCAATTGCCACAATAAGGAAAACTACTAAAAGAGCTTCGTACATAATCAACCTGTTCCTTGCGGAGTTGCCGCGTACCAATGCTTCAACCAATAAAGCGGGAGTTTTTAATCTTTCCCACTGAAGCGGGTGTGAATACTAACCAAAGCGAATGACCTTCGCAAGGGCAATTTTATCGCATTGTATCAACTGCGGAAAAAAACAGCAAAACCGATGTGTTCGCTGAGAAAAAAGGCGACAATCGCCGCCTTTTTAGCCAGCCATTTATCGTTTTAAACGGCTTTTACTGCATCGGCGATGCGGTGTGCAAATTCAGTCACCTGCGCTTCGTCTTCGCCTTCCACCATCACGCGAATTAACGGTTCGGTGCCGGATTTACGCAACAGCACACGTCCACGGCTACCCAGCGCCGCTTCAACTTCTGCGGTCACAGCTTTGACTGATTCATGCTCCAGCGGATCGCCGCTACCTGCGGTGTAACGCACGTTAACCAGAATCTGCGGGAACATTTTCATGCCGCTGCAAAGATCGTGCAGGCTCATATGGTTACGCGCCATCGCCGCCAGCACCTGCAAGCCAGCAACGATACCGTCACCGGTAGTGGTTTTATCCAGCAGGATCACATGACCGGAATTCTCTGCACCGATACGCCAGCCTTTCTCCTGCATTTTTTCCAGTACGTAGCGGTCACCCACTTTCGCGCGCGCAAATGGAATTCCTAACTGTTTCAGCGCCAGTTCAAGCCCCATGTTGCTCATCAATGTACCCACAGCGCCACCACGCAGCTGGCCCTGACGAAGACCTTCACGCGCGATGATATACATGATCTGATCGCCATCGACTTTATTGCCTTCATGGTCAACCATAATCACGCGATCGCCGTCGCCGTCAAAGGCAATACCGAGATCCGCTTTTTCAGCCAGCACACGAGCCTGGAGCGCGCGAACGTCGGTAGCCCCCACTTCGGCATTGATGTTTACACCGTTCGGCTCACAACCGATAGCGATAACGTTCGCCCCCAGTTCACGCAGCACGTTCGGCGCGATGTGATAAGTCGCACCGTTTGCACAATCCACCACAATCTTCAGTTCACTGAGGCTAAGTTCGTTCGGGAACGTGGCTTTGCAAAACTCGATATAGCGACCCGCAGCATCAACGATACGGCTGGCTTTACCCAGTTCTGCCGAATCAACGCAGCTGATCTCTTTTTCCATTTCCGCTTCGATGGCCTCTTCAACTGCATCCGGCAGTTTGGTGCCGTCGATAGAGAAAAATTTAATGCCATTATCGTAGAACGGGTTATGCGATGCAGATATCACAATCCCAGCCTCTGCGCGGAAAGTCCGCGTCAGATAAGCCACGGCCGGTGTTGGCATCGGGCCAGTGAAGAGCGCGGAAAGACCGGCAGCCGCCAGACCCGCTTCCAGTGCTGACTCCAGCATATAGCCAGAAATACGCGTGTCTTTACCAATAATGATCTTACGGGAGCCGTGGCGCGCCAACACTTTACCCGCGGCCCAACCCAGCTTAAGCACAAAATCAGGTGTGATCGGCGCATCCCCTACACGACCACGAATCCCATCGGTACCGAAATATTTACGATTACTCATAGCGTTTGTTTTCCTTTGCAGACAGAGTGGCTTCCACCACCCGCATCGCTTCTACGGTTTCTTTGACGTCATGAACACGAATGATGTGCGCGCCTTGCATTGCGGCAATGACCGCACAGGCCAGACTACCGCTCAGGCGCTCGGACGGCCCCACGTTCAGCAGCTGCCCAATCATCGATTTTCGTGACATACCCACCAACAGCGGCAGGTTGAAATGGTGAAATTCAGCCAGGCGCGCCAGTAATGAATAGTTATGGGAGAGATTTTTACCGAAACCGAATCCGGGGTCGAGCAACAATTTCTCTTTTGCGATACCCGCCTGCTCGCAACGTGCTATTTGCTCAATAAAGTAGCGATTCACTTCTGCAAAGACATCGTCATACTTCGGGGCTTCCTGCATAGTTTTTGGATTTCCCTGCATATGCATCAGACAAACCGGTAAACCGGTTTCTGCAGCCGCCTCCAGAGCGCCAGGTTCGGAAAGGGAGCGGATATCGTTAATAATGTGAGCGCCAACTTTCGCTGACTCACGGATGACTTCTGGTTTGGATGTATCTACCGAGATCCAGACTTCGAAGCGTTGAGCAATTGCCTCAACCACAGGAATAACACGTTGTAACTCTTCTTCAACGCTAACTTCCGCCGCCCCTGGACGTGTGGACTCGCCACCAACGTCAATGATCGTCGCGCCAGCGTTGATCATCAGATTCGCATGTTTCACCGCATCTATCAGCGAGTTATGCGTGCCACCATCCGAAAAGGAATCAGGCGTGACGTTGAGGATCCCCATTACGTGAGGATGGCTAAGGTCCAGTGAAGTACCCTGGGCAAAGAGTTTCATAATGTTATCCCTGGTATGAATTGATAAGAAAAAACCCCGGAGCACGCCCCGGGGTTTTTGGTACAAATACAGTCATCTGATGCGGGAACTTACTTGTCGCCTAACTGCTCTGACATGGTGTTACCCGGGTTCGGCGTACGCGGTTCATCAACCGGACGAGGAGCCTTTGGACTACCATTGTCGCCAGAATTGTTAGAAGCGCCTGGTTCTTCCCAGCCCGCTGGCGGACGTACATCGCGACGTGCCATCAGGTCATCAATCTGCGGTGCGTCGATAGTCTCATATTTCATGAGAGCATCTTTCATCGCATGCAGAATATCCATATTGTCGGTCAGAAGCTGACGCGCACGATTATAGTTACGCTCAATCAGTGCTTTCACTTCCTGGTCGATGATACGTGCAGTTTCATCAGACATATGTTTCGCTTTCGCTACGCTACGGCCGAGGAACACTTCACCTTCTTCTTCCGCGTACAGCAGTGGACCCAATTTCTCAGAGAAGCCCCACTGAGTCACCATGTTACGTGCCAGGTTGGTCGCAACTTTAATATCGTTGGACGCACCGGTAGAAACATGTTCCGGCCCGTAGATGATCTCTTCTGCCAGACGACCACCGTACAGCGTAGAAATCTGGCTTTCCAGTTTCTGACGGCTGGCGCTGATTGCGTCGCCCTCAGGCAAGAAGAAAGTTACACCCAGCGCACGACCGCGTGGGATAATCGTCACTTTGTGCACCGGATCGTGTTCCGGCACCAGGCGACCGATAATCGCGTGACCCGCTTCGTGGTAAGCCGTCGATTCTTTCTGCGCTTCCGTCATCACCATGGAGCGACGTTCCGCACCCATCATGATTTTGTCTTTCGCTTTCTCGAACTCAACCATCGACACAACGCGTTTGTTGCCACGAGCAGCGAACAGTGCCGCTTCGTTCACCAGGTTCGCCAGGTCAGCACCGGAGAAACCAGGAGTACCACGGGCAATGATTGCCGCGTCGATATCGGGTGCCAATGGTACGCGACGCATGTGAACTTTCAGGATCTGCTCACGACCGCGAACATCTGGCAAGCCAACCACAACCTGACGGTCGAAACGGCCAGGACGCAGCAGCGCCGGGTCAAGAACGTCCGGACGGTTAGTCGCGGCGATAACGATGATACCTTCGTTACCTTCGAAGCCATCCATCTCAACCAGCATCTGGTTCAGAGTCTGTTCACGTTCATCGTGACCACCGCCCAGGCCTGCGCCACGCTGGCGGCCTACGGCGTCGATTTCATCGATAAAGATGATACACGGTGCCGCTTTCTTCGCCTGTTCGAACATGTCACGAACACGGGATGCACCCACACCGACGAACATTTCGACGAAGTCAGAACCGGAGATAGTAAAGAACGGAACTTTCGCTTCGCCTGCAATCGCTTTCGCCAGCAGCGTTTTACCGGTACCCGGAGGACCGACCATCAGGACGCCTTTCGGGATCTTACCGCCGAGTTTCTGGAAGCGGCTCGGCTCGCGCAGATACTCAACCAGTTCAGCAACTTCTTCTTTTGCTTCGTCGCAGCCCGCAACGTCAGCAAAGGTCGTTTTGATCTGATCTTCCGTCAGCATGCGCGCTTTGCTCTTACCAAACGACATGGCACCTTTGCCACCGCCGCCCTGCATTTGACGCATGAAGAAGATCCAGACACCAATCAGCAACAGCATCGGGAACCAGGAGATGAAGATAGAAGCCAGCAGGCTTGGTTCTTCAGGCGGTTCACCGACAACCTTGACGTTCTTGGTCAACAGGTTATCCAGTAATTTCGGATCCTGAACCGGAATGTAAGTGGTATAACGGTTACTATCTTTCTTGGTAACGTTGATTTCACGTCCGTTGATACGCGCTTCACGAACCTGGTCGTTATTGACCTCTTGTAGGAAGGTAGAGTAATCCACCTTACGGCCATTAGACTCGCTGGGCCCAAAGCTCTGGAATACTGACATCAGCACAACGGCAATGACCAGCCAGAGTATTAGGTTTTTCGCCATGTCACTCAAGGGATTAACCTCTTATTACAACTGTGTTAAAAACAGCGTCAGGATACTCTATATCCAGCATCTTTCAAACTTTCGTCTGAAATCTCCCGGTTAGGGTTTACGCCCGGTCGCTACAATATACACTTCCCGCGAACGTGCGCGAGAAGAGTCCGGCTTACGAACTTTGACCTTCGTAAACAGGGAGCGAATTTCCCTTAGATACTCATCGAAACCTTCGCCCTGGAACACCTTCACTACAAAACTGCCACCTGGCGCTAATACATCACGACACATTTCTAGCGCCAGTTCCACCAGATACATGGCACGGGGGATATCCACCGCCGGTGTTCCGCTCATGTTTGGTGCCATATCGGACATGACAACCTGGACTTTGCTGTCGCCAACGCGCTCCAGCAGTGCTTTCATCACCAGTTCATCACGAAAATCGCCCTGAAGAAAGTCCACACCAACGATAGGATCCATAGGTAAAAGATCGCAAGCGATGATACGGCCTTTGCCGCCAATTTGGGTGACCACATATTGTGACCAACCACCCGGCGCAGCACCAAGGTCGACAACCGTCATTCCCGGTTTAAAGAGTTTGTCACTTTGCTGTATTTCATCAAGTTTAAACCAGGCACGGGAACGTAACCCCTTTTTCTGTGCCTGTTGAACATATTTATCGCTAAAGTGTTCCTGAAGCCAGCGGCTGGAGCTGGCAGAACGCTTCTTACCTGTCATTTAACTTTCCCATTGGGATAACTCATCGTAACCAATTGCGTAAATTTTTACGCGCCTATTTGGTGATATATGGGAGATGGCGGTAGAATGACCCGTTTTCAATCCCAACGTAAGCAAAAAATACGATGAATCTGAGTACTAAACAAAAACAGCACCTGAAAGGTCTGGCACATCCGCTCAAGCCAGTTGTTCTGCTTGGCAGTAATGGTTTGACCGAAGGGGTGCTGGCCGAGATTGAACAAGCGTTAGAGCACCATGAACTCATCAAGGTGAAAATCGCCACCGAAGATCGCGAAACTAAAACCTTGATCGTGGAAGCTATCGTGCGCGAAACCGGCGCCTGTAATGTACAGGTCATCGGTAAAACGCTGGTGCTTTATCGCCCAACTAAAGAACGTAAAATCTCGCTGCCACGCTAAGATTATCCTAAAGTTACACACATTTGCTGTGTAAAACGAGGGGTTTTCCGCAGGCAGGAGAGCAAAATGCCACGCTCTGTTCGTTGATAAAAGGCCGCATAGCGGCCTTTTTCCTTTCTTTACAATACATCAACATCTTGAGTATTGGGTAATTCTTACAGGTATTCCACCTTAATTACTTCAAATTCTACTTCGCCGCCCGGCGTTTTGATGACCACAACATCATCTTCTTCTTTGCCGATCAGGCCACGAGCAATAGGTGAGTTTACAGAAATCAGGTTTTGTTTAAAGTCAGCTTCGTCATCGCCAACGATGCGATAAGTCTGTTCTTCGTCAGAATCGAGATTCAGCACCGTTACGGTAGCACCAAAAATAACGCGCCCATTGTTGGGCATTTTGGTGACATCAATCACCTGCGCGTTCGACAGCTTGGCTTCGATGTCTTTGATACGGCCTTCGCAGAAGCCCTGCTGTTCACGAGCTGCGTGGTATTCGGCGTTTTCTTTCAGGTCGCCATGCTCACGCGCTTCCGCGATAGCAGCAATGATTTCAGGACGGCGCACAGATTTCAGAAAATCCAGCTCTTCGCGTAATTTTTCAGCGCCGCGTAAGGTCATCGGAATAGCTTGCATTTGTTATACCTCTTGAATATTCCTGATGGGGCAAGTCTTCACCCACCCCGGCTGTTCGGCCTGCCCGGCATAACTCCTCACCGGGACCAGAAGCAAAAAAATACCGACCCGGGTACAAGTCCCAGGTCAGCTACAATTCACATTTTGATAGTCATTTTACCCTGAAGTTCCCGAAGGGTCATCGTTTACTTTATAGGGCGTTGCGCCGTAGTATGACGGCTCGATTCCAGGTTGTTAGCGCGAGATTATGCGATTTTCCAGATTTATCATCGGATTGACCAGCTGTATAGCGTTCAGTGTTCAGGCCGCAAATGTTGATGAGTACATTACTCAACTCCCCGCTGGTGCCAACCTTGCCCTGATGGTGCAAAAAGTCGGCGCGTCGGCCCCCGCTATTGATTACCACAGTCAGCAGATGGCGCTGCCCGCCAGTACGCAGAAAGTGATTACTGCACTGGCGGCGTTGATTCAACTCGGCCCCGATTTTCGTTTTACCACGACGCTTGAAACCAAAGGTAATGTGGAAAACGGCGTACTTAAGGGTGACTTAGTGGCGCGATTTGGTGCCGATCCGACGTTAAAACGTCAGGATATTCGCAATATGGTCGCGACTTTGAAAAAATCTGGCGTCAACCAAATCGATGGCAATGTGTTGATAGATACCTCCATTTTCGCCAGCCACGATAAAGCCCCCGGCTGGCCATGGAATGACATGACACAATGCTTTAGCGCTCCGCCTGCTGCCGCCATAGTTGACCGCAACTGTTTCTCCGTCTCGCTCTACAGTGCCCCAAAACCTGGTGATATGGCTTTTATACGCGTGGCATCTTATTACCCCGTTACGATGTTCAGCCAGGTACGCACCCTCCCCCGTGGTTCTGCCGAAGCGCAATATTGCGAGCTGGATGTGGTGCCAGGCGACCTGAACCGCTTTACGCTGACCGGATGCCTGCCACAACGTTCTGAGCCGCTCCCGTTGGCTTTTGCCGTGCAGGATGGAGCCAGCTATGCCGGAGCAATTCTGAAAGATGAGTTAAAACAGGCAGGTATCACCTGGAGCGGAACACTGCTGCGTCAGACGCAGGTTAACGAACCTGGAACGGTAGTTGCCAGTAAACAGTCGGCCCCGCTGCACGATCTGCTTAAGATTATGCTGAAAAAGTCGGACAACATGATTGCCGATACGGTTTTCCGCATGATAGGCCATGCGCGCTTCAATGTGCCTGGAACATGGCGGGCCGGGTCGGACGCCGTGCGTCAGATCCTGCGCCAGCAAGCCGGTGTCGATATTGGTAACACCATTATTGCCGATGGTTCAGGGCTTTCGCGGCATAACCTGATTGCCCCCGCCACCATGATGCAGGTGCTGCAATACATAGCCCAACACGACAATGAACTTAACTTTATCTCTATGCTGCCGCTGGCGGGCTATGACGGCTCTTTGCAGTACCGTGCAGGTCTGCATCAGGCGGGCGTGGATGGCAAAGTCTCAGCGAAAACCGGCTCGTTGCAGGGGGTATATAACCTGGCGGGATTCATTACCACGGCGAGCGGGCAACGAATGGCGTTTGTGCAATATCTTTCCGGCTATGCAGTAGAACCCGCGGATCAGCGTAATCGCCGTATTCCGTTAGTGCGTTTTGAAAGCCGTTTGTACAAAGATATTTATCAGAACAATTAGTCAAAAAGAAACCCCGGCGCATGGCCGGGGTTTTGCTGATTAACGCTTGTAAATGAACTCAACGCCTTCTTCGTCGTCTTCGTCCCAGTCGTCATCCCAGTCTTCATCATCCTCTTCAGCAATCTCTTCAAGCTGCTGACGGTGATAATCATCCCACATGAATTCAACTTTCTCTGGCTGTTTCGCTTCTTCAGCCTGCACGACCGGGTTTTCAATGATAAAGGTCATCACATCCCAGCAGAGATCTTTCACGCCCAGTCCGCTCGCCGCAGAGATCAGATAATATTTATCTTCCCAACCCAGCGCCTCAGCGATCGCTTTCGCTTTCTCTTCGGCTTCTGCCTTATCCAGCAGGTCGATCTTGTTGAAGACTAACCAACGCGGTTTCGCCGCCAGATCCTGGCTGTATTTTTCCAGCTCGCTGATAATAATACGCGCGTTTTCAACCGGATCGGTGCCGTCAATCGGATCGATATCGATGAGGTGCAACAGGACGCGGCAACGTTCCAGGTGCTTCAGGAAGCGAATGCCCAGACCTGCGCCTTCTGCAGCGCCTTCAATCAGTCCTGGAATATCGGCAACAACGAAGCTCTTTTCGTTGTCCATTCGTACCACACCAAGACTTGGCACCAGAGTGGTAAACGGATAATCCGCCACTTTCGGTTTAGCCGCCGATACCGCACGAATAAAGGTCGATTTACCCGCGTTTGGCATCCCCAACATACCGACGTCAGCCAGCAGCATCAGCTCCAGCAGCAGCTCACGCTTATCGCCCGGCGTACCGTTAGTTTTCTGCCGTGGTGTACGGTTAACTGACGATTTGAAACGGGTATTGCCCAGACCGTGCCAGCCGCCCTTAGCAACCAGCAGACGCTGACCGTGTTTGGTCATATCGCCCATGGTTTCACCGGTACCCTGGTCGATAACACGCGTACCTACCGGCACTTTAATCGTCACGTCTTTACCGCGCTTACCGGTACAGTCGCGGCTTGCGCCATTCTGACCACGCTCTGCGCGGAAAGATTTTTCAAAACGATAATCGATAAGCGTGTTCAGGTTCTCGTCGGCTTCCATCCATACGTCACCGCCGTCACCGCCGTCGCCGCCATCCGGGCCGCCTTTCGGAATATACTTTTCGCGGCGGAAGCTCACGCAACCATTACCGCCATCACCTGCAACGACCAGAATCGATGCTTCATCAACAAACTTCATTTTATTCTCCGTAAATCATTCGCCTGCGCGGGGTTGCGATACCACCGTTGTATGCTTACGTAATCCGCCCCAAATACGATGACCAATGGCGGAATACATCGCGCCCGCAACCACGACAAACGCACCGAGATAACCTAAAAGGTTTAACATCGGTCTGGCGAAGAAATCGGGCCAGGCCAGTGATAAAAGATCTGAAAAAAACAGCGTAAACAGTGGGGTGAGCGTAATGATCGCGCTCACCTGCGCTGCCTGCCAGCGAGCCATCGCTTCCGCCAGGGCGCCATATCCTACCAATGTATTCAGTCCGCAAAAAATTAAACATGCGAGCTGCCAGTGGCTAAGCTGCGCTATCACTCCAGGCTTTGCCAGAGGGAAGAGCGCAATTGTACATAAAGTGTACAGTAAAAACAGAATCTGCGGTGAGGCCAGCCGACGCAATAAAACCTTTTGCGCCACGCCATAACTCACCCAAACCGTCGCAGCACCGACCCCAAAGATAACTCCCCAGGTGTAATCGGTGAGCTTTGTAAATATCTCGACCAGACTGGTGTTAAAAAACATCACCAGGCCGCTCAGGAGCATCAATGCCCCTACAACCTGAGTGCTGCGCATTTTCTCTTTCAGGATAAATACGCTGGCAACCATCATGCCAACTGGCGAGAGTTGCCCAATCACCTGCGAAGCGGTCGGACTCAGGTATTGCAAGGATGAGCTGAACAGGATGAAGTTCCCAAACAGCCCGGCGGTCGCCACTGCCAACAAAATCAACCAGCGTGGCTTACGAAACACGCGTAATGGCGGCAACCTCTTCTTCACCGCAAGAATGGCACCAAGGCCAATACTCGCCATCAAGAAACGGTAAAACACGATTGTCGGAGGTTCCATCACCTCCAGCACCTGCTTCATTGCGATTGGCAACGCCCCCCAGCAAATTGCTGTGGTGAGCGCCAAAAGAATGCCAATGCCTGCCTGCTGCTTCATACCGTATTCCCTGCAAAGCGCATTTGCGAATTAACGTCGCACCATGCGCATTTTTACCGGTTATCGAATGTAAAAAGCCCCGCAACGTGTTGCGGGGCTTTCATCCGTTACCGGGACGCGAAAAACTTATTCAGCTTCGATGCTGATAAATTTACGGTTTTTCGGGCCTTTAACTTCGAATTTCACTTTACCGTCTGCTTTAGCAAACAGAGTGTGGTCACGACCGCAACCTACGTTAGCGCCAGCGTGGAATTTGGTACCACGTTGACGAACGATGATGCTACCCGCCAGAACGGATTCGCCACCGAAACGCTTAACGCCCAGGCGTTTAGCTTCTGAATCGCGACCGTTACGTGTGGAGCCGCCAGCCTTTTTATGTGCCATTTGAAATCTCTCCTCAGGTCTTAGGCGCTGATGCCAGTAATTTTCACATCAGTGAACCACTGACGATGGCCCTGCTGCTTACGATAGTGTTTACGACGACGAAACTTAACGATTTTAACTTTCTCGCCACGACCGTGAGCAACAACTTCAGCTTTGATTACGCCGCCATCAACGAAAGGAACGCCGATTTTGACTTCTTCACCGTTTGCGATCATCAGCACTTCAGCGAACTCAACAGTTTCGCCAGTTGCGATGTCCAGCTTTTCCAGGCGAACGGTCTGACCTTCGCTTACTCGGTGTTGTTTACCACCACTTTGGAAAACCGCGTACATATAAAACTCCGCTTCCGCGCACACCTTTTCAATGATTCAGAGTGCGCTATAAATATTCACAATAGGGCGCGAATATTACGCAAAACGCACGCCTTTGACAAGTGCTACAGTCAATACACGAAGAAAAAAAACACAACTTGTACGGTAACGTTTATCTGTGCCATTTTTTCAGTACAATCACCCTATATTCCTAACCATAAACCCTAACTTGCCTTTGTTCACAGTAAGGTAATCGGGGCGAAAAGCCCGGCTTTTGCGATGAATTTAGAAAAAATCAATGAGTTAACCGCGCAAGATATGGCGGGTGTTAATGCGGCAATCCTTGAGCAGCTTAATTCCGACGTCCAACTGATCAATCAGTTAGGCTATTACATCGTCAGCGGCGGCGGTAAACGTATTCGCCCGATGATTGCTGTACTGGCTGCACGAGCTGTTGGCTATGAGGGAAATGCGCATGTCACCATTGCTGCCCTGATCGAGTTTATCCACACGGCGACTCTGCTGCACGACGACGTTGTGGATGAATCAGATATGCGCAGGGGTAAAGCTACCGCCAACGCCGCATTTGGCAATGCCGCCAGCGTGCTGGTAGGCGATTTTATTTATACCCGCGCGTTCCAGATGATGACCAGCCTCGGCTCGCTCAAAGTGCTGGAAGTCATGTCAGAAGCCGTAAACGTCATCGCAGAAGGTGAAGTTCTGCAACTGATGAACGTTAACGATCCGGACATCACTGAAGAAAACTACATGCGCGTTATCTATAGCAAAACCGCGCGTCTGTTTGAGGCTGCCGCGCAGTGTTCCGGGATTCTGGCTGGCTGTACGCCGGAGGAGGAGAAAGGCCTGCAGGATTATGGGCGCTATCTCGGCACTGCTTTCCAGTTGATCGACGATTTACTCGATTACAATGCCGATGGCGAACAGTTAGGTAAAAACGTCGGCGACGATCTGAACGAAGGTAAACCGACGCTGCCGCTGCTGCATGCAATGCATCATGGCACACCAGAACAGGCACAGATGATTCGTACCGCCATCGAACAGGGTAACGGTCGCCATCTTCTGGAACCGGTTCTGGAAGCAATGAACGCTTGTGGATCTCTTGAATGGACGCGTCAGCGTGCCGAGGAAGAAGCAGACAAAGCCATCGCAGCGTTACAGGTGCTCCCGGACACCCCGTGGCGAGAAGCACTCATCGGCCTCGCGCACATAGCTGTTCAACGCGATCGTTAATCCCCTCCCCCTCATCCCGCGCAGTGCGCGGGATGATTCCAATAAGTTCCATAAAAACACTTATTCAGCGTAATAACGCCTGAAAAACCAGTGTATGTATCTTTATATATTCTGAACATTCACACTCTTTACAGGAACTTTTTAGAGCAATAGGCCATCAGGAGTATAGTGATGCCCGACAAAAGAAATGTTCTGAATGAAAGCGACTAACTTAAGGAGTGAGGAAAGATGGAAAGTAATTTCATTGACTGGCATCCCGCTGACATCATTGCGGGTTTGCGCAAGAAGGGAACGTCAATGGCGGCGGAATCTCGCAGAAATGGTTTGAGTTCCTCAACGCTGGCGAACGCATTATCGCGCCCATGGCCGAAAGGAGAGATGATTATTGCGAAAGCCCTGGGAACTGACCCCTGGGTTATCTGGCCATCACGCTACCATGATCCGCAGACCCATGAGTTTATCGACAGAACGCAGTTGATGCGTAGCTACACTAAACCGAAAAAATGAGTGGTCTGGCGGTAGCCCCGCGAACGGGGCTGCCAGCTCTCAGACGATTACTCGCCTTTCACACGCTCAATATTTGCACCTAAAGCGCGCAGTTTGTCTTCAATGCGTTCGTAGCCACGATCGATGTGATAAATACGATCAACTACCGTCGTCCCTTCCGCAATACAGCCAGCCAGCACCAGGCTTGCTGATGCACGCAGATCGGTTGCCATAACCTGTGCGCCAGAAAGTTTTTCAACACCGTGACAAATAACGGTATTGCTTTCGATTTCGGCGTGCGCGCCCATACGGCTCAGCTCTGGCACATGCATAAAGCGGTTTTCAAAGACCGTTTCGGTGATGAAGCCGGTCCCTTCTGCCACCAGGTTCAACAGCGTGAACTGGGCCTGCATATCGGTCGGGAATGCCGGATGCGGCGCGGTACGTACGTTAACAGCCTTCGGACGTTTGCCATGCATATCCAGGCTAATCCAGTCTTCGCCGACTTCGATGTCTGCTCCAGCGTCACGCAGTTTCGCCAGCACGGCGTCGAGAGTATCTGGCTGCGCGTTACGGCAGATAATTTTGCCGCGAGAGATCGCCGCCGCCACCAGGAAAGTACCGGTTTCGATACGATCCGGCAGCACGCGATAGACACCGCCGCCTAAACGTTCCACACCTTCGATGACGATACGATCGGTGCCCTGACCGCTAATTTTCGCACCCAGCGTAATCAGGAAGTTCGCGGTATCGACGATTTCCGGTTCACGCGCTGCGTTTTCAATAATCGTGGTGCCTTCCGCCAGGGTTGCAGCACACATGATGGTCACCGTTGCGCCAACGCTGACTTTATCCATCACGATATGTGCGCCTTTCAGACGACCATCGACGGAAGCTTTAACGTAACCTTCTTCCAGTTTGATGGTCGCGCCTAATTGTTCGAGACCAGAAATGTGTAGATCAACCGGACGTGCACCAATCGTACAACCGCCAGGCAGTGAAACTTGCCCCTGACCAAAGCGCGCTACCAGCGGCCCCAGCGCCCAGATAGAAGCACGCATGGTTTTAACCAGATCGTAAGGTGCGCAGAATACATTAACGTCGCGGGCATCAATATGCACAGAACCATTACGTTCTACTTTCGCACCCAGCTGGCTTAGCAGCTTCATTGATGTATCGACGTCTTTCAGTTTCGGGACGTTCTGGATCTCTACCGGTTCTTCCGCCAGTAGTGCGGCAAAAAGGATAGGCAGAGCAGCATTTTTAGCGCCGGAAATTGTGACTTCGCCCTGGAGCTTCGTTGGCCCCTGAACACGAAATTTATCCATTTAGGTTGTTCTCAGTTAACAATTCATATCCGCTACCGGCGAATCGCCCATAGCTCAAAAGCCGTTCAGTTTGCGATCGCGCGCCCACTCCGCAGGGGTATACGCTTTGATCGACACAGCATGAATGCGGTTATCCGCAATATATTCCATCAGCGGGCCATAGACCGTCTGCTGTTTTTTAACCCGACTCATGCCGTCAAACAACTCACCCACGGCAATAACCTGAAAGTGGCTGCCATCGCCGGAAACGTGGACTTCCTGGAGGGAGAGAGCGTTCATCAACACGCTCTGAATTTCATTATTTTCCATGGGATCTTCAATCATCAGTTAATAAACCAGCGAAACATCTTAGAGCAAAGTTGCGCTGGCATAAATAAGCAAAAAGCCTCGCTGATAAATCAGACAAGGCTCGACTTGCAGGCAGGTTTGCCGGACAGGCGGTTAACGCCATATCCGGCCTGAAAAAATTTAACGAGGCAGAACATCAGCAGGCAAATTATACAATTTCGCCAGGGTATACACTTTATCGTTTACCCCCTGAAGCGTCACGTTGTTGCCCTGCTTTTTCGCCAGATCGATAAGATGGAGCAGCAGTGCCAGTCCACCCGTATCCACGCGGGACACACGGCTAAGATCGATGCAGGTAATCCCCTTCACCGCTTCCTCACGCATTTCCCAAAGCGGTAGCAGAACGTCCTGATCCAGCTCTCCGGATAGCGCCAGCGTGTCACCCGTCTGCATCCAGCTCAGTGACTCGCTCATTATTTTTTCTCTTCCAGAGTGATTTTCTGTTGAGAAATCGATTTCAGTTGTGCAGTCAGGCCGTCGATACCTTTGGTACGCAGCAGCGTTCCCCACTCGTTTTGTTTGGTGGTGATCATACTGACGCCTTCAGCAATCATGTCGTAAGCCTGCCAGTTGCCCGTCTGGGAGTTTTTACGCCACTGGAAGTCCAGACGCACCGGCGGGCGGCCATTCGGGTCAATAATGGTAACGCGAATAGGCACAATGGTTTTATCGCCCAGCGGCTGTTCTGGCGCAATCTGATAGGTTTGACCGTGATACATCGCCAGCGCCTGACCGTAAGCCTGCTTCAGGTACTCACGGAAAGCGGCAAAGTAAGCATCACGTTGAGCAGGGGTCGCACTCTTGTAATACTGGCCCAGCACCAGCGCACCGGCGTATTTCACCTGTACGTATGGCAGCAGTTCCTGATCGACAATGGTACGCAGATAATCCGGGTTGGCCCGAATTTGCGGTTGCTCATTCTTCAGGCGATCGAACGTTTTCTGCGCCGCCTCGTCCATCAGCTTATACGGATTGGTCTGGTCTGCCGCGGTTGCCGCACTCAGCGGTGCAATCACCAGCAAAGCGACCATCATTAAACGTTTAAACATGCGTCGGTTCTCCTGAAATTATTTCGTTGTACCCACAGGTTCAGTGGTTTCATTATTACCTGGCGCAGCAGCTGGCGCATCGCCACTATTCTTATTGTCATCGCCTTTACTACCGTAAAGGAACTGACCAATAAGATCTTCCAGCACCATCGCAGACTTGGTGTCCTGAATTGTATCGCCATCCTTCAGGATAGCAGTCCCCAGTTCCGGGTCTTCAAAACCGACGTTTAATGCCAGATATTGTTCCCCCAGCAGGCCGGAAGTACGAATGCTCAGCGAACTGGTATCAGGAATGTGGTTATAACGTTGTTCAATTTCCAGCGTTACGCGCGGCAGATATGTTTTCGGGTCCAGCGTAATATCCGCCACCCGGCCCACAACAACACCACCAATGCTGACCGGAGAGCGCGCTTTCAGGCCGCCAATGTTATCGAACGTCGCATAAAGCGTGTAGGTCGGTTCAGTACGTATGGACGTCACGTTCGCCGCCTTCAGGCAAACAAACAGCGCCGCCAGTAGTGCTGCTAATAAAAAGATACCCACCCAAATTTCATTTTTTTTCGTTTGCATGAACTCAATTCCCAAACATCAATGCGGTCAGCACAAAATCCAGCCCCAGAACAGCCAGAGACGAGTGGACAACGGTGCGAGTGGTTGCCCGGCTAATCCCGGCAGACGTCGGGATGGCGTCGTAGCCGTTAAACAACGAAATCCACGTCACCGTGATGGCAAACACCACGCTCTTAATCAGACAGTTGACCAGATCCATACGCCAGTCGACGGCATTTTGCATTGCCGACCAGAAGAACCCGCTATCAATGCCTTTCCAACTGACGCCGACCAGAGATCCGCCCCAGATCCCCACGGCGACGAAAATAACCGTCAACAGTGGTAATGAAATAACCCCAGCCCAGAAACGGGGAGAAATAACCCGACGCAGCGGATCCACCGCCATCATCTCCATACTGGAGAGTTGCTCTGTAGCGCGCATCAGGCCGATTTCTGCGGTTAGCGCCGAACCCGCACGCCCGGCAAACAACAACGCGGCAACCACCGGCCCCAGTTCACGCAGTAGCGATAACGCCACCAGCATACCCAGACTGGTTTCCGCACTATAAGTGGTCAGAACCAGATAACCTTGCAGCCCCAACACCATTCCGATGAACACGCCAGAAACTACAATAATCAGCATCGACAGGACGCCGACATTATAGAGCTGGCGCACCAGCAGCGGCGCATGTTTGCGAAATTCCGGTTTGCCGACCAGCGCATTGAATAACATTAACCCGGCCCGCCCGAACGTTCTCAGGGTTTTAATCCCTTTATGTCCGAGCGACGCCAGCGCATTTAACAGCATGAGTGGCTTAACTCCCTGGTAAAAGATCAGCGTGATAATCGCCGGCAGGATAGCGGAACGGAACAGGCCCGTCAGCTATCCCGTCCAGAAACTGACGTACGCGTGGATCAGGATTCGCCTGCAACGCCTGGGCACTGCCATGAGCGACAATTTTTTTGTCCGCCAGGATCCAGGCGTGATCCGCAATACTTAACACTTCCGGCACATCGTGAGAAACCACCACACAAGTCACGCCCAGCGCGCTGTTCAGCTCAGAAATCAGCTTCACCAGTACGCCCATGGTGATGGGATCTTGCCCAACAAAGGGCTCATCAAACATGATGAGATCCGGCTCCAGCGCAATCGCACGCGCCAGCGCTGCACGCCGCGCCATCCCACCGGAAAGTTCAGAAGGCATTAGTTTAGCCGCTCCACGCAGCCCCACGGCCTCCAGCTTCATCATCACCGTACTATGCAACAATGGCGCGGGAAGTTGAGTATGTTCGCGCAGTGGATAGGCGACGTTGTCAAATACGTTCATATCAGTGAACAACGCCCCGGACTGAAATAACATGCTCATCCGTTTGCGCACTGTATACAGGCGCGAACGAGACATCGCCGGAATATTCTCACCATCGAAAAGAATCTCACCATGATCTGGTGCGATTTGCCCGCCAATCAGACGGAGTAGCGTCGTTTTACCGATGCCCGATGGCCCCATGATCGCCGTGATCTTCCCTCGCGGCACGGTCAGGGAAATATTATCGAAGATGCAGCGATTGCCACGCGTAAAACTGACATCGCGCATATCGACTAAATTCGCCACAGACTGCTCCATAATTCACCCTTCGTCTTGCGTTGATTTTCTAAGCATGGCGCTCAATTTAACCTTGAACCCAACATATTTACAGAATATTACCCGCCGTGGTTAGCGAAAGCTGGCATTTGTTTTACTTTTTAGCCGCATAAAGTCAAAATTAAGAATCCGTTACGGCTTTCTGAAAATCTTCAGCGGACCGGCGAGTATACCTGAAGAAAGGACGTTAGATGCTTTTAGCTACGGCACTGTTAATTGTTGGTTTACTTTTGGTCGTTTACAGTGCCGACCGCCTGGTTTTTGCCGCGTCTATTCTTTGCCGAACCTTTGGCATCCCGCCGCTAATCATCGGCATGACGGTGGTCAGTATTGGTACATCGTTACCAGAAATCATCGTCTCGCTTGCCGCGTCTCTGCACGAACAACGCGATTTAGCCGTTGGTACAGCCCTCGGCTCAAACATTATCAATATATTGCTGATCCTCGGTCTGGCTGCGCTGGTTCGTCCTTTTACCGTCCATTCTGATGTTCTACGCCGTGAATTACCCTTAATGTTGTTGGTCAGCGTGGTGGCCGGTTCCGTACTCTATGACGGACAACTTAGTCGCAGCGATGGTATCTTTCTCCTCTTTCTGGCTGTGCTATGGCTGCTGTTCATTGTTAAACTTGCACGTCAGGCTGAACGTCAGGGGACTGACAGCCTGACCAGAGAGCAGCTTGCAGAGCTGCCGCGTGACGGCGGATTGCCCGTCGCGTTTTTATGGCTCGGCATTGCGCTTATCATCATGCCAGTGGCCACGCGGATGGTGGTTGATAACGCCACGGTGCTGGCGAATTACTTTGCCATCAGCGAGTTGATGATGGGTCTGACAGCAATTGCTATCGGAACCAGCCTGCCGGAACTGGCAACCGCAATAGCGGGGGTTCGCAAAGGTGAAAACGACATTGCGGTCGGAAATATCATTGGCGCAAACATTTTTAATATTGTCATCGTGTTGGGTTTACCCGCGCTGATAACGCCAGGAGAGATTGATCCACTGGCGTACAGTCGTGACTACAGCGTGATGTTGCTGGTGAGCATTATTTTTGCGTTGCTGTGCTGGCGGCGCTCCCCGCAACCGGGCCGTGGTGTAGGGGTATTATTAACTGGCGGATTTATCGTATGGCTGGCGATGTTGTACTGGTTATCGCCAATACTCGTTGAATAACTGGAAACGCATTATGTCGCACGTAGAGTTACAACCGGGTTTTGACTTTCAGCAAGCAGGTAAAGAAGTCCTGGCGATTGAACGTGAATGCCTGGCGGAGCTTGATCAATACATCAATCAGAATTTCACGCTTGCCTGTGAAAAGATGTTCTGGTGTAAAGGGAAAGTTGTCGTCATGGGGATGGGGAAATCGGGGCACATCGGGCGCAAAATGGCCGCAACGTTTGCCAGCACCGGTACACCTTCATTTTTCGTCCATCCTGGTGAAGCCGCGCATGGTGATTTAGGCATGGTCACCCCACAGGATGTGGTGATTGCTATCTCTAACTCAGGTGAATCCAGCGAAATCACGGCCTTAATTCCAGTGCTTAAGCGTCTTCACGTACCGTTAATCTGCATCACCGGTCGCCCGGAGAGCAGCATGGCGCGCGCCGCAGATGTGCATCTGTGTGTTAAAGTAGCGAAAGAAGCCTGTCCGTTAGGGCTGGCACCGACCAGCAGCACCACCGCCACGCTGGTTATGGGCGATGCCCTCGCTGTCGCGCTGTTAAAAGCACGCGGCTTTACTGCTGAAGATTTTGCGCTCTCACACCCAGGCGGCGCACTGGGTCGTAAACTTCTGCTGCGCGTAAACGATATTATGCATACGGGCGATGAGATCCCGCATGTTAAGAAAACGGCCAGTCTGCGTGACGCATTGCTGGAAGTTACCCGCAAAAATCTTGGTATGACTGTCATTTGCGATGACAATATGATGATTGAAGGCATCTTTACCGACGGTGATTTACGCCGTGTCTTCGATATGGGCGTGGATGTTCGTCAGTTAAGTATTGCCGATGTGATGACGCCGGGGGGAATACGTGTGCGCCCTGGCATTCTGGCCGTTGAGGCACTGAACTTAATGCAGTCCCGCCATATCACCTCCGTGATGGTTGCCGATGGCGACCATTTACTCGGTGTGTTACATATGCATGATTTACTGCGTGCAGGCGTAGTGTAAAGATTCAAGGATAAACAACAATGAGCAAAGCAGGTGCGTCGCTTGCGACCTGTTACGGCCCTGTCAGCGCCGACGTTATAGCAAAAGCAGAGAACATTCGTCTGCTGATCCTCGATGTCGATGGCGTACTGTCAGATGGCCTGATTTATATGGGCAATAATGGCGAAGAGCTGAAAGCGTTCAATGTTCGTGACGGTTATGGCATTCGTTGTGCGCTCACCTCTGATATTGAAGTCGCTATCATTACCGGGCGAAAGGCTAAACTGGTAGAAGATCGTTGTGCCACATTGGGGATCACTCACTTGTATCAGGGGCAGTCAAACAAACTGATCGCCTTTAGCGATCTGCTGGAAAAACTGGCGATTGCCCCGGAAAATGTGGCCTATGTCGGCGATGATCTCATCGACTGGCCGGTAATGGAAAAAGTGGGTTTAAGCGTCGCCGTGGCCGATGCGCATCCACTGTTGATCCCGCGCGCCGATTACGTGACGCGCATTGCTGGCGGTCGTGGCGCAGTGCGCGAAGTTTGCGACTTATTACTCCTGGCGCAGGGCAAACTGGATGAAGCCAAAGGGCAATCGATATGAGTAAAGCCAGACGTTGGGTTATCATTGTGCTATCACTGGCGGTTCTGGTGATGATCGGCATTAATATGGCCGAAAAAGACGATACCGCCCAGGTGGTCGTCAACAACAATGATCCCACCTATAAAAGCGAGCATACGGACACGCTCGTCTATAACCCAGAAGGGGCACTAAGCTATCGATTGATTGCTCAACATGTTGAATATTATTCCGATCAGGCCGTTTCGTGGTTTACGCAGCCGGTACTTACCACGTTTGATAAGGATAAAATCCCGACATGGTCCGTAAAAGCAGATAAAGCCAAGCTGACCAATGACCGGATGCTCTATTTATATGGACACGTTGAAGTCAACGCACTTGTGCCGGACTCTCAACTTCGCAGAATCACGACGGATAACGCGCAGATCAATCTGGTGACGCAGGATGTTACCTCTGAAGACCTCGTCACGTTATACGGAACAACATTTAACTCCAGCGGTCTGAAAATGCGCGGCAACTTACGCAGCAAGAACGCCGAGCTGATTGAAAAGGTTAGAACATCCTATGAAATTCAAAACAAACAAACTCAGCCTTAATCTTGTGCTTGCCAGCTCACTTCTGGCCGCCAGCATTCCGGCATTTGCCGTAACCGGAGACACTGATCAGCCGATCCACATTGAATCGGACCAGCAATCTCTTGATATGCAAGGCAACGTGGTTACCTTTACCGGTAATGTCATCGTCACCCAGGGCACCATCAAAATTAATGCCGACAAAGTGGTCGTTACCCGTCCGGGCGGCGAACAAGGTAAAGAAGTGATTGACGGCTACGGTAAACCGGCAACGTTCTACCAGATGCAGGACAATGGTAAACCCGTTGAAGGTCACGCTTCCCAGATGCACTACGAACTGGCAAAAGATTTTGTCGTTCTGACGGGTAATGCTTAT
Organism: Escherichia sp. WS3227_2; assembly: GCF_046486495.1. Lineage (NCBI taxonomy): Bacteria > Pseudomonadati > Pseudomonadota > Gammaproteobacteria > Enterobacterales > Enterobacteriaceae > Escherichia > Escherichia sp. WS3227_2. Next base: position 640,231 of record NZ_JBJQLG010000001.1, read on the forward strand.
CTGCAGCAGGTCGATAGCAACATTAAGGGCGATAAGATCACTTACCTGGTGAAAGAGCAGAAAATGCAGGCTTTCAGCGACAAAGGTAAGCGCGTAACCACCGTTCTGGTGCCGTCGCAGCTGCAGGACAAAAACAACAAAGGCCAGACCCCGGCACAGAAGAAGGGTAATTAATTCGTTATGGCAACATTAACTGCAAAGAACCTTGCAAAAGCCTATAAAGGCCGTCGCGTGGTAGAAGACGTCAGCCTGACCGTCAACTCCGGGGAAATTGTCGGTCTGCTGGGGCCAAACGGTGCCGGTAAGACCACCACTTTCTACATGGTTGTAGGCATTGTGCCGCGCGATGCGGGCAACATCATTATTGATGATGACGATATCAGTCTGCTGCCACTGCATGCACGCGCGCGCCGCGGTATCGGCTATCTGCCACAGGAAGCCTCCATTTTCCGTCGCCTCAGCGTTTACGATAACCTGATGGCGGTACTGCAAATTCGTGACGACTTGTCTGCTGAACAACGTGAAGACCGCGCGAACGAGCTGATGGAAGAGTTTCACATTGAGCACCTGCGTGACAGCATGGGGCAGTCACTCTCCGGGGGTGAACGTCGCCGTGTAGAAATTGCCCGCGCACTGGCTGCGAATCCGAAATTTATTCTGCTCGACGAACCGTTTGCCGGGGTTGACCCGATCTCGGTTATCGACATTAAACGCATCATTGAACACCTGCGCGACAGCGGCCTGGGCGTACTGATCACTGACCACAACGTGCGTGAAACACTGGCGGTTTGTGAACGCGCTTATATCGTCAGTCAGGGGCATTTGATCGCCCACGGCACGCCTACAGAAATCTTACAAGACGAACACGTTAAGCGTGTATACCTTGGGGAAGACTTCAGACTCTGATAGGGTAGAAGTTTGCGACGTTTTAGCAGGAGAGTACGATTCTGAACATGAAGCAAGGTTTGCAACTCAGGCTTAGCCAACAACTGGCGATGACGCCACAGCTCCAACAGGCAATTCGTCTGTTGCAGTTGTCGACGCTGGAACTTCAGCAGGAGCTACAGCAGGCGCTGGAGAGTAATCCGCTGCTTGAGCAAATCGACACTCATGAAGAAATCGACACCCGCGAAACGCAAGACAGTGAAACACTGGACACCGCCGACGCGCTCGAACAAAAAGAGATGCCGGAAGAGCTGCCGCTCGATGCCAGTTGGGACACCATTTACACCGCTGGTACACCATCCGGCACCAGCGGTGACTACATTGACGACGAGCTGCCGGTCTATCAGGGCGAAACGACGCAGACCTTGCAGGATTACCTGATGTGGCAGGTCGAGCTGACACCGTTTTCTGACACTGACCGCGCCATTGCTACCTCTATCGTCGATGCCGTTGATGACACCGGTTATCTGACTGTCCCGCTGGAAGATATTCTCGAAAGTATGGGCGATGAAGAGATTGACATCGACGAAGTTGAAGCCGTCCTTAAGCGGATCCAACGGTTTGATCCGGTCGGTGTGGCAGCAAAAGATCTGCGTGACTGTCTGCTGATCCAACTCTCCCAATTCGATAAAACCACGCCATGGCTGGAAGAGGCCAGACTGATCATTAGCGATCATCTCGATCTGTTAGCCAATCACGACTTCCGCACTTTAATGCGCGTCACGCGGCTGAAAGAAGATGTGCTGAAAGAAGCCGTCAATCTGATCCAGTCGCTCGATCCGCGCCCCGGGCAGTCGATCCAGACGGGCGAACCTGAGTATGTCATTCCAGATGTGCTGGTGCGTAAGCATAACGGTCACTGGACGGTAGAACTCAACAGTGACAGCATTCCGCGTCTGCAAATCAACCAGCACTACGCCTCGATGTGCAATAACGCGCGCAACGATGGTGATAGCCAGTTTATCCGCAGCAATCTGCAGGATGCCAAATGGTTGATCAAGAGTCTGGAAAGCCGTAACGATACGCTACTGCGCGTGAGTCGCTGTATCGTTGAACAGCAGCAAGCCTTCTTTGAGCAAGGTGAAGAATATATGAAACCGATGGTACTGGCCGATATCGCCCAGGCTGTCGAAATGCATGAATCGACGATATCTCGCGTGACCACGCAAAAATACCTGCATAGTCCACGAGGCATTTTTGAACTGAAGTATTTCTTTTCCAGTCACGTCAATACCGAGGGCGGCGGCGAAGCTTCCTCCACGGCGATTCGTGCGCTGGTGAAGAAATTAATCGCGGCGGAAAACCCAGCGAAACCGTTGAGCGACAGCAAGTTAACCTCTTTGCTGTCGGAACAAGGTATCATGGTGGCACGCCGCACTGTTGCGAAGTACCGAGAGTCTTTATCCATTCCGCCGTCAAACCAGCGTAAACAGCTCGTTTGACCCAACCGATAAGGAAGACACTATGCAGCTCAACATTACCGGAAATAACGTCGAGATCACCGAGGCACTGCGCGAATTTGTTACAGCCAAATTTGCCAAACTTGAGCAATATTTTGACCGAATCAACCAGGTCTATGTTGTTCTGAAAGTGGAGAAAGTCACCCACACCTCAGATGCAACACTGCATGTAAACGGTGGTGAAATTCATGCCAGCGCGGAAGGTCAGGACATGTACGCTGCCATTGATGGCTTAATTGATAAGCTGGCACGCCAGTTGACCAAACATAAAGATAAACTGAAACAACACTAATTGTCCGGGCAATTAGCATGTGCATGGCGGCCTGTTGTGCGGCACAACGGGCCATTTGTACGGTTAATGCTCCGAGCCTGTTCCACTGTTTGAGTGGGCAGGTTCTTAGGTGAAATTATGACAAATAATGATACAACTCTACAGCTTAGCAGTGTTCTTAACAGGGAATGTACGCGAAGCCGCGTCCACTGTCAGAGCAAAAAACGCGCCCTGGAAATCATCAGCGAGCTGGCGGCGAAACAACTTAGCCTGCCGCCTCAGGTGGTTTTTGAAGCTATCCTGACGCGGGAAAAAATGGGCAGTACCGGTATCGGCAATGGTATTGCCATTCCGCATGGTAAACTGGAAGAAGATACTCTGCGCGCCGTTGGCGTTTTCGTTCAGCTCGAAACGCCTATAGCTTTCGATGCCATTGACAACCAACCGGTAGATTTACTATTTGCGTTGCTGGTTCCGGCTGACCAAACCAAAACGCACCTGCATACTCTGTCGCTGGTGGCGAAACGTCTGGCGGACAAAACCATCTGCCGCCGTTTACGCGCAGCCCAGAGCGATGAAGAGCTGTATCAAATCATTACGGATACCGAAGGTACTCCGGATGAAGCGTAGTTATTCGGTAATGTCTCTTTTAGACGTTGTGAGGAGAAACAGTACATGGTACTGATGATCGTCAGCGGACGTTCAGGTTCAGGTAAATCTGTCGCCCTGCGTGCGCTGGAAGATATGGGTTTTTACTGCGTGGATAACCTTCCCGTAGTGTTGTTACCCGATCTGGCTCGAACCCTGGCCGATCGCGAGATTTCTGCCGCCGTCAGCATTGATGTTCGTAATATGCCGGAGTCACCAGAAATATTCGAACAGGCGATGAGTAACCTGCCTGACGCTTTCTCACCGCAACTACTGTTCCTGGATGCCGACCGTAATACCTTAATTCGTCGTTACAGTGACACGCGCCGACTGCATCCGCTTTCCAGCAAAAACCTGTCGCTGGAAAGTGCTATCGACAAAGAAAGCGATTTGCTGGAGCCTCTGCGTTCGCGAGCGGATCTGATTGTCGATACCTCAGAAATGTCCGTTCACGAGCTGGCTGAAATGCTGCGTACCCGTCTGCTGGGTAAACGTGAACGCGAACTGACCATGGTCTTTGAGTCTTTCGGCTTCAAACACGGTATCCCTATCGATGCAGATTACGTCTTTGACGTGCGCTTCTTGCCGAACCCGCACTGGGATCCGAAACTGCGTCCAATGACAGGTCTTGATAAACCTGTCGCCGCGTTCCTCGACCGCCACACAGAAGTACACAATTTTATCTACCAGACGCGAAGCTATCTTGAGCTATGGTTACCTATGCTGGAAACCAACAACCGTAGCTACTTGACGGTCGCCATTGGTTGTACCGGCGGGAAGCACCGTTCGGTGTATATTGCAGAGCAACTGGCAGACTACTTCCGCTCGCGCGGTAAAAATGTCCAGTCACGCCATCGTACGCTGGAAAAACGTAAACCATGACCGTCAAGCAAACTGTTGAAATCACAAACAAGCTGGGCATGCATGCCCGGCCTGCAATGAAGCTGTTTGAATTAATGCAAGGTTTTGACGCTGAAGTGCTGTTACGTAATGACGAAGGCACCGAGGCTGAAGCCAACAGCGTTATTGCGCTGCTGATGTTGGATTCTGCCAAAGGACGGCAGATTGAAGTTGAAGCGACCGGTCCACAGGAAGAGGAAGCACTGGCCGCCGTTATCGCCCTCTTTAACTCTGGTTTTGATGAAGATTAATCTTCATCACTTTGACATTCAAATCCCTTCAAGCTCCCCCGGCAATAAGAAAAGCGCGTACTGAAATCGTTCTCAATCAACGTCAATTGTACATTTCGTGCGCTTTTTACTTTCAGAAGAACCTTAAGAAAACCTTAAGAAGCATTGTTTAGGTTTCGTTTAAGTTAATCGACCATACTGGAGATCGTCAGAAAATATTTCCAGGAGATGGCATGATTCGCTTATCTGAACAAAGTCCCCTGGGCACCGGAAGACATCGGAAATGTTATGCGCATCCGGAAGATGCCCAACGCTGTATCAAGATTGTCTACCATCGTGGCGATGGTGGCGATAAAGAGATCCGCCGTGAGTTAAAGTACTACGCGCATCTTGGTCGCCGGTTAAAAGACTGGAGTGGAATACCGCGCTATCACGGTACCGTTGAGACGGATTGCGGAACCGGTTATGTCTACGATGTGATTGCCGATTTCGACGGCAAGCCTTCCATTACGCTGACCGAATTTGCAGAACAATGCCGTTACGAAGAAGACATTGCACAACTACGCCAGTTACTGAAACAGCTGAAGCGTTATTTGCAGGATAACCGTATCGTGACGATGTCGCTGAAGCCGCAGAATATCCTCTGTCACCGCATCAGTGAGTCAGAGGTTATCCCCGTCGTCTGCGACAACATTGGTGAAAGCACATTGATTCCACTGGCGACCTGGTCGAAGTGGTGTTGTCTGCGTAAGCAAGAGCGGTTATGGAAACGATTTATCGCCCAACCGGCGCTGGCTATTGCCCTGCAGAAAGATCTGCAACCTCGTGAAAGCAAAACGCTGGCCCTCACTTCGCGCGAAGCTTAATCCAGCTGGTGCTGTTGCATAAACGACTCACCGCCTAACTGATACATCTGCCGTAAAATCCACGCCTGACGGCCACGCACGTAGCCCGATGGCGCGGAGACTTTGAAACGAAGTGGATTAGGTAATACAGCTGCCAGTAATGCAGCTTCCGAGCGGGTAAGTTTGCTCGCGGGTTTGTGGAAATAACGTTGTGCCGCAGCTTCGACGCCAAACACACCGTCGCCAAATTCGGCGATATTCAGGTAAACCGTCAGGATACGCTTTTTGCTCCAGACAGTTTCTATCCCCAGCGTTAATCCAGCTTCCAGCCCTTTTCGAACCCAGCTACGCCCATCCCATAAAAAGAGATTTTTGGCTGTCTGCTGAGAAATCGTTGACGCACCGCGAATACGGTTTTCATTGCGCTCGTTGTGGGCCAGGGCTTGCTCAATGGAGGCGACATCAAAGCCCCAGTGCTCAGGAAACTTCTGATCTTCTGCGGCAATCACCGCCAGTCCCATCCACGGCGAAATTTGATCCATACTGACCCAGTCAGAATGTGCCACGTAACGAAAATTGCCATGCAGCCAGGCGCTGACTTGTCGCTCGGCCATTACCGCTGAGAAAGGAACAGGCGCAACGCTAAACAACGCGATGCCCCCGCCCCAGAAAACGGCGAGGACAACCATTAACCGCAGAAGAAAACGGCGAATGAAACTAAACACCGTTAAGCGGCTTTTACTCATTCAGCCAGTACCAGCACGCGGGAAACCAGCTTATCAATGCCGCTCGCCGCTTCTGCAATGTTCTGCGCCAGCATATATGCCGGGGTGGTGACAATCTTATTGTCTTCATCAACCACGATATCATCGACAGGACACGGCACATGCTCCGCGCCCATCTCTTCCAGCACTTCTGCGGTATCGATATCAGTACCGATGGTCAAACGCAGCGGGAAATCGAAAATTTTCGGCAGCATCGCCGGGGCAATACACATAAAACCAAGCGGTTTTCCGGCCTGATGCATCGCTTGTGCCAGCGCCTTTAATTCACGGTCAACGGTGCATTCGCTACCAAGACTGGCAAAATTGCTTAAATTCTTTGCCGCGCCAAAACCCCCCGGCACAATCAACGCATCCAGTTCAGCGGCATCGGCCTGAGCCAGAGGACGGACTTCACCGCGCGTTATTCGTGCCGCTTCAATCAGCACATTGCGCGTTTCCGTCATCGCTTGGCCAGTTAAATGATTGATAACATCAACCTGCTGCTTATCCGGTGCAAAGCAGACCGCCTGCGCACCGCTGCGTGAAATAGCTAACAACGTCAACACCGCTTCATGAATTTCAGAACCGTCATAGACGCCGCATCCGCTCAGAATTACGCCAATTTTCTTCATTGTGATCATCCTTTCGCAATTGACTGAAACACATTAATTTTTTTAATAAAAATGCTACGCATCACACATTTAACTGATTCATGTAACAAATCATTTAAGTTTTGCTATCTTAACTGCGTGCGGCCTGAAAAACAGTGCTGTGCCCTTGTAACTCATCATAATAATTTACGGCGCAGCCAAGATTTCCCTGGTGTTGGCGCAGTATTCGCGCACCCCGGTCTAGCCGGGGTCATTTTTTAGTGGCTTTTGCCACCCACGCTTTCAGTACTTCTACGTCGTGACGCCACTCTTCTTTCATCTCTTCAATCCATTCACCGACGTTATCTTCCCAGGCGGGAAGGTCAGGAGACTGAATTTGCTGACCCAGCTGTTGCAGATGGCGTAACCCCACTGACCCCGCCGCACCTTTAATTTTATGTCCTTCCTCAACAATGCCTTTTTTATCCTGCGCCGTCAGATTCGACTCCAGCACGCTGACATAGCCCGGCATCATCTTCTCAAACACCGCTAACCCGTCGGTGATCAGCTTCGGTCCTACAAGTTCGAGATACTGTTCCAGCATGGGAATATCGAGCAATGCTTCTGATTTACTGTTCTCTTCTGTCGTCACCGTACTCTCCTCATCATCCTGGGTATCCCAGAATTTCTTGATCATCGCGGTTAGCGCCGGAACAGAAAGCGGCTTACTCAGCACATCATCCATTCCAGCATTGAGGTACTCTTGCTTGTCTTTCAGCACGTTAGCGGTTAAGGCCACCAGCGGCGGTAAATCCTCGCGCGGATAACGCTTCGTCAGTTCACGAGAGATATCCAGCCCGGTCATATCTGGCAACTGAATATCCAGCAATACCAGGTCGTATTCGCCCGGTTTAAACATCTCCAGCGCCGCCTTGCCGGTCATGGCGACATCAACGCTGTTACCTAATTTTTCCAGCACAGAACGCGCGACAATCACGTTCAGTTCAATGTCTTCCACCAGCAGCACATTCAGCGCCGGTAAAGGCATATCGTCTTCATCAAACGCATCATCGACCTCTTCAGCCACCGACGGTGCGTGGATCGTCAACGTAAAGGTTGAACCTTTGCCCTGTTCGCTGGTAACCGTAATATCGCCGCCCATATTTTTCGCCAGACGACGAGAAACGGCCAGACCAATACCGGTGCCGGTGGCAGGTTTACCGCCATGACTGTCTTTCACCTGGTAATACATGGCAAAGATTTTATCCAGCTCATCCTGCGGAATGCCGATACCAGAGTCTTCCACTTCAAAATGCAGCATATCGCCTTCATCGTAGCGCACGCGCACAGTAACCTGGCCTTGCTGGGTGAATTTGACGGCGTTACTGATGAGGTTCCACAGGATCTGCCGTAAACGCGTCCCGTCGGTAATGACCTGATGCGGTAATGGCAGCGTAGGCTCCAGATTAAAGCGCAATCCTTTTTGTTGCGCCTGCAATGCGGAGAGATTTTCCAGATCGGCAAGGAAGCTGGTGAAATCAACCGGCTGATTATCAAGCTGGACCTTACGCCGTTCCATCTTATCCATGTCGATAATATCGTTGAAGATATTCCCCAGCGTGACGGCCGAAACATGGATGGTTTTGAGATATTTTTCCTGCTCGGCGGTGAGTTCTGTATCCAGCAGAATGCGGCTCAGGCCGACGATACCATTCAGCGGTGTACGCAATTCGTGACTGATGGTGGAGATAAACGTCGTTTTGTCGCGGCTGGCGCGTTCAAGCGCATCCTGATACCGCTTACGCTCGGTAATGTCGCGACCAAAGCCCATCAAACCGTGACGTTTACCCACGCGGTCGTAGTACGGCACTTTACGGATTTCAAAGCAGGCTTTGCGCCCGTCCGGGTAATCCAGCCACTGTTCATAGGTCAGTGACACATTATGACGGAACACTTTTTCATCGGTTTCAATGACTTTTGCGGCGGCTTCCGGTGAGTAAACATCAGCAGGTTTCAGGTGAACCAGTTGTTTTTCGCTTTTTCCGGTCAGCAGCTCCATCGCGCGGTTACAGCCGGAAAACTCTTTATCTTCGTTACGATAAAAAACCAGGTCGGGTGAAGCATCAAGGAAGGAACGTAAGAATGAGGATTGCTGTTCGAGCTGAATTTGTGTCTCTTCGCGCTCTTTGATTTCAATTTTCAGTTGGCCGAAGGTTTCCTGCAGTTCTGCTTCCGCTTTTTCACGAACGGCGATTTCCTGATTTAGCTGGGCAATATTATCTTTTAACTGAACGTTGAGGCTCAAATCGCGCTCGCGCATCTCCTCCAGTTTTTGCACCAGCCGTGACAGACGTTGCCGTGACTCCTCCAGTTGCTCGACGACCACCGATAGAAAGTAGACCGCCCACGGCGTAATCAGCAAACCAAAGAAGATAGAACGAATAACATCAATGCTTTCGACCTGACCATGCAGCACCATGGTCACTGCCATTTGTACCACAATGGCAAGAACGACGAGGGCCAGCGCCAGCAGCATTGAGAAGCGCACCAGACCTAACTTCATCATCAGGTCAACATAATACTGCGCCAGCAGACGAATTTGCTTCATTAGGGAATTCCTTCACGACAACCTGCCCCAATAATACCCAATTCTGACAGTTACGTTATAAATTGTGTGAGAAATGCGGAATTCCCCTCAATGGACTACTCCGTTGGAGGTAGCCACGGACGTCCCAGCGCCGATCCCTGTACGCCATGTTCATTCAGATAACGATCCAGCTCGACCATTCCCGTCCAGCGATTTTCACACCACAGAGGAGCAAGCAGCGTCGGGCGACGGGCGCTGGCGGAAATGCGGTGGTAGATCACTTCCGGTGGCGTATGGCGAATCATTTCTCCGGCAGTGAGCGTGTAATCTTCCAGTTCAATACCGTTCAAACGCCCCGCTTCCCAGGCTTTCGCCATAATGCTGCCTTTCACAATATGCAGCGGATGCAGCTTTATGCCGTCCACGCCGGTCTCAACCACTCGCTCCAGGGTTTGCAGACATTCAGCGTGTCCTTCACCTGGCAGGCCGACAATTAAGTGAGAACACACCTTCAGCCCGCGCTGACGTGCCAGCTGGGTTGTACGCTGATAACAGGCAAAATCATGGCCGCGGTTGATGCGATGCAGCGTTTTGTCGTGCGCGGTTTGTAGCCCCAGCTCCAGCCACACTTCGTAGCCCTGGTCCTTATATTCGCAAAGCAGATCCAACACCGCATCTGGCACGCAGTCCGGGCGGGTACCAACACACAAACCGACAATATTGGCCTGGCTCACCGCCTGCTGATACATAGAACGCAGCACCTGAACTTCCGCAAAGGTGCTGGTATACGCCTGAAAGTAGGCCAGATAGCGTTTAGCGCGGTTAACTAAATTCGCCTGGTGCGCCAGTTGTTCGGCAATGGAACGATGTTGCTGCGCTTCATCGGCAAACGAGGCAACATTACAGAATGTGCAGCCACCACGCCCGATGGTACCGTCACGGTTAGGGCAGCTAAAACCGCCGTGCAGCGTCAGCTTATGCACCTTTTGCCCATAACGACGGGTGAGATCACCACCAAACATATTGACTAATTTCTGTAACTGCATAATCTGATAGACCGCGCCTTGAAAAGAGGCCAAAGCCTGCCATTTTTAGCTCAATTCGGCGATGACCTGGATCAATCGCCCCGGCCTGCTTTTATCAACTGCATAATCAATCAAAATTACCGAAATTTCATGCATGATCACATAAATCATTTTTGCTTATCTTGTGTCAGATTTTTTTATCTCCTTATAGATTTTAGGCAAAAACAGTAGCATAAAATGCCATTACCAATTAAGGCAGTATAAAATGCTGGTTTTCTCGTCAGTTCAAGGCAGGATAAGGGTTAACACGCCTTTATGACAGTCAGGAATTGGCAGTTTCTCTAACGACTCCCCTTTTAGCCTTAAAGAGAAAATCTATTTTAATTTCAGCTAATTAATAAAGAATTTTGCGCTAAAGCACATTTCTGTACCAATAAGCTTGCCATTTGACCTGTATCAGCTTTCCCGATAAGTTGGAAATCCGCTGGAAGCTTTCTGGATGAGCAGCCTGCTCATCATATTTATGCAGTAATTGAGATCCCCTCTTCACCGTATTAACCGATGCGAAAAGGACAACAAGGGGGCGAATGCGAGGCGCGCGTATGACACGCAACCCCCGTCGCCACGCTCTTTCTGTGCCCGTGCGCAGCGGTTCGGAAGTGGGGTTCCCGCAGAGCCTGGGGGAGGTTCACGATATGTTGTACGATAAATCCCTTGAGAGGGATAACTGTGGTTTCGGCCTGATCGCCCACATAGAAGGCGAACCTAGCCACAAGGTAGTGCGTACTGCAATACACGCACTGGCCCGCATGCAGCACCGTGGCGCGATTCTCGCCGATGGTAAAACCGGTGACGGTTGCGGCTTGCTGTTACAAAAACCGGATCGCTTTTTTCGCATCGTTGCGCAGGAGCGCGGCTGGCGTTTAGCGAAAAACTACGCCGTCGGGATGCTCTTCCTGAATAAAGATCCTGAGCTCGCCGCTGCCGCACGCCGCATCGTTGAAGAAGAGCTGCAACGCGAAACGTTGTCGATTGTGGGCTGGCGTGATGTCCCCACTAACGAAGGCGTGCTGGGTGAAATCGCCCTCTCCTCTCTGCCACGCATTGAGCAAATTTTTGTGAACGCCCCGGCAGGCTGGCGTCCGCGCGATATGGAGCGCCGTCTGTTTATCGCCCGCCGCCGCATTGAAAAGCGTCTCGAAGCCGACAAAGACTTCTACGTCTGTAGCCTGTCGAATCTGGTCAATATTTATAAAGGTCTGTGTATGCCGGCGGATCTGCCGCGCTTTTATCTGGATCTTGCGGACCTGCGTCTGGAATCGGCCATTTGCCTGTTCCACCAGCGCTTCTCCACTAACACCGTACCGCGCTGGCCGCTGGCGCAGCCGTTCCGCTACCTGGCGCATAACGGTGAAATCAACACCATCACCGGTAACCGCCAATGGGCGCGCGCACGTACCTATAAATTCCAGACGCCGCTGATCCCTGACCTGCACGACGCCGCGCCGTTCGTCAACGAAACCGGTTCTGACTCCAGTTCGATGGATAACATGCTGGAACTCCTGCTGGCAGGCGGGATGGATATCATCCGTGCCATGCGTCTATTAGTGCCACCTGCCTGGCAGAACAACCCGGATATGGACCCGGAACTGCGCGCCTTCTTTGACTTTAACTCCATGCATATGGAGCCGTGGGATGGCCCGGCAGGCATCGTGATGTCTGACGGTCGTTTTGCCGCCTGTAACCTCGACCGTAACGGTCTGCGTCCGGCGCGCTACGTCATCACCAAAGATAAGCTCATTACTTGCGCCTCTGAAGTCGGTATCTGGGATTATCAGCCTGACGAAGTGGTCGAAAAAGGCCGCGTCGGGCCAGGCGAACTGATGGTTATCGACACCCGCAGTGGGCGTATTCTGCACTCGGCAGAAACCGATGACGATCTGAAAAGCCGCCATCCATATAAAGAGTGGATGGAGAAAAACGTCCGCCGACTGGTACCGTTTGAAGATCTGCCCGATGAAGAAGTGGGTAGCCGCGAACTGGACGACGACACACTTGCCAGCTACCAGAAACAGTTTAACTACAGCGCGGAAGAACTGGACTCCGTAATTCGCGTACTGGGCGAAAACGGTCAGGAAGCGGTCGGTTCGATGGGCGACGACACCCCATTCGCCGTGCTCTCCAGTCAGCCGCGCATTATTTACGATTACTTCCGCCAGCAATTTGCCCAAGTGACTAACCCGCCAATCGACCCGCTGCGTGAAGCGCATGTTATGTCGCTCGCCACCAGCATCGGGCGTGAAATGAACGTCTTCTGTGAAGCAGAGGGCCAGGCGCACCGTTTAAGTTTTAAATCGCCGATTCTGCTCTACTCCGATTTCAAACAGCTCACGACGATGAAAGAGGAGCACTACCGCGCAGATACACTGGATATCACCTTTGACGTCACCAAAACCACGCTCGAAGCGACGGTCAAAGAGCTGTGCGACAAAGCTGAAAAAATGGTACGTAGCGGCACCGTGTTGCTGGTGCTCTCCGACAGGAATATCGCTAAAGATCGCCTGCCGGTTCCAGCCCCGATGGCGGTTGGCGCGATCCAGACCCGTCTGGTCGAGCAAAGCCTGCGTTGCGATGCCAACATCATCGTCGAAACCGCCAGCGCCCGCGATCCGCACCATTTCGCCGTGTTGCTGGGCTTCGGTGCGACGGCTATTTATCCGTACCTTGCCTATGAAACGCTGGGCCGCCTGGTAGACACCCACGCGATTGCCAAAGATTATCGTACCGTGATGCTCAACTACCGTAACGGCATCAACAAAGGCTTGTACAAAATCATGTCCAAAATGGGCATCTCCACCATCGCCTCTTACCGCTGCTCGAAACTGTTTGAAGCGGTCGGTCTGCACGATGATGTCGTAGGCCTGTGCTTCCAGGGCGCGGTTAGCCGCATTGGCGGGGCGAGCTTTGAAGACTTCCAGCAGGATCTGCTGAATCTGTCGAAACGTGCCTGGCTGGCGCGCAAGCCCATCAGCCAGGGCGGCCTGCTGAAATATGTGCACGGCGGCGAATACCACGCCTACAACCCGGACGTGGTGCGCACACTGCAGCAGGCGGTACAAAGCGGCGAGTATAGCGACTATCAGGAATACGCGAAGCTGGTTAATGAGCGTCCGGCAACCACGCTACGCGATCTGCTGGCAATTACGCCGGGTGAAAACGCAGTCAACATTGCCGATGTTGAACCGGCAAGCGAACTGTTTAAACGCTTCGATACCGCTGCGATGTCTATCGGCGCGTTAAGCCCGGAAGCCCACGAGGCGCTGGCTGAAGCGATGAACAGCATCGGCGGTAACTCGAACTCCGGTGAAGGCGGCGAAGACCCGGCGCGCTATGGCACTAACAAAGTGTCGCGCATCAAGCAGGTGGCGTCCGGTCGCTTCGGCGTTACTCCGGCGTACCTGGTCAATGCCGACGTCATTCAGATTAAAGTCGCCCAGGGCGCGAAGCCGGGCGAAGGCGGTCAGTTACCGGGCGATAAAGTCACGCCTTACATCGCCAAACTGCGCTATTCGGTGCCCGGAGTGACGCTGATCTCCCCGCCGCCGCACCATGATATCTACTCTATCGAGGACTTAGCGCAGCTTATTTTCGACCTCAAGCAGGTTAACTCGAAAGCGATGATCTCCGTGAAGCTGGTTTCCGAACCGGGAGTAGGCACCATCGCGACTGGCGTGGCGAAAGCTTATGCCGATTTAATCACCATCGCAGGCTATGACGGCGGCACCGGCGCAAGTCCGCTTTCATCGGTGAAATACGCAGGCTGTCCGTGGGAGCTGGGGCTTGTTGAAACCCAACAGGCGCTGGTTGCCAACGGTTTACGTCATAAAATTCGTTTGCAGGTTGATGGCGGCCTGAAAACGGGCGTTGATATCATCAAAGCGGCGATTCTCGGCGCAGAAAGCTTCGGCTTCGGCACTGGCCCAATGGTCGCGCTCGGTTGTAAATATCTGCGAATTTGCCATCTGAACAACTGCGCCACGGGTGTAGCAACTCAGGATGACAAACTGCGTAAGAATCACTATCACGGCCTGCCGTTCAAGGTGACCAATTACTTTGAGTTTATCGCCCGTGAAACCCGCGAGCTGATGGCACAGCTGGGGGTAACGCGTCTGGTGGATCTGATTGGTCGCACCGACCTGCTGAAAGAGCTGGACGGTTTCACCGCCAAACAGCAGAAACTGGCGCTGTCGAAACTGCTGGAGACCGCTGAGCCGCATCCAGGTAAGGCGCTCTACTGTACCGAAAACAACCCGCCGTTTGATAACGGCCTGCTGAACGCACAGTTGCTGCAACAGGCAAAACCGTTTGTCGATGAGCGTCAGAGCAAAACCTTCTGGTTCGATATTCGCAACACCGACCGTTCTGTCGGCGCGTCGCTTTCAGGCTATATCGCCCAGACGCACGGCGATCAGGGTCTGGCAGCCGATCCGATCAAAGCGTACTTCAACGGCACCGCAGGCCAGAGCTTCGGTGTGTGGAACGCGGGCGGCGTGGAACTGTACCTGACCGGTGATGCCAACGACTATGTCGGTAAAGGCATGGCGGGCGGCTTAATCGCCATTCGCCCTCCGGTTGGCTCAGCCTTCCGCAGCCATGAAGCAAGTATTATCGGCAACACCTGCCTGTATGGCGCGACCGGTGGTCGTCTGTATGCCGCAGGCCGCGCGGGTGAACGTTTCGGCGTGCGGAACTCCGGTGCTATCACCGTGGTAGAAGGCATTGGCGACAATGGCTGTGAATATATGACGGGCGGTATTGTCTGTATTCTGGGTAAAACCGGCGTGAATTTCGGCGCGGGTATGACCGGAGGCTTCGCTTACGTTCTCGATGAAAGCGGCGATTTCCGCAAACGCGTTAACCCGGAACTGGTCGAGGTCTTAAGCGTTGACGATCTGGCGATCCATGAAGAGCATCTGCGCGGTCTTATCACCGAGCATGTGCAGCATACCGGTTCCCAGCGCGGTGAAGAGATTCTGGCGAACTGGTCAACCTTCGCCACGAAATTCGCGCTGGTTAAACCGAAGTCCAGTGATGTAAAAGCACTGCTGGGTCACCGTAGTCGTAGCGCAGCAGAGTTGCGCGTGCAGGCGCAGTAAGGGGTAGCAACAATGAGTCAGAATGTTTATCAATTTATCGACCTGCAGCGCGTTGATCCGCCAAAGAAACCGCTGAAGATCCGTAAAATTGAGTTTGTTGAAATTTACGAGCCGTTTTCCGAAGGCCAGGCCAAAGCGCAGGCTGACCGCTGCCTGTCGTGCGGCAACCCATACTGCGAGTGGAAATGCCCGGTACACAACTACATCCCGAACTGGCTGAAGCTCGCCAACGAGGGGCGTATTTTTGAAGCGGCGGAACTGTCGCACCAGACCAACACCCTGCCGGAAGTATGCGGACGTGTCTGCCCGCAAGACCGTCTGTGCGAAGGTTCCTGCACCCTGAACGATGAGTTTGGCGCTGTGACCATCGGCAACATTGAGCGTTATATCAACGATAAAGCGTTCGAAATGGGCTGGCGTCCGGATCTGTCCGGCGTGAAACAGACCGGTAAAAAAGTGGCGATTATCGGCGCTGGCCCGGCGGGTCTGGCGTGTGCGGATGTTCTGACGCGCAACGGCGTAAAAGCGGTCGTCTTCGACCGTCACCCGGAAATTGGCGGATTGCTGACCTTCGGTATTCCGGCTTTCAAGCTGGAAAAAGAGGTAATGACGCGCCGCCGTGAAATCTTCACCGGCATGGGTATTGAATTCAAACTCAATACCGAAGTGGGCCGCGACGTACAGCTGGACGATCTGCTGAGTGATTACGATGCCGTGTTCCTTGGCGTCGGGACTTATCAGTCAATGCGCGGCGGGCTGGAAAACGAAGACGCCGATGGCGTGTACGCAGCGCTGCCGTTCCTTATCGCCAACACCAAACAGTTAATGGGCTTTGGCGAAACCCGCGAAGAACCGTTCGTCAGCATGGAAGGCAAACGCGTGGTGGTACTTGGCGGTGGCGACACTGCGATGGACTGCGTGCGTACGTCTGTACGCCAGGGAGCGAAGCACGTTACCTGTGCCTATCGTCGTGATGAAGAGAACATGCCAGGTTCCCGCCGCGAAGTGAAAAACGCGCGAGAAGAAGGCGTAGAGTTCAAATTCAATGTCCAGCCACTGGGGATTGAAGTGAACGGTAACGGCAAAGTCAGCGGCGTAAAAATGGTACGTACCGAAATGGGCGAACCGGATGCCAAAGGCCGTCGCCGCGCGGAGATCGTGGCAGGTTCCGAACATATCGTTCCGGCAGATGCGGTGATCATGGCGTTTGGTTTCCGTCCACACAACATGGAATGGCTGGCAAAACACAGCGTCGAGCTGGATTCACAAGGCCGCATCATCGCCCCGGAAGGCAGCGACAACGCCTTCCAGACCAGTAACCCGAAAATCTTTGCTGGCGGCGATATCGTCCGTGGTTCCGATCTGGTCGTTACCGCCATCGCCGAAGGTCGCAAAGCGGCAGACGGCATTATGAACTGGCTGGAAGTTTAAGCTCTGTCCCAGCGCCGCCTCCTCAGAAAAGAGTCGGCGCTGAAATTCTCCTTTCGTTCTGGAAAGCGCCTCGCATAATCTGAAGAAAACCAATGTAATACGCACATCTGGATTGTTACCGGCAGATGCCCGGCGTATAGCTGATTCCATTATTCAACACTGCGCCATATTAAGGGACAGATAATGGAATCGCTCTCAGAAGGAACCACAGCAGGCTACCAGCAAATCCACGACGGCATTATTCATCTGGTCGATAGCGCCCGAACGGAAACGGTACGTAGCGTTAACGCGCTGATGACCGCGACATACTGGGAAATTGGCCGACGAATTGTCGAATTTGAACAAGGTGGCGAGGCCAGGGCTGCGTATGGTGCGCAGCTAATCAAGCGACTATCAAAGGATTTAAGTCTAAGGTTTAAGCGTGGGTTCTCTGCAAAAAACTTACGCCAAATGAGGCTTTTTTACCTCTTTTTTCAACATGTTGAAATTCGCCAGACAGTGTCTGGCGAATTAACACCATTGGGAATTCCGCAGACACCATCTGCAGAATTCCCATCGGCAAAGATTTGGCAGACGCTGTCTGCCAAATCTTTCCCCCTGCCCTGGTCCACTTACGTCCGTTTGCTTTCTGTTAAAAACGCTGACGCCCGCAGCTTTTATGAAAAAGAGACGCTCCGCTGTGGCTGGTCTGTTCGCCAGCTAGAGCGGCAAATTGCGACCCAATTTTATGAGCGAACACTACTGTCACATGACAAATCAGCCATGCTGCAACAACACGCTCCTGCCGAGATGCATATTCTTCCGCAACAGGCGATACGCGATCCCTTTGTGCTCGAATTTCTGGAGTTGAAAGATGAATACTCAGAATCTGATTTTGAGGAGGCGCTGATCAACCACCTGATGGATTTCATGCTGGAACTTGGGGATGATTTTGCCTTTGTTGGTCGGCAGCGAAGGTTACGCATTGATGACAACTGGTTTCGGGTCGATCTGCTGTTTTTCCACCGCCGTTTACGCTGCCTGCTAATCGTCGATCTAAAAGTGGGCAAATTTAGCTATAGCGATGCCGGACAGATGAATATGTATCTCAACTACGCCAAAGAGCACTGGACGCTACCGGATGAAAATCCGCCCATCGGTCTGGTTCTCTGTGCAGAGAAAGGAGCCGGAGAAGCACATTATGCTCTGGCAGGTTTGCCTAACACCGTTCTGGCGAGCGAATATAAGATGCAACTACCTGATGAAAAACGACTCGCGGATGAACTCGTTCGAACACAGGCGGTGCTAGAGGAAGGCTATAGACGCCGATAATTTCAGCAATTTCGAATTCTGCAGACAGTGTCTGCAGAATCTTTAAAACGAACTAAGTTTTAAGCCATTAAATCAGCCTTAACCTTCACTACCACCTTTTTAATCTCACCAGGTTCGCCGACAACGCATCCCGGCTTATGCGGTTCTCCAGGCATAAACACGGCAAACATTCCCGGTTTTAAGATGATGGTTTGCTCGTTCTCAATGGCGCTGCAAAGCTGGTAATCATCCTCATGGTGGAACTCTTCACACTGACGCGCAGTGCCTGCCGTGCCAAACAGAATCCGTTCCTCACCGTTTAATAACAGCTGGATATCAATGTATTGCTCGTGCAGCTCCGCTTTTTTCTCAACGGGCGATTGAGTGTTAAACGTCATGACATTCATAAAGATATTGTCGCCCTGTAATTCGTAACGACCCGGCGCTTTTTCTTGCGGTCTGGCAGCTAAGGCTAGTGTTAACGCGTCCTGTAACGCAGGATGTAATCCGGCAGACGGTAATGACTGTACTTCACCCATCATCATAATTTTTCTCCCTGGGCCAACAGCGCAGCCCCAAGTAAACCTGCATCATGGCGGTAGTGCGCCGCCAGTAAATCAACATGAAATGCCGCTGGCTCCTGTGCCAGATACGTTTCCACCAACGCCAGATACCCTTCTGCCAGACCAACGCTGCCACCGACCACCACGCACTGGCAATCAGTTGTGGCTTTAATATCAGCGATCAGCCTTGCCAGCACATGCGCGGAGCGGTGAATCAGTTGCTGCGCCTGCTCATCGCCCTGCCCGGCGTGCGTGAAAATAGTTTTCGCATTCGCACCAGCCAACTCCCCCTGCGCTGCCGCTGCAATGCCGCGACCAGAAGCAATCGCCTCCACGCAACCTGTGCGTCCACAGCCGCAGACTGGACCATGCGGATCGGCAAGCGTATGCCCGATATGCCCCGCCAGACCGCCAGGGCCGGTAAGCAGTTTGCCGCCGCTCACTACACCGCCGCCGACGCCAGTGGAAACGGTGATAAACACCATCTCGGTTATATCGCCTTCCAGCGCCTGATACTCCGCCCATGCTGCGGCCTGCGCGTCGTTAATGGCAATGGTCGGCAAATCGGTAAGCTGCTCCAGTGTTTTGACTAACGGAAAGTGTAGCAATCCACCAAGATTATGCGGATTTAGCGCCAGCAAGCTGCCGTCGCGAATAATTCCGGTTGAAGCGATAGCAACCCTCTGCGCATGAGCTTGCAACGGAGAGACTAATGCGGATAAGGCATCACGCAAGGCTTCTGGTGTCTGGCTGGCTGGCGTAGGAAGCTCACGACGATCGCGGATCTGCCCGTCAGCGCCAATCAGCGCGGCGGCAAGTTTAGTACCGCCGATATCAATCGCCAGTGTGGTCATAGCACCGCCTTTTTCATCGCTGTGTTGTACCACTGACAAATGTGTTCAAGACGCGTTATGGCAGAACCGACCGTCACCGCCCACGCGCCGTGGCGCATCGCATCTGCCGCCTGAGCAGGCGTGTTGTAACGCCCTTCGGCAATCACCCGACATCCGGCGTCGCTCAACGTTTTCACCAGCGCCAGATCCGGCTCTTCTGGCGTTTCAGGCGTGGTATAGCCAGAAAGCGTAGTGCCAATAATTTCGGCTCCCAGCTTTTGGCATGCCAGGCCGTCTTCCGGCGTGGAACAGTCGGTCATCGCCAGTAAACCGTGATGGTGAATACGTGCCAGCAACGTTTCAACAGGCACCGGACGCGGACGATCGGTGCCGTCAATGGCGATAATGTCCGCGCCTGCCTGCGCCAGCGCATCGACATCTTCAATATAGGCCGTGATGCGTACCGGAGAATCCTCCAGATCGCGTTTCACAATCCCGATAATCGGCACACTCACCACCGCACGCGTGGCTTGCAGATTTGCCACACCTTCAATGCGAATGGCGACCGCACCCGCCTGCTCTGCAGCTAATGCCATGGCGGCGACGATTTCGGGTTTATCGAGCGGGCTGTCCGGAACCGGCTGGCAGGAGACAATCAGGCCACCGTTAGCAGCGATTTTTTGATCCAGTTGTGCAAGTAACGACATACATCTTCCCTTAGCGAAAGGCCCGGTACAGAGACCGGGCAACAGGATTAACTTTTGGTTTTGACTAAATCGTTTTTGGCGCGGCCAAATGGCACGGCACCGCTAAATGGTTTGCCGTCGATAGCGTCATGAGTACGCAATGCTTCCGGGCGCAGCCAACGCTGAACGCGGGAAGGCATATCCAGACCAATCAGCAGGATCACCACAAATGTCAGACTGAACGAGAGCGATGCCAGCGCAGTACCCAGATCCAGACGTTGAGCGATCAACGCGCCGATGATTGGGGCCAGTGCACCGCCCAATGCGCCGACGTTGTAGGTAAAGCCCAGGCCCGCTGCACGCTGGTCGGTATCGAAATAACCGCCAATCAGTTTCGGTAAGATCCCGGCGATCCCTTGTCCAAGCATTTGCTGGAAGAACAGTAACAGACCGAGCACCCAGACGTTTGCGCCGCCAATCGCAAATACTGGAATAATCAGTAGCTGCGAGGCCAGCAGACTACAAACGTACGCTTTGCGGGTTCCCAGCCAGTCACCGAGGAAGCCACCGACGCAGCACCCCACCGCCGCGCCAAAGCCACTAAAGAACAGCACATTGGCGACAGTATGCGGGTTATAAGCCAGATCGGTTTTCAGATACGTTGGCAGCAGTGCCTGAATCGGCCATGAATAGAGGAAAGCAAACAACACGACCACCATCAGCATTACGCCCGTTGGCCAGCGTTTGCCCGTACTCTGTACCATAAAGCTGATAAAGATTGCGGCGCATAACAGCCCGAGAACAGCGACGATTGCGGCATTTTGCAGGTTACCGGCGAAGCAGAACCACAGCGCAGTAGCCGCCGCCAGTGTCATTACGATATTGGCAATGCGATGTTCACCACGGTAGAGAATATCTACCATCGTGCGTACTGGTGCTTTACCAGCATGTTTCTCTTTCCAGTCTTCCGCTTCCGGGATGTTTTTACGCAGCCAGAGAGCAAAGATGATTGGCAAAATGCCGATAAAGAACAGCGCACGCCAGCCCCAGACCGGAACCACCAGGCTATAGACCTGAGCGGCAACGACGGCCCCCACAGAGAAGCCGGAAATCAGAAAACCACTGGCTTTATTACGCAGATGTTTTGGCCAGCTTTCAATGACATAGGTGGCGCTGGAACCGTATTCACCCGCCATCCCCATGCCGATGACCAGACGAGCGATAAACATGGTGATGTAGCCTGGCGCAAAGCCGCAGGCCAGCGTCCCGGCCGAGAAGAGAACGATGCTGGTGACCATTGCCAGACGACGCCCGTAGCGGTCACCCATAGCGCCGAGCATCAGGCCGCCGAACCAGCGAGAGATAAAGGCTGCGGAGATCAGACTTGCCGCCTGCACCGTCGTCAGCCCGAATTCACCTTGTACTTCGGTGAGTACCAGGGCGATTAAAACGAAATCAAAACCGTCAAGCAGATATCCCAACCAGGCAGCGGAAAATGCCCGCCATTGTGCACGATTGAGATGGCGATACCACGGGATATTCTGGGTTGTAGTACTCATTGTGAGTCTCCCGCGGTGGGCGATGCCCACACGCTTTGGTATGAAAATTGTAGGGTACAGATGCGTTTATTTCCCCTCACCCGGTAGGGGCGAGCGAGGGGAAACAACTCACCCGCGCTCTTGCATCAACTGCTGGGCCAGCGCTTTCAGTTCTGGCAGATATTTTTCATCTACCGGACCAAACGGTTTGCGGCACAGCGGCACAGAAACGACATCCATATAATGCAGGACCGTTTTCAGGCCGCGGAATACGCCCGTTTTGATCAGTAAATCAATGACTTT
This sequence comes from Escherichia sp. WS3227_2, assembly GCF_046486495.1. Taxonomy (NCBI): domain Bacteria; kingdom Pseudomonadati; phylum Pseudomonadota; class Gammaproteobacteria; order Enterobacterales; family Enterobacteriaceae; genus Escherichia; species Escherichia sp. WS3227_2. Next base: position 662,296 of record NZ_JBJQLG010000001.1, read on the forward strand.
ATTACATTCGGTTTGCAGCTTCTGCGCGGTCTGGATATCGCCTTCTTTCAGCGCCTTCACAATCCCCTGATAACGCCAGCCCATAATGTTGTAGGTACTACCGATACCACCATCAGCGCCCGCCAGAAGACCAGAGGCGAAGATTTCGTCGTAACCGTTATAGAGCACCAGATCAGGATGTTCACGACGGATCTGTTCCATCTGATAGAGATCGCCAGAGGTCTGTTTCAGCGCGCCGACACCAGGCAGCGTAACCAGGGTGTTGATCTGATCCAGGGTTAGTTTTACCCCGCTCAGGGCAGGAATGTTGTACACCACCATCGGCAACCCATCCGCCGAATCAATAATTGCCCGATAGTGATCGCAGTGTTCTTCAAAGCTGAAAGGATAGTAGAACGGCGTGACGGCGGAGACGGCATCGAAGCCATAACGTTTAGCCGATGCCGCAAGTTGTTGGCTTTCAGCAGTGCTGACGCAACCAACGTGGGCGATGAGTTTAATCTTGCCTTTCGCCTCTTCGGCGACGATTTCCAGTACCTGTTCACGCTCGGAAAGGCTTTGTACAAAGGCTTCGCCGGTAGAACCACCCACGTATAAACCGTCGATGCCCTGCTGAATATTGAACTGAACCAGGCGACGCAGACTCGCTTTATCCAGTGCTTGTTGTTGGTCAAAAGGAGTCAGGAGTGCGGCCATTACGCCACGTAAATTCGTTGCCATAAATACCTCTGAAGTGATGCTTGTCTGATAAACGATATACCTTTATACCTGTTATACCAGATCAATTAAGCAACACCCCATACAGAAAGCTTATAATGCGATCTGCTTCACTAAAGTGGCATTATTTCTTTTTGTTGGTGGTCTGACCGAAGGCGTGCCAGGTAGCAGAGACGCTGTTGAGATGCGATTGCAACGCGCGATCGGCTTCATCGGGATCGTGGCGGCGGATCGCGTCAACGATCGCAATATGCTGTTGATAGCTAACGTTATTATGCTCGTGCAGAGCCTGATCAGCCACGGTTGGACGTGCGGCGATCAGCCAGTCGAGCAGGGCAACGTGGATCGCCATGAAGATTGGGTTACCGGGGATCTCCGCCAGCACGCGGTGGAAATCAACGTCTGAACGAATGAATGCCGCGTTGTTATCAAGCGACTGACTGTTGATTTCCAGTGCTTTTGCCAGCAAATCGATTTGCTCATCGGTGGCGTGTTCAGCCGCATAGCGCACCAGGCTGGATTCAAAGAACAGACGTAATTGTTCGAAATGGGCAATCCCGCCAGGATGAGAAAGGAAATCTTTCGCCATGCCGGAAAGCTCGCCGATGATGGTGTCCGCAGAAGGACGTGAGACGCGAGCGCGTTCGCCGTTGTTTATTTGCACCAGACCTTTACGTTTTAACGCTGCCAGCGCTTCACGCACCGAAGGACGCCCGACATTAAAGAACGCCATCAGTTCGCGTTCAGACGGTAATTGTTCACCTTCGCCAAATTCACGACGGCGGATCATCTGTTCCAGCTCTTCTTCCACCATTTCGGAGAGTTTTTTACGCGCCAGCGGGCGGCTACGCAAGTTGCGACCAATTGCAGGTGAAGAATCTTCGGTTTGCGAATCAAATGCGTTCATAAGGCCCATTCTGTAAGGTCAGTGTGATTAACATCATCAGTGACATCCTATCACAGGATTGAAAGTAGGGGAAAATGGCAGGGTTTTCTCTTTGTGCCTCATCATTACCATAATTAACGGAATAATTAACTATTGCGAAAAATTAATGTAACGCAGATAAAAACATCCCGATTGAATTATTTATAAGACTATTCACGAGCATTATGAATATTATGAATGTGTTCTTACAAAATAATCATAAGCGCATATTTTTTAATGAAAAATCACCTCACCTACAATTAAAAACACGACATCCGCACCATAAATAGCCTTGCAAAAAATATAACATCATTGTTTTCAATCTGCCGTTTATGGGATTGACCGTTTTCTTTTGACACGGAGTTCAACAATGTTCGGCATAATTATATCTGTCATCGTATTAATTACGATGGGCTATTTGATCCTGAAAAACTACAAACCTCAGGTGGTGCTGGCTGCCGCAGGTATCTTCCTGATGATGTGCGGTGTCTGGTTAGGGTTCGGTGGTGTGCTCGATCCCGCCAAAAGCAGCGGCTACTTGATCGTCGATATTTATAATGAAATCCTGCGCATGCTGTCCAACCGCATTGCCGGATTGGGGCTGTCGATTATGGCAGTGGGCGGTTATGCCCGCTATATGGAGCGCATAGGGGCAAGTCGCGCGATGGTGAGCTTGTTAAGCCGCCCGTTAAAACTCATTCGCTCGCCGTATATTATTCTGTCGGCAACTTACGTCATCGGCCAAATCATGGCGCAGTTTATTACCAGCGCCTCCGGTCTGGGTATGTTGCTGATGGTCACCTTATTTCCGACGCTGGTGAGTCTGGGAGTAAGTCGCCTCTCTGCGGTGGCGGTTATCGCAACCACGATGTCCATTGAGTGGGGGATTCTGGAAACGAACTCCATTTTTGCTGCCCAGGTAGCGGGAATGAAAATTGCCACTTACTTCTTCCACTACCAGCTTCCGGTCGCCTCTTGTGTCATTATCTCGGTGGCGATCTCCCACTTTTTCGTGCAACGCGCTTTCGACAAAAAAGATAAAAATATCAATCACGAACAGGCAGAGCAAAAAGCTCTCGATAATGTCCCGCCGCTCTATTACGCCATTTTACCGGTGATGCCGTTAATCCTGATGCTCGGCTCGCTGTTCCTTGCCCACGTCGGGCTGATGCAGTCAGAACTGCATCTGGTGGTGGTGATGTTACTGAGTTTGACGGTGACGATGTTTGTTGAGTTCTTCCGCAAGCATAACTTGCGCGAAACAATGGACGATGTGCAGGCGTTTTTTGACGGCATGGGTACGCAGTTTGCCAACGTGGTAACGCTGGTGGTCGCGGGTGAAATATTTGCGAAAGGCTTAACGACGATTGGCACTGTCGATGCGGTTATCAGGGGTGCGGAGCATTCTGGCCTGGGCGGTATTGGCGTGATGATTATTATGGCGCTGGTCATTGCCATTTGTGCCATTGTGATGGGCTCAGGCAATGCGCCGTTTATGTCATTTGCCAGTCTTATTCCGAATATCGCAGCCGGACTACATGTACCAGCGGTTGTAATGATTATGCCGATGCATTTTGCCACGACGCTAGCGCGCGCTGTTTCGCCGATTACTGCGGTGGTGGTCGTTACGTCAGGAATTGCAGGCGTTTCGCCTTTTGCGGTAGTGAAGCGGACAGCGATCCCCATGGCAGTCGGTTTCGTGGTGAATATGATTGCCACAATCACGCTATTTTATTAAGTCATTAAAAAGACAAAACAGGCCGCCAGGGCCTGTTTTAGTATTACTTCACAACGCGTAATGCTGGTCGACCACCACGTGGTGGCTGCGGTGGTTCATCGTCAGGATGAGTGTCATCATCGTGATCTGGCTTGTCGCCATCAATAACCGACATAACGGTTTCGTTGTCTGCCGATGCCTCTTCATCATTCATGATGCTGGCATCTTCATCGTAGGCAGCTTCAGGTTCAAACATCGTGCCTGCGCCATTTTCACGGGCGTAGATAGCCAGCACGGCAGCCAGCGGCACAGAAACCTGACGCGGAATGCCACCAAAGCGCGCGTTAAAGCGCACCTCATCATTCGCCAGTTCCAGATTGCCGACAGCTCGCGGCGCAATGTTGAGTACGATTTGCCCGTCACGCGCATATTCCATAGGAACCTGCACGCCAGGGAGCGTCACATCCACCACCAGGTGCGGCGTGAGCTGGTTATCCAGCAACCACTCATAGAATGCACGCAGCAGATAGGGACGACGTGGTGTTAGCTGTGACAAATCCATACAGATTAACTCCGGCCCAGACGCATTTCACGTTCAGCTTCAGTTAAAGAAGCAAGGAAAGAGTCACGCTCAAAGACGCGGGTCATATAGCCTTTCAGCTCTTTCGCACCCGGGCCGCTGAACTCGATGCCCAGTTGCGGCAAACGCCACAGCAGCGGAGCAAGGTAGCAATCGACCAGGCTGAACTCATCGCTCAGGAAGTACGGCTTCTGACCGAAGACCGGCGCAATCGCCAGCAGTTCTTCGCGCAGTTGCTTACGTGCGGCATCTGCTTCAGAAGCTGAACCGTTGATGATGGTGTTCATCAGCGTGTACCAATCTTTTTCGATGCGATGCATGTACAGACGGCTTTCACCGCGAGCTACCGGGTAAACAGGCATCAGTGGCGGATGCGGGAAACGCTCATCCAGATATTCCATAATGATGCGAGATTCCCACAGGGTCAGCTCACGATCCACCAGGGTCGGAACGCTCTGATTCGGGTTGAGGTCAATCAGATCCTGAGGCGGATTGTCCTTTTCCACGTGTTCGATCTCGAAACTTACACCTTTCTCAGCCAGCACAATGCGGACCTGATGGCTATAGATGTCAGTAGGACCGGAAAACAGCGTCATTACCGAACGTTTGTTGGCAGCGACAGCCATGAAAACCTCCAGGTATAGTCAGAATTTTTACTGCTACCAGCCACCAGGTGGCCAGTCAGAAGTTGTGTTACCCAGTAAGGAACGACTCTCTTTGTTCGAAAATCAAACAAAAAATGAGCAATACCCGACATTTGGGCAGAAAATTGGATGATAGTTTACCAGATTTTGCGACCTTTGTGGTGAGTCGATGCCGGAAATGGGGAAAAAGAGATGCGCTTTAGTCTGAAATAGTTGACTTAGTCCCTTATTGGCGATGTGGTTTTTGTTTTACCTGTCTGTCAGACGGCAGCAAAAAGCAACTTTCCATTTTTTACGCTGATTCAGAATTTAGCCATAAAAAAACCCGCCGAAGCGGGTTTTTTCGCAAATTGTTTTCTGCCGGAGCAGAAGCCAATTAACGTTTGGAGAACTGCGGACGACGACGTGCTTTACGCAGACCGACTTTCTTACGTTCAACCTGACGAGCGTCACGAGTAACGAAGCCAGCTTTACGCAGTTCAGAACGCAGGGACTCGTCGTATTCCATCAGAGCGCGGGTGATACCGTGACGGATCGCACCAGCCTGACCAGAGATACCACCACCTTTAACGGTGATGTACAGGTCCAGTTTCTCAACCATGTCGACCAGTTCCAGCGGCTGACGAACTACCATGCGGGCAGTTTCACGACCGAAGTACTGTTCCAGAGAACGTTGGTTGATTACGATTTTACCGTTGCCCGGTTTGATGAAAACGCGAGCTGCGGAACTTTTGCGGCGACCAGTGCCGTAGTATTGATTTTCAGCCATTGCCTATAATCCCGATTAGATGTCAAGAACTTGCGGTTGCTGTGCCGCGTGGTTGTGCTCGTTACCCGCGTAAACTTTCAGTTTACGGAACATAGCACGACCCAGCGGGCCTTTTGGCAACATGCCTTTAACCGCGATTTCAATCACACGCTCAGGACGGCGAGCAATCATCTCTTCAAAGGTCGCTTGTTTGATACCACCGATGTGGCCGGTGTGGTGATAGTACACTTTGTCAGTACGCTTGTTGCCGGTTACAGCAACTTTGTCAGCGTTCAGAACGATGATGTAATCACCGGTATCTACGTGCGGAGTGTATTCCGCTTTGTGCTTACCGCGCAGGCGACGAGCCAGTTCAGTAGCCAGACGGCCCAGAGTTTTACCGGTCGCGTCAACAACATACCAGTCGCGTTTTACGGTTTCTGGTTTAGCTGTAAAAGTTTTCATTAAAAGCTTACCCAATAAATAGTTACACGTTGGTGAACACCCAAACGTCTTCAATTGTTGAGGTTCACACGACAAAGTCCGGCAAACCTACCCCTTCGAATAGCCTATGCCAGCACACAAAAAGTTTTGGGAAAAAAACTTTCTTGTAACGTGGGGTCGCAGGATTATAGAGAAGTCGGGGTCAAAGATCGACCCCTTTTTGTGATTTGTGGCAGGTTTTAACCCGCTAAATGCTCGCGCTTCAAATACTCTTCGCTTTGCATCTCTTGCAGACGTGACAGGCAACGCTGGAACTCAAACTTCAGCCGCTCGCCCTGATAAATGTCATATAGCGGCACTTCTGCACTCACCACTAATTTGACATGGCGCTCGTAAAACTCATCCACCAGCGCAATAAAGCGCCGCGCTTCGCTCTCCATCAACCGCGTCATGACCGGCACATCAAACAACATGACCGTGTGAAAGAGGCGTGAGAGCGCAATATAGTCATGCTGACTGCGGGCATCAACGCACAGCGTAGTAAAAGAGACCGCCAGCGTCTGGTTCTCGACGCCCATTGTCGCCAACGGTCGATGGTTGATTTCTAACGTCGGTGAATTTTCTCGTTTCGCCCCCGCCAGCGCCAACCATAGTTTATCCATTTGCGCCCGGGTTTCATCGTTGAGGGGTGAAAGCCACAGATGCGCCTGAGTAAGCGTACGCAGTCGATAGTCAACACCAGCGTCCACGTTCATTACATCACAATGCTGTTTAATGGCATCGATTGCAGGCAAAAAACACGCACGTTGTAGGCCATTTCGATAAAGTTCGTCCGGCGGAATATTTGACGTCGCTACCAGGGTAATACCGCGGGCGAACAGGGCTTTCATCAGACCGCCAAGTAGCATGGCATCGGTAATATCAGAAACAAAAAATTCGTCAAAACAGAGCACGTCAGTTTCTGCTTTAAAGCGATCGGCAATAATTTCCAGCGGATCGGTCTGCCCCTGCAAAGCAGTTAGCTCTTCATGTACCCGCAGCATAAAACGGTGAAAGTGCAGACGCTGTTTCCGCTCTCCCGGCAGGCTTTGATAGAAAAGGTCCATCAGCCAGGTTTTCCCGCGTCCTACCCCGCCCCACATATATAAGCCACGCACTGGCGTATGCTTTGTGTCTTCACGTTTACCCCACAGCTTACCAACCCGCGCCATTAGCCCACTCGTCCTGGGGGCTGGAGGCGTGCTATTGATGAGTTCCTGATAAATAATTTCCAGGCGGCTGACGGCCTCTTTTTGAACGTCGTCGGGTTGATGGCTGCCTTCATTGAGCGCCTTCAGGTATTGCGATGTTGGGGTAACGCTTTGCATGATCTTATTGTTATTCCTTGAATAATCGGTGCGCCGTTGTTCACGGTTGACGAAAAAAAGGCCGTTCTACACTACGCGATATGCAGTCGGGATTCCACTTCTGTGGAATTAACGGTTATAGTGGCATAATCAGCCGCAGGCATGGAGCCTGAAGCCAACACCCTACGGAAACAAAAGACAACGGGAGATGTTCATGACCTGGGAATATGCGCTAATTGGGTTAGTCGTCGGCATCATTATTGGTGCTGTGGCCATGCGTTTTGGTAATCGTAAACTACGCCAGCAACAGGCGTTGCAGTACGAACTGGAAAAGAATAAAGCTGAACTGGACGAGTATCGCGAAGAGCTGGTTAGCCACTTTGCCCGCAGCGCGGAATTACTGGATACCATGGCGCACGACTATCGCCAGCTGTATCAACACATGGCGAAAAGCTCCAGCAGCCTGCTGCCGGAACTGTCTGCTGAAGCAAACCCGTTCCGTAATCGTCTGGCAGAGTCTGAAGCCAGCAACGATCAGGCACCGGTGCAGATGCCTCGCGACTATTCTGAAGGCGCGTCCGGCCTGCTGCGTACTGGCGCGAAGCGCGACTAATTTATTTTTCGGGCGCAGCCATTGCGCCCTCCTCTTCTTTCCCTCCCCGACTATCATTTAATCTGGTGTCTCATTGTTAGCCGTCTGAAAATTCAATAACATCAAACTGTTTTGAATCTCTTTTCTTATCATTCAGGTACGAGAGCAGGAATAATGAAAAAACAAACCCAGCTGTTGAGTGCATTAGCGTTAAGTGTCGGGTTAACTCTCTCGGCGTCATTTCAGGCCGTTGCGTCGATTCCAGGCCAGGTTGCCGATCAGGCCCCTCTCCCCAGTCTGGCCCCAATGCTGGAAAAAGTGCTTCCGGCAGTGGTGAGCGTACGGGTGGAAGGAACGGCCAGTCAGGGACAGAAAATCCCGGAAGAATTCAAAAAGTTTTTTGGTGATGATTTACCGGATCAACCGGCACAACCCTTCGAAGGTTTAGGCTCCGGTGTCATCATCAACGCCAGTAAAGGCTATGTGCTGACTAACAACCATGTGATTAATCAGGCACAGAAAATCAGTATTCAGCTCAATGATGGGCGCGAGTTTGATGCAAAACTGATTGGTAGCGATGACCAGAGCGATATCGCCCTGTTGCAAATTCAAAACCCGAGCAAATTAACGCAAATCGCTATTGCCGACTCCGATAAATTGCGCGTCGGTGATTTTGCCGTGGCGGTCGGTAACCCATTTGGCCTTGGGCAAACCGCCACCTCTGGCATTGTTTCCGCATTAGGCCGCAGTGGGTTGAATCTTGAAGGTCTGGAAAACTTTATCCAGACAGATGCTTCCATTAACCGCGGTAACTCCGGCGGTGCACTGTTAAACCTTAACGGTGAGTTAATTGGCATCAACACGGCAATCCTTGCGCCTGGCGGCGGGAGCGTCGGGATTGGATTTGCCATCCCCAGTAATATGGCGCGAACACTGGCGCAGCAGCTTATCGACTTTGGTGAAATCAAACGCGGTCTGTTAGGCATCAAAGGCACAGAGATGAGTGCCGATATCGCCAAAGCCTTCAACCTTGACGTGCAGCGTGGCGCGTTTGTCAGCGAAGTGTTGCCAGGTTCTGGCTCGGCAAAAGCGGGCATCAAAGCGGGCGATATTATTACCAGCCTCAACGGCAAACCGCTGAATAGCTTTGCTGAGTTGCGCTCTCGTATCGCAACCACCGAGCCGGGCACGAAAGTGAAGCTAGGCCTGCTGCGTAACGGCAAACCACTGGAAGTAGAAGTGACGCTCGATACCAGCACCTCTTCGTCGGCCAGCGCTGAAATGATCACGCCAGCGCTGGAAGGTGCAACGTTGAGCGATGGTCAGCTAAAAGATGGCGGCAAAGGTATTAAGATCGATGAGGTTGTCAAAGGAAGCCCAGCTGCTCAGGCAGGCTTGCAAAAAGACGATGTGATCATTGGCGTCAACCGCGATCGGGTGAACTCGATTGCTGAAATGCGTAAAGTGCTGGCGGCAAAACCGGCCATCATCGCCCTGCAAATTGTACGCGGCAATGAAAGCATCTATCTGCTGATGCGTTAATGTCGTAAACCGGGCATCAGGCTGACGTGTGATGTCCGGTTAACTCGTGGTATGCTGCTGCCGTTCCCTTTTTTAATGACGCCTCCATCATGTTTGTGAAGCTCTTACGTTCCGTTGCGATTGGATTAATTGTCGGCGCTATTCTGCTGGTTGCCATGCCTTCGCTGCGCAGCCTTAACCCGCTTTCCACTCCTCAATTTGACAGTACCGATGAGACGCCTGCCAGCTATAATCTGGCGGTTCGCCGCGCCGCGCCAGCGGTGGTTAACGTTTACAACCGTGGTTTGAACACCAACTCTCACAACCAGCTTGAGATCCGCACCCTGGGATCCGGTGTAATCATGGATCAACGCGGTTATATCATCACCAATAAACACGTCATCAACGACGCCGATCAGATCATCGTCGCCTTACAGGATGGACGTGTATTTGAAGCATTACTGGTGGGATCTGACTCTCTAACCGATCTGGCGGTACTTAAAATTAATGCCACTGGCGGTTTACCTACCATTCCAATCAATGCACGTCGCGTACCGCACATTGGTGACGTGGTACTGGCGATCGGTAACCCGTACAACCTCGGGCAGACCATTACCCAGGGGATTATTAGTGCCACGGGTCGAATTGGTCTGAACCCGACCGGGCGGCAAAACTTCCTGCAAACCGATGCTTCCATTAACCACGGTAACTCTGGCGGCGCGCTGGTGAACTCGCTGGGCGAACTGATGGGCATTAACACGCTGTCGTTTGATAAGAGTAACGATGGCGAAACGCCGGAAGGTATCGGCTTTGCGATTCCTTTCCAGTTGGCAACCAAAATTATGGATAAGCTGATCCGCGATGGTCGCGTGATCCGCGGCTACATTGGTATCGGCGGACGTGAGATCGCACCACTGCACGCGCAAGGCGGTGGTATAGATCAACTGCAAGGGATCGTGGTTAATGAAGTGTCACCTGACGGCCCGGCGGCGAATGCGGGTATTCAGGTCAATGATTTGATTATTTCGGTGGATAACAAACCGGCCATCTCTGCTCTGGAGACGATGGATCAGGTGGCGGAAATTCGCCCTGGCTCGGTGATCCCGGTTGTAGTGATGCGTGATGATAAGCAGTTAACGCTGCAGGTCACCATTCAGGAATATCCGGCAACCAATTAAGTCGTGCGCTCAAAACAAAAAACCGGAGTCTGTGCTCCGGTTTTTTATTATCCGCTAATCAATTACTTATTAACGAACTCTTCGCCCAGGGCGATATCTTTCTTCAGCGTATCCAGCATACCTTCCAGCGCGTTCTGTTCAAATGCGCTCAGGGTGCCGATAAATTTACGCTCTTCCACGCCGTTTTTACCCAGCAGCAGCGGTTGAGAGAAGAAACGTGCGTACTGACCGTCGCCTTCAACGTAGGCACATTCGACAACGCCTTGTTCGCCCTGCAGTGCGCGAACCAGAGACAGACCAAAACGTGCAGCTGCCTGGCCCATAGACAGGGTTGCAGACCCGCCACCGGCTTTCGCTTCAACCACCTCAGTACCCGCGTTCTGGATACGTTTGGTCAGATCAGCCACTTCCTGCTCGGTAAAGCTAACGCCAGGAACCTGTGACAGCAGCGGCAGAATGGTAACACCAGAGTGACCGCCAATAACCGGCACTTCAACTTCGCCTGGCTGTTTGCCTTTCAGTTCCGCAACAAAGGTGTTGGAACGAATGATATCCAGCGTGGTAACGCCGAACAGTTTATTTTTGTCATAAACACCGGCTTTTTTCAGCACTTCAGCAGCAATCGCAACTGTGGTGTTAACCGGGTTAGTGATAATACCAATGCACGCTTTCGGGCAGGTTTTCGCAACTTGCTGTACCAGATTTTTCACGATGCCGGCGTTAACGTTAAACAGGTCGGAACGATCCATACCCGGTTTACGCGCTACACCTGCAGAGATAAGAACGACATCTGCGCCTTCCAGCGCCGGAGTCGCATCTTCACCAGAAAAACCTTTGATTTTCACAGCAGTAGGGATATGGCTCAGATCGACAGCCACACCGGGAGTCACTGGAGCGATATCATACAGAGAGAGTTCTGAACCTGAAGGCAGTTGGGTTTTTAACAGTAGTGCAAGCGCCTGGCCAATACCGCCAGCAGCGCCGAGGACTGCGACTTTCATCCTAAACTCCTTATTATATTGATAAACTAAGATATGTTGCTCCGCTGCCGCGACCTTAATCCACAAAATTGCCGTTTACAATGACCACATCTCAAGAATGTGTAGTCACGCAAGTTTAGCGTTTATGCATTTAATTGCCGTAATCAGGAACCTAACTTACGTAATTAACAGTCGCTTATGCATTAGCGCAACATTCCAACAGGTGGTGACAATATACCCTACCGTTCAGCCAAAACAACATCAATTTGATAACAATTAATTTACTTTTAAGCAGAATTTGCATGCCGTGACGCAGGCATGTTTCTCAATAACGAAATTTGATAAAATCCCGCTCTTTCATAACATTATTTCAGCCTTCTTCAGGGCTGACTGTTTGCATAAAAATTCATCTGTATGCACAATAATGTTGTATCAACCACCATATCGGGTGACTTATGCGAAGCTCGGCTAAGCAAGAAGAACTAGTTAAAGCATTTAAAGCATTACTTAAAGAAGAGAAATTTAGCTCCCAGGGCGAAATCGTCGCCGCGTTGCAGGAGCAAGGCTTTGACAATATTAATCAGTCTAAAGTCTCGCGGATGTTGACCAAGTTTGGTGCTGTACGTACACGCAATGCCAAAATGGAAATGGTTTACTGCCTGCCAGCTGAACTGGGTGTACCAACCACCTCCAGTCCATTGAAAAATCTGGTGCTGGATATCGACTACAACGATGCAGTTGTCGTGATTCATACCAGCCCTGGCGCGGCGCAGTTAATTGCTCGCCTGCTGGACTCACTGGGCAAAGCAGAAGGTATTCTGGGCACCATCGCTGGCGATGACACCATCTTTACTACCCCTGCTAACGGTTTCACCGTCAAAGACCTGTACGAAGCGATTTTAGAGCTGTTCGACCAGGAGCTTTAATCTCTGCCCCGTCGCTTCTGGCGGCGGGGAAAATGTTGCTTATCCCTCTCAACCCCCTGCTTTCCTCTGCGATTAATTTAACGAATAGTGCGTTTTACTGCGACATGTCATTCACACAATGAATACATACGGTAAAAAAAGCACATTATGCAAAATTCATTATCTAATTGAAAACAATAGAATTAATAATAAATAACCGTGTTTTTAATTCTTTTTTGTTATTAAAATTCACATTTTTAACACTTAGTATCAACTGAAACAGTTAGCGTGGTATTAATTAGTCCAACAATTAGTGTATACTTGATTTTGTGATATGGGTCACGAAACAAAGGCCCAGCTAAAAGATTATGTCGAGGTAAAAATCATGAAAATCAAAACCACTGTTGCTGCATTAAGCGTACTTTCTGTTCTCTCTTTCGGTGCATTCGCTGCCGACTCCATTGATGCTGCACAAGCACAAAATCGTGAAGCAATCGGGACCGTATCCGTAAGTGGTGTGGCGTCTTCGCCAATGGATATGCGTGAAATGCTGAACAAAAAAGCGGAAGAGAAAGGCGCAACGGCCTACCAGATTACTGAAGCTCGTAGTGGTGACACTTGGCACGCTACGGCTGAACTGTACAAATAAACCCTCATCGTCTTGTCCGACGATATTGCCCCCGGTTCGGGGGCTTTTTTTGCGCTAATGACGAACATTAAAACGCAAATGCCCTTCCAGCTCTTCCTCTGCCTCATCAAACAGCAATATTAACGCGCCAAAACGGCGACGCGTTTTCTCTCCCAGATGAACAAATTCAATCTCAAGTGGTAGCGGCAGGACATCGTTCATTAACACATCCCATAGTGAGTCGAGATCGCGTACCTTATCTTTCGCCAGACCAAAGGCTTGGCTGAAGTCGCGATAAAAATCCTCCTGACTCTCAATCTCATCAAAATCAAAGGTATAAATATTCATCTGTTGCCACCGTCACGTTTCGCGGCGAGTTCTGCCGTTCATCGCTAAGTATAGCCATGAAAAAACCGACGCTTTTGGCGTCGGTTTTGACTTAACTATCGGTCAACGCATGTTGATACTTATGCAGCATCCCCGCCAGCCGATGAACCGGTTCCGTCACCTGCGGTGGCGCTTGCCAGATGCGTAGCTTTTCCTGATAGATTTCAAGTTCTTCCAGCAACTGGCCAAAGTACCGACGACGTTTATCATCGCTACGGGCAGATATCACATGGTCTGCTGTGCGGCGCATTTGTCGGTGAAACGCCGATAAATCCTCGTTAACCGGGATCGGCGCATCACGCAGGCGCTGGTGCGCGATAATCATCGTCAGCGCCAGGCGAAATTTCGGCAAATCCCCTGGGAACTTATTCATCAGCAAAAACAGCTGCTGATAAAGTGCCGGGAGGTGGTTCTCTTTACGACGTGCCACATTGGTAGTCATCGCGGAAACAGCAGCAGAAACGAACTGATTAAGCAGTACACGTCCAGTCCTGTCGCGCGATTTATCCCGCACCAGCAAAATAACGGTGAACGCGAGCACACAGCCGACGATTTGCCCTAATGCGCTGTCGAGAAACTGACTGAAATGGAAAGTCATCGGGTTATCCAGCACGATAATATTTATGGTGCTGGCCAGCGCCCCCATCGAGCCCAGTCGCCGTTTCTGTACTTCTATACCGAGGAAGAATCCCAGCACTGCCAGGCTAATACACAGCAGCAACATGCTCTGTTGAGTATTAGGGATAATCACCAAAAAGTAGAGCAGCCCTAACGGCAGCGCGGCCAGCGTCCCGTAGATAAAGTCGATCGCCACCATGCGTGGATTTGGCAAACGCATTGCCAGTGACGTCACTACCGCAATCATCACCATTGCACCACTGCCGGAAGTCCAGCCCGTCCACAGCCAGAAAAGCGTCCCCAGAATGCAGGAAAGAGTGGTTCGCCAGAAGTTAACCATCGCATGATGACGTTCGGCTGACTCTACTTTGACTTCCGGTTCGCCTTGCAGGATCTCTTCTTCGGTGGCGTTGATTTTTGTGTTACTGATAACGCCGCGCTTGAGAAGCTGATAACGCGTTGCCGCCGCGACCCAGCTATAAATGGTGACAGGCGTTTCCCGTTCCCCGGTCCAGGCGATAACTCTCCGCAGGCGTTTGAGCTGCTTGTGGACGTCCTGCGCGGTTTCTACCGGCGTGTCAAAAAATTCGCGGAAAGTATCAGTGATCAATTCCGGGCGCGTATTCTGAATAAGATAAGTTTCGCAGGATTGTGTAATCAGCGTCAGCGATAGCGTATTGATCGCTTTTAAACGTCGATTGGCCCGCGCCCAGCGGGAAGATTCCATATTCAGGTTGCTGCGCATACCTTGTAACGCCGTGGTGCGTCGCACCAGATCGCCCCAGGCTTTATCGACAACTTCACCATCGCCATGCTTAATACAGAGTTGCATTAATTGATATTGCGCGACCAGCAAACTTTCCAGCTCTCGATCCACTTCTTGTTTGATCGATCGCGGAGAAAAGAGCAAATCCGCCATAATCGCACACACAATACCGATAACGATCTCGCTACAACGTTCGACGGCAAACTGCGGCGTAAGCAATGGTTCCGGCTGAATGGTGATCACAATGATCAGCGCGGTATAACCGGCCAGCCCCCACGCATACGAGTTTTCTATTCGTACCAGCGAGGATATCCAGGTACAAAAACCGGCCCAGATACAGCACACCAGAATCATCAATAATGGTGCGCGGATCATCGCAATGATGATCACCAGTCCGGCAATACAGCCAATAAATGTGCCGATGATGCGCAAAAAGCCACGATAGCGAATAGCGCCAGAATACGGTTCACCTCCCGCAGCAAAGGCCGGACCGGCGGCAACAATCGCCGCTGTCAGTACTGCCCAGCGTGGCGTTTCCAGCTGGAAGTGAAAGCCAACAAACAGCGCCAGTACAATGGCGGTCGCCAGTTTTACCGCAAAGCGAATATGTTGGTTAGCAATGGAGAAAATACCCATCGTGATTAACCAAACTCACGCAGGCGATGGGCCATTTTACGGAAGAACGAATCCTGGCTTTCGTCGCGATCTTGTTTGCCAGTGACCACCACTGTAGCAGTGGTGCCCGCAGGCCAGATGTTCTCTTGCTGGTTGTCGAGACGAATACGAACCGGAACACGTTGCGCCAAACGCACCCATTCAAGGTTAGAGTCGATGGTCGCCATCCCTTTGTCGTCACGCGTGCTGCTGGCGTTGGTGACCCCTGCGGCAACACTATCAACAGTCCCTTTTAGCACTTTGTTACTGCCAAGCGGCGTGATCTCTGCACGATACCCAGGGCGCACCCCTTCCAGCTTAGTTTCTTCCATATAGGCCAGTACATAGAAGGAGTTCTGTTTCACCAGCGCAACCGCCGTTGATCCACGGGTAATAAACTCACCGGTATAGACGTTGAGGTTGGTCACCCAGCCATCTGCTGGCGCGCGGATCACCGTGCGTTCAAGATCCAGTTTTGCCAGATCGCGGGTCGCCTGCGCTTTCGCTAACTGATGCAGAACCGTTTGTAGTACGTTGTTGGCCTGATCGATCTCTTCGCGAGACATCGCCTGCACACCGAGACGGTTACGACGTCCGGCCTCCTGGCGTTTCTCCTGTGCCAGTACCTGATAATAAGCAACATCGGCTTGCGCTTCCTCAAGCGCCTTTTGATAGCGCGGCTGGTCGATGGTGAACAGTACCTGTCCTTTTTTCACCAGCTGGTTATCATGAACATTCACCTGGGTGATAAGTCCAGAAACGTCCGGCGCGATCGCAACGACGTCAGCGCTAAAGCGCGCGTCACGCGTCCACGGGGATTCGGTGTAATAGACCCAGGCATTAAAAATTGCGATGAAGGCCAGAATGACTAATACGACCGTGATGGCCGTACGGGAGAATTTTCTTATTAGTGTTTTCACTTCAACCTCAAACGAACAGTCGCGATATCAAATAAAACAAACAGCAATAGAGCGCGGTGTTGAACAACGCCGGATGCCAGACAAAGTCGTAGATACCTGTTGGCACAAGTACCCGGCGCACCAGCCAGAAAATCGCCAGTGATAAAAGCAATTCAAAAAATATCGGTGGGAAGGACAGCCCAAACACCACGATAACGGGAAACAGACTCATGTTGACCTTGGTTGTATAGAGAGAGCAGGCGTTATTATTTTCAGCATCTGTCGCCGCAGAGAAGGGCATGGAAAGCCGGGCGAGAGCAACATTGCTGTAGATTGATATTTAATATATTAGCGTAACTGTTATGCTGTTATCTATATTATGTGATCTAAATCACTTTTAAGTCAGAGTGAATAATGGAACGACTAAAACGCATGTCGGTGTTTGCCAAAGTAGTTGAATTTGGCTCTTTTACCGCCGCCGCCAGACAGCTACAGATGAGCGTTTCGTCCATCAGTCAGACGGTGTCAAAACTGGAAGATGAGTTGCAGGTAAAGCTGTTAAACCGTAGCACACGCAGCATTGGCCTGACCGAAGCCGGTAGAATTTACTACCAGGGCTGCCGTCGGATGCTCCATGAAGTGCAGGATGTTCATGAGCAACTGTATGCCTTCAATAACACCCCCATCGGGACGCTGCGCATTGGCTGTTCTTCAACTATGGCACAAAATGTTCTCGCCGGGCTGACAGCAAAAATGCTGAAAGAATACCCAGGTTTGAGCGTCAATCTGGTTACCGGAATTCCTGCCCCCGACCTGATTGCCGACGGTCTGGATGTGGTGATCCGCGTCGGCGCGTTGCAGGATTCCAGCCTGTTTTCCCGCCGTCTGGGCGCGATGCCAATGGTGGTGTGCGCCGCGAAAAGCTATCTCACACAATACGGCATACCGGAAAAACCCGCCGATTTGAGTAGTCATTCATGGCTTGAATACAGCGTGCGGCCCGACAATGAATTTGAACTGATCGCACCGGAAGGGATCTCGACTCGCCTGATCCCACAAGGAAGATTTGTGACTAATGATCCGATGACGCTGGTGCGCTGGCTGACGGCGGGTGCCGGGATCGCCTACGTGCCGCTGATGTGGGTGATCAACGAGATCAATCGTGGGGAGCTGGAGATCCTGCTGCCGCGTTATCAGTCAGATCCACGCCCGGTTTATGCGTTATATACCGAAAAAGATAAGCTGCCGCTGAAGGTACAAGTCGTGATCAACTCGCTAACGGATTATTTTGTTGAGGTCGGTAAATTGTTTCAGGAGATGCACGGGCGCGGGAAAGAGAAGTAATTAATATTATACTGTTACGTTGTACAAACCTGTGCCAATGGGGTCCCCTCACCCTAATCCCAGAGGGGCGAGGGGACCGTTCGTGCATGTAAAAGGATTAATTATCCTTCTGAAAATACTGAAATTATTACGCGGTACCGCCAACAGTCAGGTTATCAACTTTCAGCGTTGGCTGGCCCACGCCAACCGGCAAACTTTGCCCTTCTTTACCGCAGACACCCACGCCGTTATCCAGTTTCAGGTCGTTGCCAACCATCGAAATCTGCTGCATGGTTTCGATACCGGAACCAATCAACGTTGCGCCTTTCACCGGCTTCGTTACTTTACCGTTTTCAATCAGATACGCTTCTGAAGTGGAGAAAACGAATTTGCCGGAGGTGATATCCACCTGACCGCCACCAAAGTTCGGTGCATAGATACCGTACTCAACGGATTCAATAATTTCCTGCGGGGTCGATTTACCCGGCAGCATATAGGTGTTGGTCATACGCGGCATCGGCAGATGAGCGTAGGATTCACGGCGACCGTTGCCAGTCGGCGTCATGCCCATCAAACGCGCGTTGAGTTTATCCTGCATGTAGCCTTTCAGGATGCCATTCTCAATCAGCACGTTGTACTGACCTGGCGTACCTTCATCATCAATCGCCACCGAACCACGGCGATCGACCATCGTACCGTCATCAACCACGGTACACAGTTCTGAAGCCACCAGCTCCCCGACCTGTCCACTAAATACTGAAGTGCCACGGCGGTTGAAGTCGCCTTCCAGACCGTGCCCCACCGCTTCATGCAACAGCACGCCCGGCCAACCTGCGCCAAGTACTACCGGCATGGTGCCTGCTGGTGCGGCGACGGCAGAAAGATTGACCAGCGCCATACGCACTGCTTCTTTTGCCCATGCATCCGCACGGACTTCACCGTCAAGATCGGCAAGGAAGAACTCATAACCAAAACGACCGCCGCCGCCACTGGCACCGCGTTCGCGTTTGCCATCTTCTTCGACCAGAACGCTCACGGAAAGACGCACCAGCGGACGAACATCCGCCGCCAGCGTGCCGTCGGTGGCCGCAACCAGAATTAATTCATAAACGCCGCTGAGGCTGGCAGTCACTTCTTGTACGCGCTTGTCCGCTTCGCGGGCAACCTTATCGACGCGACGCAGGATATCCAGCTTCTCTTCACGGCTCATGCTTTGCAGCGGATCTACCGAGGTATACAACGGGCTATGCTCTACCGCGCCCAGCGTCTGTACTTTGCCATCACCACTATCACGGACGATGGTGCGCGCCGCTTGCGCACTCTGTTCCAGCGCCAGCAGGCTGATTTGGTCTGCGTAAGCAAATCCGGTTTTTTCACCGCTGATTGCACGCACACCAACACCCTGATCGATGTTGTAAGAACCATCTTTAATAATGCGGTCTTCTAAAACCCAGGATTCGTGATAGCTCGACTGAAAATAGAGATCGCCATAATCAAGGCGACGTTCGGCCAGTTGACCGAGGATCGCGAACAAGTCCTGATGTTTCAGGCCGTTCGCCGCTAGCAATTGTTCACTTACCAGGTTCAGACTCATCGTTTTTGCTACTCGTTAGTTACTGCAGTAGAGGATTTTTTACGGCTGCCGGATGCGGCGTGAACGCCCTATCCGGCCTACGGTTATGTTCCGGCTCGTTGGCCTTTGGCAACGATTATCATATGAGATTGGGGCAATTACGCGCCCTCGTCAAATCATTGCGCTTTTTCTTTACGCGGTTGGCGCAACACTTCGTTGATTTGCGGATCGTCCAGCGGACCCGAAATGTGATAGCGCAAAATGGAGACTTTGCTCCACAGCGGCCCCAGCACTTTACTGGCTGCAAACACTGCCGCGCCAACAATGGGGTTAACCGCAAAAGCCGCAGCCACGCCCACCGTCGCAGAAATCTCTGGTGCGACAACCGCTTCCATATTCAGGTCGCGACGCACCAGATTTACCGACCCTTTCATGGCAATGTCCGCTTCCAGGCCATCCACCAACGTGTCGTCGGTGTGCATAACGCCGTCTTTAATCCACGCGGTGCTGCGAATGGAGTCAAAATAGAACCCTTCGCCAAAAGTGTCTCTGAAATCAAAACGCAGCTTACGCATCAGGGCATCTACGCTCAATAAGCGCAGCAATTGCCCGGCATGTCCGGTATTGATTTCGGTAATTTCGCCTTTACCCAGTTGAGTATGAATGATGCCATTCAACGTCGCCTCATCTGGCTGCCACGGTGCTTTGCGCCAGTGTAAATCGTAATCCACATTAAATGACGACTGGCGTATGGGCGTCGTGACACCAAAAAATTCTGCGGCGGCATCAATTTTCTGCCCGCGCAGTTTTCCTTTCAGCGAGGTACGTTCATTCCCCGGATTGTTAATCCATTCACCATCGGCAGTGAGCCGCGAAAAACCAGTATCAATCAGTCCATTAGTAAGCGTTAATGTATTGCCAGAAATGGTGATATCACTGTCAATGCGCCCGAATTTTTGCCCCCAGAACCAGCACTCTGCGCATCGTATTTGGGCGTCCGGCCAGCCACGGAAGTTAATGCGTTCCGTTGTCGGGAAAGGTGATGACTGTGTTGAATCACCACGAGTTTTCGCCACGCTCGGGTTGTAATAAAGATATTTGATATTCGCCAGCCACGGCGCGTTATTACGCATCGCCAGCGTGGCGTTGATTTCACGCCCTTGCGCCTCAACCTGGGTGCCATTTGCCGTCGGTTGCGAAACAATACTCAGGTTATTCCATTGCTGATTTCCCAGCGACAACATAGGCGTACGTAACGTTATGTGTTGTGGGAAACTCGCTGCACCACCGACACTCTCCGCCGCACCTTTCTGAAACAGGGCCAGCCACTCGGCACCATTCATCGGCGGCATATTGAGTTCAACGCCACTTTGTTCCGGCAACGGCGGGAGCGTTTTACTGTCTGCCGCCCAAATAGCACGGTCGAGCGTGAGCTTTTGACCGAGCAACCAGCGGCTATTGAAATGATTATCCGCACCAGCCTGTCCGGTTAATTCAAAGCTGTTGAGATTGCCATCAACCTTAACGTTTACCGCTAGTGGTTCACCCGCAGGTTTGGCTAACGGTGAAGGTAAGTGACTGCTCACATTCTTTAGATCGCCGTTCAGCTCTACGTTATAGGTCGCACCAGCATGATAAGGCAGATCAATGCCCACTTTACCATCCCACGCCACGCTGCCACTCAATGCTTCGTTCACCGCTTCAGGCAGAACGCCGGTTTTCGCCGGTTGCCAGTTACCGTTGAGGTTTACCGCTACCTGGTAGGCTTTTGCCCCTTCTTTGGTGGAAAAATCCACGTTCAACGGCTGATTAAACCAGCTTGCTGTCAGCGGTTCACTTTGCAGATCGCCATTGATAAAGCTGAATTTACCGCTCAAATTTTTCAGGGTGCTGTCGAGTGGTTTGATAAACAGACTGTTATTACGCAGCGTCACTTCACCTTTCGCGGTTACCAGCTCGCCGTTCAGCGGGATATCAAGATGTAAGCGAGCATTCACATCGCCATCGAGCTGGAGTTCTTGCAGGGTCGCACCCAGAGAATCTTTCAGCGGTGTCTCATCAAAGTAAGGGCCAACGGCTTTACCCGGACCTTTAATGTCAGCGTCAATCAGCAGTTTTTCTTTCGAGTAGTCAGGGATCACTGCGGTGAGATTACTCGCGCGCACGCCGCCCAGATTAACGCCATCGGTTTTCATCCATAAACCGTCGTTAATAAAGTCCAGTTCAATATCAAGGTTAGTTAATGCAGGCCAGTCCGGCTGGAAGGCAAACTTCGCGTTGCGCAGCGGCACCAGCACTTCAAACTGACCTTCGTTGTGTTTATAGGGGAAGAGTTGCGGATTGCCACCATAAACCAGCGTCGCGTTATCCGCTTCACCGCCCTGAATCGCGCCACTTAAGTAATCAACCAGGTCTTTACCCATCAAGTTTTCCGGGAAATAGCGCCAGGCTTGTGAACCATCATCGGTACTGATGCCAGCCAGAATACCCAGCCAGGGTTCATCGTTAGCAGGTTGCAGGTAACGAAAACCGCCGCGCGCATGGACGGCTTTGGCTTTAACGTCAATATTACGCCCATCCAGCTGGAAACCTTTGTCATTGTTCAGCCAGCTTATAGTTGCCTGGCCGTCGGCGATTTCCAGTGGCGCACGGAATACCGTTTCGTAAGGCATCTTTGCCTGCTTCATCGACGCGGTAAGCAAACCATTTTCAACGCTGCCGGAAAGCGTCCCGGAGAAGTGTTCCGCACCCGGTAATAATTTCCATTGCTTCCAGGCCAGATCGCTCCACGATGCCTGAAAACGGGTCTTGTCTGCCGCCTGAAGCGGGATATCCAGCGCCAGCGTGTTAATCTTGCCGCTCGGTTGTGTGGAGCGCCAAACATCACCCAGTGCAGGTGAAAGTTTCGCGGCCAGCGGGCGTATGCCCTCCAGGCCTGCCAGCTCCAGATTACTGGCGCGAATCCGGAGTTCGTCACTGCGTTTATTGTCTTTGCCGCCAACGTCCTGTTCCGGTATCCAGGCCAGCGTCAATGCTCCGCTCGGCCAGGGTTTGCCGTCCATCGTGATCCGTGTATCGGGAATAGAGAACTGCCATCCCGGATTTTCACGCGTAATATGCGCGGTCAGATTATCCACCGACAGCGTATGCGTTTCCTTCTCGCCCAACCAGCTGGCACCGCCCTGTTTCAGCCAGACGTCGCCACCGGTTACATCGCCTTTATCGATCGTCATCCAGCCTTCAAGGGAGAACTGCGCCGTTTCCAGCGCAATATTGTCCTGCATCCATTTACCGAGCCACGGCTTCAGGTCGATGTCATCCGCCTGGAGCCAGACGCGACCATTGCTTAACAACCCCTCATCATCACGCAAATCCATGCGCACCTGCATCACGCCGTGCTGTCCGGTAAGGCTGGAGAGGCTTACCAGGCCTTCTGCACGGTGTCGACGTGGATCGTTCAGCCAGGTGAGTTGTGGGATCGCCAGCTCGGCGCGCTGACCGGATGGCGTCAGGAAACTGACTTCACTGTCGCGGAGATCAAAATGGTCGAACTGACGAAGAAACAGATCGCTGATGTGACTGGCTTCCAGGCTATCATTACCACCACCGCTGGTGATAGGAGTGTTGGTGCGAAAGCGCAGCTGCCAGAAAGTGAGATCACGAAATTGCCAGCGCATATGTAACAGGCTTTGCCAGACATCCAGCGCCAGAGTAACGCGTTTAACCGAAAATTCGCCGCCATCTTTTAGTTCTGCACGGATGTCGTGCGCTTCAAGCGTCGGGCCAAAATTCTGCCAGCTGGCTGAGAGCTGACTGGCTTCTACCGGCATGCCAGTCGCGGATTCTATTTTGTTGAGGATTTCCGGACGCCAGGCGTCAAGATGCGGTAAAGCAATACGCAGGCCGCTAACCAGCAGGGCAGCGATCACAACGAGCGCGGCTCCAGTAAGCAGTAAAATCCCCGGCAATCGCCTCACCCGTCACTCCTTGTCTGCTAAAAATGTGACTCAAAAACCCTTTGCCGGATGGCGGCCCAGCATCTGTTTACATCATTACGACGTCAAACTGCTCCTGGTTATAGAGCGGTTCAATTTGTACTTTAACCTGTTTGCCAACGAAAATTTCCACTTCCGCCAGCGAGTGTGACTCTTCGCCTTTCAAGGCTTCGGCTACTGCCGGAGAAGCATAGACCAGGAAACGGTCGGAATCGTAAGCATGGTGTACACGAACAATCTCGCGCATGATTTCATAGCATACCGTTTCCACGGTTTTCACCGTTCCGCGACCGTGGCAGGTTGGGCATTCGTTACATAGTACGTGCTCAATGCTTTCGCGGGTGCGTTTACGCGTCATCTCCACCAGCCCCAGCGCCGAAAAACCATTAACGCTGGTTTTCACCCGGTCTTTGCTCAACGCCTGCTCCAGCGAATGCAACACGCGGCGACGGTGATCTTCATTATTCATGTCGATGAAATCAATAATGATAATCCCGCCCAGATTGCGCAACCGTAACTGGCGAGCGATAGCCTGCGTCGCTTCAATATTGGTATTGAAAATGGTGTCGTCCAGATTGCGATGACCGACAAACGCTCCGGTATTGATGTCCACGGTGGTCATCGCTTCGGTCTGGTCGATAATCAGATAACCACCGGATTTCAGTTCAACTTTGCGTTCCAGCGCTCGCTGGATTTCGTTTTCGACATCAAAGAGATCGAAAATCGGTTGGCGTCCGGTGTAATGCTCCAGCTTGCTGGTCATCTCGGGAATGTACTCCGAGGTAAACTCCAGCAATGCTTCGTAAGTCAGGCGTGAGTCAACGCGAATGCGATCCAGTTCGGCGTCGGCGAAATCACGCAGAACACGCTGCGCCAGCGCCAGTTCGCCGTACAGCTGATAACGAGTCTGCGGGCGCTTTTTACGCTCCATCACTTTGGTCCAGACGCGTTTCAGATAAGCGGCATCGGAGGCCAGTTCAGCCTCGCCAACCCCTTCCGCTGCGGTACGGATGATAAACCCGCCCTGCTCGTCGCAATACTCTGCGACCACTTTTTTCAGGCGTTCACGTTCTGATTCGCTTTCAATACGTTGGGAAACCCCAACGTGAGAAGCCCCTGGCATAAACACCAGATAGCGAGAAGGCAGCGTGATATCGGTAGTCAGGCGCGCACCTTTAGTGCCAAGCGGATCTTTCACCACCTGCACCATCAGATCTTGCCCCTGACGGACCAGTTCCGAGATGTCGCGCACCGTGAATTGCTTTTGTTCTTCACCCGCCACACATTCAGTGTGCGGCATGATATCGGATGCATGAAGAAACGCGGCTTTATCCAGCCCAATATCTACAAAAGCCGCCTGCATACCCGGAAGTACACGACTTACACGACCCTTGTAGATATTGCCTACTATTCCGCGTCGCGCCTCACGTTCAATATGAATTTCCTGCAGAATACCGCCATCAATATACGCCACTCGCGTTTCCGAAGGCGTTACGTTTACCAACAATTCAGCCGTCATGTTTATCCCTTTTCTCACGCAGTGCGTTAAAATTACTTAATAATTCATACGTTTCAACCAGCGGTAAGCCGACTACGGCGTGATAGCTGCCATTTATCTTCCTGACAAAACAGCCACCCAGCCCCTGAATACCGTATGCACCTGCTTTATCTAACGGTTCACCGCTGGCGACATAGCCCGCGATGTCTTCGTCTGTTAACGTTCTGAAAGTCACATCGGTGACCACCAGGCAATCGAGAATGTGCTGACTGTCGGCCAACGCCACTGCCGTCATCACCTGATGGGTCTGCCCCGATAATTTGCGCAACATCTGCGCCGCATGTTCTGCGTCGCGCGGTTTCTCCAGCACTTCTCCATTCAGGATAACGATAGTATCCGCACCCAGCACCGGGAGATCCTGCGCCGTGTGCGTGACACCCGCCTGTGCTTTCTCGCGCGCCAGACGCACAACATATTGCTGCGCGCTCTCCTGCGGCTGACGCTGCTCCTCAATGCCCGTAACAATACGTTCAAAGGTCACGCCAAGTTGCGCAAGTAACTCCTGACGACGCGGAGAACCGGAAGCTAAATACAGAGAAGTCATAGAAACCTTTATTGCACTGCAAACTGCTGACGGACTTTACGCATCAGCAAGAAAATCCACGGCCAGAGCACTCCATTGACTACACTACTCCAGAACACTTCCGGTCTGAAAGAGACGTTAATCACTAAAAACTCTGCCCAGAAAACAATAATATCCACCACCAGCGAAAGCAACATGACGACCAGCGCCTGCTGCCATAATGCGAGGTTGCGGAAAAGCTGATATTTCAGCGCCACCAGGTAAGCAATGATGCTCATCGCCAATACGCGTACGCCAAGTGTCGAGCCGCTGATCAGATCCAGTATGGCACCCATCACAAAACCTGTGCCCACATTTACGCGATGAGGCAAGGCCAGGATCCAATACAACAAGATGAGTAACACCCAGTTTGGCCGGAAAACAATCAGGTTATCCGGCCAGGGCATGATTTGCAGCAACAGCGCAATGAGGAAAGAGAGCCAGATTACCCAGCGTCCCTGGCTACGATAGCTCGCCACTATTGCCCTCCCGGCGCACGCGCAGGCGGTTGAGCACCACTTTGCGGCGGCGTAGCCCTTTGTGGAGAGCGATTAGCAGCGGGCTGTGTCGGCGCAGCAGGCGCAGTAGCTGCATTTCCTGTCGCCGGTTGCTGCGGAGTCGGCTGAGCGATCCCCGTTGCCGGTTCAGGTAACTTTGGCCCCATCGCGTCTGGCGAAGGCAATACCTGCGGCATCATCTGCATCAGACGTTCATTAGCAACACGATGCACCTCTTCCGGCGTCATCGGGTTAGCGCCGTTACGATCCGCGCCCCACAGCAGCAGCAGATAACGCAAACGTTGCAGCCCTGCAGTCGGACGCGCCTGAATCACAGTATAAGCGCGCTGGGTATCGAGTTTTACGGAAGAGACAACCGCGACCGGATAGCCTTCCGGGAAACGACCGCCCAGACCGGAAGTCACCAGCACATCACCAACACGAATATCCGTATTCGCTGGCAGATGCTCAAGCTGCAAATCATCCGTACAACCGTTACCGGCTGCAATCACGCGGATATCGTTGCGCAGCACCTGGATTGGCAGCGCGTGGGTCGCATCACAAATCAGCAGCACGCGACTGGTCAGTTTAGCGACGGCCACCACCTGACCAACAACACCTTTGTCGCTGATGACCGGCTGGCCTTCATAAACGCCATTAACGCTACCTTTATCGATAACAACTTGATCGCTATAAGGATCGTTAACCGTGGAGATAACCTGAGTCACCATTTTCTGCTCATCCTGACGCAGCGGGGAACCCAGCAGTTCGCGCAGACGCGCGTTCTCCTGTTTGTATTGTCCAAGCATCAGCAGTTCACTGTTTTTCAGCAACAGTTCCTGACGTAACGCCCGGTTTTCAAGTTCTAGTTGGTCACGCGAGGCCAGCGTCTGCGATACGCCATCCAGCAATTCACGAGGAGCATTGGAAACAAAGTAGAAAGGACTGACGGCGGTATCCATATAAGTACGGATTTGACTGAACGTCCCCAGGCGGCTGTCGGCAATAATAATGCCGAGCGCCACCAGCACCGCCAGAATAAGGCGAATCTGTAGCGACGGGCCACGGCTAAAAATTGGCTTCATAAGTTATGCGTATTCTCGTATCAGACCAGGCAGGGTAAACAGACATTTCCCCTGCCTGCATCCGATTACTCTTCGCTGAACAGGTCGCCGCCGTGCATGTCGATCATTTCCAGCGCTTTGCCGCCACCGCGCGCCACACAGGTCAGCGGGTCTTCAGCAACAACGACTGGAATGCCGGTTTCTTCCATTAACAAACGGTCAAGGTTACGCAGCAGTGCGCCACCACCGGTGAGCACCATGCCGCGCTCGGAGATGTCGGAAGCCAGTTCCGGCGGGCACTGTTCCAGTGCAACCATTACCGCGCTCACAATACCGGTCAGCGGTTCCTGCAGTGCTTCGAGGATTTCGTTGGAGTTCAGGGTAAAACCGCGTGGAACACCTTCTGCCAGGTTACGGCCACGAACTTCGATTTCACGGACTTCATCGCCCGGATAAGCCGAACCGATTTCGTGCTTGATACGTTCTGCGGTGGCTTCACCGATCAGAGAACCGTAATTACGACGCACATAGTTGATGATAGCTTCGTCGAAACGGTCACCACCAATGCGCACGGAAGAGGAGTAAACCACGCCGTTCAAGGAGATAACAGCAACTTCAGTGGTACCACCACCGATATCAACCACCATAGAACCGGTCGCTTCAGAAACCGGCAGGCCAGCACCAATTGCGGCAGCCATCGGTTCTTCAATCAGGAAGACTTCACGGGCACCAGCGCCCTGCGCGGATTCACGAATTGCGCGGCGTTCAACCTGGGTCGCGCCAACCGGCACACAAACCAGAACGCGCGGGCTTGGACGCATAAAGCTGTTGCTGTGCACTTGTTTGATGAAGTGCTGGAGCATTTTTTCAGTCACGAAGAAGTCGGCGATAACGCCGTCTTTCATTGGGCGAATGGCAGCAATATTGCCCGGCGTACGGCCCAGCATCTGCTTCGCGTCATGACCTACTGCAGCTACGCTTTTCGGTGAACCGGCACGATCCTGACGAATGGCCACCACGGAAGGCTCATTCAATACGATGCCTTGTCCTTTTACATAAATGAGGGTATTCGCAGTACCCAGGTCAATGGACAAGTCATTGGAAAACATGCCACGAAATTTTTTCAACATACTAAGGGATAATCCTGAAAGCTGGGGCGGAAAAGAAAATCCGCTTACTTTACCAACCACACGCAGCAGCGACAAGGCGCAAAAATCATCTGCTACGGTGAAAATTAGTGCAGTTCGTTTCCTTTGTTACAAATCTCTGCCTGAGTCCAGAAAGGCTTAATGCATCAGCAGCATTCCTCGCCTGTTTGCAACCGCGTAAGGTCATTCATCTGCATATGTGCTGCAACAATCTGGCGAGCAGACAAGCACACTCCCATGAGACGCAGCGCGCGTTATTCTACGTGAAAACGGATTAAACGGCAGGTTAAACCGAGTATCTTTGTGAATATTTTTTCACGTTAGTATCAAGTGGCTGTGAGGACGCGAAAAAATCCCCTTGCCCACCTGTAACACCGCGCTGAATCAGGGTCTGCCACTCGCTTCGCGAACGCACGCCGGTGGCGTAAACCTGGGTGCTGGTCCCGGAGCAGGCTTCCACCAGGCTTTGAACCAGCAGCTGGTTCTCCGTTCGCTTCTCAATGTTTCTGACCAGCCCCGGATGGAGCTTGAGTAACTCAACATTAAGTTCTTTGATCCAACTGGTGCTTACCAGCGTCAAACCAGCCTGGTTGACGGCTACCCGTACCCCTAAAGCATTCACTAAACGAATAACAGGTTGTAAGCGACTGATATGTTGACCTACATCGGCCTCTGCAAGTTCAATAATTATGCGTTTTCGTTGCGATCTTTCACATTGCATTAACGTATCTCGCAGCCAACGCTGAAAACGCGGGCGAATCAGCGACTCAACGGTAACCTGAATCGCCAGATTTTCCTCCGGCCAGTAATGCAATAGTGGAATCAGACGGCTGATTTGCAGGCGGTCATACTCTTCCGATAAGCCAAACTGCAAGACCATCGGCATATACTCCGCCGAGCTAACCTCTTCGTTACCATCGAAGATGCGGCACATGAGTTCGCGATGATGAACCTGACCTTCGCGAGTAACCGCCGGTTTTTGATAAAGGCGCGGGCCGCCGCGACTCAGCATTTGCTCGATAAGCGTACGCCAGCGAACATTACCGCGTCCTTTTTCAGGCAACGAGTCATCGTAAATAGCCCAGCTATTGCCGCCCTGCAATCCCGCATTACGCGTGGCAGACTCTGCATGTTCCATTACCTGCTCGGTATCCTGACCACTACGCCAGGCACAGATACCAATGTGGATCATATCGTCGCGATCGAGCATTTTATTGTTCGGCAAGGTATCGACGGCTTTGATTAACTGACTGGCTATGCTCTCAGCCTCTTTTAACGTCCGGTGCGGCAACAGCGCAGCAAAATCACTGCGGTGGTAACGCGCCAGCAGTGCGCCAGGATAGCGCATCATAAATGTCGACAGCAGATTCGTCAGAGTGAAGAACTGTTCTTCAACCTGGCTGTGCCCCCAGGTATCGCTCAACATATTGAAATCCGGTAGACGAATCATCATCACGATCCCGTGGGTACCTACTTTCTCCTGATCTTCCAGTAACGTTGCTAACTGATTATCGAAGAAGAGTCGGTTATTGAGGCCGGTTTTCATGTCCTGGGCGGCATAAGAGCGGATCAGCGTATCAAGACGGCTGTGTTGTTCGCGTGCGTTCTGAATTTCACGAAGCAGCGTATCCAGCGCACTGCTGGTTCTGGGCGGCCATTCATAGATGGTTCCCAACACATTAGAGCCACGCTCACCGTTTAAGATACGAGTAGCCCGGGTTTCCAGCAATTCTTGCCCGGCAAGTTGCCGTTGTAACCAGCGTACCGCCAGGAAGAGCATAAGAATGATAAAGCCAATCGCCCCCGTGAGCGGCGCGGTGGTCATCAACGAATGGAAATAGTTGCCCATCGGATCCTGATAAACCAGACGCAGCGACATCCCCGGATGCTTTATCAACGGAACGCTCAGTTCGCGAAACAGATCGCTGGTGCCAACCGGACGATAACTTCCATTTCTGGCGAGGGTATAAACCTGTTTATCACCATGCAGCAGGTCTACACGAACGATATCTGCCGACATCATTAATTCGGTAATTTGTGGCCTTAATGCGCTGAAGTCATTCGACACAAGGTGGGTATCAATTGCCGTCGCCACCGCCTGAACGCGATGACTAAACTTATACTGAATTGCATTGTAGAAACTTAGCGAACAGCCCAGCAAAGTCACAAAAATTGTTAACCCGGTGAGCAGCGTAACAAAGGCCGAAAATTTCGTCGTTAATCTCATCCTTGTGTTAACTCCGATAGTGAGGAAGCGGGCATACTAGCAAATCAGATTTATCTCGCAATTTATTGCGCTTCATCGGCTTTGCTTTTCCATTAGCGAGTATAGTCTTCAGAAATTATTTTCCAATCCATCATGCACATGAGGACCACTTATGCAGGCGTTACTTTTAGAACAGCAGGACGGCAAAACTCTCGCATCGGTACAGACTCTGGACGAAAGTCGCCTGCCGGAGGGCGATGTCACGGTTGATGTTCACTGGTCGAGCCTGAACTACAAAGATGCGCTGGCAATTACCGGTAAGGGAAAAATCATCCGTAATTTTCCGATGATTCCTGGGATCGATTTTGCCGGAACTGTACGCACCAGCGAAGATCCGCGTTTTCATGCCGGTCAGGAGGTATTACTCACTGGCTGGGGCGTTGGTGAAAACCACTGGGGTGGGCTGGCGGAGCAGGCGCGAGTGAAAGGTGACTGGCTGGTTGCCATGCCGCAAGGGCTGGACGCGCGTAAAGCAATGATTATCGGTACTGCCGGTTTTACCGCCATGCTGTGTGTGATGGCGCTGGAAGATGCCGGTGTTCGCCCGCAGGACGGCGAGATTGTCGTAACGGGTGCCAGTGGTGGCGTCGGCAGTACCGCCGTGGCGCTGCTGCATAAATTGAGTTATCAGGTCGTTGCCGTTTCCGGTCGCGAAAGTACCCATGAATATCTGAAAAGTTTAGGTGCCAGCCGTATTCTCCCTCGCGATGAGTTTGCCGAATCCCGTCCTCTGGAAAAACAACTCTGGGCTGGGGCAATTGACACCGTTGGCGACAAAGTGCTGGCGAAAGTGCTGGCGCAAATGAATTACGGCGGCTGCGTGGCGGCCTGTGGTCTGGCGGGTGGTTTTACTCTGCCAACCACGGTCATGCCATTTATTCTGCGTAATGTCCGTTTACAGGGGGTGGATTCAGTGATGACGCCACCAGCACGCCGCGCACAAGCCTGGCAGCGATTGGTCGCCGATTTACCGGAATCATTCTATACCCAGGCGGCAAAAGAGATATCTCTGGCAGAGGCACCGAAGTTTGCCGAGGCCATCATTAATAACCAGATCCAGGGGCGCACGCTGGTGAAGGTTAACTAACCATTTAGCAAGGATTAATAAGAGAGGGAACTCATTTTGAAACCATTATTCAATCGGTTAACGGGAAAAGCGGTTAGCCGGACAGCTTTCGTCGAACATCTTGGTCATGAAGTTGTACAACATCATCCAAACTGGAAAGTCATGATTTCGACTGACCATAAATTGATGCGCACTGTTACTCCACTAAACAGCCATTATTGATACGCCTCCGTCGCCTGTTAGGTTTATGGTGCTTTGCCTGGGCGACGCTACGCTTAACCTGTTACTGATTTCTGGTACCATGGGGTGAATAATCTGATTTTATTTGCCTACAAATTAACCACTCGAACGTATTTGATGCTGAGCATTGTCAGACGGTTGATTTTGCGTGCTTTAGCATTCACATCTATCCAGACGATGAAGTGAAAATTGCGTAATCCCCAGCAACCGCTGCGTAATGTCGTCTATCTTGTCGCGATCCTGGCATCCCTACATTATTTGTGGTCTGTGAAGATTATCTCATTGCAGCCCCTCATCTTCGCAGGGCTGGCTTTACAGCTTTTAGCCTTACGTTATAAGAAGTTCCGTCGATGATGGCGCTAATTTCGTGAATTGTGCGGCTTGTTGCAAATTACACGGTGTTGAAGGTTATTTACATGTTAGCTGTTGATTATCTTCCCTGATAAGACCAGTATTTAGCTGCCAATTGCTACGAAATCGTTATAATGTGCGACCTCGTCCTCCCTGACGCAGTTTTTGCGCTGCGGAAAAGGTGACATTGGCGCAACGAAGGTATATTTTGTTTTTTGCCGGAGGATAGCAGCAGATCGCTGCACAATGTCCGTCAAGTCTAACATTGACACTCTGGGGCAAAATAGACCGGCGTCCCGGCCTGCTGGAATTTATCGCTATGCATACAGCTGTCGGGGCATACGCTTTACAGACGGCGGTGAAACGCCTGTCACAATCACACTAAACAAAGAGTACGGAACCCACTCATGGATATTCGTAAGATTAAAAAACTGATCGAGCTGGTTGAAGAATCAGGCATCTCCGAACTGGAAATTTCTGAAGGCGAAGAGTCAGTACGCATTAGCCGTGCAGCTCCTGCCGCAAGTTTCCCTGTGATGCAACAAGCTTACGCTGCACCAATGATGCAGCAGCCAGCTCAATCTAACGCAGCCGCTCCGGCGACCGTTCCTTCAATGGAAGCGCCAGCAGCAGCGGAAATCAGTGGTCACATCGTACGTTCCCCGATGGTTGGTACTTTCTACCGCACCCCAAGCCCGGACGCGAAAGCGTTCATCGAAGTGGGTCAGAAAGTCAACGTGGGCGATACCCTGTGCATCGTTGAAGCCATGAAAATGATGAACCAGATCGAAGCGGACAAATCCGGTACCGTGAAAGCAATTCTGGTCGAAAGTGGACAACCGGTAGAATTTGACGAGCCGCTGGTCGTCATCGAGTAACGAGGCGAACATGCTGGATAAAATTGTTATTGCCAACCGCGGCGAGATTGCATTGCGTATTCTTCGTGCCTGTAAAGAACTGGGCATCAAGACTGTCGCTGTGCACTCCAGCGCGGATCGCGATCTAAAACACGTATTACTGGCAGATGAAACGGTCTGTATCGGCCCTGCTCCATCAGTAAAAAGTTATCTGAACATCCCGGCAATCATCAGCGCCGCTGAAATCACCGGCGCAGTAGCAATCCATCCGGGCTACGGCTTCCTCTCCGAAAACGCCAACTTTGCCGAGCAGGTTGAGCGCTCCGGCTTTATCTTCATCGGCCCGAAAGCAGAAACCATTCGCCTGATGGGCGACAAAGTATCCGCAATCGCGGCGATGAAAAAAGCGGGCGTTCCTTGCGTACCGGGTTCTGACGGCCCGCTGGGCGACGATATGGATAAAAACCGCGCCATTGCTAAACGCATTGGTTATCCGGTAATTATCAAAGCCTCCGGCGGCGGCGGCGGTCGCGGTATGCGCGTAGTGCGCGGCGACGCTGAACTGGCACAATCCATCTCCATGACCCGTGCGGAAGCGAAAGCTGCTTTCAGCAACGATATGGTTTACATGGAGAAATACCTGGAAAATCCTCGCCACGTCGAGATTCAGGTACTGGCTGACGGTCAGGGCAACGCTATCTATCTGGCGGAACGTGACTGCTCCATGCAGCGCCGCCACCAGAAAGTGGTCGAAGAAGCACCAGCACCGGGCATTACCCCGGAACTGCGTCGCTACATCGGCGAACGTTGCGCTAAAGCGTGTGTTGATATCGGCTATCGCGGTGCAGGTACTTTCGAGTTCCTGTTCGAAAACGGCGAGTTCTATTTCATCGAAATGAACACCCGTATTCAGGTAGAACACCCGGTTACTGAAATGATCACCGGCGTTGACCTGATCAAAGAACAGCTGCGTATCGCTGCCGGTCAACCGCTGTCGATAAAGCAAGAAGAAGTTCACGTTCGCGGCCATGCGGTGGAATGTCGTATCAACGCCGAAGATCCGAACACCTTCCTGCCAAGTCCGGGCAAAATCACCCGTTTCCACGCACCTGGCGGTTTTGGCGTACGTTGGGAGTCTCATATCTACGCGGGCTACACCGTACCGCCGTACTATGACTCAATGATCGGTAAGCTGATTTGCTACGGTGAAAACCGTGACGTGGCGATTGCCCGCATGAAGAATGCGCTGCAGGAGCTGATCATCGACGGTATCAAAACCAACGTTGATCTGCAGATCCGCATCATGAATGACGAGAACTTCCAGCATGGTGGCACTAACATCCACTATCTGGAGAAAAAACTCGGTCTTCAGGAAAAATAAGACTGCAAAAGCGTCAAAAGGCCGGATTTTCCGGCCTTTTTTATTACTGGGGATCGACAACCCCCATAAGGTACAATCCCCGCTTTCTTCACCCATCAGGGACAAAAAATGGACACTCGTTTTGTTCAGGCCCATAAAGAGGCGCGCTGGGCGCTGGGGCTGACCCTTTTGTATCTGGCGGTATGGTTAGTAGCCGCTTACTTACCTGGCGTTGCCCCCGGTTTTACCGGCTTTCCGCGCTGGTTTGAGATGGCCTGCATCCTGACGCCGCTGCTATTTATTGGACTGTGCTGGGCGATGGTGAAATTTATCTATCGCGATATCCCACTGGAGGATGACGATGCAGCTTGAAGTGATTCTACCGCTGGTCGCCTATCTGGTGGTGGTGTTCGGTATCTCTGTTTATGCGATGCGTAAACGGAGCACCGGCACCTTCCTTAATGAGTATTTCCTCGGCAGCCGCTCTATGGGCGGTATTGTGCTGGCGATGACGCTCACCGCGACCTATATCAGTGCCAGTTCGTTTATCGGCGGGCCTGGAGCTGCTTATAAATACGGCCTGGGTTGGGTATTACTGGCGATGATTCAGCTTCCTGCGGTCTGGCTTTCGCTTGGTATTCTCGGCAAGAAGTTCGCGATTCTTGCGCGCCGCTACAATGCGGTGACACTGAACGACATGCTGTTTGCCCGCTACCAGAGTCGTCTTTTGGTGTGGCTGGCGAGTTTGAGTTTGCTGGTCGCGTTTATTGGCGCGATGACCGTGCAGTTTATCGGCGGCGCGCGCCTGCTGGAAACCGCGGCGGGTATTCCTTATGAAACCGGGCTGCTGATTTTCGGTATCAGCATTGCGTTGTATACCGCCTTTGGTGGCTTTCGCGCCAGCGTGCTGAACGACACTATGCAAGGGCTGGTGATGCTGATTGGCACCATTGTGCTGCTTATTGGCGTGGTACATGCCGCAGGTGGCTTAAGCAACGCAGTAGAGACGTTGCAAACCATCGATCCGCAACTGGTTACGCCACAAGGCGCTGACGATATTCTGTCGCCTGCCTTTATGACGTCGTTCTGGGTACTGGTGTGCTTTGGCGTGATTGGCCTGCCGCATACTGCGGTGCGCTGTATCTCTTATAAAGACAGCAAAGCCGTACATCGGGGGATCATCATCGGTACGATTGTGGTCGCAATCCTGATGTTCGGTATGCACCTGGCCGGAGCGTTAGGTCGGGCGGTGATCCCCGATCTCACCGTACCGGACCTGGTGATCCCGACGTTAATGGTAAAAGTGTTGCCACCGTTTGCTGCCGGGATCTTCCTGGCTGCACCTATGGCTGCGATCATGTCGACGATCAATGCCCAGTTGCTGCAAAGTTCCGCTACGATCATTAAAGATCTCTATCTGAATATCCGTCCGGATCAAATGCAAAACGAGACGCGTCTGAAGCGGATGTCTGCGGTAATTACGTTAGTTCTCGGTGCGTTGCTGCTGCTTGCCGCCTGGAAGCCGCCAGAAATGATCATCTGGCTGAATTTGCTGGCCTTCGGTGGGCTGGAAGCCGTTTTCCTGTGGCCGCTGGTGCTGGGTCTTTACTGGGAACGCGCCAACGCCAAAGGCGCGCTAAGTGCGATGATCGTTGGCGGCGTACTGTATGCCGTACTCGCGACGCTGAATATTCAGTACCTGGGCTTCCACCCTATCGTGCCCTCGTTACTACTAAGTTTGCTGGCTTTCCTGGTCGGAAACCGTTTCGGTACACCCGTCCCGCAAGCTACCGTTTTGACTACTGATAAATAAAGAGTTTTGCCATGCCTTGGATCCAACTGAAACTGAACACTACCGGCGCGAACGCGGAAGATCTTAGCGATGC
The DNA here is from genome assembly GCF_046486495.1 of Escherichia sp. WS3227_2. Lineage (NCBI taxonomy): Bacteria > Pseudomonadati > Pseudomonadota > Gammaproteobacteria > Enterobacterales > Enterobacteriaceae > Escherichia > Escherichia sp. WS3227_2. The sequence continues at coordinate 698,291 of NZ_JBJQLG010000001.1, forward strand.
GCTGATGGAAGCGGGTGCCGTTTCTATCACTTTTCAGGATACCCACGATACGCCTGTGTTTGAGCCGCTGCCGGGCGAAACGCGCCTGTGGGGCGACACCGATGTGATTGGTCTGTTCGACGCTGAAACCGATATGAACGACGTGGTGGCGATTCTGGAAAACCATCCGCTGCTCGGCGCGGGCTTCGCGCATAAAATCGAACAACTGGAAGATAAAGACTGGGAGCGCGAATGGATGGATAATTTCCACCCGATGCGCTTTGGTGAACGACTGTGGATCTGCCCTAGCTGGCGTGATGTGCCGGACGAAAACGCCGTCAACGTGATGTTAGATCCAGGGCTGGCGTTTGGTACGGGTACCCATCCAACCACCTCTCTGTGCCTGCAATGGCTCGACAGCCTCGATTTAACCGGTAAAACAGTCATCGACTTTGGCTGCGGTTCCGGCATTCTGGCTATCGCGGCGCTGAAACTGGGTGCAGCAAAAGCCATTGGTATTGATATCGATCCGCAGGCGATTCAGGCCAGCCGCGATAACGCCGAACGTAATGGCGTTTCTGACCGTCTGGAACTCTACTTACCGAAAGATCAGCCAGAAGAAATGAAAGCCGACGTGGTGGTCGCTAACATCCTTGCTGGCCCATTACGTGAACTGGCACCGTTAATCAGCGTCCTGCCGGTTTCAGGCGGTTTGCTGGGCCTTTCCGGTATTCTGGCAAGCCAGGCAGAGAGCGTTTGCGAAGCTTATGCCGACAGCTTCGCTCTGGACCCGGTCGTGGAAAAAGAAGAGTGGTGCCGCATTACCGGTCGTAAGAATTAACCTTCGCATCGCCGTAGGGTGACGCAGAGCGAAGTGCGAGCGATGTCACAAAAGGCACGTTAATTTGCCGATTATTTACGCAAATTTGCGTGCCAAAATTTTCATTCATAAAGAAAAATTGAGAACTTACTCAAATTTCTTTGAGTGTAAATTTTAGTCACTATTTTCTAATATGATGATTTTTATGAGTAATTATCGCGCCACGCTCATTTTAAATGCAATTCTTTGATCCATCTCAGAGGATTGGTCAAAGTTTGGCCTTTCATCTCGTGCAAAAAATGCGTAATATACGCCGCCTTGCAGTCACAGTATGGTCATTTCTTAACTCATGCGCATCGGACAATATCAGCTCAGAAATCGCCTGATCGCAGCGCCCATGGCTGGCATTACAGACAGACCTTTTCGGACGTTGTGCTACGAGATGGGAGCCGGATTGACAGTATCCGAGATGATGTCTTCTAACCCTCAGGTTTGGGAAAGCGACAAATCTCGTTTACGGATGGTGCACATTGATGAACCCGGTATTCGCACCGTGCAAATTGCTGGTAGCGATCCGAAAGAAATGGCAGATGCAGCACGTATTAACGTGGAAAGCGGTGCCCAGATTATTGATATCAATATGGGTTGCCCGGCTAAAAAAGTGAATCGCAAGCTCGCAGGTTCAGCCCTCTTGCAGTACCCGGATGTCGTTAAATCGATCCTTACCGAGGTCGTCAATGCAGTGGACGTTCCTGTTACCCTAAAAATTCGCACTGGCTGGGCACCGGAACACCGTAACTGCGAAGAGATTGCCCAACTGGCTGAAGACTGTGGCATTCAGGCTCTGACCATTCATGGCCGTACACGCGCCTGTTTGTTCAATGGAGAAGCTGAGTACGACAGTATTCGGGCAGTTAAGCAGAAAGTTTCCATTCCGGTTATCGCGAATGGTGACATTACTGACCCGCTTAAAGCCAGAGCTGTGCTCGACTATACAGGGGCGGATGCCCTGATGATAGGCCGCGCAGCTCAGGGAAGACCCTGGATCTTTCGGGAAATCCAGCATTATCTGGACACTGGGGAGTTGCTGCCCCCGCTGCCTTTGGCAGAGGTTAAGCGCTTGCTTTGCGCGCACGTTCGGGAACTGCATGACTTTTATGGTCCGGCAAAAGGGTACCGAATTGCACGTAAACACGTTTCCTGGTATCTCCAGGAACACGCTCCAAATGACCAGTTTCGGCGCACATTCAACGCCATTGAGGATGCCAGCGAACAGCTGGAGGCGTTGGAGGCATACTTCGAAAATTTTGCGTAAACAGAAATAAAGAGCTGACAGAACTATGTTCGAACAACGCGTAAATTCTGACGTACTGACCGTTTCTACCGTTAACTCTCAGGATCAGGTAACCCAAAAACCCCTGCGTGACTCGGTTAAACAGGCACTGAAGAACTATTTTGCTCAACTGAACGGTCAGGATGTGAATGACCTCTATGAGCTGGTACTGGCTGAAGTAGAACAGCCCCTGTTGGACATGGTGATGCAATACACCCGTGGTAACCAGACCCGTGCTGCGCTGATGATGGGCATCAACCGTGGTACGCTGCGTAAAAAATTGAAAAAATACGGCATGAACTAATTCAGGTTAGCTAAATGCTTGATTAAAAAGGCGCTACTCGGCATGGGGAAGCGCCTTTTTTATAGGTGTCACAAAGGGAGTGACCATGAGAACAGGATGTGAACCGACCCGATTTGGTAATGAAGCAAAGACCATCATCCAGGGTGATGCATTAACCGAACTTAAAAAGATCCCCGCCGAAAGTGTCGATCTGATCTTTGCCGACCCACCGTATAACATCGGTAAAAATTTTGATGGTCTGATCGAAGCCTGGAAAGAAGATCTGTTTATCGACTGGCTGTTTGAAGTGATTGCAGAGTGCCATCGCGTTCTGAAAAAGCAGGGCAGCATGTACATCATGAACAGCACGGAAAACATGCCCTTTATCGATCTCCAGTGCCGCAAGCTTTTTACCATCAAAAGTCGCATCGTCTGGTCATATGACAGTTCTGGAGTGCAGGCGAAAAAACACTACGGCTCCATGTACGAACCCATCCTGATGATGGTGAAAGACGCAAAGAACTACACATTCAACGGTGATGCTATTCTGGTAGAAGCCAAAACCGGATCGCAGCGCGCGTTGATCGATTATCGCAAAAATCCTCCACAGCCTTACAATCATCAAAAAGTACCGGGTAACGTCTGGGATTTTCCGCGCGTGCGTTATTTGATGGATGAATATGAAAACCACCCGACACAAAAACCGGAAGCCTTACTGAAACGCATTATTCTCGCCTCTTCCAACCCAGGCGATATCGTTCTCGACCCGTTTGCCGGTAGCTTTACTACCGGTGCCGTAGCCGTCGCCAGCGGGCGAAAATTCATTGGTATTGAGATCAACAGCGAGTACATCAAAATGGGGCTTCGACGGCTGGATGTCGCGTCGCATTACTCTGCGGAAGAACTGGCGAAAGTGAAAAAAAGAAAGACCGGCAATCTGTCAAAACGAAGCAGGTTAAGCGAAGTTGACCCCGATCTCATTGCAAAGTAAAGGAAGTGTAAGCCTGGTTTTCAGATTATTCATTTCGTGTATATTTCCTGCCAGACTTGGTTAAACATGCACAGGCTCAGGTAATGATTCGCAAGTATTGGTGGCTCGTCGTTTTCGCTGTCTTCGTTTTTCTGTTTGATACTTTACTGATGCAGTGGATTGAACTGCTGGCAACAGAAACAGACAAATGCCGCAATATGAACTCAGTTAATCCACTAAAATTGGTTAACTGTGACGAACTGAATTTTCAGGACAGAATGTGAATTTACATGACACTTAATTCATTCGTTTGATGAATTAATTTCGTTATGTTTTCATCTGGCATGAACATTCTTAATACGTTATCGACCAGAGCGGGGGCTTGTTTATAAAGATCATAACCCGCCATATTCATTAACCAGTTTTGAACAATTCCGCTGAAGGCACCATCAATAATAATCATCACAACATCTAAATCGAGATTATTTGCTATACAACCTTGTTGCTGACATGCCTGCAATACTTCGCGGAGAGTCTGCGGATTAAAGCCCATCTTTTCGCGTATCACTCCCTCTGCCAGCATCTCATCATTAAATTCACATTTGTGATATAAGATTTTCAGCAACGCCTGCTGGCGGGGAATTTTGGCAATATATTGCAAGCCAACAATCAATTTTTCACGCAATTGCTGAAACGGGTCATGCTCTAACCCAGCAGTCAAGTGATCCTGGATTAACTCCCGCAATGAAGGCTGTTGCAACCACATCTCATTAAACAGTTGGGTCTTGTTCTCGAAGTGCCAGTAGATAGCGCCACGCGTAACGTTAGCGGCGTCGGCAATGTCGTTGAGCGTCGTCTTGCTTACGCCATGCTGCGCAAACTGGGCGATGGCAGTTTCAATCAGTTCTTGCCGGGTCTTCAGGGCTTCAGCTTTGGTTCTTTTTGCCATGATTAATTATTCAGGAAATAAATATATTCGACACAGGATGAGAAAATAACGAAGGTTAATCTATCACCTAATGTATATTTATACGAGCGGCTAATATTGAGTTGCTATAAATCGTCAAATAAATAACGTTTATTATTTACCTAAAATACATTCACTCTATCAATATATATTTCAATTTACGAGGATTTGATTCTACCTCTTTCAACCCGCGTCAAAATAAAACAGTAGAATATTAATCTTTTTTTGTGTTTATGTGCCTTGAGACGCCAGTATTCATAACTATTCCTTACATCGACGAATGATAATTTGTAGGATAGCGAACTGTATTTTTCTTTCTGCGAGTTAACGCGTTGCCTTTTTGGGTAAATAACGCGCTTTTGGTTTTTTGAGGAATAGTAATGACGAAACATGCCAGGTTTTTCCTCCTGCCCTCCTTTATTCTGATCTCCGCGGCTTTAATCGCCGGTTGTAACGATAAGGGAGAAGAGAAAGCTCACGTCGGTGAACCGCAGGTTACCGTTCATATTGTGAATACGGCCCCGTTAGAAGTTAAGACTGAATTACCAGGCCGCACCAATGCTTACCGTATAGCCGAAGTTCGCCCACAGGTTAGCGGGATCGTACTGAGTCGCAATTTCACTGAAGGCAGCGATGTGCAAGCAGGCCAGTCTCTGTACCAGATCGATCCCGCGACCTATCAGGCAAGTTATGACAGCGCGAAAGGCGAACTGGCGAAAAGTGAAGCCGCCGCCGCCATCGCGCATTTGACGGTAAAACGTTACGTTCCGCTCGTGGGTACGAAATACATCAGTCAGCAGGAGTACGACCAGGCCATTGCTGATGCTCGCCAGGCCGATGCCGCCGTGATTGCCGCAAAAGCCACGGTCGAAAGCGCTCGCATCAATCTCGCTTATACCAAAGTAACTGCGCCAATTAGTGGACGTATCGGCAAATCGGCTGTGACCGAAGGCGCTCTTGTCACTAATGGGCAAACGACCGAACTGGCGACTGTCCAGCAGCTCGATCCTATCTATGTTGATGTGACCCAATCCAGCAACGATTTTATGAGGCTGAAGCAATCCGTAGAGCAAGGAAATTTGCATAAGGAAAACGCCACCAGCAACGTAGAGTTGGTCATGGAGAACGGTCAAACCTATCCCCTGAAAGGTACGCTGCAATTCTCCGATGTTACCGTTGATGAAAGCACCGGCTCCATAACCCTACGTGCCGTCTTCCCTAACCCGCAACATACGCTTTTACCTGGTATGTTTGTGCGCGCACGGATTGATGAAGGCATCCAATCTGATGCCATTCTTATCCCGCAACAAGGCGTTAGCCGCACACCGCGTGGTGATGCAACCGTGCTGATTGTTAACGATAAAAGTCAGGTTGAAGCGCGCCCTGTCGTTGCCAGCCAGGCGATTGGCGATAAATGGTTGATTAGCGAAGGGCTGAAATCTGGCGATCAAGTCATTGTCAGCGGCCTGCAAAAAGCTCGTCCGGGAGAGCAGGTTAAAGCCACTACCGATACCCCCGCAGATTCTGCATCGAAGTAAGGCAATCTGACATGGCAAACTTTTTTATTCGACGACCGATATTTGCATGGGTGCTGGCCATTATTCTGATGATGGCGGGTGTACTGGCGATCCTACAATTGCCCGTCGCCCAATACCCAACCATTGCGCCGCCTGCAGTTTCTGTTTCGGCAAACTATCCGGGCGCTGATGCGCAGACCGTGCAGGATACGGTGACGCAGGTTATCGAACAGAATATGAATGGTATCGATAACCTGATGTATATGTCCTCCACCAGCGATTCTGCCGGTAGCGTGACAATTACCCTTACCTTCCAGTCTGGGACCGATCCTGATATCGCGCAAGTGCAGGTGCAGAACAAACTCCAGCTCGCCACGCCGTTGCTGCCGCAGGAGGTACAGCAGCAGGGGATCAGTGTTGAAAAGTCCAGTAGCAGCTATTTGATGGTGGCGGGCTTTGTCTCTGATAACCCAGGCACCACACAGGACGATATCTCGGACTATGTGGCCTCTAACGTTAAAGATACGCTTAGCCGTCTGAATGGCGTCGGTGACGTACAACTTTTCGGCGCACAGTATGCGATGCGTATCTGGTTGGACGCCGATCTGCTAAACAAATACAAACTGACGCCGGTTGATGTGATTAACCAGTTGAAGGTACAGAACGATCAGATCGCTGCCGGACAGTTGGGCGGAACGCCAGCGTTACCAGGGCAACAGTTGAACGCCTCGATTATTGCTCAGACGCGGTTAAAAAATCCGGAAGAATTCGGCAAAGTGACCTTGCGCGTAAACAGTGACGGCTCGGTGGTACGCCTGAAAGATGTCGCACGGGTTGAACTTGGCGGTGAAAACTATAACGTTATCGCTCGCATCAACGGTAAACCGGCGGCGGGCCTGGGTATTAAGCTGGCAACCGGCGCGAATGCTCTCGATACCGCGAAAGCCATTAAGGCAAAACTGGCGGAATTACAGCCATTCTTCCCGCAGGGAATGAAGGTTCTCTACCCTTATGACACCACACCATTCGTCCAGCTTTCTATTCACGAAGTGGTAAAAACGCTGTTCGAAGCTATTATGCTGGTGTTCCTGGTGATGTATCTGTTCTTGCAGAATATGCGAGCAACGCTGATCCCCACCATTGCGGTACCCGTGGTGTTGTTAGGGACGTTTGCCATCCTCGCCGCTTTTGGTTACTCCATCAACACACTAACGATGTTCGGGATGGTGCTTGCCATCGGGCTGCTCGTCGATGATGCGATAGTGGTGGTGGAGAACGTCGAGCGCGTGATGATGGAGGATAAGCTCCCGCCAAAAGAAGCGACGGAAAAATCAATGTCGCAAATCCAGGGCGCACTGGTGGGTATCGCGATGGTGCTGTCAGCGGTATTTATTCCAATGGCATTCTTCGGCGGTTCTACTGGGGCAATTTATCGCCAGTTCTCTATCACCATCGTTTCGGCAATGGCGCTTTCTGTTCTGGTGGCATTGATTCTTACCCCAGCGTTATGTGCAACACTGCTCAAACCCGTCTCTGCTGAGCATCACGAAAATAAGGGCGGTTTCTTCGGCTGGTTTAATACCACCTTCGATCATAGCGTTAACCACTACACCAACAGCGTCGGCAAAATCCTCGGTTCCACAGGACGATATTTACTGATCTATGCACTAATTGTTGCAGGAATGGTGGTGTTGTTTTTACGTCTTCCGTCTTCCTTCTTACCTGAAGAGGATCAGGGTGTCTTTCTGACTATGATTCAGTTACCCGCTGGCGCGACGCAAGAGCGGACGCAAAAAGTACTGGATCAAGTGACGGATTACTATCTGAAGAACGAGAAAGCGAACGTTGAAAGTGTCTTTACGGTTAACGGCTTTAGCTTCAGCGGCCAGGCACAAAACGCCGGTATGGCTTTCGTCAGTCTGAAACCGTGGGAAGAGCGTAGTGGTGACGAAAACAGTGCGGAAGCGGTAATCCATCGTGCCAAAATGGAATTGGGCAAGATCCGCGACGGTTTTGTCATTCCATTCAATATGCCAGCCATTGTTGAACTGGGCACGGCAACGGGTTTCGACTTTGAGTTAATTGATCAGGCTGGGCTGGGTCATGATGCCCTGACCCAGGCCCGTAACCAGTTGCTTGGCATGGCGGCGCAACATCCTGCCAGCTTAGTCAGCGTGCGTCCTAATGGTCTGGAAGACACCGCGCAGTTTAAACTGGAAGTTGACCAGGAAAAGGCGCAGGCATTAGGTGTTTCACTTTCTGACATCAATCAGACCATTTCAACGGCGTTGGGTGGGACTTACGTTAACGACTTCATTGACCGTGGTCGCGTGAAAAAGGTGTATGTTCAGGCGGATGCCAAATTCCGTATGCTGCCAGAAGATGTCGATAAACTTTATGTCCGCAGCGCCAACGGCGAAATGGTGCCATTCTCGGCCTTTACCACTGCACATTGGGTGTATGGCTCTCCGCGACTGGAGCGCTACAACGGTCTGCCGTCAATGGAGATTCAGGGGGAAGCCGCGCCAGGAACCAGTTCCGGCGATGCCATGGCGTTGATGGAAAACCTTGCATCACAATTACCAGCTGGCATTGGTTATGACTGGACGGGTATGTCATATCAGGAACGCTTATCGGGAAACCAAGCTCCCGCTCTGGTAGCAATTTCCTTTGTGGTTGTTTTCCTGTGCCTTGCTGCACTCTATGAAAGCTGGTCAATTCCTGTCTCGGTTATGTTGGTCGTGCCGTTAGGGATTGTCGGCGTGCTACTGGCGGCGACACTCTTTAATCAAAAAAATGACGTCTACTTTATGGTGGGCTTGCTAACGACAATTGGCTTGTCGGCTAAAAACGCTATTTTGATTGTTGAGTTCGCTAAAGATCTCATGGAGAAAGAGGGTAAAGGTGTTGTTGAAGCGACACTAATGGCAGTACGTATGCGTCTGCGTCCTATCCTGATGACCTCTCTCGCCTTTATTCTCGGCGTATTACCGCTAGCTATCAGTAACGGTGCCGGCAGTGGCGCGCAGAACGCAGTGGGTATCGGAGTAATGGGCGGGATGGTTTCTGCAACGTTGCTGGCAATCTTCTTCGTGCCGGTGTTCTTTGTGGTGATCCGCCGTTGCTTTAAAGGATAAATCAGAAACATAAAGGCACTTTCGGGTGCCTTTATTATTTTCAGTGAAACCCATAAAAATTAATAAGATATTCTTCTTCTCACTCTTTAAAAACTTTCTATAGTTCCCGCTTCCTTCACTATTTTTACAATTCACATAATTTGTCATTATTCATTCCGCAAGATTTATAACCTCCAGTGATAAAATGGCATTCAGCTCGTTAATAAGAGAGTTAACTTATTAAGCGTTAGCGTTTATTACTGAGGTAACACTATGAAAAGATTAATTCCTGTGGCATTGCTCACCGCATTGCTGGCGGGCTGTGCTCACGATTCGCCCTGCGTTCCGGTTTATGACGATCAGGGTCGACTGGTTCACACTAATACCTGTATGAAAGGCACGACTCAGGATAACTGGGAAACGGCTGGGGCTATTGCTGGCGGGGCAGCAGCTGTTGCTGGCCTGACGATGGGGATCATCGCTCTGTCGAAATAACTGCACAGGGCGCGGAGTACCGCACTCTGTTTAACGATACAGTATCTCTCCATAAGATAAAATATTGCTATATTCTTCTGGGTAATTCCCTCCTGATTTAGCATGTTATATCGCGTTATTTCGCTGCTTTCGAAATAACGCATCGATTTAATTTTCACACTTCCCACCAGAATTATACTCACGCTAACAATCATTATTCTGCTTAGTAAAAAACGCGTAAATATTTTGCGCCAAAATGTGGCGCATGTTTCATTTTCGCACCATTGCGGGGCGCTGTTTTTATTATTTCCTGTCTACACTCAGCTTATTGCGACGCGAAATCGTGCGCAAAAGCTGGCACTACTTTTGCTTATAAGAGGATGGCCACAGACAGGTAAAAGACGTTTCCCAAACGTCCTATAACGATAATTTTCGCCTCACAGGAAGCATTATGAAAAAGATGATGATAGCCACACTGGCTGCCGCCAGCGTGCTGCTTGCCGTTGCAAATCAGGCGCATGCTGGCGCGACGCTTGATGCCGTTCAGAAAAAAGGTTTTGTGCAATGCGGGATCAGTGATGGATTACCTGGGTTCTCTTATGCCGATGCTGACGGTAAGTTTTCAGGTATTGATGTAGATGTTTGTCGTGGTGTTGCGGCAGCTGTATTTGGTGACGACACGAAAGTGAAATATACCCCGCTCACTGCAAAAGAACGCTTCACGGCTTTACAGTCAGGGGAGGTGGATTTGCTCTCCCGTAATACGACCTGGACTTCATCACGCGACGCAGGAATGGGAATGGCATTTACTGGCGTCACTTATTACGACGGCATTGGCTTCCTGACGCACGATAAAGCGGGGCTAAAAAGCGCGAAAGAACTGGATGGCGCTACCGTCTGTATTCAGGCGGGTACTGATACCGAACTCAATGTTGCCGATTACTTCAAGGCAAACAATATGAAGTACACACCAGTGACTTTCGATCGCTCTGACGAATCAGCGAAGGCACTGGAATCTGGTCGCTGCGATACGCTAGCCTCGGATCAATCACAACTGTATGCCCTGCGCATCAAATTAAGCAACCCGGCTGAATGGATTGTCTTACCGGAAGTTATCTCTAAAGAACCGCTTGGGCCGGTAGTTCGTCGTGGCGATGATGAATGGTTCTCGATTGTACGCTGGACGCTTTTCGCCATGCTGAATGCTGAAGAGATGGGCGTTAACTCGCAAAACGTCGATGAAAAAGCGGCTAATCCAGCAACGCCTGATATGGCACATCTGCTGGGTAAAGAAGGCGATTACGGCAAGGATCTGAAGCTGGATAATAAATGGGCTTACAGCATTATCAAACAGGTGGGTAACTACTCGGAAATTTTTGAGCGTAACGTAGGTTCAGAAAGCCCGCTGAAAATTAAACGTGGGCAAAATAATCTCTGGAATAACGGCGGTATTCAGTACGCGCCGCCCGTGCGTTAAGTCGGTGTGAGGTAACGAGCGTCGCTACGGCGGCGCTCTCTTCAGCGTTATGCTTTCCGAGGTTTCTATGTCTCATCGCCGCTCAACCGTTAAAGGCTCACTCTCCTTTGCCAACCCTACGGTTCGCGCCTGGTTATTCCAGATCTTTGCCGTTGTTGCTGTTGTCGGAATTGTTGGTTGGCTATTTCACAACACTGTGACGAATCTCAGTAATCGTGGCATTACTTCAGGTTTTGCCTTTCTGGATCGCGGCGCTGGCTTCGGTATTGTCCAGCATTTGATCGATTACCAGCAGGGTGATACCTACGGACGCGTTTTCATTGTTGGCTTACTCAATACGCTACTGGTTTCTGCATTGTGTATTGTATTCGCTTCTGTTCTGGGCTTCTTTATGGGTCTGGCGCGACTTTCGGATAACTGGCTGCTACGAAAGCTTTCCACAATTTATATTGAGATCTTCCGTAATATTCCGCCGCTGCTGCAAATCTTCTTCTGGTACTTTGCCGTGTTGCGCAATTTGCCCGGACCACGCCAGGCTGTGAGCGCGTTTGATCTGGCCTTTTTGAGCAATCGTGGGCTTTATATTCCGTCACCGCAGCTGGGAGACGGATTTATTGCGTTTATCCTGGCTGTTGTTATGGCTATAGTCCTTTCTGTTGGGCTATTCCGCTTTAATAAAACGTACCAGATAAAGACCGGACAATTGCGCCGAACCTGGCCGGTCGCCGTTATGTTGATCATAGGTTTGCCTTTACTGGCGCAATGGCTTTTTGGCGCAGCACTACACTGGGATGTTCCAGCCCTACGAGGCTTTAACTTCCGTGGCGGGATGGTTTTAATTCCTGAACTGGCAGCCTTAACGCTGGCGCTTTCGGTTTATACCTCTGCATTTATCGCCGAGATTATCCGCGCTGGGATCCAGGCAGTGCCTTATGGTCAACATGAAGCGGCTCGGTCACTGGGATTACCCAATCCGGTTACGCTACGCCAGGTCATTATTCCCCAGGCACTGCGAGTGATTATTCCGCCGTTAACCAGCCAGTATCTCAACATCGTCAAAAACTCCTCTCTTGCCGCCGCTATTGGCTATCCGGATATGGTTTCGCTGTTTGCTGGCACCGTGCTGAACCAGACGGGGCAAGCCATCGAGACGATAGCCATGACCATGTCGGTCTATCTGATTATCAGCCTGACTATCTCGCTGCTGATGAATATCTATAACCGCCGCATCGCGATCGTTGAACGCTAAGGAGTCATGATGACAAAAGTATTGCTGTCTCATCCCCCGCGCCCGGCGAGCCATAACTCAAGCCGCGCGATGGTGTGGGTGCGAAAAAATCTGTTCTCCAGCTGGAGCAATAGCCTGCTGACTATTGGCTGCATATGGTTGATGTGGGAACTGATTCCACCGTTGCTGAACTGGGCATTTTTGCAGGCTAACTGGGTTGGCTCAACGCGTACCGACTGCACAAAAGCCGGTGCCTGTTGGGTCTTCATCCACGAACGATTTGGTCAGTTTATGTATGGGCTTTACCCACACGACCAACGCTGGCGAATTAACCTCGCATTACTGATTGGGCTTGTGTCGATCGCACCAATGTTCTGGAAAATACTCCCGCATCGCGGTCGCTATATTGCGGTATGGGCGGTGATTTACCCACTGATTGTCTGGTGGCTGATGTATGGCGGGTTTCTTGGTCTTGAGCGGGTTGAAACCCGGCAATGGGGCGGGCTGACGCTAACTTTAATTATTGCATCAGTTGGGATTGCGGGGGCGCTGCCGTGGGGGATCTTACTGGCGTTAGGTCGCCGCTCCCATATGCCGATTGTGCGTATCTTATCGGTCATTTTTATCGAGTTCTGGCGCGGTGTACCGCTGATTACCGTTCTGTTTATGTCTTCGGTCATGCTGCCGTTGTTTATGGCAGAAGGCACCAGTATCGACAAATTGATCCGCGCGCTGGTTGGCGTGATCCTGTTTCAGTCAGCATATGTTGCGGAAGTCGTGCGAGGCGGATTACAGGCGCTGCCTAAAGGGCAATATGAAGCGGCAGAGTCGCTGGCGTTGGGTTACTGGAAAACTCAGGGGCTGGTTACTCTGCCACAGGCGTTGAAGCTGGTAATTCCTGGGCTGGTAAATACCATCATCGCACTCTTCAAAGATACCAGCCTGGTGATCATTATCGGGTTGTTCGATCTTTTCAGTAGCGTTCAGCAGGCAACCGTTGATCCCGCCTGGTTGGGTATGTCGACGGAAGGGTATGTTTTCGCCGCGCTGATCTACTGGATCTTCTGTTTCAGCATGTCACGTTATAGCCAACATCTGGAAAAACGTTTTAACACCGGGCGTACACCGCATTGAGGACACTATGAGCCAAATTTTACTGCAACCTGCTAACGCGATGATTACGCTGGAAAACGTCAATAAATGGTATGGACAATTCCATGTTTTGAAAAATATAAATTTAACCGTGCAACCGGGAGAACGGATCGTTCTGTGTGGCCCTTCTGGTTCCGGTAAATCGACAACCATTCGTTGTATTAATCATCTGGAAGAACATCAACAGGGACGGATCGTGGTGGATGGCATCGAACTTAATGAAGATATCCGCAATATTGAGCGCGTCAGGCAGGAAGTGGGAATGGTCTTTCAGCATTTCAATCTCTTCCCTCATCTGACCGTTCTACAGAACTGTACCCTGGCACCGATTTGGGTACGCAAGATGCCTAAGAAAGAGGCTGAAGATCTGGCGTTGCATTACCTTGAGCGGGTGAGAATTGCCGAACATGCCCAGAAGTTTCCCGGACAGATTTCTGGTGGTCAGCAGCAACGCGTTGCCATAGCACGTTCACTTTGTATGAAACCAAAGATCATGCTATTTGATGAACCTACGTCAGCGCTCGATCCGGAGATGGTGAAAGAAGTGCTGGATACGATGATTGGGCTGGCGCAGTCGGGTATGACAATGTTGTGTGTAACACATGAGATGGGGTTTGCACGAACCGTCGCTGACAGGGTGATTTTTATGGATCGTGGGGAGATAGTGGAACAAGCTGCACCGGATGAGTTTTTTGCGCATCCTAAATCAGAGCGTACGAGGGCATTTTTATCGCAGGTGATCCATTAATTGAATGTTAGTTCGAAAAGCAAAAAGGCCATCCTTTCGGATGGCCTTTCGCTTGATTTGATGTCTGGCAGTTTATGGCGGGCGTCCTGCCCGCCACCCTCCGGGCCGTTGCTTCGCAACGTTCAAATCCGCTCCCGGCGGATTTGTCCTACTCGGGAGAGTGTTCACCGACAAACAACAAATAAAACAAAAGGCCCAGTCTTCCGACTGAGCCTTTTGTTTTATTTGATGTCTGGCAGTTCCCTACTCTCGCATGGGGAGACCCCACACTACCATCGGCGCTACGGCGTTTCACTTCTGAGTTCGGCATGGGGTCAGGTGGGACCACCGCGCTACTGCCGCCAGACAAATTCTTTTCTAATCTGCCGAACTTTAACCTAAAAAGTGGTGCTGATACCCAGAGTCGAACTGGGGACCTCACCCTTACCAAGGGTGCGCTCTACCAACTGAGCCATATCAGCACGCTAAATTTGATGCCTGGCAGTTCCCTACTCTCGCATGGGGAGACCCCACACTACCATCGGCGCTACGGCGTTTCACTTCTGAGTTCGGCATGGGGTCAGGTGGGACCACCGCGCTAAGGCCGCCAGGCAAATTCTGTTTCATCAGACCGCTTCTGCGTTCTGATTTAATCTGTATCAGGCTGAAAATCTTCTCTCAATCCGCCAAAACATCTTCGGCGTTGTAAGGTTAAGCCTCACGGTTCATTAGTACCGGTTAGCTCAACGCATCGCTGCGCTTACACACCCGGCCTATCAACGTCGTCGTCTT